>CAZJVS010000012.1:0-113189 GCA_964549445.1 uncultured Planctomycetaceae bacterium
AGGCCGCCGGCGTCGCACCGGTCGCCGAGGCGATGAGGACCGGCCGCCTCGATCGCGCCGGCGACGGAACCACCTATGCCGACAGTATCAACTGCCCCGTGCCGCGAAATTGGCGCAAGGCCGTCAATGCCGTGCGTAACAGTAACGGCGAATACGTAACGGTCAGCGACGAGCAGATCATGGCGGCCGTACGGCTCACCGGGCGCCTTTCCGGAGTCTTTGCCGAGCCCGCCGCCGCCGCCGCCGTCGCGGGCATCGCCGAAGCGCGCCGCCGCGGCCTCCTCGACGCGCGTGCCTCGGTCGTCGCGATGATCACCGGCAACGGCCTGAAAGACACCGCCGGCGCTTTGCGGGCGGTCGGCGCTCCGAACGAGATTCCACCAACGATCGACGCCGTGGAGAGCACAATCACCGCGGCGTCAAATCGAGAGTGACAGTGCCAATAACGCTGACCAACGCCCTGCTCGCCGACCTCGACCCGATCCGCGTCGAGCAGGGCTCCCTGCGGATCGATGCCGGAAAGATCGCGGCTCGCGGCTCGAAACTCGTTCCCGCAACCGGCGACGAAGTCGTCGACTGTGGCGGCGCCGTCGTTCTGCCCGGCCTCGTCAACGGCCACACGCACCTCTACTCCGCGTTGGCGGTCGGAATACCGCCGCCCCAGCAGTCCCCAAAGAACTTCCTCGAAATCCTCAAGTTCGTCTGGTGGCGGCTCGACCAGGCCCTCGACGCCGAATCGATCGAAATGTCCGCCCGCATCGGTGCGATCGACGCCCTTCGTTGCGGCACGACCACGCTGATCGACCATCACGCCTCGCCCAACTGCATCGCCGGCTCGCTCGACCTGATCCGCAAGGGCCTCGCCGACATCGGCGTTCGCGGCGTCCTCTGCTACGAAACAACCGACCGCCACGGCCTCCCCGGCGCGACCGCCGGACTCGAGGAAAACGAGCGCTTCCTCGCACGCTGCAAAAAGGACGCCGACGGCCAGTTCGCCGCACTCGTCGGCGCGCACGCCTCATTCACGCTCGAAGACGAGCGGCTCGCAGCCCTCGCGAGACTCGCCGCCGACTACAAATCCGGCGTCCACATCCATGTCGCCGAAGACCCCTGCGACGAACAAGAATGCCGCGAAAAATACAACCTCGCGCTCATCGACCGTCTCGCGAAACACGACCTGCTCCGCCGCGAGTCGATCTTCGCCCACGGCACTCACCTCGCTTCGGACGCAATCGCAAAGGTGAACGAATCCGGCCTCACAATGGCCCACAACCCACGCTCCAACATGAACAACGCCGTCGGCTACGCCCCGGTCGCCTCGTTCCGCTGCCCGATCATGCTCGGCACCGACGGCATCGGCGCCGACATGTTCGCCGAGGCAAAACACGCCTGGTTCATCGCGCGTCACCAGCACGCCGGGCTTTCGCCCGCGGCGGTCATCGCCATGCTCGCGGCCTCGGCTCGCCGTGCATCCCAGTCGCTCGGCATCACGCTCGGAAGACTCGATGAAAACGCCGCGGCCGACGTCGTGGTGACCGACTACATCCCGGCGACGCCGCTCACATTCGACAATCTCCCCGGACATTTTCTGTTCGCCATGAACTCCGCCAACGTTGCGCATGTAGTGGTCAACGGCCAGTGGGCCGTCCGCGATCGAGCTGTCCTCGCCCGCGACGAAGCCGCCACCCGCACGGCCGCCCTCAACGTCGCAAGCGAACTCTGGAAGCGCATGGGCTCGTTCCCGGCCTAACCGCCGCCCGTTCCCCGCGCGTAGTCGTCGGGTGTGTCGATGTCTCGGATAACCCCGCGCGACGCACACGCGACGACCGTCACGCGCCCTGCATGCGCACGCGGCAGCGCATTCAACCCACCGTCGCACACGACCGACTCAACAAACTCGGTCATCGCGACCGGAAAAATGATCGGATGCCCGCGCTTCCCGGCGTACTCTGCGATCACAATCCGATCCGAGGACGCGCGAAACGCAGCGATGCAGGCACCAACATCGGCCGTCGAAACCCCGGGCTGATCGGCCGGACAGATCAGAAACCCGTCGCTCGCTGCGAGCCGCTCGCGCTGTCGCCACGCCCGCAACCCCAGCCGTATCGAGTCAATCATCTCAGTCGCGGGATTGTCATTCCGCACAACAAACACGCCCGGCGGCAGCGGCAATGGCAGCGCGTCACCAATCGCCCGATGCGTGACCAGCGCCACGCCCGCAACATCACCGCCCGCCACCGACTCAAGCACCGCCAACACCATCGGCCTCCCGCCAACATCAAGCAGTTGCTTATCACTCCCCATCCGCCGCGACCGACCGGCGGCCGGGACGACGACGAAGATCTTCGCGGCCATAATCGACTCCAATTCCGAACCGCGACGGTCATCGAACGTCGCGGGATACTCGAAGCCGAACCGGCGATTCCTATGCCTGCAACCCGAAACGGTGAGCGTCCGCGGCGATCAGCGCCGCATTTACCTGATTGATGCGGCTGCCCTCCAGTACTCCGCGGTGGAGGTGCCGCATCGTGTGATACGCCCACATGTTGACCGTCCGCTCGCCGTCTGATCCGTCCAAGACACGGACCCCACGAACGGTGTGCTCATCCGTCGCCACGCGTAGCTCGACGTTGCCGTCGCGAAAGAGCCGGCAATCTGTCTCGAACGCCAACTCAAACTCCCGTCCCTTGATCCGCCCCCGAATCCAGTCGACGCCGACCACGAACCCATCCCGCGGCGCGGCCCGCCGCCACGACTCCACGCTCCCGTAAAAGCCGGGCTTCTTGATGTACGGCCCGCCATACTCCGGACAAAACGTGTCGCAGTTGCCGCACTCATTGCAGAAATCCGCGTAGTTCGCAATCTGCATCGACTCCTCGATCGCAAACCGTCGCCGCTCGCCCGCCCGCCAGCGGCCGTCGCTGGAAACCACGATGTCGTCAAACTCAAACGCGATCTTCGGCGTCGGATACGCGAAGTTCGCCGCGTTCGGACAAACCGGCAGACACTTGTCGCACGTAATGCAATCAAACGTCTCGAGATGCGAATCGATCCGCTTAGGAACAGCCCGGTTCTTCTCGGCCCGATACCGGGGATCCTTCCGCGCCATCTCCGCGGCCATCGCGGTATTCAGCCACCCGGCTCGTCGTACGATCGACTCCCTTCGTGCCTCCGTGCCTTCGTGCCTCCGTGCCTCATGCTCAAGACCGAATCGCTTCAGGACAAACTCATCGACCGACCCCGCCCCGACCTTCTTCATCTCCGCCGCCAGCCGCTCCATGTATCCCGGCAACCGGCCGTACCCGCCGGGCCGCAACAGATCCGTGCTGATCGTGATGGGCACAAACCCGCACGCCACGCACAGCGGAAAGTTCTGCGCATCAACGCCCGCCGAGAACGAAATCGGCACATCCGGACCCACCGCGCGGCGGAACTCATCCGTCAGCGTCAGCGTAATGACATGCAGCGGCTGACCGGAGAGATACATGATCTTCTCCGACGATGGGAAGAAACTCCGCTCGTTCACGACCTCCAGCGTATTGCTGAACTTGAATCCCACCCGCCGCCCGCGCGCCGCGCCAAACCGCGTCAGCCGTTCGCAAAGTTGCAGCGACTCCGCAAACGAAATCGCCGCCCCGTACGCCTTCGGATTCACCTTCAACTCGATGTACCCGAGCACCTCGTAAAGCAGGTGCTCCAGCTTCTCCCGCCCAAGCGTCGGCGGATTCATCTTCACGATCACGTCAAAATCGCACTCGCCAATCAAAAACTCGCTGATCTTCTCAATCTCGTCGGCCGGACAGCCATGAAAGGTCGACAGCGTGATGCTGTCCGACAGTCGGTTGGGATACTCCATGTCTCGCGCCGCGCTGAACCGCGCCGGTATCTCGCCGCGCAGCTTCTCGATCTGCCGCGAAGCGTCGCGCATCCCCGCCAGAAACCCGCGAACCTTTTCGCCCCGAATCCCCTTCAGGTCGTAGCCCACGCTCGTGTCATAGATCACTTCCCCCGCCGGCCCATCCAGCAGACCGCCGCTCAACTCGCGGCTTCGCCGGAACATCTCGACCAGCATCGCCCCGGCCGCGTACTCGCGAAGTGAGTCCTCAACGAGCAGTTCCTGCGACCACTCGATGTTGTAGCCCACGTTGGTCATGTCGATGCACGGCCGCCCGATCGTCAGTCGATCATTCACCTGCACCGTCTTAAGTTCGAGAATCCGCCCGCCCGCCACATACGACAGCAATATGTTCTGGGCCATCTGCGTGTGCGGCCCGGCCGCCGGACCGGATGGATTCCCCGCCACCTGCCCGTGCAATCGGACGCTCAAATCCGGCCCGCCCGGCTGCGGCAAGTACCACTTGCGCCGCGGCAGCTCAAAAACAGCGTCCTGCTTCTGAGGCTCGATAAATAACCGCGTGACCAGGTCTGCAAACGGGGCAGGGACGAGTTCGGCCATAGAATCGGGTGTCCTGACGTCGATTCAATGTAGCTGTTCGGCGCGCCGCGAACAACGAGGGTTGCATCGCATGACGCCGCAAAGGTTGCGGTTTTGTCGCCAGGAAACGTACAATAACAGCGGTGAAACATGGCGGTCGTCCCGCACAAGCCTGTCCAAAAACTCCCGGTCGCGCAGACGATCTCCTTTTCCCTCAACGGTCACCCGGTCTCGACCGACGCCGACCCCGAACTCTCGCTGCTGACCGTCCTCCGCGAGACATTCGACATCGTCTCGCCCAAGAACGGCTGCGAGCCGATGGGCCAATGCGGCTGCTGTACGGTGCTGATCGACGGCAAGCCCCGGCTGACATGCACCATGAAGGCGACCAGCGCCGCCGGCAAGTCTGTCACGACGCTCGAAGGCCTGCCCGACGAAACCCGCAAGCAGATCGCCGATTGCTTCGTTCACGCCGGCGGCGTTCAGTGCGGCTTTTGCATACCCGGCATCGCGATGCGGGCCCACGCCCTCTGCGAAAAGAACGGCAGCCCCACCCGCGACGAAATCAGCAACGAATTGCGCGCCCACCTCTGCCGCTGCACTGGCTACACCAAGATCGTCGACGCCATCGACCTGCTCGCGAAGGTCCGCGGTGGCGAGCCCATGCCCGAAAACGGCTGCATCGGCAAAGTCGGCGAACGGCTCCCCCGCTTCACCGGCCACGAAGCGACTCTCGGCTCGCGGCGCTTCATCGACGACATCAAGATTCCCGGCATGGTTTTTGCCGCCCCACGGCTGAGCGATCACCCACGGGCACTTGTCCGCCGCATCAACCCCGACGCCGCGCTGGCCGTCCACGGCGTCGTGCGAGTCGTGACCGCAAGAGACGTACCCGGCGACCGCTACGTCGGTCTCATCACGCCCGACTGGCCGGTCTTCGTCGCCGAGGGCGAAGAAACGCGCTACGTCGGAGACATGCTGGCCTTCGTCGTCGCGACCGACATGCAGACCGCCCGCCGCGCGGCAGCCCTCATCGACATTGACTACGAAGTCCGCCAACCCATCACAACAACCGAAGCGGCCCTGAAGCCCAATGCCCCCAAGATCCACCCGAACGGAAACCTGCTGTCGCAGGCGGCGCTGCTTCGCGGCGACCCGGCGGCGGCGTTCACGAAATCCGCCCACGTCGTCGAGCACACCTGGCAGACGCAGTGCATCGAGCACATGTATCTCGAGCCGGAAGCATCGATCGCATTTCCAAAGGGCGACGGCCTGCACATCCTCACGCAGGGTCAGGGCATCTTCGACGACCGGCGGCAGATCGCAAAGATGATGGGCTGGCCGATTGAACGGCTATCCGCCGAATTAGTCTCGAACGGCGGCGCATTCGGCGGCAAGGAAGACATGTCGGTCCAGGCCCAGACCGCACTCGCCGCATGGCTCGTGAAAAAGCCGGTCAAGTGCGTCCTGACCCGCGAGGAATCGTTGCGCCTCCATCCGAAGCGCCACCCCGTTCGCATTTCGCTCAAGGTCGGCTGCGACGCGGACGGCCGCCTGACCGCCGTGCGAGCCCGAATCGTCGGCGACAAGGGCGCATATGCATCGGTCGGCGCGAAAGTCCTCGAGCGCGCCGCCGGCCACGCCATCGGCCCCTATCGCTGCGAAAGCATCGACATCGAATCGCTCGCCGTCTACACCAACAACCCGCCGAACGGCGCCATGCGCGGCTTCGGCGCCAACCAGTCTGCATACGCCATCGAGGGGGCCCTCGACATCCTCGCCGAAAAAGTCGGCATCGACGGCTGGGAAATCCGCTCACGAAACATCCTCGAACCGGGCGACCGCTTCTGCACCGGCCAGCGTCTCACCAAGCCCTTCGGCCTGCGAAAAACTCTTGAAGCCGTCAAAGACATCTACCGCTCGGCCAAGTACGCCGGCATCGCCTGCGGCATCAAAAACGTCGGCATCGGCAACGGCCTCCCCGAACTCGGCCGCGCCAGTCTGACCATCGAGAAAAGCGGCACGATCACGCTCCGCACCGGCCATACCGAGATGGGCCAGGGCCTCTTCACCGTCGCCATCCAGACCGCCGTGCACGAAACCGGCTTTTCCGCCAAACAGTTCACCGCCTGCTGCGACACCGTCGACCCAAATGACAGCGGCCAGACCACCGGCAGCCGCGGAACCGTGTTGACCTGCCACGCCGTGATTGATGCGTGCAAGAAACTAAACTCAGCACTGGACGACGAGGCACGTCTGTACCCGGGCACGCGCACCCGCGCCGATCTCCTACGTGATTTCGCCGGCCGCAAATTCCTCGGCGAATGGAAGTGCTACCCGACCGACAAATTCGGCGCCCACGTCCCCGACCCCAAGACACATCTCACCTACGGTTTCGCCACCCAGGTCTGCATCCTCGACGACGACGGCAAGCTCAAGAAATTCGTCGCCGCCCACGATGTCGGCCGCGTCATGAACCCAACGCTCCTCGAAGGCCAGCTCGAGGGCTCCATCCACATGGGCCTCGGCTACGCCCTCACCGAGGAGATGGTCTACGACCACGGCCGCCTCGTGACCGACGACGTCAAATCGTGCGGCGTGCTCCGCGCCCACCACATGCCCGAGATCGAACTCATCCTCATCGAAGAGCCCGACCCCGAATGCCCCTACGGCGCCCGCGGCGTAGCCGAAATCGGCCTCGTCCCCACCGCCCCGGCGGTAGCCGGCGCGCTGGCCAAATACGAAAAGTTCCACCGCTTCACGCTGCCGATGAAGGACTCACCGGCAGCGAAGGCAATTCTCGGAAAGAAGGGCTGACCGCTCGGTCGCGGCGATCCCATGCACTCGTTTGCATCACTCTTCGACTCCCTCGTCCGCCAGCTTGAGCATGGCCGCCGCGTCGCCCTCTGCACCGTCGTCGGCACAAGCGGCTCAACGCCCCAATCCGCCGGAGCAACGCTCCTGCTCCACGAAAACATGACCACCGAAGGCACGCTCGGAGGCGGCTGCGTGGAGGCCGAGGTTCGCAAGCAGGCCTTCGAAATGCTCCGCCGCGGCGAGTCGGGCCTCCTCAAGTTCTCGCTCGACCACGACTACGGCTGGGACGACGGCCTGATCTGCGGCGGCAACATGCTCGTGGCCGTACAGTCGATCGCCGACGCCCCGACCGCCCGGCCGTTCGCCGACGCCCGAAACGCCCTCGAACTTCAGCAGCCGGCCAGCGTCTCGATCCGTGTGCCGCACGAGGGACGCGCAAACGAATACCGCCTGCACATCGAAGCCCCCGCCCGCCTGGTCATCGCCGGCGCCGGCCACGTCGGCGCCGCCCTCGCCAAACTCGCCGTTGGTCTCGATTTCGATGTCAGCGTCATCGACGACCGCGGCGACTTCGCCAACCACGAAAAATTCCCGCCGCCGATCAAGCCGATCGTCGGCGACATCGAAAAAACGCTCCGCGACTGGCCGATCGGCCCCGGAACCTTCGTCGTCGTCGTCACGCGCGGCCACAATCACGACGAAGCCGCCCTCCACGCCGTCATCGACTCACCGGCCCGCTACATCGGCATGATCGGCAGCAAGCGCAAAGTGAAGCTGATCTTCGACGACCTCGTCGCCCTCGGCGTCGACCCCGCCAAACTCGCCCGCGTTCACTCGCCGATCGGCCTGAAGATCGGCAGCGTCACCGTCCCCGAAATCGCCGTCAGCATCGCCGCCGAACTGATCCAGATCCGCCGCACCGATCCCCCGACGCGCGTCGAAGGTCCATTCAACATCGCAGCGTCCAGCTTGTCCTGACGCACCTCCCCCGACACAGTCGCCGCATGTCCCAGCCCATTCGCGCGCTCGCGGTCTTCTGCGGTTCCAGTCACGGCGCCAACCCCGCATTCGCCACTACCGCACGTCAGTTCGGCGAACAACTCGCCCGCGAACAGATCACCCTCGTCTACGGCGGCGGCAACGTCGGACTGATGGGTGTCATCGCCGATGCAACCCTCGCTGCCGGCGGCAAGGTCGTCGGCGTCATCCCCCACGGCCTGGCAGTCAAGGAACTCGCCCACGCCGGCCTGACCGAACTGCACATCGTCGATTCGATGCACCAGCGAAAAGCCCTGATGGCCGACCGCTCCGACGCCTTCGTCGCCATGCCCGGCGGCCTTGGCACCTTCGAGGAAATCCTGGAAATCACCACCTGGGCACAGCTCGGCATTCACCGCAAGCCCTGCGGCCTGCTCAACGTCGCCGGCTACTACGACAAGCTGATCGCCTTCCTCGACCACGCCGTCGAACAGCAGCTCTTCAAGCCCGAGCACCGCGGGATGATCCTCGTCGAATCCGAACCCTCGCGCATGCTCGAACGCATGCGTTCGTATTCCCCGACCCATGTCGAAAAGTGGATCGGCCGCGGCGAGCGTTAGACGTTTCCGGCCAGATGATGAAAGAGCACGCGGCTCAAGACCGACTCACGGTACGCCGCCGTCGAGCGCATGTCATCGATGGGTGAAACATCCTCTCGGATGATTTCGCGAATCTGCTCGGGCGTGGCAAACTTCCGACCCTGTTCCAGCGCCGCCTCAAACTTCCGGCACCGGCATACAAACGGCGCGACGCTATTGGCCACAACGCGCCAGCCCTCAGCATCATGCACGACCGCGACCCCGACCTTCGTAATCGTCTGCGCCGCCCGCGCCCCGACTTTCTCAAACCACTCCACGTCACGGCTCCGCCGCGGCATGCGAATCGCAACGATCAGCTCATCCGCCCGCCGCACCGTCTTCTTGTACCCCGTGTAGTAAGCGTCAAGCGCCACCTCGCGCCGGCCGCCCTTCGATTGCAGCACCAAAGTCGCGTCATACGCCATCATCACCGGCACGCCATCAGCCGCGGGAGACGCATTGCCGATGTTCCCTGCCCACGTCCCGCGCGTCTGAATCTGCACCGCCCCGACCTGTCGCGCCGCCTCGGCCAAAAGCGGAAACGCCCGCGAAACCTCCGCCGACTCGATCACATCCCAGTACGTCGTCAGCGCCCCGAGTTCCAGAAACTCGTCTGTCAGCCGCATCGCCGAAAGCTGCCCGCCCAACCGGGACAGATCGAGCAGCGCAAGCGTCTCCTTGGCCCGATGGTGCCACGAAACCAGCAAATCCGTCCCGCCTGCCACAGGCGTCGGCGTCGGCGAGCCCGCCATTAGTCCGAGCGCTTCGTCGAGCGATTTGGGCGTTAACACGCGCAAGTTCAACCCCCTCGCTCTTCGTGACTTCGTGCCTTCGTGCCTCCGTGCCTCGCTGCAAGCAACCGCTCCAAGCCCGCGATAATCCCGTCATACCCCGTACACCGGCACAGGTTCCCGCTCATGAACTCGCGAAGCGTAAACGTGTCGGCGACCCCCGGATGCTCGAGCATCCACCGGATCGACATGACCACGCCCGGCGTGCATGCCCCGCATTGCGACGTGCCCGTCATGTTCAGCGTCGCCAGAATCTCCGGCGGCGTCGACTCAATCGTCTCAACCTTCCGCCCCGCCGCCTGGAACGCCGGCACAAGACACGAATTGACCGGCAGCCCGTCGAGAAAAACCGTGCATGCCCCGCATTCGCCCTCGCCGCACCCCTCCTTCGTGCCCGGACAGCCAAAGTCATAGCGAAGGACGTCGAGCAGGCGGGCGTCCATCGCCACGCTGCGCGTCTCGGCCCGGCCGTTCAGCGTGAACGTCAGGTCAATCCTATCCACGCTTCGCCTCCAGCGTAACCATCAATCGCTCAGGCGTCGCGGGGATTTCATTCACCGCCGCGCCAACCGCACGCGACAGCGCATTTGCGATCGCCGGCCCCGGCCCATCCATCGGCAGTTCGCCGATCCCCTTCGCCCCGCCCGGGCCAATCGGCGACCGCGACTCGTCGAAATAAACCCGAATCGGCGGCAGGTCGCTCGCCGACGGGATGACATAGTTGGTCATCTGGCAATTCTTCATCGCTCCGTCTTCGAGCACGACATCCTCGTACAGCGCCCAGCCGATCCCCTGCACGACCCCGCCCGCGATTTGTCCGGTCGCCAGCGTCGGATTCAACACCCGCCCGACCTCCTGCAATGCGACATAGTCCGTCACTCGCGCCCGATAGGTCCGCAGATCGACTTCAACCTCTGCCACGTGCGTCGACCACGAATAGCACGCATACGCATCGCCCCGATACGTCTTGTCGTCCCACTGAATCGACTCCGGCTTCTGATACTTCGAGCGGCCGACGAGCTTCTCACCCGGCTGCGCCCGGTACCAAGCGACGATCGCATCGGCCGTGCTCGCCGATGGATTCGTCGCTCCAGCACGCTGCCGCAAGTCGTCACACGCCTTCTCCACCAGCCGCCCGACCACCATCGCCGTCCGGCTCGCCACCGTCGGTCCGCTGTTCGGCACCAGCGACGTATCCGGCGTCGCGATTCGCACCTGATCCGCCGCCAGCCCGAGCCGCTCGGCAACGATCTGCGACAGGATTGTCGTCGTCCCCTGCCCCATGTCGGTCTGTGCCGTCAACAGCTCAACGCTCCCATCCGGCAAGCCGTTGATCCACACCTCCGACGCAAGATACGTCTCGCCACCGCCGGTGAATCCCGCCCCATGTTGAAACGTCGCAAAGCCGATACCGCGCCGGAGGTACGGATGCGTGAGATTGCACTCAGCATGATCGCGCCGCCGTTCCTCGTACTTCGCCAGTTCGAGCGCTCGGCCCTGCAGCGCCACGAGATCAGTGCCATCCTTCACCACCTGGCCCGTCGCCAGCGTCTGCCCCTCGCGAACAAGATTCCGCCGCCGCAGTTCGACCGGGTCAATCCCGATCCGCTCGGCGATCACATCCATGTGCCGCTCGATCGCGAACAGTGTCTGCGGCGCGCCAAACCCGCGAAACGCCCCGTATGGCGGCGAGTTCGTCAGCTTCGCCTCGCCGCGCACCGAAATGTTCTCGCACGCGTACGGCCCCGCCGCATGGATGCACCCCCGACTTAGCACCACCGGCGACAGCGTCACATACGCTCCGCCATCCATCAGCACGTCGATCTCCATCGCCAGCAGCCGCCCGTCGCGGTCCAGCGCCGTTCGATGCCGCACCCGGCTCGGATGCCGCTTCGTCGTCGCCGCCATGTCCTCCTGCCGGTCGTAGATGATCTTCACCGGCGCCCCGGCCTTCTCAGCTAGCAGCACGGCATGCACCGCCAGCAGCGACGGAAAATCCTCCTTGCCGCCGAATCCACCCCCCACCGGCGCCTGGATCACCCGAAACGCCTCGCGCGGCCGACCGAAAAAGTGCGTCAACCCATCCAGCACGTAGTACGGGCACTGCATCGAGCCGCGGACGACCATCCGGCCGCCCTCAACCCACGCCGCCATGCCCTGCGTTTCCAGATAGACGTGTTCCTGTGCCCCGGTGACATACTCACCCTCAACAACGTGCGCCGCCTTCGCAAATGCCGGCCCAATCTCCCCCTTTTGAATCTCGATGTGCTTCAAAACGTTGTCGTGTTTGTACTGAATCAGCTCCGGCGTCAGCACCGTCCGCGGATCGAGCACGGCCGGCAACGGCTCGATCTCCACCCGCACCGCCCGCAGCGCATCGCGGAGCTTGTGTATCGAACGATGCGCGATGAGCAATATCGCCTCATACTTGTGCCGCACTTCCCCCGCCGCCAGCGCCGGCTGATCCACATCGATCAGCTTGATCTGATTCGGCCCGCCGATGTCCCGATGATCGACAACGACAAACTCATCCCACTTGACCGCCGGATCGAAATGAACGGCCTTGATCCGCCCGCGGGCGACATGACTGCGAATCGTGCCGCCGTGCCACACACCGGGGATCGCGACATCGTCAACGTACGCGGCCCGGCCGGCGAGCTTGTCCAGCCCATCGACCCGTGGAATGTCGGCCCCGATCATCATGGAATGAGTGTACCGCGCGGCCGATTCGGTCGGAACGCACTCAGACCGCCGATGCGACCGTCAGCGCGTGATACAGTCGATAGCCGATATACCCCAGATACGAGGTCAGCAGCACGGCGCCCTCAACGCGCGTGATCTTCCGCGGCCCTCGAATCGCCACCGGCAGCAGCGCGAAACACATCAGTGTCATGAAGAGCAGATCGGTGTGTCCCCCCGGAGGCACCGGCATCGGATGGATCGCCGCGACCAGTCCGCCGATGAAAAAGATGTTGACGATGTTGGAGCCGACGACGTTGCCCAGCGCGATGTCGCTGTGACCTCGCCGCGCGGCCAGGATTGATGTTGTGAGTTCCGGCAGCGTCGTACCAAACGACACAACCGTCAGACCGATGACCACTTCCGGAATTCCCAGCCCCTCCGCGAGCGCCACCGCCCCGCGGACGGTCAGCCGCCCGCCGAACGCCACCGCGACAACGCCGCCCACCGTAAACAGCAGATCGACGCCGCGCCGATGCACGCGCGGTTTGGGCATCTCCGCGGCTTCCGCCACAAATGGATCCGTCTTACGCCGCGCGAGCACCTGCATCACCGACGTGTACACAAACATGCCGAACAGCAGCAGAAGCATCAGCCCATCGGCATGATTTAACACGTCGGACGACCCGTCGCCCACCGCCCGATCGTGCGAAAGCACGAATACCGCGCCAACCGCCAGCAGCATCAGCGGAATCTCGCGAGTGATCATCGACGGTTCGACCGTCAGCGGGCGAATGATGGCGGTCAACCCGAGCACGAATGCGATATTGATCGTGCACGCCCCGACGATGTTCCCAAAAGCCAACCCCGTCTCACCGTGCCGGGCCGAAACGACGTTTACCACAATCTCCGGCGTGCTGGTGCCGACCGCGACGACCGTCATCGCGATAACCAGCGGCGGAACCCCGAACGACGCCGCGAGCGCGGACACCCCCGACACGAGCCGCTCAGCTCCAATCAGCAGAAGGATCAACCCGCCGGCAAGTGTGATGAATGCGGCAAACATGTCCAGTTGAACTCGATCGCGTGATTCGTCTCTTGAAGTATCGCCGCCGATGCCGATGCGTCAACGCCGCCGCCCGCGTCGATACTCGCGTGCAACAAACAATCCGATCGGTAGCACCGGAAACGCAATCCACCCGGCCAGGTCGAGCCAGCGCGGCATGCGCTCCGAGACGGCCACTTCGGTCGCAACTGTACTTTCGCCCAGCGGCCCGTCGATGCGGACCTCGACCAGCCAGCGTCCCGATCGATCGAGTTCGAAAGCGGCCGTCTGAAACAGCCCGGTGGACGACGCCTGACGATTCGCCTCGCGGATCAACACACCGTCACCCCCGATCGGTTCGAGCCGAACTTCCACGCCCGGATCATCGATCGGCACGCCCGTCGCGGCGCACTGAACCACCACGCTCACTTCGACCGGTCCGACCCGCAGCGGCTCCGGCGACGTCAGAACACACACGCGATACGGCCCGGACATGCCAGACCACCGCACGCTCCCGCCGTCGGCCCGCGCCATGGACGCAGCCCAACCCACTCCGGTCAGCACAATCGCAACCGCATGAGTTCTCATCCACTCACCCCCGCCGTCCCACGCATCTGCATCGGCTGAAACAAAATCCAGATCCCCGCGCCAAACAGGCACACCATCAACGCCGCCCACGGCGCGACAGCCCTCAGGACCCGGCCACGCTCGCCCTGCCGCTGCCGCGCAATCCGATACGCCGCGTACAGCGACATCATCAGACCGACATCCAGCGCGACTATCTCGGCCCGCAGCAGCCAATCTGCCGGCTCGCCGCAGCAGTTGCAGATCGAATCGACTGCTTCCGCCCCAAGCATCCCGAGATCGGCCACAAACCGCCGCGCCGCCGGCACAACCGCCCGCGCGCTCGTCGCAAAGTGAAACCCGTAATGCGCCAGCCACATCGCGAAGCCCAGCGGCACAAACGCGAAGGCATTCCGCGTCGCCGACGCACGCCACCCTTCGCGCCCACCGCTCATCCACTCGCCGACACTCGCCGCCGCTGCCACTACCCCCAGCGGCACGATCAACAAGCAAACCAGATAAAGCATCGTCACAACGACCGCCCGGCTGCGAATCCCAAGCCCCGCTGCGACCGCCTCCTCCCACTCCATCACCGGCCCGACCATCCCCGCTGCATTGACGAACGCGGCAAACACCAGCAACAGCACGAGCGCCGCAATGTCTGCCCGCCGGCTCAGTCGCCCGATCCCCGAACGCAGCCGATCAGTCCACAGATCCACGCCCGGCGTAACCGCAAAGATCCCGACATTGTCATGCGGGCACGCGTAAACACAGTCGAGACACAGCGTGCAATCGAAATTGCCGCCCTTGCGCGGCAGAAAGAGTCCCATTTCGCAGCCCGAAGCGGCAGAACTGCCTCGGATGCACTCGCGCGTGCGGCATTCGCCACAGACGCTCGCCGAACGCACGCGAACATCGAACGGCGAAACAAGCGATTGGACAAAGTTGAACTGTCCGATCGGACAGACATACTTGCAAAACGTCCCGCCGCGAAAAACCCCATCGACGACAAACGCCGCGACAAGGAAACTCGGCGCAATCGCCGCCGTCCACCACGGCCGCGCCCACAGATCCCCCGCCTCGTACACGATGAAAAATAAGAGCAGCAACCCCACCGCCGCCCACTTCGTCCGCAGCCACCTCGGCCACTCCCGCCCCTCCGGCAGCCACCGCCGCGCCAGCGCTCTCGGCAGCGTGAACGGACACGCCATGCAGAACAGGTTCCCGACCCCCAGCAACCCGATCACCAGCAAACCGCGCCAGTGAATCCACGGCAGCGTTCCCGCCAGGTTCAGCGGCGCAACTTGGGGACCTCGAAATCCATCGCCGATCACAGCCGCCGCAAGCAGCAGCATGACTGCCTGCATCGACCGCCGCGCAAATCGCCACTTCAGAAATCGCCCAAGTACGGGCACGCGCACCAGATCGAGCAACCCCGTCGCCTCGCGCTTCAACACCGGCAACGCAATCGTCGTGGATCGACGCACCGCCACGCTCCTGCGTCCGCTTCCGTAAAGTAACCGCGATCCGAGCCCTGCCAGAGGAACGAGATACCCCACAATCCCGCTCACCCACATGATCGCCCCCGCCAGCGATTGATCCGCCAGTGCCGACAGCCCCCACAAGCGCGGCATCGCCGCGTAGTGCGGATAGATGACCCGATCCGCAAACGTCAGCAGCGCTGCCAGCAACCCGCCCTGCACGCCCGCCAGAAACAGGTACGGCACGACCACCCAGTTTGCCACGCGCGGCCGACTTGGGAACGGCTCAATAACCACCCACCAGAACAGGATCGCGCTGAGCAGAAAGCTCGCATGCTCGACGTAATGCCACCGCGGATCGCGCAGCGCCAGCTCGTACAGCGCCGGAACGTGCCAGAACCACACGACCACCGTGCTGATCACCCACGCCACAACCGGCCGCGTCAGCCATCGCCCCGCCGCGCGAACGCTCGCCGCCCCCACAATCGGCAAAACCCAGCTTCGCCGAATCGAATCCGGCAGCCCGACCAGCAGGGGCACCTCCGGCGCCCCCAGCACAATCAACGGCGCCGCCACGAGAATCAGCAACAGATGCTGCACCATGTGCATCGTCAGCATCACCGAAGCCAGTGGCTCGACCGGCGACTCCAGCGCCACAAAAATCGCAACCAGCCCGCCGAGAAACGCCCCCAGTTCGCGCCCGCCGACGCGCGGCGCGTTCCCCCGCCGCAGCTTCCGCCACCCGCTCACGTAAACCAGACCCGTAACGATCAGCGCAGCAGTCGACCACCCGCCCAGCGGCCACGCCGACACAATCGCCCCCATCGTCGGGTCCATCGTGCTCACCCCGCCCGCCCGACGTCAGCGTTCGCTCAACGTCGGATCGCGCGCCGCCGGCTGCCCCTCCGGCCGCAGCGTCTCAAGAAACGCCACCATCGCGTCGATCTCGGACGGCGTCAGTTGCGTCCCAAACGCGGGCATCAACCCGCCGCCCTGGATGACCTGCCGGATCAGTTCATCGCGCGAGAGCTTCGTCGCCACGTCGGTCAGGTCCGGCCCGCGCCGCCCGCCGCTGCTGTCGAGCGCATGGCAATTCCGGCATGTCTTCACTTGAAACACCGCCGCCCCCTGCAACTCGAGCGGCTTGAGGCGCTTCACCATTCGCTCCGGAACCGGCAGCCCGCTCCACGCATCCATCACCGGCGACCACGGCGACGTATTGCCCAGCCAACCGAGCACGCCCGCAACCGTAAAGAACATCACGACCGACAGCACGGCCACCGGACGCCGTTTCGGATGCCGCTCACCCTTGCTTCCCACAAACGGAATCAACACCAGCACAAGCCCGATGACTCCGGGAATGCCGAAGATCGCCGGAGTCTCAAGTCCCGGTGGCAGCAACGCCAGCAATCCGAACAGCGGCAGGAAGTACCAGTCCGGCCGCGGCTCCGCCGTGATGATCGTCGGATCGGGCGGCTCGCCCGGCCCCTTCGGCCCGATCACCGCCGCCAGCACCACGATCACCAGTACCGTCAGCGCCGAAAAGATCATGTCGCGCCGCACCGGGTTCGGATAAAACGGAACACCGCTCTCCAGTTCCTTCTCGTACTCCTCGTGATACGTCCGCGGATCGACCGGACGCCCCGCCACCGGCGGCGATGAAATCCCCAACCGGAGCACCAAATACAAGTGCCCGGCGACAAGTGTGATCAGCAACCCCGGCAGTACGAAAACGTGCAGCGCAAAAAACCGGCTCAGCGTCTCACCGCCGATCGTCGGCCCCGAGCACAGCATCTTCACCACGTACGGACCGACTAGTGGCAACCGCCCGGCCATCGATGCCCCGACACCCACGCCCCAATACGCATCCTGGTCCCACCGCAGCACCTGCCCGGAAAACGCCATCCCCAGCGTGATCGCCAGCAAGCCCACGCCAAACAGCCACGTCAGCTCGCGCGGATACTTGTACGCCCCCATCAAGAACACTTGCGTCATGTGAACGACGAGCATGACCACCATGCCGCCCGCCGCCGTGTTGTGCATCGCCCGCAGAAACCACCCCAGCGGCTGCGTGTAATTGAGGTACTGCAAGCTCTCGTACGCCTGCTCGCCCGACGGCACATACACCATCGCCAGGCAGATTCCCGTCGCCACCTGCAGCAGAAACAATGTCAGCGTCGCGCTGCCAAAGACGTACCACCACTTCGCCCCGCGCGGCGTCCGATGGCGCAGGATCGGCCCGAGCGCAGCCGCGACGCCGAGCCGCTCCTCAAGCCAATCCAGGACTCGTCGAACGCCCGGTCTCACGCCTGTTTCTCTCCGGCCTTATCCGGCGGGTCGTTCAAAGTCGGCAGGTGGCCGGTCAATATCTGCAACTTGCCATCGGTAATTCGCCAGGCATATTCGTAAAGACCGTGCGGCGGCGGCCCCGACGCCCGCGCCCCATTCTCGTAGTAGATGCCGCCGTGACACGGACACATAAACAACCCCGACTGCGGAAACCACGACACCGGACACCCCAGGTGCGTGCAGTTGATCGCGAACACCTTGAACTCGTTTGGCCCGGTCCGTCGCACGTATGCCGCCGACCTCCCGCTCACGCCATCCCACGGCCGATGGTCGGGATTCTCAAAATCCACCAATCGCGTCTGGTTCACCTTGAACTCATCAACGCTGCCCAGCGCCACCCACTTGTCTCGCAGCATTCGTGTGACCGGACCGATGAAGTATCCAAGAATCGGCACGCCCGCCGCCGCCGCTGCCAGCGCCCCCAGCCCGATGCTCAGGAGCTTCAGCACGCCGCGCCGATCGCTCGAATCTCCGTCCTCGATCACCGGCGGATCGCCGGGATGCGTCGGTCCGTGTGTCATCGCTTCGCTCCCGTCACGTCCGCCACGCGTGCCGCCGCCGCCGTACGCCACGACGCCAGCAGCGCCGCGACATCGTCGATCTCCGCCATGCTCAACGCCGCCGGATGCGGCGATCCATCCGCCACATGCCGATAGTCCGGCATCCCCAGGTCCGGCCGGCCGGTGATGACGATCCTCCGCAGTGCCTGGTCGCTCACCAGTGACAGAAACGCCGGTACGTTCAACGGCCCCGCCTTCGACGGCCCGACGCCTCCGGCGCCATGGCACGCCGCGCACGTCCGCTCGAACACCGCCGCCCCCGCCGCCGCGTTGCCCTTGCTTGATGAAACATATGCAGGCAGCGGGCCTGAGGGCTGGCTTGTCGCCGCACCCCACTTCGAACGAATCCCACTCACGAGCACGTCGATCTGCTTCGGCGTCAACGCGCCACCGTTCGCCCGCGCAAACCCCGACATCGGTGTCCCGGCCCGCCCGGCCTCAATCACCTGCCGTAGCTCCGAGTCGGAAGCAATCGCCAGGAACATGGAATCATTCAACGGCAGCGCCGGCCCAAGCCGCCCGTCCGCACCATGACAGCCCGCGCAGTTTTGCGCATATAGGCGGGAGAAGTCGAGTACCTCGCCCGGCCGCAGCGGACGGTTCGCGTACTTCGGCGGATCGCACCCGGCCGCGATTACGGCCGCGAGCGCGACCGCCAGCCGACGGAGTTGTCGCATTCGTGCAATCACGCCGTTGAATCGCCTTTCACGCGCTGCGTCACGTAGACTTTTTCGGAACGTACAACGACGATCCCCACGGTGAGCCCATACGCAACCTGCGACGCAAGAAACCACTTCCAGTCGACAAGTTCGTTCAACACGGGATTGATCACCCCCATGAACGCGTGAATCCCGCCCGTCCAGAGCAGTGGCGCAATCACGCCGCCCCACAGCACCGGCCCGCGCGGCAGCGTCGGCAGCAGAATCCCAAACATTAAGCCGACCAGCATCGACGCCACGCCATGAATGAAGAATGCCACGACGAACGCCGACGCATGGAACTGCTGCAACTGCGGCACGCTCGCATCGACCAGCCGCGGCATCACCATCGCCGCCAGCAAATTGACCGGATACCAGATGCCCCGTCCCGTCAGCACGCCATACAGCAGCGCCGTCCCCGCCATGACCACCCCGCCAACCACGCCGCCCTTCGCCCCCGCAGAATACGGATGCACCTTCTCCGGCACCCGCATGCGGTGGCCCGGCATTCCCTCGCGCAGCGCCATCACCGGCCGCGCGGGCGGCGCGATTACCCGCTCGCGCGGTACGACCGGCACGCGCGTCTCACCCGCCGCCGTGAACGCCTGTCGACACCATCCGACGGCGGCAAACAAACAAAGTCCTAGCCCGACGACCGACACGACCGGCTGTGTCACCAGCCCAGCAGCCAGCAGCGTCAGGCCGAGCGCAATCGTCAGCGGGTGCGCCGTCCCGGCCGGCATCTCCACCGAATCGGTCTCGTGTTGCTCACCGCCCGACGACATACACCACCAGAAAGATCGCCACCCACACGCCATCCACAAAATGCCAGTACCACGCCAACAATTCGACCAGTCTCGCCGCCCGCTCCGGCGGCCGAATCCGCGACACCGTCGCCTGAAAGATCGCCATCGCCGTCAACCCGAGCGTGACGTGCGCCGCATGAAACCCGAGCAGCGTGAAGTAAGTCGTTCCAAACAGGTTCCGGCTGATTGTCAGGCCGTCGTTGACGATCAGGTTCTTCCATTCCACGCCGGTCGTAAACAAGAAACCGACCGCCAACGCCATCGTCACAAGCAACCAGAAGCGAAACGCCCCGAGCCCGCCACGTGCCAGACCGCGCTCCGCCGCCATCATCGTCCCGCTGCTGCTCAACAGAAACGCCGAATTGACAATCGCCAGCGTCAAGCTCAGCGAAGCGCCCGGCGTCGGCCCGCTGCTGCTCTTCCCGATAAACGTGATGTACGCGACGATGAGCGTGCTGAAGAACGCCGCCTCGGTGCACAGAAAGCAGACCATCCCCGCTTTGCCGCGGTCGAAGTTCCCCGCGACCGGATCGCCGGCTATCGCAACGCTGCCACCGTTCATTCGTGCTTCCAGTCCGGATCTTCCGGATGCTTGGCGTCCCACAACGGCCGTCTGCTCCGTACCGCCGGGGCCTGCTCAAAGTTGTAAACCGGCGGCGGCGACGCGCACGCCCACTCCAGCGTCCACGCATCCCACGGGTCATCGCCCGACGCAGCCCCGCGCCGCAGCGACACAAACAGGTTCACAAAGAACAAGCTGAACGCCACCAGCAGCACAAGCGCCCCGATCGTCGAAAGCTGATTCCAGATTTCCCAACCGCGCCCCGGCAGATACGTGTACACCCGCCGCGGCATCCCCAGCATCCCGGCAAAGTGCATCGGCCCGAACGTCAGGATGAACCCGAGCAGTTGCAGCCAGAAGTGCCACTTCGCGAGCCGCTCGCTCATCAGCCGCCCCGTCACCTTCGGATACCAGTAGTAGAACCCGCCCATGACCGCGAACAGCGTCCCGCCGAACAGCACCCAGTGAAAATGCGCCACGACGAAGTAACTGTCCGTCACCTGCCAGTCGATCGGCACCGACGCCAGCATGATCCCCGTCAGTCCGCCGATCACGAACATCCCCAGGAATCCGAGCGAGAACAGCATCGGCGACGACATCTGCAGCCGACCGCCGTACAACGTCGCCACCCAATTGAAAATCTTGATCCCGGTCGGCACGGCGATCAGCATGCTCGCCCCCGCGAAGATCGAATCGAGAGTCGAACTCATCCCTACCGCGAACATGTGGTGCGCCCACACGCCGAAGCTGATGAAGCCGATCGCCACCGTCGCGATCGCCACCGACTCGTACCCGAAGATCACCTTCCGCGAGAAAACCGGCACCATCTCCGAGATCATGCCGAACGCCGGCAACACCATGATGTAGACTTCCGGGTGCCCGAAGAACCAGAACAGGTGCTGCCACAGCAGCGCCGACCCGCCCGCCTGCGTATCAAAAAAGTGCGCCCCCAGCATCCGATCGAGCAGCAGCATGATCTGCGCCGCCGTCAACGGCGGCATCGCGAACAGCACCAGGATCGCGTCGACCAGCATCATCCAGACAAACAGCGGCAGCCGCCCGAGCGTCATCCCCGGCGCGCGCATCGCCAAAATCGTCGCCGCCAGATTGATCGCCCCAGCCACGGTCCCCACGCCCGCCACAAGCAGCCCGAGAATCCAATAGTCCGTGCTCGTCCCTCGCGAAAACGCGTATTCCGTCAGCGGCGCGTACGCGAACCAACCAATACTCGGCGCCCCGCCCGCTAGAAAGCTGAAGTACGTCAGCAGCCCGCCGAACAGGAACAGCCAGAAACTCATCGCGTTCAGCCGCGGAAACGCCATGTCCCGCGCCCCGATCATCAGCGGCACGAGATAATTGCCGAACCCGCCCAGTAACAGCGGCATCACGACAAAAAAAATCATCGTCGTGCCGTGCATCGTGAAAAGCTGGTTAAACGTCTCCGGGCTGACCACCCCCGCCTGCGGCCGCGTAAGCTGCCACCGCATCACGAGCGCTTCGATCCCGCCGATCCCGAAAAACAGCAGCGTGCAGACGATATACATCACGCCGATCCGCTTGTGATCGACCGTCGTCACCCAGCCGTGCAGCGCCGACGGAAGATCGCGGCGTCCCAGGTCGGCATGGATCGGCACAGTCGTCATATCTCAACCGCCTAGCGCAGCGTCTCCAGGTACGACACGATCGCATCGATCTCCGCCTTCGGCAGATTAAGATTTGGCATCCGGCAACCCGGCTTGACCGCCGCCGGATCGGCCAGCCATCGTTCCAGGTTCGCCCGCGTATTCGGCAGCTCGCACGCCGCGATCGTCTCGCGACTCTTCAAGTGCGTCAGATCGGGCCCGACCGTGGCATGCGCCGGCGACCCGCGAATCGTATGGCAGTTCGCGCACGTCTTCGTCATGAACAGCGACCGTCCCGCACCGACGGCCGCGTCGTCGACCGCCGGCCGCCGCTGATCCGCCGCCCAGCGGTCAAACTCCTCGCGCGACTCCACCACCACGCGAATCAGCATGTTCGCGTGCTGCGTCCCGCAAAACTCCGCGCACTGACCGTGAAACAGGCCGGGCGACGTCCCCTCGATCCACATGTTGTTGACGCGCCCCGGAATGAGATCCGTTTTTCCCGCCAGCCGCGGCATCCAGAAGCTATGAATCACATCAGCCGACTCGAGTTGAAGATGGATCGGCTGCCGCTGCTTCGGGCTGCTCACCGGGATGTGCATCTCGTTCGCCGCGACGACGCCCTGCTCGGGATACTGAAACTCCCACCACCACTGATGCCCGATCACCCGGACCGTCAGCGCCCCCGGTTGCGGATCGGCCTGCCGCGCCTCGACCACCGTCCGAATGATCACCAGCGTCAGCACGAACACGATCAGAATCGGCCCCACCGTCCACGCCGTCTCGATCGGATTGCTCCCGTAGATCTGCGGCGGCTCAGCCGAGCGTGTCCCCGCTCGCTCGCGGAACCGAACAATGCAATAAATCAGCGTGCCGATGACGACGATAAATATCACCGCCGCGATCGCCGACACCAACATTAACAGTTCGCGAATCGACTCCGCCGACGGCCCGGCCGGATCAAACATAGAAAGGTTCGCGGCCGAAGCCGGCGCGGCCCCCGCAATCGTCAGAGTGAGCACAACAAGCCGTGCAACGGCGGCCATCGCGTGTCTCGAATCCGTTCACAGACTGGGCGCAAGGCGCGCCGCACGAGCCGAATCAGCGCGGCCGCAAGACTAACTGCCGATGGTGACAAGTCAACGACCAAGCGGCCGCCGTCGCCTATTTCAGCCGCGCGGCAGCGGGCGCATCCAGCAGCCAGACGCACTCGCCCGTCTCAGGCCGGATGAGTTGTGCCGGCAGCCGCTCCGGATCGCGCGGTCCGCAGAGAATCTCGCGCACGGCATCCGCCTTATCCGCCCCCGACACGAGAAACGCCGCCGTCGCCGCCGCGTTCAGCACCGGCGCTGTCAGCGTCACCCGCCACATGTCCAGCTCCGCAACGTACACCTCGGCCGCCCGCCGCTTCAGTTCGTGCAGCACCGGCGTCTTCGGGAATAGCGAAGCCGTGTGTCCGTTGGTTCCCAGCCCCAGCAGCACCAAGTCAAATCGCACCGGCCCCGCCCCGAAATACGACGCCAGCGCCGACTCGTAATCCTTCGCGCCTTCCGGCGGCGGCAGCTCCCCGCGAACTCGGTGCACCTGCTCCGGCTTGAGCGAAAGATGATCCAGCAGCGCCTCGCGCGTCATCCGATAGTTGCTTCGTGAATCGTCCGGCGGAACGCATCGCTCGTCCCCCCAGAAGAAATGCACGCGCCCCCAATCCACCCGGCTCCGATACGCCTCCGTAGCCAGAATTTCGTACGCCCGCTTCGGCGTATTTCCGCCCGACAACGCAACGCTGAACCGCCCATGCTTCGAAATCGCCCGGCCGGCGTGCTCGACAAAAAACTCCGCCGCGCCGCGCATCAGCGCATCCGCATCAGCGAATACCCGTGTCGCCATCGTGCTATCCGTGTGAGTTTTCGCGCATGTCCGGAACCCACCAGTTCCGCCCGTCGCGCGCCAGCAGCGTCACCGCCGAATCCGGCCCCCACGATCCGGCCGCATAGTTCGGGAAATCCGTCGGCGGCACGTTCTCCCACGCCGTGATGATCGGCATCACGACCTCCCACGCCGCCTCCACCTGGTCCGCCCGCATGAACTGCGTCGCATCGCCGAGAATGACGTCCAGCAGCAACGTCTCATACGCCTCCGGCTCCGGCGACTTGAACGCTTCCTTGTACAGAAAGTTCATCGCCACCGCCTGAAGCCGCATCGGTGACCCCGGCTGCTTCGCCTGAATCCGCATCCAAATGCCTTCGTCCGGCTGAATCCGCAGCACCAGCCGATTCGGCTGAATATCCGGCACGGTCGTCGGCGGAAACAGCAGGTGCGGCACCGGCCGGAACTGGATCACGATCTCCGAAACCCGCGACGGCAGTCGCTTGCCCGACCGCATGTAGAACGGCACGCCATGCCACCGCCAGTTGTCGATCTGCAACCGCACCGCTGCGAACGTTTCGGTGCTCGACTCCGGGCTGACCCCCGGCTCGCTCCGATACGCCGGCACTTGCGTCCCGCGGAACCACCCCGCGTCATATTGGCCGCGGACCGCATGCTCGTGAACGTGCTCCATCCGAATCGGCCGGATCGCCCGCAGCACGTCCACCTTTTTGTTCCGAATCTCATCCGCTGCGAACGAGACCGGACACTCCATCGCGACGTAGCATAGAAGCTGCATCAGGTGGTTCTGAATCATGTCGCGCAACGCGCCCGACTTCTCGTAGTAGCCGCCGCGATGCTCGACCCCGACCTCCTCCGCCACCGTGATCTGCACGTGGTCGATGTACCGCCTGTTCCACAACGGCTCCATCAGGGAGTTCGCAAACCGAAACGCCAGAATGTTCTGAACCGTGTCCTTCCCGAGATAGTGGTCGATTCGGTAAATCTGCTTCTCGGTAAATACGCTCAGCAGCTTGGCATTGAGGTCCTTCGCCGAATCCAGGTCGCGCCCGAACGGCTTCTCGCATACGATTCGCGATCTGTTCCGATCGGCCGTGAGCCCCGCATCGCCCAGCCCCTTCGCGATCATCTCCATCACCGACGGCGGCGTTGCCAGATAGAACAGCAGTCCGACGTCGCTCCCCCACTCTTTCTTCTTCGCATTGATGATGTCTGCCAGCTTCTGAAACGTCGCCTTGTCGCCGAAATCGCCCGCCAGCGTGTGCAAATCACCGGCAAACTCGCTCCACGGCCCGTCGGCCGCCTTCCCGCGCCGCGAAAACTTGTCGACTGCGTCCCGCATCAACCTGCGGAACTCTTCGTCGCTCTTCGCCGTACGGTCGATCCCGACCACCGACAACCGATTGGGCAATAGCTTGTCGAGGTAAAGATTGAACAGCGCCGGCAGCAGCTTCCGCGACGTCAGATCGCCGCTGGCGCCAAAGATGACGACGACCGTTGGTTCCGAACGCTTTGAGTTTTCCATCGCGACTTGTCCGCCTCTCACGCCCCCTCAAGCCTTACTCGCGGCAATCTTCGTCCGTAGCGCCCCGAACAGTTTCTCGTACGGCTCGACGAACTTCGCCACGCCTTCGTTCTCAAGCTCTTGCGTCGCCGCTGCCAGATCGATTCCGACTGCCGCAAGCTGCTTCAGGTGTTCCGCCGTCGCCGGCACGTCCAGCTCCAGCCGCGCCGCCGGGTTGCCGTGGTCGCGATAGGCGTCGATCGTCTCGGGCGGCGCCGTATTCACCGTCTGCGGTCCGATCAGCGCCTCGACATACATCACGTCGCTGTACGCCTTGTTCTTCGTGCTCGTGCTCGCCCACAGCAACCGCTGCGGCTTCGCCCCCTTCGCTGCCAGCTTCTTCCACCGCTCGCCCGCCATCACGCGCTTGTAGATCTGATACGCCTGCTTCGCGCTCGCGATCGCGATCTTGCCCTGCAAACCCTTTGCGATCGCCCCGTTCGTTCCGCCGGCCGCCGCCAGCTTCTCCAGCCGTGGATCGAGCAGCGAGTCAATTCGGCTCAAAAAGAAGCTCGCCACCGACGCCGTCCGGTTGATCGGCTTGCCGCTGGCCGCCAGCTTTTCCAGCCCGCTGATGTATGCTTCCAGCACATCCTCATACCGCTTCAATCCGAACAGCAGCGTCACGTTGACGTTGATCCCCTCGCTGATGAGCTGCTGAATCGCCGCCAACCCCGGCCGCGTCGCCGGAACCTTGATAAACACGTTCGGATGCTTCAGCTTGCCCCACAGTCGCCTCGCTTCGACCAGCGTCCCTGCCGTGTCGTTCGCAAGATGTGGCGACACCTCCAGACTCACGAATCCGTCGCCGCCATCGGTCTTGTCGTATACGCCGCGAAAAATGTCCGCACACCGCGTGACGTCCTCAACCGTCAGCGTCTCATATATCTCTTCGACGCTTTTTCCCTGCCGCGCCAGCTTCCGAATGTCGTCGTCGTAATCCTTGCTGCCGTCGATCGCCTTCTCAAAAATCGCCGGATTCGACGTGACCCCCATGATCGCGTCCTGCTCGATCAACTGCTGCATTTTCCCGCCCGGTGCGAGCATGTCCCGCCGGATGAAATCCTGCCAGATCGACTGCCCGAACGTATGAAGCTTGACCAGTGGATTCTCTTTCATCGCTTTGCCTCCAGCGCATTCACTTTAGCCAGCCGCCGCGCGTGTCGTTCCGCCCCGCTGAACTTCGCCGCCAGGAAGATCTGCGTCAGCTTCCACGCCGTCGGCTCGTCCATCACGCGTCCGCCGAAGCAGATTACGTTCATGTCGTCGTCTTCCACACCCTGCCGCGCCGAAAACTCATCGTGGATCAGGCACGCCCGCACGTTCCGAACCTTGTTTGCGACAACGCACGCCCCGACGCCGCTGCCGCACACGGCAACCCCGCGCTCCAGCCGCCCGCTGCCAACGGCCTCAGACAGCGGAATCACAAAATCCGGATAATCGTCGGTCGACGTGAGTTGTGTCGCGCCGAAATCGGTCACCTCGTGCCCCGCCGCGCGCAGCCGCGCCAGAAGCCCCTGCTTCATCTCGAACCCGCCGTGATCCGTCGCAATTCCGATTTTCATCTCGGCCCCGGGCCTCCGGATGGCGCTGCATTATCCGCAAGCCGCCCGCCGACGCAATCGCAGGCCCCATCCTCCGTGCGTCACGATCGCGCGCTTTCGCTTCCGACTTCGCGACGCAGATACGCCGCCGCTCCAACGACACCCGCGTCATTCCCCAGCGCCGCCCGCACCACCGTCACCGCCGCCGCGGCCGCCGACAGCGCACTCTCTCGCACGCCCGCCGCGACAACATCCACCAATTCCGGGCTTCCCTCGATCACTCCGCCACCAAGAATCACCCGCGCCGGATTCAGCGCATTCACGATTCCCGTCACGCCCGCCGCGAGCGCACGACCGACGTTTGCCATCACTTGCTTCGCGAGATGATCGCCTCCGCGCACCGCTTGCCCCACGACCGCGCCGGTCACCGCCTCAATCCGCCCGCCGGCAATCTTCAACATCGTCGCACCGCCCGCGGCATCTCCGGCGATCGCCGCCTGCGCCTGCCGCGCAATCGCCCAACCACCCGCAAATGCCTCGAGACACCCGCGCGCGTTGCAGTGACACGCCGGCCCATTGAAATCGATCGGAAAGTGCCCCAGCTCTCCCGCCGTATTCGCCGGTCCGCTCAACATCCGCCCACCGCTCACGATCCCGCCGCCGACGCCCGTGCCGACGAAAATACAAACCAGGTCGTCGCAACCCCGCCCGGCTCCATTCAACCATTCGCCCCACGTCGCGATCCGTACATCGTTATCCACCGCCACCGGCATCCCCACATCCGCCGACAGCCGCGCCGCGAACGGCTCGTCATGCCAACGCAGGTTCGGCGCCGCACGCACGACCCCGGTGCCGCGCTCAACCTGTCCCGCCACGCCTACGCCGACCCCCGCCACCGGCCCGTTCGCCTTATCCCGCACCTCCCGAACCATCGCGCCAATCGCCGCTCGCACCCCCGCCGCCCCGGCCGCCACTGGCGTCGGCCGGCGAATCTTCTCCCGAACCGCCCCCGCCGCGTCCACCAACGCTGTCTCGATCTTCGTACCCCCCAGATCGACCCCGATGGCCCACGCTTCATCCGCCATGATTCACCGATTTCAGCAGGCCAGCAGCCCGCCGGGTTGCCCTATTTCGCATTTGCACTAAACTCTATTCATCGCGTCAATCGCCCGATTCGACGCCTGTTTGCTGCGAGGAGGCCTATGTCTACCACCACCGAAGCATACCACCCCGGACTCGAAGGAGTGATCGCCGGCGAAACCGCCGTCTCAGCCGTCCAGCAGGACAGTTTGGCCTATCGCGGCTACCCGATCGACCAGCTCGCGGACCACGCCTCATTTGAGGAAGTCGCCTACCTCCTCCTTCATGACAGTCTGCCGACCCGCGACCAGCTCTCCCACTTTACCCGCTACGTCGACGACCACCGCAGGCTGCCGCCGCAGGTCATCGACGTCATCCGCAACATCCCGCGCCACGTCCAGGGCATGGACATGCTCCGCACGGCCGTCTCGATGCGGGCCCACTTCGACATCAAGGAAGACGCCAAGCTTGGCAAGCTCCGCAGCGAAGCCGCCGTCATCCTCGCCGTCATACCGACGATGATCGCCGCTCGCATGCGGCTGCTCGAAGGCAAACCACTCATCGACCCCAAGCCCGGCCTCTCGCACGCGGCCCAGTTCTACCACCTCGCCTTCGGCCGCACGCCGACCCCGCTCGACGAAAAGATTCTCAACCTGACCTTCATCCTCTACGCCGAGCACGAGTTCAACGCCTCGACCTTCGCCGCCCGCGTCTGCGCCAGCACCCTCAGCGACCAGTGGTCCTCCATCGTCGCCGCCATCGGCACCCTCAAGGGCCCGCTCCACGGCGGTGCAAACGAAGAAGTCGTCAAGATGCTCGAACCGCTCAAGTCGGTCGATCAGGCCCGCGCCTTCGTCGAAGACTCCTTCAAAAACAAGAAGCTCATCATGGGCTTTGGACACCGCGTCTACAAGACCGGCGATCACCGCGCCCGCATCCTCGAAAAACACGTCGACGAACTCGGCCGAATGAAAAACGAAAGAACCCGCGTCGACATCTGGCATCTCGTCAAGAAGATGGTCCTCGACGCCAAGGGCCTCTACCCCAATCTCGATTACCCCTGCGGCATGGTCTACTACTTTATGGGCCTCCCCGTCGACATCTACACCCCGCTCTTCGTCGCCTCGCGCGTCACCGGCTGGTGCGCCCACTACATCGAGCAGCACGAGCACAACCGCATCATCCGACCGCGCAGCCGCTACACCGGCCCCGCCAACCGCGACTACACGCCGCTCGACCGCCGTCGGTGACCGTCATCCGAGCACCGGGCGCAAGCCCGGTGGTGCAATGCGTGAACATCGTTCACCTCGATTCGATCGACTCCACCAATCTCGAAGCCCAGCGCCGCTGGAAAGCGCAAGCCCCAAATAACCACCCGATCGTCATCCGTGCAAACACCCAAACTGCCGGCATCGGCCGCGACGGCCGCCATTGGCAAAGTCCACTCGGCGGCCTCTGGCTCTCCATCGCCTGGCCGATGTCACTCCCGCCCGACCGCTACGAAGCCCTCACGCCGATCATCGCCGAAGCCGTAAGCCGCTCGCTCCGCGCCGCCGCTGGGCTCGACTGCCGCGTGAAATGGCCCAATGACGTGCTGGTTCAAGAAACGAAACTCGCCGGCGTGCTCTGTCAATCGATCCTCGACACCGGCCCGCGCTGCGTGATCATCGGTGTCGGCATCAACGCGAACTTCACCGCGTCATCACTGGTTGGCGCACTGCGGATGCCGGCTGCGACGTTGCAGGACAAACTGGGCCGAAGCGTCGACCTGGATCAATTGGAAGTGATACTGGTGAACGAAGTGATTGCGTCGCTGAAAGCGTTCGACGCCGCTCAAGGATAGTGATACGCCGGCGACTGGCTCCCCGAAGGCGGCAGCGTGGTCAGCATCACCGGCTGCTGAAACAGGGGCTCGCTGCGGTAGTTCCCGCGAACGTACCCCGCCGACGTCCACTCCCCGCGAATGTAGTTGTCACTCTCACCGCGGTAATTCCCCGGTACGTAACCCGCCGGCGTCCATTCTCCCCGAATGTAATTGCTCTCGCGAAGGTAGGACCCCGGCACATATCCGGTCGAAGTGTGCTCGCCCCGAATGTAGTAGGGAATCGTCGCCGTCGGCTGCGCTGGCCCGCGCGACCACACCGGCCCCGCCAACTCCATTGGCTTCGGCATCAACCCCGCCGGCCCCACACCGTCGTCCGCCCACACCGCCTTCGCCGGCCGCGTCGTCGTCGCGCCCGAACTGCTGTGCGTCGGCGTCGTCGCGGCCGGATATTTGTGATCGCCCGTCTTGCTTTGCTGCTCCGCCGTCGAGCGAACCGCCGCGTCGTACTCCTCCGTCTTCGCTGCGACCGGGTCAGATTTGCGACCCTGATCGCGCGGACCGAGAAGCCCTGTACACGAAAGCGGCGCAAGCGAAATCACCGCCAGCGCAAGCCACCGATAGCGTCGAGTTGTCGGAGTCATCATCGAAATCATAGAACCTCGCGGCGCGATCCGCCCACGACCGCTTATACCGCCAGCAATCACGGACAGTTGCGAGCGAACCGGCTCGTCTCGATGCGAGCGCCACGCCCTATCCCCGGATCGGCCAGAAGAGCGGAATCGTCGCCATCGCCACGACGAACCACAGCACCGTCATCGGCACACCCATCTTCACAAAATCCACAAGCCGATACCCCCCCGGCCCGAATACCATCAGATGCGTCTGGTATCCCGCCGGGAAAATGAACCCGCCCGACGCCGCGATCGTGACCGCCACCACCAGCGGTCGCGCGTTGATCCCGAACTGTGCCGCCGTCGCCAGCGCAATCGGAAACATCAGCGCCGCCGCCGCATTGTTCGACATGAGTTCCGTCAATGCCCAAGTCAAAAGATAGATCGTCGCCAGCACGCCAATCGGCCCCGCGGTTTGCGCCGCGCCCACCACCAGCTTCGCCAGCAGCGCCGCCGATCCGCTCGCGTCCATCGCCTTGCTCAGGCCGATCGCCGCCGCAATCATCACCAGCACCGGCCACTCGATCGACCGCCGCGCCGCCCCAAACGACACGCAACCTGTCGCCAGCATCGCCCCCGCCGCCAGGAACGCGATGATCACACGACGATCCGCCAGCATCGACGCCATCGTCCCGGAAACCCCGAGCGGCGCGAGCAAGTCTGGCAGCGTCAGCAGCACCACCATCGCCGTCGCAATCGCCGCCGCCAGTCCCGCCTTGCGATGCCGCAGCGGCGCGGCGTCTCCGGCCTCGCTCACGAGGTAAAAATCCGGATTGTTCCGATGCGCCCGCACGAATCCCGGCCCTGTGAGCAACAGCAACGTATCCCCCGGCCGCAACACGATGTCCCCGATCTTCTGCGTCAGCCGCACGCCATTTCGATGAACGGCGATCACCGCCGCGTTGTGCGTCGTCCGAAAGTTCGCCTCGCGTACGCCCCGCCCGATCAGTGGGCTCGATGAGCTGATCACCGCCTCGCATAAGTCCGACCGCGTCGCCGGATCAAACACCGCCGCGTCATCCCCCGCGGGCACAAGCCCGGGGATTTTCTGCAAGTCGACGATCGTCGACACGACGCCCGTAAACACCAGCCGATCCACCGCCTCCAGCGGCTCGTTCGGCTCGACCGGCGCGATCCGATGTCCGCCGCGCTCGATCTCGATCAGAAACAGCCCCGGCAAATGCCGCAGTCCCGCAACCTCGATCGTCTTCCCGATCAGCGGGCAGTCCGGCCGCACAAGCATCTCAACCAGGAACTCGCGCCGGCTCTCGCCCAGTTGTTCGAGAAACTCTTTGCGATCCGGCAGTAATCGCGGCCCGGCCCAGATCAGCAGCAGCGCCCCCGCCGCCGCGATCGGAATCCCCGCCTTGCCCAGCTCCCACATCCCGAAGCCCGGCATCCCCGCCGACTTGAGCAAGCCGTGCACAACCAGGTTCGTGCTCGTCCCGATCAACGTGCACACCCCGCCCAGGATCGCCGCGTACGACAGCGGCAGCAGCAGCTTCGACGCCGCGATCCGCCGCTTCCGCGACCAGTCCAACAGCGCCGGTATGCACATCGCCACAACCGTCGTGTTGTTCAAGAATGCCGACAACCCGATCACAGGCGGCAGGAACCGTCGAAGCGCCGTCCGCGCATCCCCCGTGGTTCCCAGCAACCGCTGCGACACTGCCGCCACAAGCCCCGTCTCGACAATCCCCGCCGCCACGATAAACAGTGCCGCGATCGTCAACACGCCGTCGTTCGTAAACCCGGCGAACGCCTCGCCCGGCGAAATCACGCCGACCGCCGCAAGCAGCACCACCGCCCCGACGAAGATGAAATCCGCCATGTGCGGCGCGCGGATCAGCCCGACCACGATCCCCAGCAGGACACCCAGCGTGACGTACGTCTCCCAACTCACGCTTCGACTTATCCACGAAACCTCCCCGCAATGCCAGCGCCGCGTTCCGATTCCGGCGTGGCCCCCACCGCCTTGCGTCGTTAACTTACTTGTTCATGCCGACCGCAACGGCCGACAACAAGTGGTCGACCTCCGCCATCCGCGAAGTCGTCCAGCGCTTCTGGGGTTACGACACCCTCCGCCCGCTTCAGGAAGACGCCATCCGCGCCGGCCTCGATCAGCGCGACTCGCTCGTCGTCCTGCCCACCGGCGGCGGCAAGTCGCTCTGCTACCAGGTTCCGCCCGTCCTCGCGGGCCGCACCGACGTCGTCGTCTCGCCCCTCATCTCCCTCATGAAAGACCAGGTCGACGGCCTCCGCGAGTGCGGCTACCCCGCCGTCGCCCTCCACAGCGGCCTCAGCACCGCCGCCGCAACCGACGCGCAGCGCGAGATCGCCGAGGGCAAGCACCGCCTCATCTTCGTCGCCCCGGAACGCCTGCTGACCTCCGGCTTCCTCCGCCTTCTCCTACCGCTCAACGTCCGCGCCTTCGCCATCGACGAAGCCCACTGCATCAGCCATTGGGGCCACGACTTTCGCCCCGAATATCGCCAGCTCGCCACGCTCAAGCAGCGCTTCCCGCGCGCCAGCATCCACGCCTACACCGCCACCGCCACCCAGCGCGTGCAGCGCGACATCGTCGAACAGCTCGGCCTGCAATCGCCGAGCATCCTCGTCGGCTGCTTCGACCGGCCAAACCTCGTCTACCGCATCCTCCCGCGCGAGGACGTCTATACCCAGGTGCTCGAAACCGTCCGCCGCCACGCCGGCCGCGCTGTCATCGTCTACTGCATCAGCCGCCGCGACACCGAAGAAATGGCCGAGCACCTGCGTTCCGGCAAGGTCCGCGCCGCCCACTACCACGCCGGCATGACACCCGAACAGCGCCGGCGCACGCAGGACGACTTCGCCGCTGAAAAGATCGACGTCGTCGTCGCCACCGTCGCCTTCGGCATGGGCATCGACCGCAGCGACGTCCGCTGCGTTGTCCACGCCGCCATGCCCAAGTCGATCGAGCACTACCAGCAGGAAACAGGCCGCGCCGGCCGCGACGGCCTCGCAGCCGAGTGCGTGCTCTTCTACTCCGGCGCCGACGCCATCCGCTGGGAGTCTCTGATCGACAGGAGCGTCCGCGAGTCCGAAGCCGACCCGCAGGTCGCCGCGGCCATGAAGGCCTTGCTCGCACACGTTCGCCGCTACTGCTCCTCCCCCGCCTGCCGTCACAAGATGCTCAGCGAATACTTCGGTCAGGCGTACGACAAGCCAAATTGCCAGGCCTGCGACATGTGCCTCGGCGACACAGAGGGCCTCGAAGACGCGACCGTAACGGCCCAGAAAATCCTCTCCTGCGTCGCCCGCGTCAACGAACGCTTCGGCGTCGGACACGTCGTCGATGTCCTCCTTGGAGCAAACACCGAACGCATCTGCCAGCTCCGCCACAACGAACTCACCACCCACGGCCTCATGAAAGACACGCCGAAAAAGACGCTCACCGGTCTTGTCTATCAACTGCTCGATCTCGGCCTCCTTGAACGCAGCGACGATGAGTACCCCGTTCTGCGACTCAACGCCTCCTCCTGGGAAGTCATGCGCGGCAGTCGCCCTGTCCGACTGATGCGTACAAAGAAGGAAGGCGTCAAGAAATCCCGCGCCGAGGCCGTCTCTTGGGAAGGCGTCGACAACGCCCTCTTCGAAGCCCTCCGCGAACTCCGCCGCCGGATCGCACAGGAGCGCGGCGTCCCACCATTCATCGTCTTCCCCGACACGGCCCTCCGCGACATGGCCCGAAAGCGCCCAACCACGCTCGACGCCATGCGAACCGTGAGTGGCGTCGGCGCGAAAAAGCTGGCCGACCTCGGAGCCCAATTCGCGGAGTTCATCGCTGACTATTGCCGCAACAATCCGCTACCGACGGTCTGCGCCGACATGTCGGATCAGGTCCCCGTGCGAAGGCGGCGCAGAGCATGAGGGCTGCAACCCAAACGACCGGCCCATCGTCGTCGAAAGGCCGCTGGTGGAGCAGGCGCATCGTGATCTATCCCGCCCTCATCGCCGCCGGCTACATCGCCTGGCTCATCATCGTCTACACGCAACAGGACCGCATGCTCTTCCCCGGCGCCTACTCGCATCACTCAGCGGGCTCCGGTGTGGTCCCCGCTGGATCTGACCAAGTCTGGCTGACCCTCGCGGATGGCTCGCGCGTCGAGGCCTGGTTCACGCGCGGCGCCGCGCGTTCCGCAAAATCGCCCGGCCCCGCACTCATCTTCACCCACGGCAATGCCGAGTCGATCGAAGATTGGGCTGAACTGGCCAGGACATACGGCTACCAAGGCCTCTCCGTCCTGCTAGTTGAATACCCCGGCTACGGCCGCTCCAATGGCAAGCCCTCCGAGACCTGCATCACCGAAACGATGAACCGCGCCTACGAATGGCTCACGGCCCGCCCCGAAGTCGACGCGGCGAAAATCGTCTTCCACGGCCGCTCCATCGGCGGCGGCGCCGCAGCCGCACTGGCCCGCACCCATCCCCCGGCCGCGCTCATCCTCGAATCAGCTCCCGCCAGCATCGCCGCTTTTGCGCACGGCTACGGCGTCCCCGAGTTCCTCTGCCGCAATCCCTTCCGCACCGACGAAGTCGTCGCCACGCTTCAATGCCCGATCCTCATCTTCCACGGCACCACCGACCAGATCGTCCCCGTCGAACACGCCCGCCGCCTCCATCAGCTTGCTCCCCAATCCGAACTCATCGAAATGAATAGCGGCCACAACGACGGACCCGCCGACCTCGACGCCTACTGGGACGCCATCGCCGCGTTTCTGATGAAGAACCAGATCACAACCCAGCAGGGCCGTCGATGAACTCCGCCGACTCCCAGCACCCGCTCCGCCTCGGCGTCCTGATCTCCGGCGAAGGTACTTCGCTGCAGAATCTCATCGACCGCATCGCCGACGGCCGCATGCAACACACGACCATCGCCGTCCTTATCTCCTCCCGCTCCACCGCCGGCGGCATCGCCCGCGCGAATCGCGCCGGCATTCCCGCCGAAATCATCCGCGTGAAAGATCACCCCACCGTCGACGCCTTCAGCCGCGCCATCGTCGCCGCCCTCGAACTCCACCGCGTCGATCTCGCCATCCAGGCCGGCTGGCTCTGCTACTGGCGACTGCCGGACAGGTGGCTCGGCCGCGCCCTCAACGTCCACCCCGCCCTCCTCCCCGACTTCGGCGGCAAAGGCATGTACGGCCGCCACGTCCACGAAGCCGTTCTGGCCGCGCGCAAGAAATCAAGCGGCGCAACCGTCCACTTCGTCGACAACGAATACGATCACGGCAAAATCATCGTCCAGGAAAAGTGCGAAGTCCGCCCCGACGACACCCCCGACACCCTCGCAGCCCGCGTACAGGCCATCGAGCGCGAACTGCTCCCGCAGGCGATCGAAATCGTCCGAATGAATCTTAGGAAAAAGTGAGGAAACCGCGCGTTAGCGCTTGGTCCACTGGAAGCTGCGCCGCGCGCCGGCCTTGCCGTACTTCTTCCGCTCGACCTCGCGGCTGTCGCGCGTCAGGTACTTGCCGTCGCGAAGCGGTAGCTCAAACTCCGAGTCGTATTTCAATAGCGCCCGCGCCAACCCCAGCGACACGGCCCCCGCCTGTCCCGACGGCCCGCCGCCGGCGACATTCACGAACACGTCAAACTTGCCGATGTTCTCGGTCGCCTTCAGCGGCGATTGGCAAATCACGCGCAGCCCCTCGATCGGGAAATACGCCTTCAACTCGCGCTTGTTGACTGAGAACTGCCCGTTGCCCGGCTTGATCCGAACCCGGGCGACGGCCGTCTTGCGACGTCCCGTCCCCCAGATGTAGGTCACTTTCGGCGGCGCCGGGGTCGTTGCGGTGGCGGTCGGGGTGGCTTGGTCGGTCACGTCTCTCTGCTCCGTCTCGTCTTACTTGCCTGTAACCTTGAGCGCCTTCGGCTGCTGAACCGCATGCGGATGCGAATCGCCCTTGTAAATCTTCAACTTGGTCAGCATCCGCCGACCCAGCGCACTCTTCGGCAGCATCCGACGAACCGCGAGTTCAATCACCCGTTCCGGGTGCTTCTGCAGCATCGCCTTGATCGAAACAACGTTTCGGCCGCTCGTGTGGTATGTGTACGAGTCGTACTCCATCTCCTCGAGCTTGCGGCCCGTCAGCTTGATCTTGCCCGCGTTCGTCACGATCACGAAATCGCCCGTGTCCGTGTGCGCCGTGAACGTCGGCTTGTGCTTGCCCATGAGCACCGTGGCGATGCGGACGGCCAGCCGTCCCAGCACCTTGTCGGTCGCGTCAACATGCCACCAATTCCGGGGAACCTGCCCCGGCTTGGCGAGAAAACATCCAGCAGTCGTAAACGCCATATCTGCAATCCCTGAAAGAAACTGCGTTGGTCCAGAGCCCGGCTAGTATAAGGCAACATCCTGCGGCGTCAATGGCAATCACCGCCCGCCGGCCGACGCTCCCCGAAACCCTTGCAAAAACGTCAGTTGCGGCAAACCGCCGTCACAGACTCGACCCGATCGCACCTCGCATCCACGTCACCCGCTCCGACAGGTTCGCCGGCACGCCCCACCCCGGATTCTCCCGCGAGAATCCCCGCAGCCGCTCGATGTAATACTCGCACACAAACCGAATCGCCTGCCGATTGCCGGACGACTCCCACTGCCCCTCCACCTGCTTCCAGAAAGCATCGTCCTGCAGGTCCCCGATAACCGCCTGCACATCCCCGCCTGCTGCCCCGCCCGAATCCGCCGGCGGCATCATCATCGCCGCGCTCGTATCCGACGACACAGGTCGTGACCGTTCAATCCGAGCAGTCTCCGGTGTCCGCGCCAGCGTGAATGTCAGCGTCGCGGGGTTCTCCGTCCCCATCTGCTTCACCGGTGTCGCCGCCGAGTTCTCGCGCCAGACTTCATACCCCTTGGCATAGATGCGATACGAGACCTCGGTCTGTCGCTTGAACCCCACCTTCGGGGCAAAGAGAACGCCTTCCACATTCTTCGTCGCCGGCTCAATCATCGTGCACTTGCCCGCGTCCGACAGCAGCATGTGCGTGACTTCCGGCGGATTCCAATGATCGTGCGGATCATCGACCCGGTGGATCGCCTCGGTCCGCGTCATCCGCACGAACACAAACTTCCCGACCGGATGCTCCTCCGCATCGACCGCCTTGATCCACAGCGACCGCCGCGGCGCCTCGCCGTGCTGAATGCACCCCGTCGCGTTCAGCGCCGCGACGCACAGAATGAGCCCCACACCCCAAGACGCTCGTCTCTCTAGCCGAATGTTCATTCGCACTGCCCGCCGCTCCCATTCTCGCCGCCTGGGTAGACCGCGCGGCCATTCTACGCGCCGCGTCCTCGCACGCTAATTGTCGCTCCGGTCATCCTTCCACAACGAAACCTTGTTCTGCCGGATTCGCTCCGCCAGTCGCTTCGGATCCGCCAGTTCCCTCCGATACGACTCGAAAAACCGCCGCGCATGCCGCCATTTTTCAAAAACAAGCGTGTTCGCGGGCAGCTCGCCCAGCGGCGGCTCCTCGCGAATCAACACAGACATCATCCCGTTCGCCGCCTGCGCCCGCGCGTCCCCCGTCCGATCCGCAATCCCGATCAGCAGGTTGGGAAACCGGGCGCGCAATTCCGCCAACGCCCTCTGTCGATAGTCTGACTGATGAAGGACGTCCGCAGATCGCGCGCTCACAACGATCGCGCCGGCGGGATACTTGTGCTCCTCGAGCCAGCGCCGTGTCGTGCCATGCAAGCCGCGCGGCCGCGCCGTCAGATAAATGATCTGAAAATCCTCTGCCAGTTCCTCAAGTGCTCGACGACTCCCCGAGATCGGATCCGACTCTGAATCCCGCCTCTTCGTCAGAAGCTCCTCGAACTCGGTGTCCGAGATCGTGTCATCGATGTCGACCGCGATAATCGTCCGATCCCGCCGCAGTCGGAACAGTCGCCCCGTACTCTCTATCGTCTTCCCATTGACGGCGGACGTAGCCCGCACCGTCCGCAATCGCTTGCCGGTCGGCAGCGCACACTCAATCGATGCACACCCCGTGCGGTCCGTCGCTCCCGAGGTGCTCGCATCTCCGTCCAGAAAAACCTCGATTCTCGCGCCCGCGATACCCGGCCGCAGCCCCAGCGCCCCCTCGCGCTCGACATACGCATTCAAGCGCACCGTCTTGTCGCCGTCTCCGACCAATCCGTCATCGACGCTCAACACCGGCCCACCGCACCCGGCTGCAAACAAGACGCACACAATCGGCGCTCGAAATTGACGCGCTCCGACACTCATCGGCGGCAGTATAGCGACCGTCCCAGCGCCCGCTCCCCGAATGTCGGTGGCCGAATCGCGCCTCGCCGACAATAATCCAGGTCAACGGCGCTGGTGCGAATCATGAGCCCTCTCGACACGTTGAAAGCCCCCGGAAAATCCGACCCGCCGACCACTGCGCAGCAGCGACTCGACTACGTCGTCGACATGATGCGCGAGGTCAGCCGCCAAACCGACCCGCAGGCCTTGGTCCGCGAGTACGCCGCGCGAGTTCGTCGCCTCCGCCCCGTCGACCGCCAGATCTCGCTCAGCCGCCGCGAGCTCAGCCATCCCCATTTCCGCATCACGCGCTATAGCGGCTGGTCCGAGGTCATCAATCCCTGGAAGCAGAAGGAACGCCTCCCGATCCTTTCCGGCGGAATCCTCTCCGACTTTCTCTACGGCGACGAACCGCGACTCATTGACGACTTGGCGTTCGACCCGCGCGACCCCGCCGCCTCATATCTCGACGGACAGCGCTCCCTCATCGCCATCCCACTCTACGACGGCGGCAGCGCGATCAACATGGTCGTCCTCACCAGAGCCCAGCCCGGAGCCTTCACCCTCGAATCGCTGCCCGACGCCGTCCTCCAGAGCAATCTCTTCGGCCGCCTCGCCCACAACCTGATCCTCAAGGAACAGCTCCGCGACGCCCTCCAGCAGATGGACCGCGAACTCCAGGTCGTCGCCGGCATTCAGCGCTCACTGCTCCCCGCAAAGCTGCCGAAAATCCCGACGCTCGATCTCGCCACCCACTACGAAACCTCCGCCCAGGCCGGCGGCGACTACTACGACTTCTTCCCCCTGCCCGACAATCGCTGGGGCATCTTCATCGCCGACGTCACCGGCCACGGCACCCCCGCCGCCGTCGTCATGGCCATCACCCACGCCCTCGCCCATACGATCCCGGGCCCGCCCGACCCGCCCGGCCGCATGCTCGACTATCTCAACGAAAAACTCTGCTCGCACTACACCAACGAGAGCACGACCTTCGTCACCGCCTTCTACGCGATCTACGACCCCAGGCGCCGCGTCCTCACCTACGCCTCCGCCGGCCACCCTCCGCCGCGCCTCAAGCGCTGCGACGATGGCACGATGACCTCCCTCAATGCCGTTAACGACGTGCCGCTCGGCGTCGACTCCGCCACGCGCTACGAAGCCGCCGACCACCAGCTCCACGTCGGCGACCAGATCATCTTCTACACCGACGGAATCAGTGAGGCCTTCAATCCCGGAGGCGAGCAATTCGGCCCCGAGCGCCTCGATGGCGTGCTCACCTCCTGCCGCCCCGGCGCACAGGCCCTCATCCAGGCCGTCCTCGACGCCGTGAAGGATTTCACCGCCGGCCGCCCCGCCGACGACGACCGCACCCTCTTGGTCGCGAAAGTTCTCTGACGGGAAGCGAACGCGCTCGATCCGCCCAATACCTACCGGTCGCGCATCGCCAGCAGCCGCAGCCCGTTCGCCACGACAATCAGCGTACTCCCCTCGTGCCCAACAACCCCCATCGGTAGCTTCAGGTTGAATCCAAACGTCGCCACGATCAGCACGACGATCACGGCCAGCGCGAAGATGATATTCTGCCACACGATCCGCCGCGCCCGCCGCGCGAGCAGCACCGCGTACGGAATCCGCGACAGGTCGTCAGACATCAGCACCAGGTCCGCGCTCTCCAGTGCCACGTCCGTGCCCGCCGCCCCCATCGCCGCGCTCACGTTCGCCGCCGCCAGCGCCGGCGCATCGTTCACGCCGTCCCCAATCATGAGCGTCGGCCCATAGCGCTCGCGCAGCCGGCCGATCGCCGCCACCTTCTCCTCGGGAAGCAGGTCTGCGACAAACTCATCCACGCCGCATTCCCGCGCGATCGATGCCGCCGCCCCGGGATTGTCCCCCGTCAACATCACGCACGGCCGCACGCCCAATGAGCGCAGCCGCGCCACGGCCGCTGGCGCCTCCGCCCGTACCGTGTCGGCCACGGCGATCACGCCCAGCCACCCGCCCGAAGTCTCGTGCATCCCGACATCGCCGTCCCGACGAAGCTCGCGATGGAGCACCAGCGCCGTCTTGCCCTCGGCGTCCAGCCGCTTCTTCACGGCCACAATCTCGGGCGGCATTTCCTCGCCGTGTTCGCGATACAGCCGCTCCGCCCCGATCCACACCAGGTGCCCGTCCACGCGCGCCTGCACCCCCGAGCCCGTCAGGTTCTTGAACTCCGCCAGTTCGGGGATCGCGATGCCGCGCGCCTTCGCTTCATTCACGATCGCCGTGGCGATCGGATGCTCCGACCGCGATTCCAGCCCCGCAGCCGTCGCCAGCAGCGCATCCGCATCGAATCCGGCCGGCGCACACGACGCCGGTATGACATCCGTAACCTTCAGCTTGCCGCGCGTCAGCGTCCCGGTCTTGTCAAACGCCGCGACGCGCACCTCGGCCAGCGACTCCAGGTGCGCCCCACCCTTGAACAGAATGCCTCGCCGCGCGCCATTCGCGATGGCCGACAAGATCGACGCCGGCGTCGAGATGATCAGCGCGCACGGCGACGCCACGACGAGAAGCACCATTGACCGATAGAACGCGCGATCAAACGGCGTCGAAAACAGCAGCCACGGCGCCAGCAGCGCAACCGCCGCCCCGACGATCACCAGCCCCGCATACCAACCCTCGAACTTCTCCAGAAACCGCTGCGTCCGCGCCTTCTGCGCCTGCGCCGTCTCAACCAGCTTGATGATCCGCGCCAACGTCGAGTCGCTCGCCGCCTTGCTGACTTGCACCTCCAGCGCCCCGCCCCCGTTCATCGTCCCGGCGAAAACCGTGTCCCCCTCGAACTTCTCCACCGGCAGCGATTCCCCGGTAATCGACGCCTGGTTCACATCCGACCGCCCGCCGCAGACCACGCCATCCGCCGCCAGCATCTCGCCCGGCCGCACGATCATCACGTCGCCGACGCGCAGCGCCTCCACCGCGACGCGCGTCTCCACGCCGTCGCGCATCACCGCCGCCTGCGTCGGACGCAATTTCAGCAGCCCCGAAATCGCATTCCGCGACCGCTCCATCGCGTAGGCCTGCAGCGTGTTCGAAAGCGAGAATAGGAATAGCAGGGTCGCCCCCTCGTGCCACTGATCGATCATCGCCGCCCCAAGCGCCGCGGCAATCATCAAAAAATCGATGTTCAATCGTCCGCGCGCGAGACTCCCCACTGCCGCCGAAACACCGAACCATCCTCCGCAAATGTACGAGCAGAGATTGATGATGAGCTGCGTGCGCGCCGGCCAGCTTTGGGACTCTGCGTACAGACTCGTGACGATGAGTGCCAACGTCGCGGCCGTGAGCGCGACTTCTGCATGCCGACGGCTCCAGCCGCGGCCCGACACGGCCCGATTCATCGGTACCGCGGCGGCCTCCGCTTTCGTCTCGATCTGCACCGGCCCTGCGCCATCCATGCGCTCGATGTTAGTCGTGAGACCGACCCGCGCGAATGCGCCGCGCCCTACTTTTTTCTCCGCCGCACCTGAGACTGAGAATCAGATTCAACTGATGTCAAACTCTTTCAACTTGCGATACAGCGTCCGCACACCGATCCCGAGTTGCTTCGCCGCACGCTCGCGGTTCCCCTTGTGCTGCCGCAGCGCCGCCTGGATGTACGCCTTCTCGATCTCCACCAGCGTCGGTGCGTGCAGACCTCCATACGCCGCCGGGATGATCTCCGTGCTTCCCCGGATCGCGGGATCCGAAATGTCATCCACGTCGATCTGCTCGCGATCCGCCAGAACCACCATGTTGTTGATCACGTTGGCAAGCTGCCGCACGTTGCCCGGCCAGTTGTAGCGCACCAGCAGTCGCACCGCCTCCGGCGAAATGCCCGTCACGTGTTTTCCGTGTTTCGTATTCGCTTCCTGGATGAAATGATGAATCAGCGGCGGAATGTCCTCGCGCCGGTCCCGCAGCGGTTCCAGGTGAATCGTCGCCTGGTTCAGCCGCCAGAAAAGGTCGTCGCGAAACTTCCCCTGCGATACGAGATCCTTCAATACCTTGTTCGTCGCCGCGACCACGCGAACATCAACGTGGGTCGGCTTGTTACTTCCGACCCGCACAATCTCGCCATTCTCCAGCGTCCGCAGCAGCTTCGCCTGCATCGGCAACGGCATGTCGCCGATCTCGTCGAGAAACAGCGTCCCGTCGTCCGCTTCCTCGAACAGTCCGCGCCGCTCGGCGATCGCCCCGGTGAACGCACCTTTCACGTGTCCAAAGAGCTCGCTTTCCAGCACGCCCTCCGAGAACCCCGCGCAATTCGCCGCCAGCAGTGGCTTGTTCCGTCGGTCCGACAGCGTATGGATCGCCCGCGCCACCAGCTCCTTCCCCGTCCCCGACTCCCCGTAGATCAACACCGTCAGCTTGCTATTCGCCAGCCGCCGTACCCGCGCCAGCACATTCGTCATGCTCCCGCTGGTCGCGATGATGCCCTCCAGCGGCTCAATCTCCGTCACCTGCCGCCGGAATGCCTCCAATTCCCGCTTCGACCGCGACTGCTTTGCCGCCGCGGCGACGATATCCACAAGTGCCGCAGGACCGACCGGCTTCGACAGATAATCGAACGCGCCATGCTCCTTCAGCGCATCGCGGGCCAGCTTCTCGTTCCCTTGGGCCGCCATGAGAATCGTCGCCGTCGTCGGGCTCAGTTCCCGCGCGCGGCGCAGCACGTCCAGCCCCGACAACTCCCCCGGCAACTTGTAATCTGTGATCAGCACGTCCGGCTGCTTGCGTGTCAGCGACTCCACCGCCTCCTCGCCCGTCTCCACCAGGAGACACGCATGCCCCGCCTGCCGAAGCGCGTCGACAATGCGATCGCCGCCCCGCCGGTCCGCATCGCAAATCAGAATGAAGGCCGTTTCCTGCATCAGGTCTCTATGATAGGCCGGTCACACGTTCCGTCGAGCCGCAAGTCCCGTCGCTCCCACTACCACCGCGCTTCCAGCGCGAGAGCTGCCCTCAATCGCCGCAAATACGCCGCTCGCGACACCTCGATCACTCCAAATTGCTCCAGATGGGGCGTCGTGAATTGCACATCCAGCAGCGTAAAGCCGCCCGCCCTCATTTTCTCAACCAACGCATAGAGCGCGATCTTGCTCGCATCGCGCTGCAGGTGAAACATCGACTCGCCGAAAAATGCCCCACCCAGCCGAACGCCGTAAAGCCCGCCGGCCAGCTCGCCCTCGCGCCACGCCTCCACCGAGTGCGCGCAGCCGAGCTCGTGCAGCCGGCAATACCCGTCGACGATTTCCGGGCTGATCCACGTCCCCTCCCCATCCAAGCGGTCGGCGCACGCCAGCATCACCTCACGAAACCGCGTATCGACCCGAATCTCAAATCGCTTTTTCCGCCAGAGCTGCCGCAGCGTCGACGACGCATGGAAACCGTCCAGCGGCAGAATCGCCCGCGGATCGGGTGAGAACCAGCGCAACCGGCCGGAAACGTCCATGGGGAACACCCCGCGCGCGTACGCGGTGATCAGCTCTTCCGGCTCCAGCTTGTACTTCATCTCGCGCGGCGAACGCATGTTCTCTCGTAAACTCATGTTAACAAAGGATCTCGGTTCGTGCGCCGCCTGCGCGGAAGCCGGCTCCGGCAACACGCTCCGCCTCCATACGTTGTGCAGGGTAGGTGCCATGCCTACAGTAATCGAGTGTTAATGGTGATGATCGGTCCGGCTGGCGCCGCGTGTGTCGGTGCCCCGAACAGATTCGAGAGGAGCATCTCAAAATGACCAAGCGTTGGACAATCATGGCTACTACCGCGGCGTTCGCCCTGGCGATCGGTGTCGGCGTGGCCCGGGCCGGCGATAAGCACAGCAAGGACGCCAAGCCCACGGCAGAGATTGGCAAGGCGGCGCCCGCCTTCACTCTCACCGGTGCCGATGGAAAGACCTACGAACTCAGTAACTACAAGGACAAGGTCGTCGTCCTCGAATGGTTCAACAAGGACTGCCCGGTTTGCAGAAACTACATGGGTACCATGAAGGAACTGGCCGAAAAGTATGCCCCCAAGGGCGTCATCTGGCTCGCAGTCGACAGCACCAACTCCCGCACCGCGAAGGAGAATGCCGAAGTCGCCGCCGAGAAGAAGATCCCCTATCCGATCCTGTCCGACTTCGACGGCAAGACCGGTCACGCTTACGGCGCCAAGACCACGCCGCACATGTTCGTCATCAACAAGGGAACGCTTGTCTATGCCGGCGCGATCGATGACAGCGGCGGCCGCGGCAAGGCCAAGAAGAACTACGTCTCAACGGCCCTCGACGAGATTCTCGCCGGCAAGGATGTCGCGACGACCTCGACCAAGGCCTTCGGCTGCAGCGTCAAGTACAAGCACTGATCCCTCAGCCGAAACCAAGCGCAATCAAGGCCTGCGGCCGATCAGCCGCGGGCCTTTTTCTTGCGCTGAAATGATTGGGAGATTCAGCGACGCCGCCGTCGCCCACGATGCGCCTTCGCCCCGACCAGCCCAATGATCGCCCCGGATGTCGCCAGCCCGAGCCCGATGCCACACCACGAACCCGGTGGTATCACTGGCTGCAACACCTTCTCTTGGAAGTCCGGGTCGTAGATCACGCAGAAAGTGCACGGCGGCGTCGGATTGCTCGCCGGCGGCTGATTGTCGCACACGTCGCCAAGCAAATCGCCGTCCTTGTCTGCCTGGTTCGCATTGGAGACAAACGGGCAGTTGTCGACGCAATTCGGCACTCCGTCGCCATCCGAGTCGGTGTCGGCCACGCCGCACCCGCACACACCCGGCGCGGTCTTGCCCGGATCAGCCGGGCAGCCGTCGTTGCAGTCCGCCGCCCCGTCGTGATCGGTGTCAACATCGGACGTGCCGCAGCCGCAAACACCGGGACTGGTCTTCAGCGGATCCTCCGGACACCCGTCAATACAATCCGGCGTCCCGTCCTTGTCCAAATCGGAATCGACGACGCCGCAACCGCAGGTGCCCGGAGCCGTCTTGTGCGGATCGTCCGGGCATCCGTCGTTGCAGTCCGCCGTTCCGTCATCATCGCGATCATCATCTGGAATCCCGCACCCGCACTGCCCCGGATCGGTCTTGTTCGTATCGTGCGGACAGCCATCGATGCAATTCGGCGTCCCATCCTCGTCCGAATCTGAATCCGCAACGCCGCACCCGCACACCCCCGGATGAATCTTGTTCGGATCCGTCGGGCACCCGTCGTTGCAATCCGCGGTCCCGTCGCTGTCGCTGTCGATGTCAGAAACTCCGCACCCGCACTGCCCGGGCGCGATCTTGAAAAAGTCGTTCGGGCAGCCGTCAATGCAATTCGGTGTCCCGTCCTCATCCGAATCCGTATCGGAAACTCCGCATCCGCATGCGCCGGGCGAAGTCTTGTTCGGATCGTTCGGGCATCCGTCGTCGCAGTCAGCCGTCCCATCGCTGTCGCTATCCGTATCGGGAACGCCGCATCCGCACGCCCCCGGCTCCAACTTCGCCGGGTCAAACGGGCACCCATCGAGGCAATCGAGCACGCCGTCGCTGTCCGAGTCGATATCCGGCGCATCCGGACAATGATCGTTGCAATCCGGAACGCTGTCTTCGTCACTGTCGACATCGCTCACGCCGCAGCCGCACACGCCGGGGTTCGTCTTGTGGGGATCGGCCGGACATGCGTCGAGGCAGTCCGCCGTCCCGTCGCTATCGCTATCCGCGTCCGAGTTGCCGCAGCCGCAAATCCCCGGTGTGATCTTGTTCGCATCATTGGGGCATCCGTCATGACAATCAGCCGTCCCGTCACTGTCGCTGTCCGTGTCTGCAACCCCGCAGCCGCAAATCCCTGGATTGATCTTCTCCGGATCACTCGGGCAGCCGTCGACACAATCGGCCGCTCCATCGCTGTCGCTGTCCGTATCCGGATTGCCGCACCCGCACTGCCCGGGCGCGATCTTGAAGAAGTCGTTCGGACAGCCATCGATGCAATTCGGCGTCCCGTCTTCATCGGAATCCGCGTCGGACACGCCGCAACCGCACGTTCCCGGCTCAGTCTTGTTCGGATCGGCCGGACACCCGTCGATGCAATCGGCCGTGCCGTCGCTGTCGCTGTCCGTATCAGGATTTCCGCAGCCGCACTGTCCGGGCGCGATCTTGAAGTGATCGTTGGGGCAGCCGTCGATGCAGTTCGGCGCCCCGTCTTCGTCTGAATCGGTCTCCGGATTGCCGCAGCCGCAAACGCCCGGTTCGATCTTGTTCGGATCGATCGGGCAACCGTCGCACGCGTCGCCATATCCGTCGCTATCGAGATCGTCCTGGCCTGCGTTCGGCGTGCCGGGACAATTGTCGCATGAGTTGGGAATCCCATCACTGTCCGCATCCGGGTCGCCGCCGCATCCCGGAAAATTGAATCCCGTGCATACTCCGCCGCAGCCAATCTCGCACGGATTTGGCACGCCGTCGCTGTCGCAATCGAACGCCGTAATCGACGAGGGTCCATTGACGACAAGTGCACTTCCACCGGCGGCAAGATCCACGTCGATCGCAAACCGCAACCCCGCCACACAAGTCTCAGGATTGCCGTTATCAATCGAGGAGTGAATGCAGTCGCGGAGTATCTGAAACGTCTGACCCGCTCCCAACTGGAACAGGAGGGTCAAATACTCCCCCGGCTCGATCGTGTTACCGTTGCCACGATTGATGAACGGAAGAAACACCAGCCGCTGACGAAATGGCGGACAAAACGACCCGATGACGGGCGGTTCACCGCCGGTCGGCGAAACCTGCTCGAATCCGACGCCGGGCCCATTGATCAAGTCCACCAGCGACAGGCCGGTTGATTCAGGCGAGCATGAATCATCAATCGAGAGAGACGTGATGCTTCCGACGGCGCCTCCGGCGATATTCCGGATCGTGATTTCAACAAGGGCAAGACCCCCGACGTCGGTGCCCGCGTCGGTGACGACCAACACCGGCCCGCTCAAGTTTGCGCTGGTCCGGCCCGCCCGGAAGACGTAGAAATCCGACCCAGCCGAAGTGGTGCCCGCCATGCACGCGGCCGAACCACCCAGCAGGCCGAGCGCACAACCCATCAAGCTCGTAAGTCGCAAACTCATTCCACCACCGCCCGCCGCGCCCGAATCGGCACGTCCCAGACGCTCAGACCAAACCCGGTCAGACCTCCCCGAGTGGTCGCTTCCACGTTGTCGCCGAGAATTGCTGGAAAACCAGTCGAGTGCCAATTATACCGGCCCCGACCTCGGTTGTCGCCTTCCAATCACGAAGGTCGCTCCACCCCAATTCGCACAAATTTCTTGTATTCCGCCAGTTATGCGACCCGGACCTCGCCGCTTCCGCCGTTCTCTCAGCCCCTGATCTGCCGGAACATGTATGAAATCCGAACAACGGCAGGGCCCGCCAGCACGATGAAAATCGTCGGAAAGATGAATAACACCAGCGGAAAGATCAGCTTCACCGCGGTCTTCGCCGCCGCCTCCTCAGCCCTTTGCCGCCGCTTCACGCGCAGCATCGCCGCCTGCGTGCGCAACGCCGTCGCAACGCTCGTGCCGAACTTCTCCGCCTGTGTAAGGATCGCCACGAGCGTCTGCATCTCCGGCACGCCGGTCCGCGCCGCCATCTTCTGCATCGCCTCCGAGCGCGACAGACCCATCTGCGTCTCGCGCGCCGCAAGCCGCCACTCATCCGCGATCTCGGGGTACGGTTTGCGGATTTCAAACGCGCAGCGCTGGATCGCTGCATCCAATCCCAGGCCCGCCTCCACCATCACGACCAGCATGTCCAGCGAATCCGGCAATCCGCGTGTGATCTGCAGCGCCCGATGCTTCGCCAGTTGATTCAAGATGATCTGCGGCAGGTAAAACCCGACGCACAATCCGCCCAGCGGCCACGCCAGCCCCTCGTACCAGTTGGCACCCGGCGGAGTGAACTTCCGCGCCAGTAGCGTTCCAGCCACGATCCCCACGATTCCGAGCGCGATCCGGCTGGCCAGAAACAGCGACATCGACTCTTCGCGCCGAAACCCGGCCTGCGCCAGCTTCAAGCTCACCTTGTTTCGTTCGTATTCGGTGCCTTCCAGCGGCTTCGCGAGCACTCGAGCGACCGACTCAACGCCCCCCCACGAGCGCGATTCGATCAGACTCGTCGACCCCTCGCGAGACCCGCCCCCGTCGTTCCCGGTCAATCGCCGCGAAACGTCATCCCCGCGGCTGCTGCCACGGCGATTGATCAGCGCCCACAACAGCAGAGCCGTCAGCAACCCGACGGCCGCGACGTTCACATAGAACACGATTTCAGGGCTGAATTCCATTTCGTCCGGACCTCAGTACTGCACTTGGATGATCTTCCGAATCAGCAAAATTCCAGCCAAATGCAAGACGATCGCGAATTTCAGCAGCCACTGCGCTTCGCCATACAGCAGCTCATTCATGTAACTCGGATTGAGCCGCCATACCAGCAGCCCCACGACAATCGGCAACCCGGTCAACACCCAGCCGCTCATCCGCCCTTCCGCCGTCAGCGCCCGAACCGCCCCCGCCACCTTCAGGCGATCGCGGATAACTTCGCCGCTCCGATCGAGCACTTCGCCCAGGTCTCCGCCCGTTTGCCGCTGGATCAAGACCGCCGCGACAAACATGTGAACTTCCAGAAGACCCGACCGGTCCGCAAGGTTGTTCAACGCATCCTCGAGTTTCACGCCGAAATTCTGCTCCTGAAAAACCCGTGCAAACTCTTTCCCAACCGGGTCCGAGATTTGCTGCCCAACCAGTTGCACACCTGTCACCAGCGAATGGCCCGCCCGCAGCGCCTGGCTCAACAGCTCGAACACTTCCGGCAGCTGTTCCACGTACTTCTTCAATCGCGTGTGTCGCCGGACTGCGAGCACGACGATCGGCGCCAAACCGATCACGATCACGATGAGCCCGATGCCCCACGGGGGAATGCGCCCGGGCCGCGACGAATTCACGAGCAGGCAGCTCATCGCCGACAAGCTCATCAGCAACAGGATCATGCCGACAAACCGATAAGCCGGCCACGGAACGTCTGCCTGCAGGATGAACTCCTGCAACGATCGGCCCATGGCCTCGCTGTTCAGCATCCGCGCGATCAGCGATCGGTCGGTCGGCTCGAGTTGTCTCAACAAATGCACGGGCCGGTCGGTTCGGACCCCGCCGACGAGGCGCTGTTCGACGCGCCGCTTCTCGACCCGCCGAAGATCGTTGATGAGCTGCGCAATGCCGAGAAACAGCAGCCCCAGCCCCAGCGCCAGCATGATGACCATCAGCGGATTGGCGTCAAACCATGTTGCCGGTTGCATGACCCACGCTCTCCGCTGCGCCCGCGATCAGGCCCGCGCCGGTTCCGATTCCGTCGCCAGGGTGCGCTGCTGAAACATCTTGGGATCCAACGCCGCACCGAACGACGCCAGTCGGTCCAGGCAGGTCGGCCGAATGCCCGTGCACACGTATCGCCCGAACGCGCGGCCCGAAGGGTCCACCCCTTGCTGCTCGTAGGCGTACAAGTCCTGCATTGTGATCACGTCGCCTTCCATCCCCTGGATTTCGGAAATGCGGACGGCTTTGCGCGCTCCGCCTTGAAGCCGCGCCGTCATCACCACGATGTTGATCGCCGACGCGATCTGCCCCCGCATCGCCCGGCTCGGCAGGTCGAGGCCCGCCATGAGCATCAGCGTCTCCAATCGCGACAGCGCGTCGCGTGGATTGTTCGCGTGAAGCGTCGTCATCGATCCTTCGTGACCGGTGTTCATCGCCTGGAGCATGTCCAGCGCCTCGGCCCCGCGAACTTCGCCCACGACGATCCGGTCCGGCCGCATGCGCAGCGCGTTCCGAACCAGGTCGCGCGTCGACACTTCGCCGCGCCCCTCGATGTTCGTCGGCCGCGTCTCCAGTCGCACCACGTGCGGCTGCTGAAGCGACAGTTCCGCCGCGTCCTCGATCGTCACCACGCGCTCATGGGCCGGAATGAACTTCGACAGGTTGTTGAGAAATACCGTCTTTCCGCTGCCCGTGCCGCCCATGATGAGAATCGTCATCTTGGCCTTCACGCACGCCGCGAGGAATCGCACCATGTCCGGGACGATCGAACCCATCCGCAGGTAATCCTCGATCGTGATGCGCTGCGATCCGAATCGCCGGATGCTCACGCACGGCCCGTTCAGCGCGATCGGCGGGATCACCGCATTCACGCGCGAACCGTCCGGCAGCCGCGCATCGACCATCGGCTGGGTTTCGTCGCAGCGACGCCCGACCCGCGACACGATCCGATCGATGATCTGCAACAAGTGCTTGTCGTCTCGGAAGGTCGCCCCGGTCAGCATCAGCATTCCGCCGCGCTCGATATAGACGCTCTTCGGCCCGTTGACGAGGATTTCAGTCACGTTCGGGTCGCGCAGCAGCTCTTCGAGCGGCCCCAGTCCGAACACCTCGTTCAGGACTTCGTCCACGATCCGCTGGCGCGAACGAAAGTCCAGCAGCGCCTCTTCCTGCTCGCACAGTTCCGTCAGGACCGAACGCACCTGTTCACGGTGCTCGGCCGAGTCTTTTTCGAGATTGGCCAGATTTAGCCGATTGATCAGCTTCTTGTGCAGTCGGCTCTTCAGTTCCTGGAGCTGCTTCTCGCGCTCCGGGACGACCGCTGCCCCCTTCGATCCCGGAACCCCGACGTCCTGCGGACCCAATGCCGCATCGCCGCCCGGCCCCGGTCCCTCGTCCGGCGTCTCGTCCTTACGCTTGATGAATAGAGCCATGGCACGCTTCCAGAGAGCTTTGCCGCGTCTTGCCCGTCAGTCGGGCCGTCCGCATGTCCGCGTCATTCGCCGCACTAACTCCACTTCAATCGTCCCTTCAACCAACCCATCACGCCCGGCCGCCGCGCCTCGTCGCTCGCCGCCTCGATTTCCGTTGCCAGCCGCACCGCCACGTCGCGAATCGCCAGCCGCGCCTTGCTCGTCGGCGCATGCATTGCGAGCGGCACTCCGAGATTGATGCTCTGGCTCACAGTGAACCAGTCCGTCGGAATCTCCATGAACACCGGTCGTCGCAGCGCCTCGCTCAACTTGTCAATCGTCACCACGCCCGGCTTCTTCGACACGCGATTCACGATCAGCCGAACTTTCTCCATGTTAAAGTCCGGCCCCAGACTCGCGATGATTTGTGTCGCGTTCCGTACGCTCGGCACCATGAGCTGAGTCACCAGCAAAAGCTGGTCCGCCTGATCCTGCACCACGCGCGACGTCGCCTCGCTTCGCGATCCCTCATCGACGATGACCCACGCGTAATTCTCCAGCAGCGCCGTCAGGATCGCCCCCAGCTTCGCCGGCCGAAGATCCACGCCTTCCATATCGCGCGGCCGCGCCAGAATGGAGACCCCCGACGAGTGTTTCGCCATCGCATTGCTCAGGACGCGCTCGTCATACTCCTCCGACTGCTGCGACAATTCCGCCAGCGTAAACGCCGGCGATACGTCGAACATCATCGCGATCTGGCCGAACTGGTAGTCCAGATCGACCACCGCCGTCTTGCCGCAGTTCAGTTTCGCGAGCTCCGCGGCCAGGTTCGCCGCGACCGTCGTTCCGCCGCACCCGCCGCCCGTTCCGCGAACCGCGATCAGCCGCCCCGACGACCGCCCGCCGTGCTTCTCGACTGCGATCTGCAACGCCGATAGCAACTTTTCCGCATCGACGGGCAGGTCGAGCAGCTCCGACAGCCGCGCTCGCATCGCCGCCTTGAGCAATCCCGGCTCATTCGGAAGCCCCACTCCCACAACCGTGATGCTCGGATCTTCCCTCGCGAGCGTCCCGATTTGCTCAAGCAGCCGCTCCGCCGATTTGCCGTTCAACAGTACCGTGACCACGTTGGGCCGCGCCTGCTTCGTCGCCGACACGAGGTCCCCCGCATCGGCGTCCCACTCGCCCACGATGCGCAGCCCCTCGATGCTCAGCAGCGCGCTGCGAAGGCTCGAGTCTGCTCCGTCCGGGTGATATGTTGCTACGCGCAGCGTGCGAGACATTGCTCCAACCCTGTATGTTCAATCATTTTATGCAGTCTCGCCGAGAGTACCAGCATTCTTCTGCCGCTTCGCCGCGATTCCGTTTCATCATCCCGGCGCCGATAATAATTAAGCGTCGATTCGACGTATCAGTTCCATATCGGCATCAGGGGCTAACCCGAGCGCAGGCAGATTCCCCGCGTCAGCCGCACGGCTGCGCTGTGGCGGCGCTGAGATAGCTGGCTTGCTTCTCCCCCCTACAGAAATTGCGCGTGCGCCAACGCTCTACTTAATCAATACGGCCACATGCGAATGCCCGACGAGATTCGAGATGAAATTGTCGATCGTCAGGAAATCCGCCGCTGTCAATCCGAGATTCGGCGGCAGATGGAGATGCCCTCCCCCGCCGAGGGCTCCGATCGATTCCATCAGGGTATTAGCGCTCGTACCAGGCCTCGAAACATTGCCGACGCTGAGTGCCGCAACCGTGTATCCATCGCGCACGGCCCCTCGAATCTGGGGGTCAGGATTGCCGGTTTGGCCGCTTCCATCCGAGATAACCAGAATATATCCCTGGCCATCGGGCACAGATGCGTGCGGAGAATTCAAGGCCGTATTTGCTTCGTTGATTCCTGCACCGATGTTCGCGGTAGTTCCGCTCTTGTCGGCGTAAAGCCCATTAATCCGGTTCCGAATCGCACTCATGTCGGTCGTCAGGTCAACCTCAAAATGCGGGTCATCGGAACTGCGGTTATAGAGTCCCATTTGATCGCCACGGATCTCAGCTCGATCCGCCAGATGATTAACCACTTCCTTCACAGTCTTTAGCGGCTGCTGTGGCGCAATCGCAAACGAAGCCGGCGAAACGCCGGAGTTGAGATAATCAAAAAAGGTGCGCAAGCCATACTTGTTTCGGTAGGACGCCGGAATATCGCTGCCCTGCGAGCCTTTAACGTATGAAATAAAATCCGTCCAGTTTCGATTGCTCGCCGGATCGATCGAGGCCGGATACGGGACGCTGTCGAGGCCCAACGCTGTCTGAATCGATGCCGCGTTACCCGTCAATGTCTGCAATCCCGCGACGCCGTCACTCCACGTCGTCATGTTGCCGTACGCCGGGCTCCCCAGCGACTGCCAAAGCTGCTTGAGGTTCATCATCCCATTCGGTGACGCCGCCACCATGTCACCGAGCGCTGCCTCGCTCGACAACTGGCTGTCGTCGTTCATCGCGGGGCTGTTGTCGATGACGAGCGTAAGTCCCCGCGACTGAATCGCCGCCTGCGCCGTCGCCGACACGTCCGCCGCCGACCGCCCGATTATTCTTGCAAAAAGCAACGGCACCGGCCCACTCGGCGATCCCGTCGTTCGCCGTACCGTCACCTCGACCGCATTCGGCGCGCCCGCGCCCACCCCAAGCCACGTATAGATCTTGTTCTGCCGATCGTATGACGCACGGCCGAGCACGACGTCTGACGCTGCCAGCGTGACATTCCCCGCTCCCACCCAGTTCCGGTCCACGGTCGTCTGGGCAATGCTGAACGCCGTGTTGAAGTTCAGGTTCGCAAGATTCGGCTGCCGCGCCATCCACCCGGCCACCGCCAGCGCCCCTGCGTCCGCCGCGCGCTGTGCATCCGACTGAAGCGCATGCAGCATCGTCATTTCCACCCCAAACGCCGAAAACCCTCCGATCACAGGAATCAGTATCGCAACTTTGATCAAAGTAACCGCGCGCCGCGATCGATCCGACCCCGCGTTTCGCTCTCGCTTTTGCCCTGCCATGACCGTCATCCTCCCGCTTTCCTGCCCTGGTGCGAAGCGTTGCCTCACCCCGGCGATTTCGTCCGGGGCGTCTCTTTCTCCGGTTCGGGCGGCGTGCCTTCCCGCGACTCCTCCGCTTCTTCGGATTCGTCGGCGCCCTTCCCGTCCGGATTAAACACGCGCTTCTCACGATTCGATCCGCGCCACACCTCGATCACCGTCGACGGCGGGCGTTTAGGTTCCACTTTTTCCGGCGGTGGAGGAGGAGGTGCGACGACCACCGGCGGTTCCACCTTTGGAAACCCCATCGCATCTCGCAGCGTCACGGCCTCACTCGGCCCGTTCGCCGCACTCTTGTCCCGCAGGATGAGCTGAACCCGCGCGTTCGACGCCGCCACGGCGCTCAATCCGATGCTCTGTTTCGATGTCAATGCCAGCGTCACCGACCGCGGAAGTTCCGCCTCCGATCGCACCTGCGTGCCGCGCTCGGCGCTGCCCGTCGGCATATCCGACTGATTCACCGCCAATACCATGATTCCGTGCAGGATCGGCTTCGCCACAAGCTCAAGCGCGTTGCCATCCGTGTTCGGCAGAACCGCGAGCACATCCACACGGTCCCCCGGCTCCACGAATCCCGCTCCACCCTGGATCGCGTCCACCTTTACCGGCACCGCGCAAGTCTCGGGCTTGGCCATCAGAATCGCCTTCAACAAGGAAGGCGTGCCTATCGGAAAGAGGTCCGCGTCGGTGATCGGCCGGCCCTTGCCGATCGGCCGCTTGGCAAATCGCAACAGCGAAACGTTGTTATCCACCGGAAACATCCGCGCCGCCGAGGACACATACTCCTCCGGCGGATTCCCCGGTTCCGTCCACTCCACCGATTCCACGAGATGCGGCGCCACGCGCTGATACTCGTCAATGTTCTCGATCGCGACGAAATACCGCGGCCGCGCGGGTGGTTTGACACGGAAGTAGTTCAATACCCCCAGCGTAACCACGCCGCCGACAAAGATGGGAATGACAGTCCCGAGTTTCAAGCCCGTTGCTCCGTTTCCGGCGATGGACGACCCTCGATCGTCGCGCTTCCGCTCCGGCGCACTATGTCTCTGTCTCCCGACGAAACGACGACACCACCTGGATCTGGGTGATGTTCAACCAGCCGAAAAACTGTCCGACGATCGATGCCTTATTGTAAGGCACCGTAATGGTTACTGTCTCGTAAGGCTGTCCCGATGTCGCGCGCGTAATGCCCACCGTGTACGAATACTTCGCCTTCGTCAGTCCCATATTGTTCATCACTTCGTCGACTCTTGCCTCGATGTTGGGCGTCGTCGCAGATGGCAATGTCGCATAACGCGCCCCGACTCGACTCGCCGTCGTCATCGACTGCTTGAAAAAGAACAGCCAGCCGAATTCGATGATCCCCATCAGGATCAGAATGAGCACCGGCGAGATTACCGCCATCTCCACGGCCGCGATGCCGCTCCGTTGATGACGTCGTCCGCGTCTGTTTGTCAACATGTCAGTACCCCAAACCGAGCGTCCGCGACGCCAGCACGACAATGCCCCCGAGGCCGAAGAACGCCCCGCACGGCATCGAAACCCGACCTGCATTCAGTTGCTCATACGACGCATAGTTCGGATCGAGTATCCGCTCCGACGCCAATTTGCCAGCGATCATGGTCATGTTCGTCAGATGGGCCCGCCGATCCCGCGAAACGAGCATCGCCGCCAATCCGTAGACGCCGCCGGCTAGTCCACCGACCACCAGCGTGTACAGGCACCCCATCGGGCCGGTAAACGCACCGATGGCCGCCAGGAACTTCACGTCGCCCGCGCCCATCGTGCCGAACGCGTACAACGGCAGTAATACCGCGAGACCGGTTGCAACGCCGAAAAGCGACGCCTTCAGCCCGCCGAGTCCGCCGTAGAACGTCAGGACCGCGACCCCGGCCGCGATGATCGCCACGTTCAGCCGGTTCCCAATCCGGCGCGCGCTGACATCGGTGTACATTCCCGCCGCGATCAGCGGAAACGCCACGATCAGCGCCGCTACTTCGGACCCGCCCGACAGCATCCCGGACTCCATCCACGTCCTGCCGCGACGGCCTCATATCGCCCACGGCGGCGCATTGCGCCGCCGTGGGGCTGCATTTGATGCCGCCTACGAGCCGCCGCCGCCGCCCGTATTCAGGTTGCTGGCCGTCGTATTGAAAGTGGTCGAGACGTTCTGGCCGAGCGTCTGAATGGCTACCAGCGCCACCACGATGATCAGGGCCAGCATGACCGCGTATTCCGTGGCCGTCGGCGCCTCTTCCGACCGAACAAATCGCTGGATCTTTGTCACAAGCGTCTTCATAAACTCTACTCCTATCCCACGAACAACAAATCCCGTGTCCCCGTTGGACCTTTCGCTCGCGCACGCGCGCGATCAAAGCACACAAAACACTCTGCACTTCTTCGCCTGCGCCGAATGCGAGTGGACGTGGTTCCCTCCCAGTTTCGGTCAGACTCGCCCATCAAGTCGCCGGCGCTGTGTGCGTCCCGTTGGTTTCGAGCTCTGACCCCGGCGATGAGAGACTACCTGAGGCTATCCAACGTTCACAAATGCTGTCAATACTCCGTTCGGGTGAGTCAATCCGGAACCCCCCATTGGACGCGGAAAACGCGACTTATTTCTCGGAATTCGCGCGTACCGCCGCAAAACGACTGGCCATTCAGAGGGAACTCGCATGAGCGAATGTGCGTGATCGCTGAAGGCTCGCGGTCGCATCGCCCCGCGCGGGATATCGCGGTACGCCGCCGGATGAAAGGCTTCCTACCGAATCAGGATCGACTGCCGATCCCCGCCCAGCGTGCGAAACGCCTCGCGAAGCTGCTCGCGGTAATCGTCAATCGACCCCGTCGCATGAAACGCCGAGCCGTGCCCGATCTGAACGATTTCGTTCAATAAGTCCATGTCTGCGTCCGCGCCCACCCCGACCGCGTGAATCGTCATCCCCGCGTTCGCCGCCTGCGTCGCCTTTTGGATCGCGTACGACCTTCCGGCCGCATAGCTCGAACTGCCGTTCGATCCCACGTTCGCCCGTCCGTCCGTCAGGAGGAAGATGACCTTCGTCGTTCCCGCCCGTGCCCGTGCCGACTGCAATTCCTTGATCGCCTCATTGATCCCGCCGCCTGTGTTCGTGTTGTTGTCAAAATGATTCGACTGTCGTTGAGTCAGCTTCACGTGGACCTGCGAGTGCGTAATCGTCAGGTTCACTTCGTGTCGCGCAGTTGTCGCGAAGGTCTCAAGCGAAAGCTGATCGAAGCTGTCCAGCGTCGTCAGGTAGTTGACCACCTCGCCCACCGAATCCTTCACCGCTTGCAGCGGCTGCTCCGGCGTATTCACCAGTTCGGGCGTCTGATCGTTCGACGAGTTGTCTTCCAGGAGGTAGTTCACGATCGTTTTCAGTCCATACCGATTCCGGAGGTTTGGGTCCGTCTCGACCATCTCCGTGTCGTTCGCCCGCACGTAATCGATGTATTCCGTCCAGCTCCCGTCATCGAACGGCCACGACGCCGCCTGCGTCAATTCATTGCTGTCGATGTGATTGTCGCCGTTGCCGGGCCCGCCCCGATACTTTCCGCCGCTCTTCCTGCTCCGCCAGCCGGCCAGACCGGTCAGCACCTGCACGCGATTGCGATACTCCGTCGCGCTGCCGTCATATTGGCCGCTCAACAGCGCCGACCGCTCCGCCGACGAGTAACCGGATTCCGTAAGATTCGCGATGATGTCCGATTGGGTCGTCGTTGAGCCGCTCGGAATGTAATACAACCCCGAGTCCGCCGTAGGGTTGTACGCCCCAAGCGTCAGCGCCGTGCCCCATCCCGTCATCCAGCCCCACCGCGGCCCGGCCGGATCCGTCGTTCCGCCGGGCGGCTCTGCCCCCGGATTCGGGTTGCCGCCTTGGCTGTTCGGTGAACCGGGCCCTGTGCCCGGCTGATCATTCTGATTTCCCGGATTTCCCGGCGGCGGCGGATCGACACCATTCCCGACGCCGTTATTGCCCTTTGTCTTTGGCAGGTTGATCCAAACATCCTTGAGGTTGATCTGCGTGCCCGGATTCGTGCCGCCCGAATCCGACGGGTGCGCCTTGTAGTGCTTCAATTCGCTGTCGTCGTTCATTGACCCCGAAAGATCGACCACCAACGCGATGTCGCGCGGAATCAGCGCCGACCGCGCCGTCGCCGACACATCCGCGCTCGAACGGCCCAGAAGTCGCGCAAACAGCAGCGGAATCGGCCCCGATGGCGAGTTGCTCGTTCGTCGCACCGTGACCTGCGCAGCATTCGGCGCCACCGTCGCCGACCCCGACCACGAAAATCCACCCGTCGACGTGTTGAACGCCGCCCGCCCCAGCGTTAGGTCCGATGTGTCCAGCGTGACGGTCGCGTTCGCAACCGGGTTGCGATTCACCATGTCCTGCGCGACCGCCAATGCGCTCGCCTGGTTTACCGTGACCGAGCCGTTTGTATGCGTCATCCAGTTCGTCACGCCCAGCGCCGCCGCATCCGCCGCCCGCTGCAAGTCGGCCTGAACCGCCTGCAACATGGTCATCTCGACGCCAAGTGCCGCGAAACCCGCGATCACCGGCAGCATGATCGCCACTTTGATCACGACCGCAGCCCGCCGTCGCCAATCCGGCACACGTCTGCGACGACCTGAGCCAGCTTCTCGCCTGCCTGTCATTGACATGCCTCCCGCTCTCCCCCGCCGGCCGGCCCTCCCGGCAGCACGTCGCCTTCCCTAGCGAATGAGAACCGCGACGTGTGACAATCCCTGAGTTCTCGACAGGAACTGCTTGATCTGCGCGAAGTACGGCGCGAAGTCGGTGTACGGCGGAATATGCAAATGCCCGCCGCCGCCGGTCGTCCCGATCCAGTCCATCAAGTCGTACGCGCTTGTGCCGGGCCGCGACGCATGACCCAGGCTCAGCGCCGCAACCACGCATCCGTTTCCGACCGCCTTGTTCACGTGCGACCGGTACGAATTCCCGTTCTGACTCAGTCCGTCCGAAATCACCAGGATGAACTTCTGCCCAGCTGGCACCGATCCCAGATTGGTCTCAGCGTGCTGAATGCCCGCTCCAAGGTTGTGCGTGTTGCCCGTCGCGTCCGCGACCATGGGGGTGATGTGGCTTCGCACCAGGTTCATGTCCGAAGTGAGGTCGGTCGTGAAGTGCCACGACTGGTTCCCGTTGTTGACGTTCATCTGGTCGCCGCGGATCTCGGCTTGGTCTGCCAGCCACAGCACCGTCTGCTTCAGTCCGTACAGCGGCATCTGCCGCGTCGCGGCCAGGGCCGGCGATCCGTCCTCCGACGATTGCACTTCGTTCAAGTATTGGATGAAGGTCCGCAACCCGAATTTGTTCTTATATGCCCCGCGCGAGTTGTTTCCCTGGTACCCGATGTATCCGCTCCACGTCCCTCCCATGCCCGTCGGATACGCCACGCCGTTCAATCCGAGCGAATTCATGATGGACGTCGCATTGCCGGTCAGCGTCGGCATCGACGCCGCGTCGTTGTGCCAGACGTTCATGTTTCCAAAGCTCGGACTGCCCAAATCGTTCCAGATCTGCTTGGCGTTCATCGTCCCCGTCGGAGCTGCGGCCACCATGTCGCCCAGGGCGGACTCGCTGATCAACTCGCTGTCGTTGTTCATTTCCCCGCTGTTGTCGACAACCACCGCCCACGTCCGCGCGGCGATCGCCGCCTGTGCCACCGCCGACACATCCGCCGCCGATCGACCGATGATCTTCGCAAAGAGCAGCGGCACCGCCCCGCTCGGCGAATCCGACGTCCGCCGCACAGTCACCTGCGCCGCATTCGATGGGTTCTGCCCCGCCCCGCTCCATGTGTACGACTGCCCCGCAGCGTCATACGCCGCCCGCCCGAGTACGACGTCGCCGGCCGCCAGCGTCACCGTCGCATTACCGACGTAATTTCGATTGACGGTTTCCTGCGCGATTCCGAATGCCTGATTCGAATCGATGTTGTTCAAACTCGGCTGCCGCGCCATCCACCCCGCCACCGCCAGCGCCGCCGCGTCTGCCGCCCGCTGTGCGTCGTTCTGCAGCGCGTGCAGCATCGTCATCTCAACGCCGAACGCCGCGAATCCTCCGATCACGGGCACGAGGAGCGCCACCTTGACCAGCACGGTCGCCCGTCGTCGTTCGCCGATCGCAGCCCACCGTCGAATCCCTGCGCTTCTCGCCGACATCGCCTTGCCCTTTCGACCCCCCAGCGCCTCGTCTCTATCCAGCATCCGCGCCGTCACACGCCGCGGCTCAACTTCCACTCGAACCCAGGACCTCGCGTCGAAACGTTGTCTCCGCCTTCAGTTGCTGAATGTTCAGCCAGTTGAAAAAACCTCCCAGCAGCGACAGGTTGTTCGTGTATGGCATGACGATCTCGACCTTCTCGTACGGATTCTGCGTTGTCCCGCGCGTGATCGTGATCGTGTACTGAAACTTGTTCTTGCTCAGCCCCATCCCGCTCATCGCGTTATCGATGTCGGAGGTCACTTCGGTATTCGTCGTCCCCGCCATGCTCGCCGTGCGCGCGCCGACCCTTGAAGCCGTCGTCATCGATTGCTTGACGTGAAACAGCCAGCCGAACTCGATGGTCCCCAGCAGCAGCAACAGGAGCACCGGCGTAACCACCGCCATCTCCACCACCGCCGCACCGCGACGAACATGTGCAGTCTGTCGCATCGGTCCCTTCATCCGCCCGACTCCCGTATCCGCATTTCCGTTCGCCAGCTCGCCCTTCGCGATCGCTGGCCGCCACTCTCACTCCAATTCAGCGCGCACCAAGAGCGCAGCGCTCGATCCCTCTCTCATCTCCTGCTAGTCGGAACGACTTGAGGTGTTCTCTGGGCCGTCAACGCACCGTCGAATCGTCTCGGGCCGCGGCATCGAGTGGCGGGCGGAAGCCGCAAAACCGCATCGTCGGGCGGCGGCGATGGACGCCGCCGCCCGGATGCGAAATCTTGGGACTACGAACCGCCGCCGCCGGTCGAGTTCAGCTTGGTCGCCGTGTTGTTAAACGTCGTCGACACGTTCTGACCCAGCGTCTGGATCGCCACCAGCGCGACCACGATGATCAGCGCGAGCATGACGGCGTATTCCGTCGCCGTCGGGCCTTCCTCTGACTGAATGAAATTTCGAATCTTGTTCAACATCGTCTGCATGAGACACTCCTTCGTTCTTCCCGGATTGACCGTCGCCGGGACCACCCCGCCGTGTCCAATCCCCAATTCTTCCTCGAACTCCCAATTACATGCACAATCCGCATGCACTTGGGTTCCGACATCGTCACCGGACGAACTACACCATCGATAGATGTACCCCGACCCAGTGTCTATGAATCAGCGTATCGCCCGTCTGGGTGACATGTCAAGAGAATTGTGGCGTGTTCGCGACTCGCTCCCCCATGCGAACGACGCCTCTCGTAACCGACATGCTGGCATGCGTTTAACTCCCAATAATTCCGGCCCTTTTCGGACCCAATATTCCTCCATCACTAATTGAGGCAATGCCGAACAGGCGATTGATCGATTCACACCGCGCAACAATCCACGCTCGCGCTTCGTTCGACGCGGCGCAGAACCGCCGAGAATCGCGACCAAATCTCCCGCAAATACGCGAGTTCACCCGAACTGTTGAGGCGACCCGATTCGCAATGGTCTACGATGATGTGCCGGAGATTCCCGCAGAGCGCCGACTCAACGCGTCTCGGCCGTGCCGCAAATAGGCCAATCGGACGTTCGTGGAAGCGGCGTGGCGATCGGTCCTCGCGATGGAGCCCCCATGAATCCAGACCAGACTCGGATTCTTCGAGCCGCCCTCTTGGCCGCAGCAACGCTGGTCGCTTGTGCGGCGGCGCCCGCGAACGCATCCGATCACTACTACGGCTTCCGGCAGATCCAAAGCGGCACAAACGTCCGCGGACCGTCTCTCATTATTTCACATGTCGGCTCCGATCCAGCCGGCAACGTCGTCGCGGACCTCACCATTCGAAACCTCATCGACGGCGAATCCACCAAGATCACCGACGTCTGGATCGATGATCGTTGCGGTTCGGCCGGCATCCTTCAGTCGCTCACGCAAGTCATCAACGGCCCCGGCGTCCGATTCCAAACGGGATCGTCTCAGGGCGGCGCCAACGTGCCGAACGGTTCAGGTCTTTGCCCGACGTTCCAGACCACGCCCGGTTTCTACGCCAGCCGGACCGGCGGAGCGTCCAATGCGATCAACCCCGGAGAATACCTTACCCTTCGATTCACACTCCGCCCCGGAACTCATTTCGACGACCTGATCGCCTGCGTCGAATCGGCCAGGCAGGACGCCGTTCCCGCGCAATGCATCCCGGGCCTGCGAGTCGCGATCTCCGCCGGCCTCGCAACCGGCGGCGGTTCATCCGGCGTCAACAATCCGATCGGCGTTTCCGCATCCGACTGCGACCAAGACGGCATTCCCGACCCGTGCGACATGAGCTGTGACGGCGCTTGCGCCGCCCTCTCGCTCCCCGGCTGCGGACAGGACCCGGACTCCGATGGCGACGGACTCCCCGCATCGTGCGACAACTGCCCGACCCAGGCCAATCCCGACCAGGCCGACGCCGATGGCGATGGCGTCGGCGATGGCTGCGACAATTGCCCGGACGCGTCAAACCCCACCCAGACCGACGCCGACTCCGACGGCGTCGGAAACGCCTGCGACGGCTGCCCCAACGACCCCAACAAGCTCGCGCCGGGCGTTTGCGGCTGCGGTATCCCCGACGCGGATTCAGACAGCGACGGCGTTCTCGACTGTCAGGACGGCTGTCCGCTCGATCCACACAAGTCGCTCCCCGGTCAATGCGGCTGCGGTGTCCCCGACACCGACTCCGACTCCGATGAAACGCCCGATTGCAACGACGGTTGCCCGCTCGATCCGCAGAAACTGATTCCCGGCCAGTGCGGCTGCGGGATACCCGACACGGATAGCGACAGCGATGGCGCCGCCGACTGCGTCGACGGCTGTCCTCTCGATCCCCACAAGACCCAACCTGGAATCTGCGGATGCAACACCTCCGATGTCGACACAGACACCGACGGTGCACCCGACTGCGTCGACGCCTGCCCGGCCGATCCTCACAAGACCGAGCCCGGCGTCTGCGGCTGCGGTATCGCGGACACGGACTCCGACTCCGACGAAACGCCCGATTGCATCGATGCGTGCCCGGTAGACCCCGCAAAGACCCATCCCGGCGTCTGCGGATGCGGCATTGCGGACACCGACTCCGACACAGACGGAACGCCGGACTGCATCGACGGCTGCCCGACCGATCCGCACAAGACTCAGCCCGGCACTTGCGGCTGTGGAACTCCTGACACAGACGATGACGAAGACGGCATCCCCGATTGCATCGACCAATGCCCCAACGAGCAGGACATCGATTCCGACAGCGACGGCACACTCGATTGCGATGACGGCTGCCCGTTTGATCCGAACAAGATCACACCCGGCACATGCGGCTGTGGAGTCCCCGAAACCGACTCTGATTCTGACGGCTCACCCGATTGCATCGATGGCTGTCCGGCCGATCCAGACAAAACCGATCCCGGCCAATGTGGCTGCGGCCACCCCGACGACGACCTCGACGACGACGGCACGGCCGACTGCATCGACGGCTGCCCCAACGACCCGTCGAAGACCACGCCGGGCATCTGCGGATGCGGCGTCCCCGACACAGACTCCGATTCCGACGGCGTTGCCGATTGCAATGACAACTGCCCGCTCGACCCGACAAAGATCCAGCCCGGCCAGTGCGGTTGCGGCACGCCCGATGTCGATCACGATCATGACGGAACCGCCGATTGCCTCGACGGCTGCCCCGACGATCCGCACAAAGTCGTCCCCGGCATTTGCGGCTGCGGTGTAGCCGACGTGGACACCGACCACGACGAACTGCCGGATTGCCTCGATGGCTGCCCGCTGGATCCGAGCAAGACTTCGCCCGGCGTCTGCGGCTGCGGCATCCTCGACATCGACTCCGATCACGACGGCGTCCCGAATTGCCTCGATGGATGCCCCAACGATCCGCTCAAGAACTCACCCGGCACCTGCGGCTGCAGCGTCCCCGACACCGACTCCGATGACGATTCAGTCGCCGACTGCAACGACGGCTGCCCCAATGATCCGGTCAAGTCGGAACCCGGCCAGTGCGGCTGCGGCGTCCCTGACACCGATCGCGATCACGACGGCGTCGCCGACTGCAACGACGGCTGCCCGGACAACGCCGCCAAGACCAGCCCGGGCCAGTGTGGTTGTGCGAGTGTGGATGTCGATTCCGACGCCGACGGAGTCGCCGACTGCCACGACAATTGCCCCGACAACCCGAATCCAAATCAGGCCGACTCCAATGCCAACGGCGTCGGCGATGCCTGCGAGGTCCAGCCACCCGCCCCGAATCCGACTCCGTGCACCTTCTGCGTCCTGTTCGATCCTGACTTCCAGCAGGGAGTCGTCCGACCCGTGACTCCGATTGGCTGTGGCTTCGGTGCGGGCCTGGCGAGCAGCGGGATTGTCGTCGGCCTGGTGGGAATGAAGTTCCGCCGCCGGAAGCGCCGGCTCCGCGGCTGATCGATCAGTCCGCGATCAACTTCATCTGCTTTCCGGAGCGCGATTCGACCGGCGGCCGCTCGACGACCACCGTGTTCTCCCCGTACTCACTTTCCGGCGCCTCCTTGCCCTTCTTCTTGCCCTTTACCACCTTGCCCGATTCGTCGAGCTCCTCATCCGCCCGCGCCGTCACCCGCTTCGCGATCGTGAGAAGGTCCTTCTCCAGCTTCGTCTTGTTGATCCGCTTCACCGCCGCGCACGCCTGGACCACCTCGCCGATGTACCGCTCAAAGATGCTCCGCCGCTCGCCCTCATATCGCTGCTTCTTGCGTCGATTCAAATACGCCTGCAGCTTCCGCCCGCAGTCCTGCATCGCCAGCTTGATCTCTTTGCGAATCTCGTCGTAATCCGCGATCGCTTCCTTGCTCTCGCTCGTAAACGGCACCCACACGCTCGCCATGTGCACCATCACCACCATCGGCGCCGCAGGCAACGCCCCGCCCGGCTGCGATATCCCATATCGCCGCCAGTCCGTATCCAGCACGCTCTTGTAAATGCAGCACGCCGATTGCTGATAGAGCAGCGGCACGCGATTCGCGAACCGGATGATCTTCGCCTGCGACGGCTCCGCCGCCGCCTTCTGCCCCTCGACCGGTGCAGGACCATCCGTATCCTTCTCGCTCGGCACCGGCCCCAGTTCGCCGCCAAACGCCAGCCCGACCTCGATCTCAAACGGGTTGCCGCGATACACAGCCGGCGGCCGCGTCGACGCCGTGTAGAACTCCGCCTTCACGCCCTTGAGCAGCCCCGCCAGGATCTGCTGCGCCCCGATCGGCACGAGGCAATTCGTCGGCGGTGCCATCAGCTTCGTCTGCTGCACCGCCTTGTAAAAATTCTCCGCCTCGTGCTTCGCAATCCGCCGCGGATTCGCCCGCGGATTCAGCTTCGCCAGATCGCAGATTTCCTCGGCCGTCTTCGGCCCCACCCGGCAGAACTCGCTCTGCAGGAACCCCGTCAGCCAGTGCGATTTCGTCTCCTGCAACAGCCGGATCATCACCCCCAGCTCGATCCCGTGTGGGTGTGGCTTGATCTCGTGCGGCTGCTCCGGCAATTCGTTAACGGACCTTGGAAACTCCGCCTTCTCGCCGCCCGGTCCGGTGTACTCGAACCGCGTATGCGGATTCGCAATCGCCGTCAGCTCAACGTACTCGTCAACCGACTGCCGCCCTTTCGCGTAGCTCGCGACCAACTCGATCTCGACCTGCGTCCCATGCGGCCACTCAACGTCAACCGACTCGTCCTTCACGATCGTCGGCTCGTTCTTCTTCGTGTCGATCTGAATCTCGAATCGATGCGCCGGCTTCTTTGCCCCCGTCCGCGAAATGACCTTGATGCTCTTGCCAGTCGTCAGTAGACCGTACATCCCCGCCGCCGAAATGCCGATCCCCTGCTGCCCGCGGCTCATCCGCAATCGGTGAAACTTCGACCCGTACAGCAGCTTGCCGAAGATGTTAGGGATCTGCTGCTTGACGATGCCCGGTCCGTTGTCGCGCACGATGACCCGGAATCGCTCCTCCTCGACCTGCTCCACCGCGATCGCGATGTCCGGCAGGATGCCCGCCTCCTCGCATGCGTCGAGACTGTTGTCGACCGCCTCCTTCACGGTTGTCAGCAGCGCCTTGCGTTTGTTGTCGAATCCAAGCAGGTGTCGATTCTTCGCGAAGAATTCACTGACCGAAATCTCGCGCTGGCTTTTCGACAGCGACTCCGCCGTCGCGAATGATTTCCGATTCTTAATGTCGCCTCGCCGCCCCGCGAGCTCCGCCGATTTCTTTCCCGCCGCCGGTGGTTTCCTATCCGCGCGCGGGCTGCCCGCGGCCGGCGAAAACGACAACTTCAGCTGCGGCTCTCCAGCCCGACTCTTTGACGATTTTCGTCCCATTGCAACCGCCATCTTGGCACCTCATATCCATCGAAATTTCCCCCGCTCGGGCTACACGTCGTGCGTCTATGCACAACTTCCCCGTTTCCGGCCGCGCCAACCGCGGGCGACGATACACACTCCCGTTTGCTTTGCAACACCGATCATCCTTCCGACCGATTCACATGAAAATTCGCTGATCTTCTCAAACAACCTTTTGACTTCTAGGTGCAACCCTTTAGAATCTCACGCAAGGACTGGGGAGGATAAAAGCTCCTCGTGTCCGAATAACAATGTCCATCACCCCCGGGTTTGGCTCCCCCCCCCAGGCCAAACCCACGATGGAACGGGAGCGATAGTTGAGTGTGCCTATCGCTCCCACTTTTTTGCGCTCATCCGAGCGAGTGATCCTCATCCGGTCACTCGCTTTTTTCTTGCGCTGTTTTTCACATTCGCGCACTCCATTTTCACGACCGTTAACTGAATTCGCACTCCCTTCGTGACGATGTCGGCGGCAGCGGCACGTCATTTCCGCGCCGCCGCCTCGTGCTCTGGGAGTGTCCATCATGCCTCCGCCCTCCGGTCCGTCGCGCGGTTCGCTCCATCCGTCCGCCGAGTACCAGCTCGGCCTTGTCGCCTACGAAAACAAGCGCTGGCTCGATGCCATCGCCATTCTCGAACGAATCGCCGACCGATCCGATCTTCCCGGCACTCTGGCCCGATATTACCTCGCAAGCGCGCAACTCCAACTCGGACTCGACGAACTTCGCGCCGCTCGTTTCAAGGAGGCCGAACGCCTGCTCCGCGCTGCCGCAGCCCGTGGCGACCGCACCGCAGACCTCGCCGGCCATCTCGCCGCCGCCTTTGTCGGACAGGGTCGCTTTGACCTCGCCGCCGACCAGTACGAACGCCAGATCGCCGCCGGCGCAGGGGCCGACGCCGACATCCGCCTCGCCCTCGCTTGCTGGAGGCAGGGCAACCGCGAGCGCGCCATCGAAAACCTCCTCCGCGCCGCCCGCCGCGCTCCCGAAAACGCCGACGTCTGCTTTCAACTCGGACTCCTTCATGCCGCCGGCGACGACTACGCCGCCGCCATCGAATCGCTCCGCACAGCCATTCGCCTCGCGCCGCGCCACACCGAAGCCCACGCCCATCTCGGCCTTACGTTCGCCGCGATCGGAAACCCGGCCCTCGCACTTCGCCACCTCCGCATCGCCCAGCAGTTGCGTCCGGCCGACCCCTACCTCGCCCTGCAGTTAACCGTTGCGACGAAAGCCGCCGCTGAAGCAGGCGCCGTCGATCACGCCTCGGCCGCCTCACCCGGCAGCGCTCCGCCCGACCCGCAGGCCATGCGGCAGCTCAGCACCGTCATCATCGACGACCCGGAATTTGTCGAGGCCTTCCTCGCCCTCCCCCAGTCCGGACTCGATCGCGAACTCTTTGCTCTGCTCGCCGCCACACTCGAGCACGCCCTCGAGCGCCATCCGGAGTTTGCCGACCTCCACTTCCATTGCTCGCGCGTCTATCAGCGTCTCGGCCGTCGCGACGACGCCATCGCCGCCGCCAACCGCGCCGTCCGCGCCAATCCGCGCTACGTCCAGGCCCTCATCCACCTCGGACGCCTCTACGGCGAAACCGACCGCACTCAGGACGCCATCGACCGCCTCGCCGAGGCCATCGATCGCGGCGGCGACTATCCCGACGTGCACCTCTTGTTGGGTCGCCTCTACCGCAGGCGCGGCGACCGCCCCCGCGCCAAACGAGAATTCGAACGAGCCCTTGAACTCAACTCCGGCTACACCGAGGCCGCCGCCGCCCTCGCCGAGCTGGTTGCATAACGGGGATTACTCAGATGTGCGTCCTGCTCGAAATGCTCGGCCGCGGACTCCTGACCCACCTCTCGGGCGCATTTGCAAACGTCTTGCCCAGCGACAACGCCGCCTCCATCGATGACCTCGCGCAGGCGGTTCGCGACAACCCGCGCGACTGCCACTCCCGACTCAGGCTCGGCGCCGCTCAGCTTCGCGCCAACCGCCTCGTCGCTGCCCGGCAGACCTTCGAAGTCCTCACAACCTGCGACCAGCGTTCACTCCCCGCGCTGATCGGCCTCGCCTGCGCCCACGACGAACTCGGCAACTCCGACGCCGCCCTCGATCGCCTCCGCGCCGCCCAGCGCATCGACCCCGCAAACCCCGCGATACTCTTCGCCCTCGGCCTCTGTCACGAAAAACGCGGCGCGACCGCCGAAGCCGCCGCCATCTACCGCGATGCCGTCGCCCTCTGCCCCACGCTCCGCAACGCCCACGAACGGCTCGCCGCCATCGCCCTCCGGGAGAATCGCATCGACGATGCCATCACCCACTACGAAGCCCTCTGCGACCTCGACCCCCAGCTCGTCGATCTCCACCTGACACTCGCCGCCCTGATGACTCAGGTCGGCCGCTTCACCGGCGCGATCCAGCGCTACCAAACCGCCATCGGCCTCGACCCTGCCAACTGGGAAGCTCAGGACGACCTCGTCAACGCCTACGAAAAATCCGGTCTCCTCCGCGAAGCCATCGAGTGCCTCCACCGCATGGCCGAAGCCGAGCCCGAAGCCGCCGACACCCAGGCCCGCCTCGGCGAACTCTACGGCCGCATCGGCAACGACGAAGCCGCCCTCCAGCACCTCCAGCGCGCCGTCCAGCTCAGTCCCGACTACCTCGAAGCCAACGTCAAGCTCGCCATGCAGCACCTTCGCGCCGGCCGCTTCCAGGAAGCCGCTCGCTGGTTCAACTTCGCCACCGAGATCAACGACCGTCTCACCGCCGCGTATGTCGGGCTCGGTGTCGCCCAGCAGCTCGCCGGCCACACCGAAGAATCCGTCGCCTCGCTCAACATGGCCGCTGCCATCGAGCCCAACAGCACCGTCCTTTTCTCCGAAATGGCCCGCATGCACCTCAAGGCCGCCGTCGCGAAACAGGCCGACCGATACCTCCGCCCCGACGCCCAACCCGCCCCGCCCGAAGACCAGCCCGGCCGCGGCCTCGTCGAAACCCAGATCGGCCGCCTGCGCCACGCCCTCCGTCGCAACCCCGGCCACGCCGACCTGCACTACCGCCTCGGCCTGCTCCTCCGCAGCCGCGGCGAACTCGACGACGCCATCCGCTGCTTCCGCGCGGCCGTCGAAATCAATCCCTGCTACGCCAAGGCCCTCGTCAAACTCGGCCTCGCCCTCCGCGAGTCCGGCGAAACCGACGAAGCGATCGAAGTATTCTCGCGCGTCATCGAGCTGCAGCCGTCATATGTCGACGTCCACTACCAGCTCGGCTTGCTCTACATCCAGCGTCAGGGATTCGAAATGGCCGTCGAGCACTTCGAGCAGGCCGTCGCAGGCAAGCCCGAAAGTGTCGAGTTCCACGCCAACCTCGGCCTCGCCCTCCAGAACGCCGGCCTCGTCGACCGCGCCGGCGCAACCTGGCGGCTCATCTGCGAACTCGCCCCCGATTCATCCCAGGCCTCCGAAGCCCGCGCCCTCCTCGCCAAACACCGCGACGCCTGAATTAGCGCGGCGTCGTATCCAGCGCCTCGCTCAAAACCCGCCCCGAAGTCCCCGCAACCGGCTCTACGCCGATCATCGCCGAAATTGTCGGCACAATGTCCAGCGGATCGGCCGGCGCGAAATACCGCCCCGGCGTGATCCCCGGCCCGTACAAAACGATCGGCACATGCCGCTCCTGGTTCGACGCCCCCGAATGTCCGGCCAGATCCCTCGTCTTCTTCTGCCAGTACGGCGCAAACTGAATCGCAATCTGCCCCGCCCGCCCCGGGTAATACGCCCGATACGCCAGCCACCGCCACAAATCGGTAGGACTCGGCGGCGGACCCGTCATCTCGTCAGAAGTCATGCCGTTGACCAGCCCCGGCGTCCGACGAATGACCCCCAGCGCCGTGTCAAATACCTTTTTGCGCTGCGCCCGATCCATCCGGTCCACGACCGGATTCATGAACACCCACGGCGGCTCGATCGACCGCACGTAGCCAATGTCATCCGGCATCGACCCCATCGCCTCGCGCAGCGCTTCGTTCAATCGCTTCTGCAACTCGCCCATGTCGACGATGCCCGTCTCAAACCCAATTCGCTCCGCCACCGGCGGCGGCGTCGACACGCCATGATCGGCCGACAGCGCCAGCACATACCGCCCGAGCCCCACCCGCTGATCCAGCATCGCCAGAAACGCCCCGATCTGCCGATCCGTCCACAGCGTGAAGTCCAGCATCTCCGCGCTCTGCGGCCCGAAGATGTGACCGGCCACGTCGAACGATGACAGACTCACGCACAACAGATCGATCGCCGCCCCTCCACCCAGTTTCTCGTCGCGGACGATTCGCTCCGCCATCTCCAGCGTCACGTCGTTTCCAAACGGCGTCGCCTCCAGTGCTTCGTAGTATTGCTTCGGCGGCTTGCTCGCCCGCTTCGGAAGCGGATGCGGAAACGTCACCCCCAGCCCGAACAGCTCTCCCCGGCTCAGGTCGGGAAGCGGCCAGCACTCCGCGTACGCGCTCTCCGGCAGCATCCGCTCCCACGCCTGCCCCGCAAACCGATCGCTCCCCTCGCGCGCATTCCACTCGGCCACATACGTCGGAACATCCTTCACGTAGTACGTGCTCGTCAGCCAATGCCCGGTATCCTCGCTCCACCAGAAACACCCGTCCGGCCGGTGTCCTCCCATGCTGATCGCCGCCCGCGGCTTCATCGCAATCGAAAACACCCGCGACCGCGCGTCCGCCAGCTTCAGCTCGTCCCCCAGCGCCGGCCCGATCATCATCCGCGGCGACTTGCCCTTCACCTTCACATCCGGCGGCTCGCCGATCGTTGAATACTCGCGATCCGTGAACACCCCCTCCACCTTCTTCGCCGTCGGCTCCAGGTACCACTGGTTCGCCACGATCCCATGCTGCCGTGGAAGCCGCCCGCTCGCGATCGTCGCATGTCCCGCAGCCGTCACGCTCGACGCCTGCGAAAAATACGCGTTCACAAACGTCGCCCCATCGCGCATAAGCCGTCGAAAACCGTCTGCCCCGAATCGCGGCTCCAGTCGCGTCAGGAAATCCGTCCGAAACTGGTCGATCACCAACACCACAACCAACCGAACACCCGAGTCCTCCGGCTGCGTAGTCGGTGTCGTCGCCGGCGCACCGCGCACGGCGGCAATCACAATCAACCCGGCCACTAGGGCCTTCAATTTTCTCATTCTTGCCTCCTGATCCGGAGCCCCAGTTTAGTTGTTCGCACGCCCCGAACGCTATAGCATGAACACAATCTTCATCAGGTGCCCCACGTCCCATGCTCAGCGTATTCCTCCTCCAACTCGCCGGCGGCTCAATGCTCGCCATCGGCCTCGGCCGCATCGACGACATGGCCTGGCGTTATCTCCGCTTGATGGGATTTGTATCATTCGCGGCGCTGGCACTGGTGGCGTTGCTGTTCGTGGTACAAAGCGGAGTTCAGCTACTCCATCATCTCCGAGACGTCTCGTTGCTCCTAATCTCATTGGTGCTAACAATTGCGTGGCTCGTCGCGAATGCAATTCAAGCACCGCAGGCCCGACCAACGCAACGAGTGCTCGCATTTCTTGCCGGTCTGGTTGCTGTATTGCAATGCTCCGGGCTCGTGTGTGCGGCCCTTAATTCCGAGTTGATCGCACAAAGTGCTCTCCGATTGGACGTTGCGGCCTTCGTCACGATCTTGCTCGGCAGCCTCCTCATCGGCTCGGTCACGGCGAGTATGTTGCTCGGACATCGCTATCTGACCGACACAGGCATGACGATCGCACCGCTGCGTCGAATCGTCCGTTTGGTACTCATCGTCATCACACTCCGCACAATGTGGGCGGCCGTGTTCCTGGAATTCGCCTTTCACTGGGGCAATTTCGAGCGCGGCGACCTGACTTGGACTGTGTTGCTGCTTAGTCTCCGGGGAATGGTCGGACTCCTCGGCACCGCCGTCTTCGCCTACATGATCTGGGACTGCGTCCGCCGCCGCAGCACCCAATCCGCCACCGGCATCCTCTACCTCACGATGGTCTTCGTCTTCATCGGCGAGCTGACCGCGCAGTACCTCCTCCGCTGGAAAGGCTTGGCCGTCTGACATGCTCGAGCTCCGCACCCGCTGCACAAACCGCGACTGCCGCAGCACCGCCCGCGCTCAAATCGCAACGCCTGGCCCGATTGAGCTGCGCTGCCCGCTCTGCTCATCCACGCAAACCATTGAAATCGACCCCGCCCTCGCCGCCGATGGTCGCCTCGAAAAATGCCCGCTCTGCACCGGCCGCGAGTTCTTCGTCCGAAAAGATTTCCCCCAGAAGCTCGGCCTCGCCGTCGTCATCATCTCCGGCCTGCTCTCCTGCATCTTCTTCTACCAAAAGCAGATGCTCTGGGTTTGGGCCGTCCTCGGCGGCGCCGTCCTCATCGACGCCGCGCTCTATTTCGTGACGGGCATCGTCGTCGTCTGCTATCGCTGCCGGGCCGAATTCCGCGGCCTGCCATATAATCCCGCCGTCAAGCCATTCGATCTGGCAACCTCTGAAAAGTACGGCGAGGTGGAATGATGTCCGACTACGTGGTCACCGAAAAACGCGTCGACGAAGACCGCATCGCAAAGGCCGTCCGCGAAATCCTCATTGCCGTCGGCGAAAACCCCGACCGCGAAGGCCTGAAAAAAACCCCGGCCCGCGTCGCCAAAATGTACGCCGAAATGTTCGCCGGCCTCCGCACCGACCCGCGCGATCACGTCCGCACCTTCTTCACCGAAAGCTACGACGAGTTGGTCGTCCTCCGCGACATCAGCTTTTTCTCCATGTGCGAACATCATCTGCTCCCCTTCGAAGGCAAGGCCCACATCGGCTACCTCCCCGCCGGCCGCGTCATCGGCGTTTCCAAGCTCGCCCGCGTCGTCGAGGGCTTCGCCCGCCGACCCCAGGTGCAGGAGCGCCTAACAACCCAGGTCGCCGACCTGCTCATGCAGGAACTGAACGCCAAGGGTGTCGCGGTCGTCATGGAAGCCGTCCACACCTGCATGACCTGCCGCGGCGTCAAGAAGCCCGGCAGCGTCATGGTCACCTCCGCCGTCCGCGGCGAATGCTGCACGAACGCCTCGACGCGCCTGGAGGTCTTCAGTCTCCTGCACAACGGCCGAACTCGATGAGTTCCTCCACCCGCACGCGCATCTTCACGGCTGTGTTCGTCGTCGTGACTCTGCTGCTCCTCGCCGGCTGCAAGAGCGACAATTCCCCGACCACAAGCGCGCCGTCGACCACCATCCGAGTCGCCCTGCTCCACCCCGGCCGCGAGACCGACGGAGGCTGGAACCAGCTCGCCTACACCGCCCTCATGCAACTCCACGACCGCACCGGCGCATCCGTCCAGCACACCTACACCCCCAGCCGCGCCACCTTCAAGAGCGACCTCCGCGACTACGCCCGCCAGGGATACACCCTCGTCATCGCCCACGGCAGCGAATACGTGAAAGCCGCCCGCGAAGTCGCCGCCGACTTCCCCAACACCAGGTTCGTCGTCACAGGCAGCAGCGACGCCGGCGACGGCGTGGCCACCCTCGACTTCCGCCTCTGGGAAGCCACCTATCTCTGCGGCGTGCTTGCCGCCCATCTCGTCCCGAATGGCCCCGCCGGCCTCATCGGCGGCCAGGACTTCGTCACCGTCCGCCGAACGATGGACGCCTTCACCAACGGCGCACGCTCCGTTCAGCCCGGCTACAAATCATTCGCCCAATACGTCGGAAGCTGGGACGACGTCGCCAAGGCCCAGCAGACCGCCAAGTCGCTCATCGAAACCCGCGGCGTCAAAGTTATCTTCCAGAACACCGACGCCGCCGCCGCCGGCGTCTTCGAAGCCGCCCGCGCCGCCAAGATCGTCGCCTTCGGCTGCAACAGCAATCAAAACGCGATGGCCCCCAACGCCGTCCCCGCCAGCGCCATCATCGACATGGAAAAAGCGTTCGAAACGATCCTGGCCGACATTCGTGAGAAACGCTTCGAACCAAAGGCCTACGTCTGCGACCTCAAGAGCGGCGTCATCGACGTAGTACTCAACCCCACCTTCGCAACGCGCTGGCCGAAAGACGCACTCCCCGCATTCGAAGAAGCAAAAGCCAAAATCATCGCCGGCAAGCTGGATGTCTTGAAACCCGCCCCCTGATCCGCGGCGTGCTACGACTTCGCCCGCTTCCCCCTTCGCCGCTCCTTCAATCGCTCGTGCAGCCGCCGCGCCACCGTGGCCGGCACCAGCCGCTCCAACCGCCCCGGATCGCCCCCAAACTCCACCACCTGCCGGATCAGCGTGCTGCTCGTCAGCGCATGCTGATCACTCGTGAGCAAGAAGACCGTCTCCGTATTCCCCGCGATGAGGTTCACGTTCGCCTGCTGCAACTCCGACCCTAGGTCCGACGAATCGCGAATACCCTTGATAATGACCGTCGCCCCCTTTTCGCGCACGAAATCCATCGTCAGCCCGGGATACGCCTCGACGTGCACGTTGTCCATCGACGCCGTCAGTTCGCGCAGCATCGACAGCCGCTCCGTCTCGCTGAAAAACGGCTCCTTCTCCGGATTCCGCCCCACCGCCACAATCAACTGGTCAAACAACCGCCGCGAACGCTTGATGATGTCGACATGCCCGCTCGTCGGCGGATCAAACGTCCCGGCAAACACCGCGATCTTCGACTTGTGCCTGTTCATGTCTGACGATTGTCGCGTCTTCGCGCGGTGTTGTCGATCACGTAGTCCTGCGGAGATAATCAATAAATGCTCGGGCCAGCGGACACTGTGCAACCCGCGTCAACGGAACACGACGGTCCGAAGCGTCATTTGTCGCCGAACTGCTATGTCGTCAAGGTAAGGTCGAACATTACAAGCACACCACATTCGATCGACTGTCGTCACCTCTCCGACGAGGCACTGGCCGAGCTCGGGAGAAGTGTTGCCGTCTGGACTAATCACGTCACCGTGGTCGATCGAGTATGGACGTACTCGCGAACCCGGGGGCTCCCGCCGCTCGCAGTCGTCTTCGAGAATGCACCGAAGCACCTACTTCCAACGCCGTTACCAATCGATGTACCATTTGAGCCGACGCCGCTCGATGAATCACATCCGTCGCTGCGGCACCTGATTCGGTTGGGTGATGCGTCCGACTCCATCGAATCGACTTCTGCTACTGTCGCTTCACCTTTGCAGCGCGCGCTCATTCGTGCGGGGATTCCCACGCTATCAGCGGCACTCGCCATAGGTCAGGTCATTTCGATTTGGGATGGCTTTCGCTGGAACTCGCCATGGCATCTCGTATCGGTTTCAGTTATTGGAATCGCAGTCGTGTTGCTCGTTCTCAGCCTTCTTCGCCGAGCGCAATGGTTGATCGTGCCCGGCGCGCTGATTCAACGATCGCCAGGAGCATGGTGGACTGGCGTCGCGCTTTGCCGCTTTACACCGCCAGACAGCGTGCTGATCTTGTGCCCGGAATCGCCGGGGTGGCGCGCTGAATTGTGGGTCAGTGGGAAACAGGCAGCGAGACGACTCATCACGACGCTGGAAGCAATGGCGTTACTCGCCGCCTGGCAAAGCCCCCTCCGAACGCCCACCCTCGACGAAATGAGCGATCTCCACTGACCGCCGGCGCCCGCGCAAAAAAATCGGCCCGCGCACCGCGCAGGCCGATGTATCGCGCCCGGCAGGACTCGAACCTGCAACCTACTGGTTCGAAGCCAGCCACTCTATCCAATTGAGCTACGGGCGCAGTTGATTTGTCTGAGATTATATCCGCCAATGCGGCCGGTCAACCGATCACCCCACCGCCAACGGCACGTACGGCAACCCAAACGTCTCCGCCACCGGCTTATTCGTGATCTTCCCCGACTCGATGTTCACCCCGTTCGCAAGCCCCACGTCCTCGCGGCACGCCTGCTTCCACCCCTTGTTCGCGATCCGCACCGCGTATGGCAGCGTCGCGTTCGTCAGCGCAAACGTGCTCGTCCGCCCCACGGCGCCCGGCATGTTCGTCACGCCGTAGTGCACGATCCCATCGACCATGTACGTCGGCTCCGCATGCGTGGTCGGCTTGATCGTCTCGACGCACCCGCCCTGATCGACGCCCACGTCAACAATCACCGCCCCCGGCTTCATCTTCGACAGGTATTCGCGCGGCACCAGCACCGGACACCGCGCCCCCGGAATCAGCACCGCCCCGATTACCAGGTCCGCCAGCGCCAGCTGCCGCCGAATCTGCACGTGATCCGAAAACAGCGTCTGCACGTTCGCCGGCATCACGTCCGACAGGTAGCGCAGCCGGTCGATGTTCACATCCATGATGACGACGTCCGCCCCCAGCCCCGCCGCCACCTTCGCCGCGTTCGTCCCGACGACCCCGCCACCGAGAATCGTCACATGCGCCGGCTCAACGCCCGGCACGCCGCCCAACAGAATTCCTCGCCCCATCATCGGCCGTTCGAGATACTTCGCCCCCTCCTGCACGCTCATCTTGCCCGCCACTTCGCTCATCGGCGTCAGCAACGGCAGCCGCCCGTTCCCATCGGTCACCGTCTCGTACGCAATCGCGATACACCCGCTCTTGATGATCCCGCTCGTCAGACTCTTTTCCGCCGCGAAGTGAAAATACGTAAAGACGATCTGCCCCGAGCGGATCATCGCAACCTCGGCGGCCTGCGGCTCCTTCACCTTGATGACCATGTCGGCCTTGGACCAGACCTCCTTCGCCGAGCCGACGATGTTCGCCTCCGCCTGCACGTAGTCCTCATCCGAGAACCCCGACCCCGCCCCCGCCTGCGTCTCAACCAGCACCTGGTGCCCGGCCTTCTTCAGGGCGATAACCCCCGCCGGAACGAGCCCGACCCGGTATTCGTCGGACTTAATCTCTCGTGGCAGACCAATGATCATGTAGGCTCTCCTCCGGCGATAGGCGATGAATTCGTGCCTTGCACGCGTGTGAAATGTACCGAATGGCGACACCCTTTGCAAAGCGACTCGCCGTTCGCTCGCCTTCACTCCGCCACACCGCGAAAGGCGCAATCCATTCGAGCGTTGTCTCTTAGTGACGGGTAATAAACGTTTCAGGACGGCTCACGTTCAGTTCAAGGAAATCGCCATGAGTACCTCCCGCCGAAAATTCCTCCAGCTCTCCGCCGCAGCCGGCTCCGCCCTCATCCTCGGCGAACGCGCCACCCGCGTCTCCGCCGAGCCCAAGACCGCCGACGGCGGCGGCAAGTCCGACAAAACGCTGAAAATTCTCATCCTCGGCGGCACCGGCTTCCTCGGCCCGGCCATCGTCGAGACCGCTCTCGCCCGCGGCCACACCATGTCCCTCTTCAACCGCAACAAGCGCGGCCCCGACATGTTCCCCCAGTGCGAAAAGCTCATCGGCGACCGCGACGGCAACCTCAAGGCCCTCGAAGGCCGCCGCTGGGACGCCATCGTCGACACCTCCGGCCACTACCCCAAAACCGTCCGCGAATCCTGCAAAGTTCTCAAAGACAGCGGCTTCTACCTCTTCGTCTCGTCGATGGGCGTCTACAAGGATTTCAGCAAGCCGCTCGATGAATCCTCCGAGCTGCACGAAACGCCCGACCCCGACCTCAGCACGATGTCGAACGACAACTACGGCCCGATGAAAATCCTCTGCGAACAGGCCATCCAGAAGGCCTTCCCCGATCGCACCTGCATCGTCCGCCCCGGCCTCATCGTCGGCCCGCGCGACTGGTCCGACCGCTTCACCTACTGGCCCGTTCGCGTCGATCGCGGCGGCGAAGTCCTCGCCCCCGACAAACCGTCCGACCCGACGCAATTCGTCGACTCGCGCGACCTCGCCATCTTCATCGTCCGCCTCCTCGAACAGCGCACGACCGGCGTCTTCAACGCCGCCGGTCCCGCCAAGACGCTCTCGATCGGCGAACTCCTCGACTGCTGTAAGAAAGTCTCCGGAAGCGACGCCCGCTTCACCTGGGTCGACGCCGAGTTCCTCAAAGAAAACAAGGTCAACGGCTGGACCGACCTGCCGGTCTGGGTCGACCCGAAAGAGGGAGGCATCGGCCTCATTACGTCCAATATCTCCAAAGCCCTCGCCGCCGGCCTCACCTTCCGACCGCTGCCCGACACGGTTCGCGATACGCTGGCCTGGTACAAGAAAGAGCCCGCCGAACGCCGCGCCAAAATGAAAGCCGGCCTGACCGCCGACCGCGAAAAGGAACTGCTCGCGGCCTGGCACGCGAAAAGCAAAACTCCCGTTCCGTCCAAGGGGTGAAAATCCGTCGTACAATGCGCCGAACGGCGAAAGCGGTGCCCGGCGAGCCCGTTCTCCGCTTGGGTGACCGTCGGCGGATTCGGGTATCCTCTCTCGCGCCGCACCAACCGCGTCCCTTGTCGAAAGGACTCATCATGAGCACTACGAGACGACGATTTCTGAAACTGTCCGCCGCCGCCGGTTCCGCTTTGGCCCTCGGCGACCGCTTGCCCCGCGCCCTCGCCGCCGACCGCGACACCGCCTCCGCCCCAGCCGGTAAGAAGAAGTCCTTGCTCGTCCTCGGCGGCACCATGTTCCTCGGCCCCGCCGTCGTCGACTCCGCCCGCAAGCTCGGCTACACCATCACGCTCTTCAATCGCGGCAAGACCAACCCCCAGCTCTTTCCCGACATCGAAAAGCTCCGCGGCAATCGCGATGGCGACTTGAAGTCACTCGAGGGCCGCACTTGGGACGCCGTGGTCGACACCTCCGGCTACGTCCCCCGCGTCGTCCGCGCCTCCGCCGAGCTTCTCAAAGATTGCAAAAACTACGTCTTCATCTCGACCATGTCGGTCTACGCCGACAGCAGCAAGCCCGGCGGCGACGAGACCTCCCCCGTCGGTACCATCCCCGATGAGAGCGTCGAGAAAGTCACCAACGAGTCCTACGGCCCCCTCAAGGCCCTCTGCGAAAAGGCCGCCGAGAAGACCCTGCCCGGCAAGGTCACCACCATCCGCCCCGGTCTCATCGTCGGCCCGATGGACCCGTCTGACCGTTTCACCTACTGGCCCGTCCGCGTGAAGCGCGGCGGCGAAGTCCTCGCGCCGGGTTCGCCCGCCGACCCCGTCCAGTTCGTCGATGTTCGCGACCTTGCTAACTTTGCCATGCACGTCATCGAAAAGAACATCACCGGCACCTACAACGCCACCGGCCCCGCCAAGGAACTCACCATCGGCGCCCTGCTCGACGCATGCAAATCCGTCACCAGGAGCAACGCCACCTTCACCTGGGTCAACGCCGAGTTCCTCGCCGAGCAGAAAGTCTCCCCCTGGGGCGACATGCCTGTCTGGGTCCCCGGCGAAGGTGAGAGCGCCGGCTTCGCCCGCTCCAACGTCAGCAAGTCCGTCAAGGCCGGCCTCACGTTCCGACCGGTCGCCGACACCATTCGCGACACCCTCGCTTGGTGGGATACCCTCCCGACCGAGCGCCGCGACAAGCTGAAGTCCGGCATCAAGTCCGATCGCGAAAAAGAAGTCCTCGCCGCGTGGCACAAGCACGAAAAGAAGGGCTAGGCGGGTCCAACTAGCAAAGTCGTCCGGTAGCCGTCGCGCCGCCGCGCCGGTACTCTCGGCTCGTACCAGCCGCTCATGTCAAATTCCAACGCCCTGATCCCCGACGACGACGTGCTGCCGTACGCACCGTCAACACCACGCCACCCGCTGGCCGCCGTACTCTCTCGCCTCGTTCACGTCCACAACAACGAAGTGGCCGCGGTGCTTTTGTCGTTTCTCTACTTCTTCTTCCTCATGGCCGGCTACTACGTCCTGCGCTCCCTCCGCGACGCCATGGGCATCACCGGCGGCGTCAAGAATCTCCCGTGGCTCTTCATGGGTACTCTCTCGGTTGTCACCCTCTGCAATCCGCTCTACGCCGCACTTGTTTCCCGCTACCCGCGCCGGAAATTCATCCCATTTGTCTACCGCTTCTCTCAACTGAATCTGCTCGTCTTCTACCTGCTCTTTCAATTTGTCCCCCACGGAAACCTAGACGTTGTTTGGATCGCCCGCTCATTCTTCGTCTGGACCAGCGTCTTCAACCTCTTCGCCGTCACCGTCTTCTGGAGTCTGATGGCCGACCTGTTTTCGAGCGAGCAGGGCAAACGCCTCTTCGGCTTCATCGGCCTCGGCGGAACCCTGGGCGCGGCCTGCGGCGCTTGGCTGAACACCCAGCTCGCCGAATACCTCGGCGTTGAAACGCTCCTGCTCGTCTCGTTATTGCTGCTCGAACTGGCCGTCCAGAGCATCCGACAGCTCGTCCGCGTCGCCGATCGCGGTCCCGCTTCTCCAACGCAGCCTCTTTCCTCAACCAGATCGGAGTCTGACCGCCCCATCGCCGCTGGCGGCGCCTTTGAGGCACTCGTCCGCGTTCTCTATTCGCCCTACCTGCTCGGCATCTGCATTTGCATGTTCGCCTACACCATCAGCACGACGTTTCTCTACTTCGAACAGGGTCGCATCGTCGAAGCCGCCCTCAAATCCAACGAAGCCCGCACCGTCTACCTCGCTCGCATCGATCTCTACATCAATCTCATCACGATCGTCCTGCAACTGCTGCTCACCGCACGGATCATCCGCGCCATCGGCGTCGGCGCATCGATGGCCGCCGTGCCCGTCGCTACCCTCGTCGGCTTCATCGCCCTCATCCGCCAGCCGACGACCGCCGTTCTCTTCTGGTTCCAGGTCGTCAAGAACGCCGCCAACTACGGCCTCGCCCGCCCCGCCCGCGAAGTGCTCTACACCGTCGTCCGCCCCGAGGAAAAGTACAAATCCAAGAGCGTCATCGACACCTTCGTCTTCCGCGCCGGTGACGCCATCGGTGCCGGCGTCTTCAAGCTCCTCACAGGCCCGATCGCCAAGACACTGGCCGTCTCCGCCGGCAATCTGATTGGTGGCGTCGTCGCCGCCATGATGCTGATCTGGATCGTCCTCTGCGGATTGCTCGGAATCAGGCAGAAACAAATGGCCGCAGCCCAGTCCTCAGCGCCGCCGCTGGCGTGAATGACCGTTCACGACTTCGAGACTCGCCATGAGCAACAAGTCGACCACTTCAAACGTATCGTCTGACTTGTAAACAATGGCCGTTCGTCCACTTGGAGACCTTGCCACGAAATCGCGATGCTTGACCAACAGACTCCGCCCGTCCGCCATGTGAATGCGAAACGGACGAAACGGCGCGGCCTTCAGCATTTGTGCGAGTTGCTCAACGGTCATCGTCGCCTCCGACGACGATCGTAGTCTTAGCGATATTCGTTCGCCACCATCCGACGAAGTCTCAGCCCCCGCTCTCCGCCGACTGCCCCGCACTGATCTGCCCGATCGACCGCTCGATCCGCTTCCGCACCTTCGGGCTCGTCTCGTGCCGGATACTCTTCTTCAGCCGCGCCACGTCTTCCGCCGTCCCGATCCGTCCCATCGCCGCCGCCGCCGCGATCCGCGTACCGTCCCGATTGTCCTTCTGCATCAGCGTGAAAATTCGCTCCCGCAACTCCGCGATCCGCGGCGACTTCGCCGGCACGCACTCCGCCACCGCCTCACACGCCCGCGCCCGAACGACCGCGTCCTCGTCGTTCAACCCCGCTTCGAGCACCGAAACATCCGTATCCCGGCTGCCCCGCTCCGCCAGGCCATACAGCGCCCATCCGCGCACCCGTGCCGACGGATCGCGCGCCGCCGCGCACAGCATCGCCAGGTTCTCGCCCGACGTCCCGAACGCCAGCGCGAACGCCGTCGACGCCCGCACGTTCTCGCTCGCGTGCTTCAACTGCGAAACCAGTCTGTCGCGCTCTCCGTCCGCCAGCTTCCGCAGCTCATCGCGCGCCGCGTTCAGTTCGGCATCGTCGTCCTTCTCCGCCGCCTCCTGCCACCGCTTCAGTCCGGCCACCACCCGCTGCCGAAACTCCGCCTCCGCGATCTTCGCGTTCCGCTCCGGGTTCAGTTCCGTCGTCAGGTAATCAATCGCCGGCCGCCACAACCCCTGCGGCCACTTCTCAACATACTTCGCGCACGCCGCCCGCGCCTCCGCGATCTTTCCCCCATTCTTGTCCACGATCGCCCCGTTGATCGCGTTGAGCTGATCGATCAGCTCATTCGCCGCATCGATCGAAATCACCTCGTTCGTCGCCGCCCCCACCAGCACCTTCATTTCATATTGACCGCCATCCCGGCCGCCATCCTGCCACACCACCGACCCGTCCAGCGTCTCAAGAATATTCCGCCCGTACGGCCAGATGAACAACGCCTTCCCGCCCACAAACTCCGCCCCATCCTTCGCCGCCCGCCCGCGAAAACGCCCGTTCACGTTCAGCTCGATCCGCAGGCACGTCCGATCTCCCTGCTTGACGACCTCCTTCAACTCCAGCGACTGCGTCCCCGAAAAGAACTCGCTCTCGATCGCCGAATCCCACCGATCGCCGACCTTTTTCTTCTCCGCGGGCCAGTGCGCCACGTCGAGCAATGCAAACATCGCCCCCTGCTGCGTCGGCGCCGTCGCCGGAACGATGCACGGACAATCCGCCTTGCTCCAGTCCACCGTCGCCAGCCGCGTCGAACCCGGCCATAGATGCAATTCCGACGGCTCCGGCGGCTTTTCGACCGGCTTCCCCCCGCGCAATAGCGTGATCTTCCGCGGCGACTCCTCCACCAGCATCTGGACCAGCTTGCTGTTCCCCCGGCTCTCCGCCAGCAGGTTCAGCCGAACCCACCGCGACGGCTGCGTGAACGTCAGCGTCTCCTTCTCGTGCTCCCGCTCCCCGACCCGCCGCACCGTCCGCTCGATCGTGTACGTCGCCAGCCGTCGATCCGTCACGTCGTTGTAGAGATTGAACGTCCGCTCCGGCCCGCCCGCCACCGGCCCCGCCGCCATGCCCAGCACGATGAGTGCACGCACTCCTGCCGCCGATGTGGTCATCGCGACGCTCCGTTCCGATATGACTTGTCTTCAGCTCGCCGGAGATGCTGCCGGCCGCGCCTCGGGCGCATCCGGCGGCGGTTCATAGGGCACGGCCCGTGGGCTCTTCAGCGGCAATTGCCGCATGATCAGGATCCACGCGATGCCCGTCGCGATCATCGCCAGACTCACCACCGTCGACCACGTCAGGCCGATCGCATCAAGCGGATTGTCCTGCCGGATCGCCTCTTCAAAGATGCGGGCCATCGAATACAGGATCAACAGCAATCCGAGCACTACCCCGTGCCGCTTCCGCCAATAGAAGAATGTGTCCAGCACCCAGTAGAGAACCAGCCCCGTGATGCACGCGTAAAGCTGCGCCGGATGCGATGGGTGCGATGCATAGTGCTGCGCCAGATCGCGAAGCTCCGACGGCTCAAGCCCATACTGTTTGCAGATCGCGTAGAGCGGCTCGTACTTCCTGCGATTCTGCGCCGCCCTCTGCTCCAGCAGCTTCACCTTCGCCTTCAGCGGATCGACCCGCTTCGCCTCCAGCCCCAGTCGCTCCGACTGCTCCAGCTCCTCTTGCGCCGCCCGCAAGTCACGGTCCGGCCCGTCCAGCTCCTCCCGGCTCACCTCGACATAATCACGCGGCACCGGCAGCGTCTGCCCGTTCGGCAGCCGCACGAGTAGCTCCTTCGGCAAATCAAGCTGCCCGAACTCCCACTGCTGAATCATCGCCGGGCTGCCATACGGATATTGCACCGCCCACGGCAACCCCTTCTGATGATGCGCCGGATCGTGCTCGTTCACGCACACCGACCCCCAGCAGCATCCATTCAGAAAACACCCGATCCGCGCCATCGCCATCCCGAACATCAGCGACGGCGCCGCGATATCCAGGTACCAGCGGATCGACTTCTTCGTCCACCACAGATAGAAAATGACCGACGGGATCACCAGCAGCGGCCCGCCCCAGAACTCCAGCCCCCCCGCCCGGATATCAAACACCGACAGCCACGGATTCGGCTGGTTCGCAAACCGGCTCTGCCAGTAGTGAATGACAAAAAACGCCCGCGCCCCGACAACGCCCGATACCAGCGAGATGAACCCGATGTTCAGCACGACGTCCGGATCGGCCTTGACCCTCATCGCCCGCCGGCACGCCAGCCAGATGCCGCCCAAAAAGGCGACCATCATCATGACGCCATAGCTCTTAACTTCCGCCCACTGCTCGGGCAGAAACGGTATGCGAAACATCGTCGGATACATGCTGGATGGATGCTAAGCACCCAGCCCCACCGCGGCAAGCAGCTCGCATGCCCCGCGAACGAAAGCATGACGTAGCACTAGTTCAGGTCGATCTCCGTGATCCGCGGCGGCGCCCCGTTCCGCCCTGAGGCCACGGCCCGCCGAGCCCGGATGCCGCTGCGTTCCCGAACGGGCGAGAAAGCGCGAGTTCCGGGGCCTGGTTCGAGGTTCCACACCGGAACGCTGAGCTCGTCGCCGATGTAAATGCTCGGGCACGACACGAAATCACCCAGGCGCAAGCCCAGCCCGAGCCACCGCGCAAGAAACCACTCGTCGTTACGCAGAAACACGAGATCGGCGTCGCACGCGTCGAGCATCGTGCACAGCGCCCGGCGTCCCTCGCCCTGCGTCACGTGGATATGCGGGCGCACCGGCGAGCCGCTGCACAAACGCGCGATCTCCTGCGAGGCGCCATCCGGATTCAACGACCGATTCGGGTTCGTGCCGTGCACCAGCGACCCTTCGTGAATCGCCGGCAGCGCCCGCAGCATGTGCAGCTTCGCGCCCACCCGCTGCGCGTATTCCATCGCGAACGGCAGGTGCGGCGCGCCGCGCATATTGAAATCCAGCCAGCAGGCCACGTTCTTGACCGGCCGCAGAAGCTTGGGCACGCGCACGCGGCGGCCAATCGTCCACACCGGCACTCCGCATCCGTCGATCAGCCGCGCCCGAAGCGAGCGGTCGCCGATCCGCGGCACGCCGATCGGATCCGAGGCGGGCGCAACGATCAGGTTCACCGGCCACGCCTCGAGATGCCGCTTCACCGCATCGATCACCGGGCCGGGCATAGCCACTCGGAGGCAGGAGCGATATCGGTCGGCTTCAGGGAAGAAACTCCCCAGCATGTCCTGCACGGTCTTCGCGTTGCTCACGGCCGGATCGTACGCATGCAAGAGCGTCAGGCGCACCGAAAGACTGTCGGCCATCTGCGCGATCGCAGGGATCGCCCGGAAGCAATAATCGGAAAAATTCGTGAGAAACAGAATATCAAGCGGATGCGGCGTATGAGTCATGATCGCTCCTTAGTATGAGAACCCCTCGACGGGGCGCACTTCGGTGGGAATCTCGCGCTCACCCAGGTTCTGACGAAGATTGATCTCGATGGCCCGCGCCAGCGTGCTCATCGGCGTATCGTGCACCGTGTTCTCGAACGGGTTTTCGATATCGCGCCCGATCGTGTCGAGCGAAATGAAGATGAAGCTCATCAGCGTCGACGCGATCGGCGTCAGCATGCCCAGCCCGGCGACAAGTCCGAACGGCAGCAGAAAACAGTACATGCCCACCAGCACGCGCGGAAAATATTCATACTGCCGCGGTAGAGGCGTGTTCTTGATTCGCTCGCACGCCCCCTGCACGTTGCACAGGTCGGTGAGCGAACGATCAATAGCGGTGAATCGGAACGAATCCAGGCGTTCGCGGTCGAACAGTTCGCGCAGGATGCGGCCCTTGATCAGCAGGATGGCCGCGGGAACGTTCTGCTGCTTACGCAAGTACTCCACAAACTGCGGATCCATCGTCCGCTCCAACTCCGGGAACGGATTCTGCCTGCGCAGGTGGCAGCGCAAAGCATGCACGTACGCGATCTGCAGCTCGACCAGCGTGCCGCGCGACACCAGCGCGCCCGATTCGTCGTCGCGAGCATCATCGACCGTGGCCGGGTCGGAATCGACCAGCGTCAGCACCTGCCGTGCAAAGCTGCGCGAGGTGTTCACCAGCGAGCCCCACAGCGAGCGCGCCTCCCACCATCGGTCGTACGCCGAGTTATTGCGGAACGCCAGGAACACGCTGAGCGCGCCGCCGATCATGGTCAGCGGCAGGTCGGAAAGTGAGAGCCACGTGAAGCCCGCCTTGGTGTACAGGACGGCGATGGTAAAATCGAACACCAGCAGCAAAACGAGACGCCGCGAGAGTTGGGGCCACACACGGCGAAGCGGAAGATGGTCGCATACAATCATGGCGATCTAAGCCTAGGAAGTATCGGCCGCGATGCAATCAATCATGCGATTATCTTGAGTGGCCACGCGGCCCCGGAATCCCACGATCATTTGGACTGACCGAAAGATAATTGGGCTCGCTCGCCGAGCGCCCTACAATCGGCGGGAAATTTCGTCTGTCCGGATGTAGGCCCGAATAGAACGATGATCGTCCAATACCTCGAATCGAAGGGAATGTCTCGCCGCACCAGCCGGTCGTTGGTGTTGTCGCTCGCTGCCGGGCTGCTGGTGGCCGTGATGACGCTCGAGTGGCTGTTCGCCCTCGACTACTCGCTCGGTGTCCTCTACGTCGTGCCGGTCACCGTCTCCGCGACCGTCTTGAACCGCTGGCAGATGGTGCTCGTAGCCGTCTTCTGCGCCTGGACGCGAAGCTGGTTCACGCCGGGCCTCCCTTTCATCGAATACTGGCTGCGATTCATCATGGCCGTGCTCGCCTACGGCGGCGTCGGCGTCCTCGTCAGCGAGGTAAGCCGCAACCGCCGCGAGATCCTCGCCGCCCTCGCCCGCCTGCAAACCGAACGCGATCTGCGCCATCACGCCGAGGATCAACTCCGCATCCTGGTCGATTCGAGTCCCGCCGCCATCATGACCCTCAATCAAAAAGCCGAAGTGCTCGCCGCCAATCGCGCCGCCCACGAGATGTTGGGCTTTGAGCCCGAATCGCTGATTGGCATGTCCGTCGCTCAGCACGTGCCCGTCTTCGCCGGAGCGCTGCGCGTGGCTTCCGGCGGAAATCCGATCCGCGTCTCGTCCACCTGCTGGACCCAGCGCGCCAACGGCACGCATTTCCCCGCCGCCGTATGGTTCTCGACCTACGAAGAACACGGCCAGCGCCGATTGGCCGGCATTCTGGTTGATACCTCGGAGGAGGTCCGCGAACGCGAGCACGAACTCTTGCGCCATATGGCCGATTCCAATCGACTGCTGGCCGGCGCCGTCGCCCACGAGATCCGCAACCTCTGTTCGGCCATCCGCGTCGTGACCTCCAATCTGCGACGCCATCCGGAGATCGCCCAGGATGCCGATTTCGGTGCACTGACTACGCTCGTCGAGAGTCTCATGTGCATCGCGGCCTTCGAGCTCACCATTCACAAGAACCGCACGGCCGCCCGCGTCGATGTCACGCGCGTCCTCGAAGAGCTGCGGGTCGTCATCGACCTCGACTGGGCCGAAACCGGCGGTGAAATCGAATGGGCCGTGCCCGACATGCTGCCCTACGTGCACGCCGACAAGCACGCCCTCCTGCAGGTCTTTCTGAATCTCTCCCAGAACTCGCTGCGAGCCGTCCAGGCGGGCGGCGAGCCGCGCCTTCGGATCTCGGCCACCGCCGAAAACGGCCGCGCGATCATCGCCTTTCACGACGCCGGCCCCGGCGTCGACGACGCCGACAACCTTTTCCAGCCCTTTCGCGAGAATGCCGACGGCAGCGGCCTCGGGCTCTATGTCTCGCGCGCCATGATGCGCGGCTTTGGCGGCGATCTCATCTATGTGCCCGTCGAGCAGGGCAGCCGCTTCGACCTCGTCGTGCCGACCTACGAAGTCGCCCGGAGCCAGGTGGCATGAGAAGCGTCGCCAATCCCATCCGCGTCTTCGTCGTCGACGATCGCGCCCTCTTTCGCGAGGGCCTGCTCCGGCTGCTCGGCGCCGACAACACCCTCCGCGTGGTCGACAGCGCCGATTCCGCCGAAGCCGCCTTGGAGAAACTCGCCGAGACGGAAACCGACGTCCTCATCCTCGACTACGACCTCGGCTCCCATACCGCCCTCGACGTCGTCCGCGTCCTGCGCGATCGCGGCTTCAGCGGACGCAGTCTGGTCGTCACCGCCGGCCTGCCCGATGCCGACGCCCTCGACCTCATCCGCATGGGAGTCCACGGCATCTTTCACAAGAAGCATTCGCCCGAAGACCTGCACCGCAACATCCGCGAAGTCGCCGCCGGCCGCGTCCTGATCGACCAGCAGTACTTGCAGAACCTGGTCGAATCGGTCTCCGGCTCGCGCGACGCACCGGCCGTGCTCACCGAACGCGATCGCAAGGTCCTGCGCCTGCTCCTCGAAGGCAGCTCCAACAAGGAGATCGCCGCCACCCTGAACCTGTCCGAAAGCGCCGTAAAAGCCGCCCTGCAACAGTTGTTCGCCAAAACCGGCGTCCGCACCCGCGCCCAGCTAGTCCGCATCGCCCTCGAAGAACTCCGAGACGAAATCTAACCCGCCCACTCCAGCCGGATCACCCGCTGCCGCACGTTACGTTAGAATCGGCCCGAATTACACCATTCGAACCATAATTGCGATGCCACGTGCAAAAATCGGCTCTTGCGCGAAAGGCAATTCAATTGCAGCTAAACTGGTGGACAATTGGCGTAAGGGGAGTGTGGAAATCCTTGGTTTGCCTCTCTGGTGAGGCGGACGTCGTTTCAGATTGGAATATGGTCATGCCCGAGCTACGCGCACATGATGTCGCGGAATTAGCTGCCATTTCAGATCGGGTCCACGATCGCTGGTTCTCCGTTAACGACGCAAAGTTCGAACGCGAGTCAGCGAGTTTTTCTCTCCTATTCGTGGACGACGAACGGTTTGACCGAAGGACAAGAGAGACAGCAAATGACATGGCAAACACGGCTAGACTATTGGTACAACATGCACGTTCGCTTGATTTGCGAGATACAGAAAAGATAACGTGGTACGATCTAAATCGCCTTGAATACGATGCCTCAACAGAGACCGTACAGCTTGTGACGAATATTCCGTTGATAATCAGGTTACGAGTATCGGCGATCAACGTAACGGTCTCTTGGTAGGAATCGAGCCGTCGTAATGCGCCGGGCGCTCGGGACAAGCAAGGGTGCCCCACCCTCTCCGACGGGTGGCATGTCCGCCCTCAGGCGGACATGTCGACACACGCCCACACCGAGTACACCTACGACGTGAGCCCAGGCCAATCCAACCCCTCATCCAAGGCCAACCGACTCCTCCGCTACGACGTCTACGATGCCCCCAACGGCACCCCCATTCGCGACGTCTCCTACGGCTACGACATCGACGGCCACGTCTCCCAGATCGTCCGCCACGCTTCCAGCAGTTCGGACCACTACGCCACCCTGCTATACTACAAAAACCGCAGCCAGCTCTGGCTCGCCATCGACGAGACCTGGACCGTGGGCCAAACCAACACCTGCCAGCGCACCAAGGTCCGCGAGTTCCGAACCGACTCCCCGCGCCAACGCTACATGGTCCAGTCCCGCGACCCCAACAGCACCGACCCGCCCCTCCAGCCCCTCGGCAATGCCGTCTGGACCGACTACGCCGGCAACACCGCCCTGCGAGACTACGCCATCCAGATCGAAGAACCTGAACCGCCCAATGAACAGCTCGGACTCAGCGAAACCGATCTGCGCTATCAATCCCCCGGCGATTGGCAGGCCGACGCCACCGAAGCCCCGATCTTCTACCACACCGACCACCTCGGCACGACCCGCCTCATGACCAACGAGCTCGGCCAGATCGTCCAGTACCAGGCCTTCACCGCCTTCGGCGAGCCGATCGATTCGCTGACGCAGCCGGCCCAGCCCCTCTCGCGCTACGGCTACGCCGGCGCCTGGGGCTACCAAGGCCTCCCCCAGGAACAGGCCGCCACCGACAACTTCCCCTACCTGCACGTCGGGGCGCGCTATTACGATCCAGAGATCGGGCGTTTTTTGCAGCGCGATCCGATTGGAATCGACGGTGGCCTAAATACCTACGCGTATGTGATGTCGACTCCAACTCAGTTTGTTGACCCAAGTGGGCTGGTTCATATTGGTGGGCCCGGACCATCCGGTGGAATGGACCCGCTAATTCGACCGCCGCCCGGACAATGGCTCAGTCCACCGGAACCACTTCCCATCGGCTCACCCGGGTACAAATTTGTCCCAGGTGTTGGTTGGGTACCTCGATTGGTCACACCACCGTCGATTCCGTGGCTGCTCCGCCCAGTGACGGCAATCACGCCGGGCGTATGTGGCGCTGTCGCTGGTGCCGCGCTTATTGGATACGGTGCAGGGCGTGGCCTTGATAATGCCGTTCAGTGGGCCACCGGTACCAGCATTAGCGACTGGGGTGGAAACCTATTGTACCGAGTCGCCCCGAACGGACCGTGGTCTTGGTTCATTAGCATGCTCGGCGGGCCCCGGATCTCGGAGCCCACAAAAGATGACAATCCACTCAACGATCCGATTCGGCGCTTGGACACAGGCGATGCGCCGGAGCGAACGAGGAGTTCGCCCACGTGATGTCGCGCTGGAAACTTGTGAGAAGGTGGAATCTCGACCGATTCGACCCGAGGAAATCCATCAACTTCAATGCCGGTTGTCGCTCTGAGCCGCAGGTCTTTGAGTATCTTAAGTACCTTGCGTTTTGGGCAATAAAGCTCGGCGCTTCCCGCGTTCGGTTTGTCTGGGACACTCTGAGTGTGCCTTCGTGCCTACGAGTACTATTGGAAGTTCCACTAGGGACCGCCACATTCTGCGGCAGCGAGTGGAACACATCGGATTTCCTGATTTCGCGCCCGCCGATGGAAATTGCGCCGTCCGCGGTTGACTGGCTTGAAACGCATCCGGTACCTGCGGAAATCGGTGAGGTTCTTCAAGCGATATTGTCCAAATTGGCGCGGCAAGGCGATCATACCCGGCTTCAGATTGTTTGCGAGGGGAGCCAAACTACTTGGAAGGTCGTTGCATGCGCGGCAGGAGAGCACGAAATGCAACGCGAATCCAAAGCCGATTAGTAATCAGAAGCCCTTCTTTGTAGCGACCAGCCAAATGACCAACGAACTCGGCCAGATCGTCCAGTACCAGGCCTTCACCGCCTTCGGCGAACCGATCGAGTCGCTGACGCAACCGGCTCCGCCGACCCCACTCCGGTCGCGCTACGGCTACGCCGGTGCCTGGGGCTACCAAGGCCTCCCGCAGGAACAGGCGGCAACGGATAGCTTCCCCTACCTCCACGTCGGCGCCCGCTACTACGACCCCGAAATCGGCCGCTTCCTCCAACGCGACCCGATCGGAATCGCCGGTGGGCTAAACACCTACGCGTACTGCCAGAATAATCCCGTCGAGGTCGTTGATCCAAGCGGGTTGATTGGCAATGCAGACATGAAGGGGTTCCAAACTGAATACCAGCAGAATTTTGCGAAGCATGGAAGGGGTAATATCTTCGATGACTTGCATACAATGTTCCCCGGTCCCGGTACGCTGATGCCTCCTTCACCAGCTGGTGTGCTGGCCGTCGTCAGAGAGGTTGGGAACATTCTCCGAGAGGCTCCGCTCAGACTTGTCAATGCGCCTTGGCCTTGGGTCAGATTTTGGAGCGGCCGAGTTTGGGGCATAGCGTCATTGGGTTTCTTGCAAGGCGACAACGGCCCGGGAATTGTATATTATATTGAGGGCAACGGCGGCTGGGGCGTGGTACCGCTGTCGCCGCCCACTGGGCCTGTCAAAACAGGCCCTTGCGACTAACTCGCGATGTCACTCTTTCGGAAACTCTTTCTCGCACCGTGCCCGAGATGTCGGTCCAGAGATGCGGTGCAGTATTCGCCTCCATGGAGTAATTATGTGCGTTTTGCATACGATGCCGTGCTTACATTGCTGTCGCTTCCATTGACAGTAGTAGCCGACGCTGGATTTCTTTTGGACGTCATCGCGCCGACGTATTCTTACCGATGCGCAAGGTGCGGTGCTCACTATAAAGGAGTTCGAGGTACCGCCAGTTTCGACGTTTCTTGTCCTCAATGCCAGTATAATCTAACAGGGAATACGTCAGGTAGGTGTCCCGAATGTAATTGGGCTATCTCTGACCCTGTTCGGAATCAAATTCAGCTTCAAGTCGAATCAAGGATGCCTCTAGCTGGAAAGAAGTGAGTCCGGATTATCCGCAAGCGAGGGTGCCCCATCCTCTCCGAGGGTGGGGGACGGACCGGACGCCGTGACTGCGCCGATCACCCCGGCTGGTGCGAGAATCCTCCCGGTCCGCCGGGCTCGCACCCACCCACCCGGGAATCCCTTCCCCTATCCCGCCTGTCACACCGCCGGGTGCCCGGGACAAGCCATGTTTGGGGTGGCATGGGCAAACTTGTTTGCCCGTGCGGTTTCGATCTCGGTGCCCCGTTGGTTCCCCACCCACCCGGGAATCCCTTCCCGCATCCCTCCCGTCGCCCCGAACCACACCAAAGCCATGTCCGCGCAGGACATTTCGGGCCCACGCTACCTTTCGGCCCCGCGGTACTCACCGGCTCCCGCCAGACCTCTCCGCTCCCGCTGGACTCTCCCGCTCCCGCCGAATCTCCCCGGCTCCGACTGAAAAATACCCGTCCATGTCTGTGACGGACATTTAGTGTCCACTAAGCCCATAGTATCGTAAAATGCGCCTCCGCCAGACTGCAACATCGACAATCTCGCCCGACCTGCCCCATCCCGCCCCGCCCACCCGATCTCCCCATTTTCCATTGTTCATTTTCGGTCTTCCATTTCTCCGCCGCCAGGCGTGTAGTCTCTCGCGCACCGCCCTCGTTTCTGCGTTTTGGCCTTTCTGCGTTTACCCGTCCTGCGGCACGCCGGCCACTCTATAGGGTGTGACATGGCGCGGGGCACGTCGCCTGCGCTCGAAAAACGTAACGCAGCTGCACGGGAAGTTCTGCGCGCACGCAGCCCCCGGCGGCCACGGAGAGATTCTGCGCCGATAGCGAGCCGCGCCGGTACCAGCCGCGCGTGCAAACAATCGGACCCGGCGTGGCAGTCGCTCGAAAAGACCAATGAATTCACGAATTCTCGCCGTTCTTACTTTCTCGACGGCCCACCATTCCAAGCCCCATGCGGCCCCCGGCCGCCTCCTGCCTGAATTCCGCAATCCGCAATCCGCAATCCGCAATCCGCAATTCACGACACGTTGTGTCCGGATCTCTATCGTCTTCTATCGTCAAAAAAAGAGCTCGCGCGCCGCAATCCCGCGAACGGACGACCGTGTACCGATGACTGAGAACCGACCACCACGACCCCCGTCCCATCAAATCCCGTCTAATCCCGTCAAAGAAAGAAGAGGAGGCATCGCCCGCCACCCCATTTCGACGTTTTGGCGTTTCGGCGTTTGGAACGAATTCTCACCGTTCTCACTTTCCTGCGAGTCCCAGTCTCTGGTCCGCTTACGGCTTACAGCGTATGGCTTTTCTGCGATTCACCGCCTGGGACCGCTCCCGCGAGCGGTCTCGACCGCCTTCAACGACCCCTGCCCCCGCTCAAGGTCCAGCAAAAGCTGCTTCCGCCACAGCCCGCCCCCGTACCCGCCCAGCTTCCCATCCTTGTTCACCACCCGATGGCACGGAATCACGATCGCGATCCGGTTCTGCCCGTTTGCCCGCCCCACCGCCCGCACCGCCGCCTGGTCCCCGATCGCCTTCGCGATGTCCTCGTACGAACACGTCGCCCCATACGGAATCTTCAACAGCGCATCCCAAACCCGCCGCTGGAACTCCGTCCCCGGATACGTCAGCGGCACATCGAATCGTCGCAGCTTCCCCGCGAAGTACCGCTCCAGCTCCTCGCGCAGCCGATCCAGCATCGTGTGCCGCCCCGGCACCACCGCCTCGCCGACGCGCTTCTTCAACTCGGCCAACTGTGCCTCCAGCGCCCGCCGATCCGTGAACTCCAGCAAACACACCCCCTCGTCCGTCGCCCCGGCCAGCAGCGGCCCGACCGGGCTTTCGATCATCGTCGTCGTCACGCACGCCGCCTCGCGCCGCTTGCCCGGCGGCCCGCCAAACCGCTTCGCAAACCCGTCACGAAAGCCGCTGTTCGACTCGTACCCGTGCTTCAACGCCGTCGCCGTCATGTCCGCACCCTTTCGAATATCCGCCAGCGCATCGCCCAGCCGCCGCGCCCGCGAGTACGCCGCGAATGTCATCCCGTAGTGCCGCAGAAAATACCGCCGCGCCCGCGCCGGATCGACCTTCATCCCCCGCACATCCGCGTCGCGCACCCGCGTCTCCGGATCGCGCTCCACCCGCGCCAGCAACCGCCGCACCCACTCCGGCGGCCGCCCGTCCGTCGCCATCGGCCGGCACCGCTTGCAGGGCCGATACCCCGCAAACAGCGCCTGCTTCGCCGTCGGAAAGAACTCCATGTTCCGCTCGAGCGGCTTCCGCGCCGGACACGAGGGTCGGCAGAAGATGCTCGTCGTCTTCACGGCCGTAAAGAACACGCCGTCGTACGACGCATCCCGCGCTCGAAAGGCCCGCTTCATCTCAGGAACCGAAGGCAGTGCATTCATGCGACAAAGCTTAGCTGAAGGCGCGACCGCCCCGCTACCGATTTCTGAGCGCCGAATTCAGATCGTCAGCCGCCCCGTTGGCTCACAATCAGCGCAATCGCCCCGCCGATCGCCAGCAGCATCATCACAAACCCGGCGATCTTCCACGCACTGTACGGCCGCTCCCCCTGCACCTCGCCCGTCCGCGCATTCACCAGAAACCGATAGACCTTGTTGTGATAGCGATATGCACTGATCCAGATCGGCAGCAGGACGTGTTTAAACGTGATATCCCGATAGCTCGTATCGATCGAACTGATCTGCTGGTGATCTCCGCCGATGTCCCCGCAGATCGTCTCCTCGATCGTCGGCTTCATCATCCCCTGCGCCACGACAAACCCGTCCCCCAGCCCGACCTGGTAGCTTTCCGCCCGAAACCCGCTCAGGTACTCGTCCGCGTACGGCACCAGCCGTTCGAGGTCCCACGGCTCCAGTTTCACCGTGTACTCGTTTGGAAGCGAATGGCTCGCCACCACCAACAGATCATCGAACGAGTTCTCAACCTCTCCGGTCACCGAAGTCCACCGCGTCCGCACCACCGTCCGCGTCTCGGTCTTGCCGTTGACAATGACCGTCTCCGTCGTCGTGTAGTCGTCCCCGCGCTGCCCGGTGTACCGGCTGGTCGTCGCACAGTCGTACGTCCAGTAGGGAACATACATCCCGTTCAATCGCCGGTCCGTCGCCGCAAACCGCTTCAACTTGCTCGGCGCAAACCACAACCGCCCCAGCCATTGCCGGAACGACCCGTCCGCCTCCTCGCGTTTGATCTGAAATGGCAGCAGCGATTTCGGTTGAATGCGACTCTGCGTCGTCTCGCTGGTAACGATGTCCGATCCGCAAAACGGGCACGCCGTCGCCGTCACGTCCTCCGCCTTGTCCGTCAGCGCCCCGCACGCCCCGCACTTCAGCGTCGTGCACCGCTGAGTCGGCGCCTGCTTCTCCAATTCCGCCAGCGCCGCGTGAAAGTCGAGCTCCTCGATCGCCTGCACCGGCCGCGCAATCGGATTAACGTGCCCGCAGTACGGACACGTCATCGCGCCCCGGCCGGGGGTGAACTCCAGCTTCGCCCCGCATTGCCCGCACGGAAATCGACGCTCTTGCGTGACAGTCGCGTTCACTTCGGCATCGGCGGCGGCGTCCGCGAAAACACGCGGGCCAGCTCCGCCACATCCCCCGCCTTCATCCAGTCGCTCATCCCCTGCTTCCACACCAGCGTTTCGCGCGTGACCTGCCCCGCATCAACCTTTCCGGCCAGCGCCGTCGCATCAAACGGCCCCGCCTGCTGCCCGCCGATCGCCGCGAAATACGCCATCGCCTGCGGCAACGGCGGCGGCGTCCCCGGACCCGCGTTCGGCTGCGTCATCGCCTGTCCCATCTGGTTCGCCATCGCGAAGCCCGCCCCCATCGCCATCCCGCCGCCGGCCATCCCGCTCGGGTTCTTCGCCGCGGCCTCCATCGCGTTCGCCGCCTGGAACTGCGCGTACGCCCCAAGATTGCCGATGACGCCCATACTCGTCCGCTTGTCGAGCGCCGCCTCCACCTCCTCCGGCAGCGACACGTTTTCGACCAGCAGCTTGCACAGCTCCAGCCCATACCCGTTGAAGTCCGGCGAAATCTTCGCCTTCAAGAAGTTCCCCAGCTCCTCGTAGTTCGCCGCCAGGTCCAGCGCCGGAATCTTGCTCTCGCCGACAATGTCCGCAAACCGCGACACGATCAGGTTCCGAAGCTGATCGCTGATCTGCTCCGTCGTGAACCGCCCGTCCGTCCCGACCACCTGCTTGATGAAATCACCCGGATGCAGCACGCGCGTCTCATACGTGCCAAACGCCCGCAAGCGAATCGGCCCGAACTCCGCGTCGCGCAGCATGATCGGATTCTTCGTCCCCCACTTCAGGTCGGTGAACCGCCGCGTGCTGACGAAGTACACCTCGGCCTTGAACGGGCTGTTGAACCCGTACTTCCACCCCTTGAGCGTCGCCAGGATCGGCACGTTCTGCGTTTCGAGCGTGTACGTCCCCGGCTGGAAAACGTCGGCAAGCTGCCCTTCGTTGATGAAGACCGCCGACTGCCCCTCGCGGACCACCAGCTTCGCCCCATACTTGATCTCGTTGTTGTACCGCTCGAAGCGATACACCATCGTGTCGTTGGTGGAATCGAGCCACTCAACGATATCAATCAGTTCGCCCTTGAGTTTGTCCCAGATGCCCATCTCAAATCCTCCGTTCCGCGCAGCGCAGAATCGCAGCCGCGCATGGCTCAATATTGTACCGACGCCCCCCGATATCGCGTTACAAACCCGCCCCCTCTTTGGAATAGCAGCTCCCAATCGCCCCCGGGCGCTCACCCGCGACTGCCTTGACGCCATACTCCACCTGACCGAACGTACCCGGCACGGTACCCGGAGCACCGCATGACCTGGCGCGGAAAACTCGGCCTCATCTCCCTCGGCGCGGCCCTCCCCGTCGCGCTCCTCGGCGCGGCCGTCGGCTACTTCTATCTCGCCGCCGTCGTCCGCCCCAACGCCCCGCCCGACAACTCCCCGGCCACGCGCCCGTGGGGCGCCGTCGACTTCGAGACCATCGACACCAACGAGGCCTCCGGCCTCCAGCGCACCATCGCCGACTCCTTCAAGGCCGAAGGCGCCTCCGACTTCGACGCCAACCGCGACGGCAACAAGGAATACGACCTCCTCGCCCTGTCCGGCGGCGGCTCCTACGGTGCATTCGGCGCCGGCGTCCTCTGCGGTTGGTCCGACCGCGGCGACCGCCCCGAGTTCAAGGTCGTCACCGGCGTCTCCACCGGCTCGCTCCAGGCGACGTGGGCTTTCCTGGGTTCCTCCTACGACGGCCTCATCAAGCGCCTCTATACCACCATCACCAACGACGACATCTTCGAAAAACGCTCTCTCGTCGGCGGCCTCGTCGCCGACGGCACGCTTGACTCCGCCCCCCTCCGCCGAATGCTCGAATCAACCATCGACGACAAAGTCCTCGCTGCCGTCGCCGAAAAGCACCGCCGCGGCCGCCGCCTCTTCGTCGGAACAACCAACATGGACGCCTCCGACTTCGTCATGTGGGACATGGGCGCCATCGCCGCCAGCGGCCGGCCCGACGCCCGCCAGCGCTACATCGATGTCCTCGTCGCCTCCTGCTCCGTCCCCGTGCTCTTCCCGCCGGTCTACTTCGACGTCACCGTCAACGGCCGCACCTACCACGAAATGCACGCTGACGGCGGCGCCGAAGCCCAGGTCTTCTTCCGCGGCTTCATGCTCGACGTCGAAGACGCCCTCGCCGATGCCGGCATCAACGCCGCCCGCGTCAAAGGCCGACTCTTCATCATTCGCAACGGCTACGCCGATGAACGCCATTTCTATTCCGCCGTCCAGCCTAGCACCCTATCAATCGCCTCGGCGACGATCGAAAAACTCTTCAAGATCAGCGCCAGTTCCAGTCTTTACCGCATCTATGTCCTCGCCAACCGCTATCACATCCAGTTCAACCTCCGCTGCATCCCGGCCGACTACGACTTGACCTTCGACAGTCTCGACTTCGATTCTCCCGGTATGAAGAAACTCTTCGACCTCGGCTACCGCATCGGCCAGGGCAGCGACGACTGGATCAAGGCCCCGCCGGGCCTCGACCCCGACGAGATCGTCCGCACCCAGAACACGACCTCCCCCTCCGCGCCGCGCGCTCCCTGACCCGCGCTGCAACCTTCTGAGAATCTTGATCGAACGCAAGAACCTGCGTCGATCGCTGGCGTAGAAAATCCGATGGGAACCGGCAGCGCAGGGAAGTGCGGATGGCGTCGAATCGCCGCGGCGCAAAAAAAATGTCGCCGCCCGAAAGGCGGCGACATCAGCTTGAGGCGTACGGCCTGCGATCCCGAATCAGGCGACCATTTCCATGCCTTCATCACTGAACCGCCGCCGCAGCCGTTCGATCACATCCTTGTGGATCTGGCTGACCCGCGACTCCGAAAGATTGAGTACGAGGCCGATCTCGGCCATCGTCAGTCCTTCATAGTAGTACAGCACAAGCACCAGCCGCTCTTCGCGATTCAGCCCGCGCGTGATGTACTCCGTCAACAGCTTCCGGCTCACCCGGTTCGACGGATCGATGCACTTCGCGTCTCGGAAGTCCCAGCCGCTGCCATTCGTCCGGCCGCGCCCGTCATCTTCGCCTTGCACCGCCGACAGGTGCACTTCGCGCCCGAGCCGCGACAACCGCGAAAGCTCCGAGAAGCGATCCGCCGTGATGCCCATCCCAACCGCGAGTTCTTCCTCCGTCGGAGGCCGGCCGAAGTGCGCGTCGAGTCGCTCGCGCACATTCATGCGCTTCTTCTCGAAGCTTCGCACCGTGCGCGACTGCCCGTCCAGCGACCGCAGCCAGTCCATGACCGCGCCGTGTATGCGCTGCTGGCAGAACGTCTCGAACTTCGCCTTGTGCTTCGGATCGTACGCCTCGACGGCCTCGATCAAACCGTCGTAGCCCGCCGAGCAGATCTCGTCGTAGCTCACCTGCGCCGGCAGCTTCTGTGCAAGCCGCGCCGCGAGCATGTGAACGAGCGGCCGGTAATGATCCACCAGCTCGTTGCGAAGCGGCACCTCGTGCTTTCGCAGGTACTGTTTCCAGAGACGATCAGGCGTTGTGCGGCCCGACTTCATGGCGAACACTCCTTTGTTCGTTGGCCCCTAGTTCGTTGGCCCCGGATCCGCGCAGAGCGAATCCGCATCCGTGCCGAAAGACAATCCATGCAATGTGGGAATGGGGTGACGAGAGTCGTGATGAGACGATTGTGTTTCGTCCAGCGTCCATGCCGGCTCTCGTTGGCGAGATGACGTGCCTATCCGTGGCTCGTCGGCAGCCGCGGCGAAGTTTACCCAGCGCTATCAGGCGTTACCAGAGAAATCCGCCCAGTTTTTCCGGAAAATTTTGCGCGTCCGAGAAGTCCGACGTTGAACCTAGCGCGTCACCAGCAACACGACGTTCACGATGACCGAAACAACCAGCAGCGCGATCACCGCGATGATCGTGTTCCACCCCGGTCCTCCCCCGGTCGACTCCGACTCCTCGACCACCCCGCCCCGGTTCTGCTGCGTCCCGTCCGCCAGACTGGCCAGCAACCCGGCGTCGTATCGATGCCGCGCAATCGGTGGCGGCTCCCCGCGCTGAACCGCCTCCAGGTCCTGGATCATGTCGGCCGTCGATGCGTACCGGGCGTTCGGGTCCTTGGCCATCATCGTCTCGATGACCTCCGCCAGCCCGGACGAGAGGTTCTTGACGATATGATCCGGCGGCGTCAAAGGTTCCCGCAGGTGCTTGTGCATCACCGCCGACGGCGTCGGGCCGTCAAACGGCACCTTCCCCGTCACCATGTGATAAAACGTCGCCCCCAACGAGTAAATATCAGCTCTGAAATCGATGTTCAGCTCGCCCCGGATTTGCTCGGGCGCAATGTAGTACGGCGTCCCATACGCCCGACCGGCCTCGGCCATCGCCGCCTTCACGTCGCTCGCCTCGCGGGCCAGACCCATGTCCGCCAGCTTTGCAATCCCCTGCGACGTGATCATGATGTTCTTCGGCTTCACGTCCCGGTGAATCAGACCGCGATGGTGCGAATGCTCGAGCGCCCGGGCCACTTGGATGACTAGGTTGAGCGCCTCCTTCTCCGGATAGAACTTGTTCTTGACCAGGTCGTCATAGACCGTCTTCCCGTCGATAAACTCCATCACGAAATAGTGGAATCCCCCGTATTCGCCGACGTCGATGGCCTGCACGATGTTGGCATGGTTCAGCTTGGCTGCCGCCTTTCCCTCCTTGTAGAACCGCTCGACGAACTCTTTGTTCTCGCTCAACCGCTTCGGCAGGACCTTGACCGCCACAATCCGATCGAGCGAGATCTGCTTTGCTTGGTAGACCGTCGCCATCGCCCCGGCGCCGACCCGCTTGATGATCTGAAACCCCGGGATCTGCTGCGCAGGCCGGGTCATCGAGTCGTCCATCGACCGCGCCAGCCGCCGCAACTGCGACTGCGTAATAAACCCCGCCCGCACCATCAGGTCCGTCAGTTTGACCTTCTGCCCGGCCTTCTCCAGTTCCTTCTGCTTGGTGATGCAGAGTTGCACCTCCTCAGGCGTCGCAAGTCGGTGCTCCGAGACCACCCGGCCGAAGTAGCTCTCGTCGGCGAACTCACGAACGATCATCCCGGCCACGCTGTCGGCCGGACCGACGCCGGCCGGCTGCGTCGTCGCAACGGGCGCAGGCGGATGGGCTGCGGGAGGCGGACCGGATGTCGGCTGGGGATCAGTCATGGGCGGCATATTACTCTATGATCCGCCGAGGGTTGAATCAATTCTCGCTCACAATCAAAATCGTTGCGAATTCTCAACGGCCGCCCCCCTCTGCGTCGCAAGCCCGGGTCTTCGCTCGCCCCGGATCGGGCCCCAACTCCGACGTCTTCGGCGATCCAATCGCAGCGTTCCTACGATTCCACGATGTTGCGGGTACTTCTCATTCGAGCGGTCCCCGTCGCGTTGCTTCTGGCCTCGCCCGTAATCTCCCTATCATCATCCGATCCCGTCGCCCCCACGCTCTCCCCTCCTCCCGTGGAGGTCACCCAATCGGCACCTCCGCCCACAACGTCATCGAACGACCTTGAGCAACGTATCCGCGCCGCGGCATTGGACGGCCGCCTGACTTACCGCGTGACTCGGCCGCCCGACCTGGTTCGCCTGCTCGGAGAGCCGGCCCATCAAAAAAACGTCCGCCGCGGCGAACTCGACATCCGTGTCCTCGCGTGGCCCGGCATCGTGGCCACCTTCGCCCGGTCACATCAGCGCCGCAGCGAATTCACCCTGTATCAACTGGGGCTTCGAAAATCCGATGACCCATCAGAGAGGGTCGAAGAGCTCGACATCGGACAGGATCACCCCTACGTACTCCGCGACCTCCACGATCTCGACGACGCGGACCGGATTTTCGGCCTTTCCGGCCTCTCGCTCGTCCGCCTCGATCTGCGGGAGCAGAACGATCGGCTTCGGACGCTGGGCTTCGACTCGCGGACAATTTGGCCCGTCGCGTCGAAGCTCCCCACCGGCTTCGAGCCTTCCCGAATTCTCGAGAATGGAAAGAACCCCGGCCTCGGCGTCCGCGGACTGCACCAACAAGGCATCGACGGCCGCGGTGTGCACGTGGCGATCATCGACCAGCCCCTGTTGCTCGATCACCGCGAGTACGCCGGCCACATTGAGCGCTATGTCCTGATCGGCACCTATGACGCCGCGGTCGAGATGCACGGCCCGCCGGTGACCAGCGTCCTCATCGGCCGCGACGTCGGCGTCGCCCCAGCGGCACACCTGTCGTACTACGCCGTGCCGATGTGGAAACAGGACAATGCGCCGTTCACCGAGGCACTGGAGCAAATCCTGGATCGGAACGCCAGCGTCCCGCTGCAGGAGCGCATCCGAGTCGTGAGCATCTCAACCGGTATGTTTCCGCAATGGGCGAACCTCCAGCCGTGGCGGGAAATCTGCTCGCGCGCCGAGCAGGAGGGCGTGCTCGTCCTCACCTGCGAACAGTCCGAAGATTTCCGCTACGCCGCACTCCGTCGCCGCCAGGGCGACCCGGATGACCCAGCCCGCTATCGCCGCGGAAGTCTCTTCGGTCCGCGGACGGCGCTCGGCGTTCCCTCGGGCGGCCGAACCACCGCCAGCCACAAGGGCCCGGACGTGTATGCCTACTGGACGATTCCGGGAATGAGTTGGTGCACACCCTACCTTGCCGGCGTCGCGGCACTCGGCTTCCAAGTCGACCCGGCCCTGACCCCGGCTCGTGCACGGCAACTGCTCAAGGAAACCGCGCATGCTGCCCGCGCAGGACTCGTCGTGAATCCGCCGGGCTTTGTGGCCGCGGTCCGCGCAGCCAATTCGTCCAGTACCAGATGAATGGCAATGGACTTCCGCGCGCAGCCAACGCCTTCGATCTGATCGCGATCCGGCAACTTCCACCGAAATGGCGTACGATCCGGCCATTCACACGGCATCCAGGCTCAGCGTTTCGAATTGGACGCGCGGCATGGGCGAAAAGCGATGAATCCGACGAGTTCGAACGGCCGACCCTTTCCACTCGGCGCGACGTGCGTCGAAAGCGGCGTCAATTTCAGTCTCTTCTCGCGCGGCGCAACCGGCATCGAGCTCCACTTCTTCGATGACGCCAACGCCCCGCGCCCCGCGAAAATCGTCCCCCTCGACCCCGTCACCAACCGCACCTACCACTACTGGCACATCTTCGTTCCCGGCGTCCGCCCGGGACAAGTCTACGCTTGCCGCGTCACTGGGCCCAGCGACCCCGCACGCGGCATGCGCTTCGATCCCTCCAAGCTCCTGCTCGACCCCTACGGCCGCGCCGTCGTCGTCCCCGAGGGCTACAGCCGAACCGCCGCCGCCTCCGCCGGCGATAACGCGGCAAAGGCCATGAAGAGCGTCGTCGTTGATCCGGCCCAGTACGATTGGGAAGGCGACGCGCCCCTGCGGCGCCCGTCCGCCCAGACCATCATCTACGAGATGCACGTCCGCGGTTTCACGCGAAATCCAAACTCCGGCGTTCCAGACAACAAGCGCGGCACCTACGCCGGCCTGATCGAAAAAATCCCCTATCTTCAGCAGCTCGGCATCACTGCCGTTGAGCTGTTACCCGTCTTCCAGTTCGACCAATACGACTGCCCGCCCGGTCGCGTCAACTACTGGGGCTACCAGCCCGTCTCGTTCTTCGCCCCGCATGCCGCCTACAGCTCGCGCCGCGACCCGCTCGGCCCCGCCAACGAATTCCGCGACATGGTGAAGGCCCTGCACCGCGCGAACATCGAAGTCATCCTGGACGTCGTCTTCAATCACACCACTGAAGGCGATCACTCCGGCCCGACCCTCTGCTTCCGCGGCTTCGACAACGACATTTACTACATTCTCGAAAGCGATCGTTCGCGCTATGCCAACTACAGCGGCTGCGGGAACACCCTCAACGCCAACAACCCCATCGTCCGCCGCCTCATCGTCGACAGCATCCGCTACTGGGTTGAACACATGCACGTCGACGGCTTTCGCTTCGACCTCGCCTCGATCCTCTCGCGCGACGCCGATGGCCATGTTCTCCCCAATCCCCCGGTCCTTTGGGACCTCGAATCCGACCCGCTCCTCGCCGGCACAAAGCTCATGGCCGAAGCTTGGGACGCCGCCGGTCTCTATCAGGTCGGCTCATTCGTCGGCGACAGTTGGAAGGAATGGAACGGCCGCTTCCGCGACGACGCCCGCGCGTTCTTCCGCGGCGACGCCGGCTCGCTCCGCCGTTTCGCCGACCGCATGGTCGGCAGCCCCGAGATCTACGGCCACAAGCAGCGCGAGCCCGAGCAGAGCGTGAACTTCGTCACCTGCCACGATGGCTTCACCCTCAACGACCTCGTCAGCTACAACGAAAAGCACAACCAGCCCAACGGCGAAAACAACCGCGACGGCGGCAACGAAAACCTGAGTTGGAATTGCGGACACGAGGGACCCACCGACGACCCGGCGATCGAATCACTCCGTAACCGGCAAGTGAAGAACTTCCTCGCCAGCACGCTGCTCGCGCTGGGCGTCCCGATGATCACCATGGGCGACGAAGTCCGCCGCACCCAGCGCGGCAACAACAACGCCTACTGCCACGACGACGAATCAACCTGGTTCGACTGGTCGCTGCTAGAAAAACACCCCGATGTGCTTCGATTCTGCTCGTTGCTGTGTGCCCGCCGCTCCGCCCGCGACGCCGATCACGAACGCCATCGCCTCACCCTCAACCAACTCGTCGCCCGGGCATCCAAAGACTGGCACGGCGTCCGACTCGGCCGCCCCGATTGGAGCGAAAACTCCCACGCCGTGGCCTTCTCAGTCGAACTCCGTCGCGAATTCATGCATCTCTATCTCATCCTCAACGCGTTCTGGGAACCGCTCGAATTCGAGCTTCCGCGCACCACCGGTCGCGACCGCAACTGGCAACGGTGGATCGACACCGCCCTCGAGTCGCCCAACGACATCACAGATTGGCACTCCGCCCCGCCAGTCCCCGGTTCGCCGTACCGCGCCGCCCCGCGCTCGGTCGTCGCCCTCGTGGCACGCGCGTAGTGCGCGGCTCGACTCTTCTACGGACACGTCCCGCCGATCACGCACCCGACAAACGCCGCGATGTCGCCGCCGTTCGCCGTTCCATCCCGATTCATATCCGCCGCACACAATTGCTGCGCCGTCGCCGCTTGCGGATCGAGGAGTACGTTTACCATCGCCGGCGCATCGGTCGCATCGGAAGTCCCATCGACGTTTACGTCTCCCCGCGCCACCGGATGAATCGCCGCATTCGCCGCGTCCCCGCATCCATCGAGTTCGTCCCGATCGAAGAACCCATCCGCATCCCGATCAATGCCGATCCGCACCTGCGTCCCGTTCGGAACAACCGTAAAGGTGATTTCATTCCCCACCGCCGCGTTCGTCCGCAGCGCCGCTACGGTCGTCGTCTGCCCGGCCTGGTCCGACTGCATATTGCCCGCCCCGGTGTACGAGTATCCGCGATCCACTCCCCCAACACGCCCGTGCGCCACCAGCCCCACCTGCCCACCGTTCGCCAGCGTCGTGAACAGGTTCAGCCGATTGATGCTCGCTGCGTCGTTGTTGTTCCCGCCGTCAAACGTCACCTGCGCCCCCACCGCCGCATGCGTCTGCACCGAGAACGACAAGAGCAGCGCCTCCACGTCCCGCCGCTGTTGCTGCCCTTGGGCCCCAGGCGCAAACGTGAATCCCAGCGTCAGCAGATTCGTCAGCGTGTCTGCGTCGCTGTGATGATTGAACCCGAACCCTCGGCTCGACTGCTGGCTCGCCCGGTTCCACCCCGTCTTCTCGTGCATGTTCCGAAGCTGCGCCATCTTCAGCGGCTGCGGCGCCAGCGGCAGCGGCGGATTGTCGATCGTCCGGTTCGATCCGCTCCCGTTCGCAGGCCCGTGACACGAGACACACGGCGACGCCCCGACCGTCGGCAGCGTGTTGTAAATGTTCAAGCCGTTGACAGCGTTGCCCGTACCGCCCAGCGACGACGGCACCGCCGTCGGCAGCGTTCCGTCGAGGTTGCGATTCGGATTCGGCGGAAACCGAATCGTCGCGACGAAATTCGTGAAATCCTGCATCTGAGGCGTCGACGGCTCCTCGTCCGCACCCTGGAGCCCGACGAAAGCCGGCGCAAACGCCGTCAGATCCTCGCGATCCCCGCGCCAGTGGAACGGCTCCACCCCCACGATCCCCTGCAGCGTCTGCGTCACCATCGGCCCCTTCATCGGGTGCCACGGATTGCACGTCGGCTGCCGGCACGTCTGGTTAAACGCCTTCATCTGCCCCGCCGGATTCCCGAGGTCCCACGCCATGTGGTCCGTTCGTCCATCCACATGACACGATGCACAGGCCACCTGGCCGAGTCCCGACGTGGTGTGCGTGCTGTACAGCAGCGGCCGCCCGATCTTGATCGCCGACGGCGTCGGATCAAAAAACGGCGTCCGCGACATCTCGCTGTTGGTGGTCGTATCAATGACCGAGATCGACCCGTCAAACTTATTCATCACGTACAAGCGCGAGCCATCCGCCGACAGCGCCAATCCCGTCGGCCCCTGCCCGACCTCGACCTGCGCGAACCGCGCCCCGCTGTCATCCGACACCACCACCGTGTTCGATCCCATTCCCGCGATGTACGCCCGCCCATTGGTCGGATGCCATACGATCGCCCGCGGATCTCCCACCGACAGATCCCGCAGACCCTGCGAAACGCTGCGAACGGTGTAGTTCAGATGCGGATTCAGATCGACCACCGCCGTCGTCGCCGGCGTCGCCGGATCAAACGAACCCATCTCCACCCGCACGAAGATGCTCTGCACATTCGGCTCGAAGCGCAGCTCATTCGCGCACTCGGTGCCAACCACCGTCACCGTCCCGTCCGGCTTCACCCCGATTCCCATGACCGTCGACAGCATGCCGTTCGCAAACGTCAGCGCCAGCGTATTCGTGTCGATGATCGCCACGTCGTGGTCTGCCAGGTTCCACGTCACAAACTGCGACCAGTTCCGTCCGTTGTCATCGATCCACTGACCGGCCGCGTTTCGCCGTACGATCTGCGCCACCGGCGGCGGAGGCGGCAGCCCCGCCGTCATCGGCGGATTGAAAACGTTGCCCGAGTTCGGCGGCGGATTCAATCCGCCATACGGCCCGCCAGGATTCGTCACGTCCTGCTGCCGCACCGCCGTCGTCGGATTGCCGGACTCGAAAATCGCCACGTAGACTTTCGAACCATCCGGGCTCACCGCCATCGCCCGCGGATCCTCCCCCGGAATATTCACAATCGTCGGCGCATTCCCCAGGTTCGCCAGGTCCCACACCCGCACCTGGTTCAACTGCGATACCGAAACAAACGCCTTCCCCGCCGCGAACACGACGTCCGTCGGCTCGTCTCCCGTCCCGATCGTCCCCCGCACCCGACCGCTCGGCAGGTCGACAATGCTGATCGAGTCCGACACATGATTGATCACCCAAACTTCGTTGTCGTTCCTCGCCCGTACCGACACCGGATCGAGCCCCACCGGAATCGATGCCACCCGAACGGGCGACCCGCCGCTCACGTCGAACACCTCCAGCCGGTTATCGGCGGTGTTCACCGCCAGCAGCCGCTGCCCATTCGGCGTCAGCCCGATCGGACTGACATGCGGAGTCTCCCAGTTCACAAAGCCGGTCTGACCGAATGTGACGCCCGTAACGGCCGTCACCACCACAAATATCCCGGAAATTACGTGCAGATCGCCTCGACGTGCCATGGCTCACCTCGCTTTGTCGATTCCGGCCGGGCCTTCCCTCGCCCGATTCGGGAAAACCCGCGGCCGCCCTCCGGCGACTGGGAGACGCCTACAGGCAGCGTCCGACAGTGCGAAACGATGTAGGAGCGAAGGTATTGCAACCCCACGAGGCGCAATTGTCTTTTTTTCCCTGCGTCAGACCCGGATCGGTCAGATCCGGTCCGATTTTTTCAGGTTGCAACGACGGCAGAGTAACTGCACGTTCGACTCAGAACTGCTCCCGCCTCGGGCGACCGGGACAATATGGTCGAACTCAAGATACTGGTCCGCACTGCAATCCGCGCAGCGACCGCCATAGCGTTGCCATACGCGTTGCCTGACGTCGCGTGGGATATGTCTGTCTGGAGCACCGACGACTTGTTGGGTAAGAGTTTGATTCGCCCGCTTGATGGCCGCCTCATAGACAGCAATCGCCAACTCGGGATCGTTCATCTGAAAGCGACCGCTGCCTTTTCCACTCGTCCGAACTTCCAAGCCGCCGGGGAACGGCAACAACTCGAGCACTCGTTGATGACCCACATCGAAGGACTTGAACTCACCGACAAATATCAATCGAAGGTCGGTGATCGTGAAGCGTCCGTAGAACGACTGGGTTCGAGGACCATTCTTCAGTACTTTCGTCTCGATGAACGCGCAGTCACTTTCAAGATGCACCGCTTCGCCAGCACGAAGCCCCGATGCCTTGCTCGAAATGACGGGAAGCCGACCGGCGTGCACCTCCGTGAGCCGATGAAGGCGACGCAATTGCTCGCGTACGTAGGAGACAAAACTGGCATCGAGATTGAGATTTGCCATTAGCCAGTCGAGGGACCGGTGCTCGTCCGGCGAGAGCCGCCCATCGGATGCTGCATCTGCAAGGGCATGTTCGACCATTCGTGTCGCCTTCGGCCTAATGATCGATGTAAGCTCTCTTTGAGTGAAGCCGAGCGCGATTCCGGCCTCAATGAATCGATTCCATGCCTGTTCGCCGATGCACCCCTCGGCACTCAACATCGTGAACATCGCCGACAGGAACGCTTCACCTTCCGCTGAAAAATACTTCGATACCAACGTCCGAACTTCGGTGTTGAGTCCTCGAGCAATTTGCTGAAGCTGTACGATTTCTTTGGGGTCAAGTCGCCCATCGGAGAACGCGTTTGCAAGAAACGTTTCAACGACCGACTGCCCGACCTCCCATTCAATCTCCCGCCTTCGGTTTGCATCGATCTGAACAGCTTGCCCAACCCACTCAGACGCCTTTCGTTCCTGATCAGTGATGACTGAATCCTTCCACGCGCGCTTCAGTGCTCGCCGAAACACTTTTTCTCGCACCGCTTCAAAATCGCGTTCATCGAGGCCAAGTTGGTCAATCGCCATCTGAAAATCGAACCGCTCCCGCTCGTCAAAAAGCCGGCGTTCCAGTGCTGTAGCCAGTGCGCGCACGCGATCCTCTCGTTCAGGGTCTACGAGTCGCGTGCCTGTCTTCTTAATCCAGTCGATCAGCTTTGCCATGAATGAGCGTGCCGATGCCCGATTCGATATCCCGATACTGTAACGTGTCGAAGTTTGAGCGACTACATATCCGAGCGCGTCAGGGTCGCCTCCTGGCACGCCACCACCCCCTCGCGCCCGGCAATCTCCCTCCCCACAATCCGCCCCGGACCGGTACTCTTCGCGTCCCGGACCAACTCGTCCAGCGCCACAAGCTCATGCCCCTCCGACTTAACGAGCGACACAAGCTCCTGGAACAAATCCGCCCGGGAACACCCTTCTACTTCCGTGTGAATCGTCAGAACGTTTAACCCCTCCGGCCGCAGCAGCGACAGGATGTGCCGGTTGTAATTCGAATCATCAATTCCATCATGCCCCACCGCTTCGTCCCACGTCGGCAGCGTCACCGGTACCTGCGGCTGCGTCAGCTCCCGCCCGTCCACCACCGGCCGGAAGACCGATGCCCCCCGGCAGTCGCTGTTGTAACGAAACGGAAACTTCGCCTTCTCGACCAGCACCCGATCGTTACACCGCCACCCCGGCACCGCCGACGTCTCCACCGCCCGCCCGACAATGCCCGTCAGCGCATCCAGCCCGCGCTCGATCGCCGTGTAAATTTCCCCCGCCGTCCACTCATCAACGTGCTTCTGCCACGCATGATGATCCCACGCATGCAGCCCGATCTCGTGCCCGTCATCCGCCGCCGCCCGGATTACCTCGCGCAGCTTCCGCCCGATCTGCGGCCCCGGCCACAGCGTCCCGCGCAGGATGATGTCCCACCCATACGTGCTCGCCGCCCGCGTCCGCAGCATCTTCCACGCGAACGTCGGCCGCAGCATCCGCCAGACGTGCCGCCCCATGTTGTCCGGACCGACCGTGAAGTAGAAAGTCCCTCGGATCTTGTGCCCGGCCAGAATCCGCCGCAGCGTCGGCACGCCGTCGCGCGTCCCCCGAAACGTATCAACGTCGATCCGCAGACCGATCTTCACGGCGACGTTCGGCCGCCCGCATCACCGGCCCACGAACGCACCATCTCGCGCAGGAAAAAGTCCAGCGTCTGCTCGACCGACTGGTCCATTCCCGTCTTCGGCTCCCATCCGAGCAGCTTCTTCGCCTTCTTCACGCTCGGCCGCCGATGCTGCACATCCTGGTAGCCCTGCCCGTAATACGCCCCGCTCTCCAGCTCGCGGTAGCCCGCGAACGGGGGGAACCGCGACCGCAGCGGATGCCGGTCAAACTTCGCCACCAGCATCTCCGCCAGCTCGCGAATGCTCGCCTCATTGGTCGGATTGCCGATGTTGATGATCTGCCCGTCGCAAACCCCGTCCTTGTTCTCGATGATCCGATACAGACACTCAATGCCGTCCGTTAGATCGGTAAAGCACCGCTTCTGCGCCCCGCCGTCGATGAGTTGAATCGGCGACCCTTCCACCAGGTTCAAGATGAGCTGCGTGATCGCCCGCGAACTCCCGATCCTCGCCGCATCCAGCGAGTCCAATCGCGGCCCGATCCAGTTGAACGGCCGGAACAACGTGAACTTCAGCCCTTCCTTCTGACCGTACGCCCAGATCACGCGATCGAGCAGCTGCTTGCAGCACGAGTAAATCCACCGCTGCTTGTTGATCGGCCCCAGCACCAGCTTCGATCGATCCTCGTCAAACTCCTCCTCGTCGCACATCCCGTACACTTCGGAGGTCGACGGAAACACGATCCGCTTCTTCCGCCGCACGCAGAACCGCACGATCCGCAGGTTCTCCTCGAAGTCGAGCTCAAACACCCGCAGCGGATTCCGCGTGTACTCAATCGGCGTCGCGATCGCCACCAGCGGCAGCACCACGTCCGCCTTGTTGATGTGATACTCGAGCCACTCGCGGTGAATCGAAATATCGCCTTCACAGAAGTGAAACCCCGGCCGCTCCAGCAGCCCGCGAACGTTGTTCGACCACAGGTCCATCCCGTACACCTCGAACCGGTTGCTCTCCAGCAGCCGCTCCGAGATCGCGCTCCCGATGAACCCGTTTACCCCGAATATCAATACGTTCCGCTTCCGCGTCGCCGCCCGCTGCCGCATCGGGTTCGCCCCGAATGCCAGCCCCTTCACCAGGTTCAGCTCCCGCGCCAGTTGCGCCCCGCCGACGAACACCCCGTCCGCCACCTGCCCCGACTGCACCTCGACCTGTCCCTGCCCCGCCGAAATCACCAGCGGATCGGTCGAAACAATCGTCCCCGGCCGCGTCGACTCGCCGCTCCCCGGCAGCGCCGCCACGTTCCACAGCAGCACCTTGTTCATCCCGAGATAGCTGAACGCCCCCGGATATGGCCGCGTCACCGCCCGCACGAGGTTGCGAATCTCCGTCGCGCTGCGATTCCAGTCGATCTCCCCATCCTCCGGCCGCCGCCCGCCGAAATACGTCGCCTTCGCCTCATCCTGCGGAACGCGCGGCGCCTGCCCCGCCTTCAGCTTCGGCAAAATCTCATCCAGCAGCGCCACCGCCGCGTCCGTCGCCTTGTTCATCAGCGTCTTGGCGTTGTCATCGTCGCTGATCGCGATCCGCTTCTGACTGACGACATCCCCCGCGTCCGGCTTCGCCGTCATGTAGTGCAGCGAAACGCCCGTCTCCTTCTCGCCGTTCAGCACCGCCCAGTTGATCGGCGACCGCCCGCGATACTTCGGCAACAGCGACCCGTGCAGGTTCAGGCACCCCGCCGCCGGAATATCCAAAATCGGCTGCTTCACCATCCGCCGGTAGTAGAACGAAAACAGGATGTCCGGCTTCCACTCCCGGATGCGATGCACCCATAACGGATGGTTCACATCCTCCGGTGCAAACACCGGAATCCCCCGCCCCGTCGCCAGCTCGGCCACCGACCGGAACCAGCAATTCTCATTCGGATCATCGCGATGCGTCAGCACCGCAGCGATGTCATACTTCGCCCGCAGCAGCGCCTCGATGCCGGCGCACCCGATGTCGTGATAGGCCAGGACAACCGCTCGCA
>CAZJVS010000012.1:113289-116115 GCA_964549445.1 uncultured Planctomycetaceae bacterium
TCGTACTCGCGGTTCATCCGCTCGCACGTCGTCGTCACGCGCGTAACCAGTTCGTCGAGGTTGCCTTCCTCGTTGTAAACCGGAATCACGATCGACACATGCGGCTTCATGCGTTGCTTATCACGTCCTTGATCGCCCCAACCACATCATCCACGTCGCCGTCCCGCATATCCGGAAACAGCGGCAACGAGCAGATCCGATCCGAGTTCCATTCCGTGTTCGGCAGCGACCCGCGCCGGCATCCCATCTGCTCGACGTAGTACTTCTGCGTATGCGTCGCCAGAAAATGAATCCCCGTTCCGATGTTGCGCTGCTTCAAATCCGCCATGAAGCGCGTCCGATCGATCCCGCGCTTCTCCGCGCAAACCCGCACCACGAACAGGTGCCATGCATGCCGGTGCGGATACTTCGGCTCCGCCAGCGGCCGGACCTCATCGACCCCCGCCAGCTTCTCGCGATAACGCATCGCCAGCGCCCGCCGCCGCTCGATCATCTCCTCGAGCCGCGCCAGTTGCCGAAGCCCCAGCACCGCCAGCATATCCGGTAGATTGTACTTGAAACCCGGCTCCATGACCTGTGCCTGCGGCGACCGTCCCTGCATCTGCCGGTCAAACGCATCCACGCCCAGCCCGTGAAACTTCAGCCGCCGCACCGAATCCAGAAACGCCGCGTCGTCCGAGCAGATCATGCCCCCCTCGGCCGTGGTGATGTTTTTTATCGGGTGGAATGAAAAGATCGACGTCCCCGTCCGCCCGATCCGTTCGCCCCGGTAATCCGTTCCGATCGCGTGCGCCGCATCGTCAATGATTGGAATCTTCCGCGCCGCCGCCAGCTTGCGTATCGGCTCCATGTCCGCCGGCGCACCCGTGTAGTGAACCGGAACGATCAGCTTCGTCCGCGGCGTGATGGCCGCCTCAATCTGCTCCGGCGTCGAGATCAGCGTCTCGCGATCCACATCCACGAACACCGGCCGCGCCCCGGCCAGGCAGATCAGGTTCGCCGTCGAAACCCACGTCAGCGACGGCGTGATGACCTCGTCCCCCGGTCCGATCTTCAGCGCCCGCAGCGCGATATGCATCCCGCCCGTCGCCGACGTCACCGCAACGGCCCCGCCGCCGCACCCGACGTACTTCAGAACTTCCTGCTCCAGCTCCGCCGCCTTCGACCCGGTCGTGATCCACCCCGACCGCATCACCTCCCCGACGGCGGCAACGTCCCCATCAGTAATCGAAGGCCGCGAAAACGGTAGAAATTCACTCCGCATCAACTTGGCTCCGTGCGTATCGCCGCGCCTCTGTAGCGGCCGGCACCCTCGCCGGCCGACTTCCACCGTCGGTCCCCACCTCAACCGCGCGGCGTAAACACAACCACCGGATCGTGCCCCAGCCGTCCGCGCAGCCGAACCTCCAGTTTATCCGCAACGTCGCTCGGCAGCACGCGGAAGTCCTTCTCCTCGGCGATGAAGTACACCCCGCGCCCCGCCAGCAGCGCCTCGGTCGTGTAAGCCCACTCCGGCAGCTCTCCAGTCCCCAGGTTCACCATGAACTTCACATCTTTGTTATCAGGAAAGATGTAGTAAAATCCAATCGGCCCCGGCCGCTCGCGCCGCAGCTCCTGCACCGCAGCCACCAGCGGCCCAGACTTGTCGCGCGAATACTCCGCCGGATCAACCACGCCGATCACAAAAACCAGAAACGCCACCACCGCGTTCCCCATCGCACTCGCCACCCCACGCCGCCGCATGACCAACGCCCCAACCGTTAGTCCCAGGAGGCACGCCGCCGCAAACCCAAAGTGCGCCTCAATCGGCGGATCAAACCGCTCGCGCACGAAGTACCCCACGATCGCCGCAACCGCCGCAACCGGAGCGACCGACTGGCAAAACCTGACAAACCCCTGCCGGACGCGCAGTAGGGCCGCCCCCGGCGTCGCTTCCACCATCAGGTACGCCGCAATCAGCGCCGCAGCCGGCGCAATCGGCAACACGTACCGCACCGTCTTCTTCCCCGGAATCGACATCCCCGCCAGCACGACCACCACCCACGCCGCCAGACACGCTAGCAGCATCGCATCCGGATCGGCCCGCCGAACCACGCGCCGCCAGCACAGCGCGATGACCAGCACGGCCACCGGATAGCTCACCGCGTATGTCCCGAGACACCCCAACCAGTATTGCAACGGACTGTCCGACTTGTGCGAAATCCGATCCGCCGCCTGAAACTTGATGACCTGATCAACGAGCGCCGGCCCGCCTTGCTGCTTCGCCGCCAGCAACAACAGCCCCACGCATCCCGCAAGCAACACCGACGCTGCCGCCCCCGCCACGATCATCCGCCGGTACTCGCCGCGCACGAGGTAGTACGTCCCCACCACCGCCGCCGGCACGATCAGCCCGATCGGCCCGCGACACGCAAACCCCAGCACCCACAGCGCGGGCAACCACCAAAGTCGCCCCCGCCGCCCAAACTCCGACGCCGAGTAACAAAAATAGAAACTCGCCACCGTCGCCAGCGCCGTGTACTGATCCGGCGAAATGCTCCGCGCCGCAAACGTAAACGCGTACGTCAGCAGGCACATCAGCACGGCATACACCCCCCACCGCCGCGACCGCACCGCCCCGATCAAATAAACAAAAACAAGAATCAGCGATGAAGTAACCGCCGTCGGCAGCACGGCCGTCAACGGCGTCACCCGCCCCATCGGCTTCGAAAGCAGCCAGATGAAAAACGTCGGCAGCCCCGGATAATCCGGGTACGGCTGCCCGTACAAGGTGGGAAAAAAGCTCGGCCCCTCGCGCAGCATGTTCTGCGCAAACACAGCGAACCG
>CAZJVS010000013.1:0-103584 GCA_964549445.1 uncultured Planctomycetaceae bacterium
ACATCGGCAAAGCAACCCCCGCCCCACCCCCCAAGCTAAACCGCAACCCCGTCCCGAAATCCTCCCAACTGGACTTTGATACTCATTCTTTGTCACGCATTGACGACGCGGATTCAACGCCTCCCCCTCACCAAGAGGGGACTTAGGAGCGCCGCACCCCAAGCGCCGGCGCGTGGGCGCGAAACGCATGCCCTCCAACTCCAGGCATCATCGGCGATGCAGCTAAATCACTCGCCGAACTTGAACCCAAGCTGCACAGGGAGCTTCCCCAGATCCGGGTCGCCCCGCAGCACAAACCCCGATCCCGCCTTCCCCGGTTCAGTCCGCCGCAATTTGCCCGACCTCTCGCTCCGTTTAGGTCCCGTCAGGCCGAAACGATCCCGCGACATGCGAAACAGGTCTGCCACCGATTCCCAGTATGTTCCAGCTCCCTTCATCCGCTTGCCGAATCGCGCCTCGCTCATCGCCCCGCCGCGAATTTCCCGGACTCTCGCTTCGATCCGTTCGACCCGGTCCGGCATCGTCTCCCGGATGCGCCCCCGGAACACCGCCTCGACGCTGCCCGGCAGCCGCAGTGCCGTGTATCCAGCCGCAGTCGCGCCCGCCGCCGCCGCCTGTTCGAGGATTCGCGGCACGTCGCGATCGTTGAGCCCCGGAATGATCGGCGCCACCATGACGCCGACCGGCACGCCCGCGGAGGTCAGTCGGCGCATCGCCTCGAATCGTTTCGACGGCGCAGGTGCGTGCGGCTCGATCTGCCGCGCCACGGCGTCATCCGCAAATGCGATGCTCTGGTACACCGTCGCGCCCGCCGTCCGCTCCAGTTCGGCCAGCAGCTCCGCGTCGCGCATCACGAGGAAGCTCTTGGTCACAATGGCCGCCGGATTCTGGTATTCGAGACACACGCGCAGGCACGCTTGCGTGAGCCGGTACACCGCTTCGAGCGGCTGGTAGCAGTCGGTGACGCCCGAGAAGTTCACCTCTTCGCCCGCCCATGCCTTGCGGATGAAGGCCTCGCGCAGCAAGTCGGACGCGTTGGTCTTGACGACGATTTTGGTGTCGAAGTCGGTCCCGGCCCCCATGCCGAGGTATTCGTGGTACGGCCGGGCGTAGCAGTAGGCGCAGGCGTGTTGGCAACCTCGGTAAGGGTTGACCGACCATCGAAATGGAATGTCCGGGCTGTCGTTTTCCGAGAGGATCGACCGGGCCGTCTCCTCGTAGACTTCGAGCTGAGCTGCCGGCGGCGGCTCGAGCCACTCGCGATATTCGCTGAGGTACGGGTTGGGTGGATTCTCGACCGGACGCATGGGGCGGCGCTCCTGAATCGCCCTCAGCGTATTCGGTCTAAGTTAGGTGTCAAGCCGCGACGCTAGGGTCCGCTGACCGCCGCCACGAACGCCGGGATGTCGTCGCCGTTGACGGCGGCGTCGTTGTTCATGTCGCCGCGCATGATGTTGCACGTCTGGAAGGCGTCGATGTAGGCGTCGGGGTTGGTGAGGGCGAGCACCATTGGGTCGATGTCAAGGGTGTTGACGGCGTTGTCGCAGTTCAGGTCGCCCGACACCGGCACGACCGCGCAGCTCACCGACGACACGACCAAGTCATCGATCGCCGCGTCGGTGATCGAGTTATTCGGATTGTCCGTCGCGCTGAACCGGATCTTCATCTGGTTGGTAGGCGTGACGTAGCTCGACACGAGGATCGAATTCTTGCGCCAGACCGGATCGTGCGTCACGGTCTCGATGGTCACCCAGTTCGCCCCGTTGTTGTTTGAGATTTCAACGACGAGCGTGTCTTCGCCGGTGCTGCAGTACATCCAGCGGTAGTAGCTGAGCAGCGGCGACGCCAGGCCCGACATGTCGATCGTCGGCGACGTGAGCCGCGTCGGCCCGCCATCCAGGTCCGCGCCGCCCGCCGATCCACCTACGGCGCCGTTGCCCGTCACCCAGCACATCGTCCCGGTCCCGGCCGGATTGTCGTCTTCCGGTTGCACCGGCGCGCCGCTGATGTTCGTCCCGACCGGGTCAGCCCGCACCCAGGCCCCACCCGTTACGGCGTTGTTGAGCACGGTCCAGCTTTGATTCGTCTCAAAGTTGTCTGAGAAGTAGGGCGTCTCCTCGCCGACCGGCACCGTGTACTTCGCCGCCGGCGCCGCGGCCGGGCTCCGAATCTCCGTGCCGCCCGAACTCTGCGAGGAAATGTAATACTCCGTCGGATCGCCGCACCCCCGCGCCGGGAAAGTCGCGACAAAATCGTTGCCGCTGACGTATGCCAGCGGGTATGCCGTGAATGCCCCGCTCGATCCGGTCCGGGCATGCAGCGTCGCGGTGGCCGGATTCACCACATCCCAATCGCCGGTGATCCGGACGTTTAGATTGCTCGTCACGTTCGGCGTCTGAAGAATCGGAAGTCCGTTTGGAAACTCGATCTTCATGGCGGGTCGAATGCTGGAAATGTGGTCGGCCTGGAACATCAGCGCCGGAAACATCTCCTCGCAGCTCGGAAGAATCTGGTTCGCCGGCAATGTAAATCCGTTCGTGCCGGTGTCTCGCAGCTCGAACGAGAATGCGTGAACCCTCTGGACACCGTAGGTCCAGTCTACCGAAACGCCCGATGCGGGATAAATATTGGTATAGATCGGCCCCGGATCGAACGCGGTCCCATGGACGCTGGAGATCAGCGACTGCATGGTCGTGCCGACAAAGTTAAAGATCGGCTCATCCGGCGAAGTTGGCGCCTGGTAACCCCACGGCCAGAGGATCAGTTGCGAGTAGCTGTGGATGTCGTTGTGGGTGACGATGTTGGGATGCGCAAGGAAAAAGTCGCGCATGGCCTGCGTTTCGGGCTCGGAGAAGGGGGCCGTGCCGCGGTAAGTTTCGTCGGACCCGACAGTCGCAGCTCCCTCGCCACCCCACTGGTAGCCCCAGTTGCGATTGATATCGACGCCGAACGAGCCGCCGTTGTTGCGGCGATTCTTCCGCCAGAGGCGGTTGGTCGACCAAGTATAGAGGTAACCGTCGACGTTGAAGACCGGAATGATGAACCACTCGCAGCGATCAACGAGCTCCTGGATGCCGAGGTCGGTGTCGTAGTTGCGAACAAGCTGATCGGCTACGTAGAGGGTGACAGGAACGGTGATCCATTCGCGGGCGTGTTCGCAGCCGTGATAGAGGACGCCGGGCTTTACGCTCAGGCCCGGCCCGGTGATGCGCAAGCCCTGGATCGTGCGACCCTCGAGCGTAGTGCCCACGTTAATGACCTGGGCGAGATCGGGTCGCAGCGCGGCGAGCGACGCCATGTAGGCGTTGACCGTCGCGTTGTCCATGTAAGCGTCCCAGGTGCCCCGCGGTTGTGGTCCGGCAATTTCGGCGGCTTCGGCGTCGATCTTCGCCTGCACGTCGGGGATGAGTACCGTAAACGGCAGATTCGATTTCTGAAGTTGCTCGAATTGACTCGGTGTCACTCGAACGTCGAGCGCGCCGACCCCGATCCGTTCGCTCCAGACGTCGTCGGTCATCGTGAGGAGCGTCTGAAGCTGGTCGTTGGTCTTCACCTCGACGCGGACCACGCGATCTCCGTCAAAGCGGACTTGCTGCGCGGATGCCGCATGAACGAGGAAAATGAGTCCCAAGGCAAAGCAGATCGTTGAACGGGCGAACATGGGCGTTTGGCTCCAACCCCCTAACACGGAAGACCGGTGGTGCAACGCGGCGTCCCGTTTCAATCGTTATCGTACCGTATGGGCCCCGTCCGGCAAAACGCAAAGGAAATCCAGCCATTGACGCCTGCCTCGCCCGAACAGCCGATAGCGGATATGGTTCCGCCGACCGCCTCCAGACTACGATCCTACTCGTGTGAGGTGCTGATGATGTCACCTTCAAACGGGCCTCCAGAGTCGACCGCCGGCCTGCTGGTGCGAGAAAACCATTCGGCAGGGCGGGTCTACCCGTGGGATAAGCGATTGGTAAAGCGTTTGCTGGGGTCGCTCGGCGATCCGCCCGTGGAAATCGTGCTCTGGAACGGCGAGTCAATCCGCACGTCGAGCGCCCCGACGATCGCACGAGTCCATTTCCTGGAGCGGCGCGCTCTACTGAAAACTCTGTTCGACGCTGATCGTCATTTCGGTGATGAGTATCGCGACGGGCGGGTCGAGGTGGAGGGAGATCTGGTCCGGCTGCTCGAAGAGGCCTATCGCGGGATGCGCTGGTCGGATGAGGGACGGCGACGTTGGGTGTGGCGACGCCGAAACACGATCGCGGATTCCCGAGAGAACATTCATCACCACTACGACATCGGCAATGACTTCTACAAGTTGTGGCTCGATGAGCAGCTTGCCTACACGTGCGCCTATTTTGCCGATCCGGCGATGAGTCTGGAGGAGGCCCAGTTCGCAAAGATGGAGCACGTATGCCGCAAGCTTCGGCTGCAGCCGGGCGAGCGGGTGGTCGAGGCCGGCTGCGGCTGGGGGTCGCTCGCGCTGCACATGGCGCGGCATCACGGCGTGACCGTTCGGGCGTTTAACATCTCGCATGAGCAGATTGCGTATGCGCGGGAAGCGGCGGCGCGGGCGGGACTGAGCGATCGGGTCGAATACGTTGAGGATGATTATCGTCGCATCGACGGGAGGTATGACGCGTTTGCGTCAGTCGGGATGCTGGAGCATGTCGGGATCGAGAACTACCGGACGCTCGGGGGCGTGATCGATCGATGCTTGACGCCGGGCGGCCGGGGATTGATTCACGCAATCGGGCGGCATCGGTCGGAGCCGTTTAGTCAGTGGATGAGATTGCGGATCTTTCCAGGGGCGGAAGTGCCGACGTTGCGCGAGATGATGGACCTGTTCGAGCCGTACGATTTTGCAGTACTCGACGTCGAGAATCTGCGGCTGCATTACGCCGAGACGCTGCGGCACTGGCTGGCGCGGTTCGAGTCACGCGTCGATGAAGTGCGGTCGATGTTTGACGAGCGATTCGTGCGAACGTGGCGGTTTTACCTTTCGAGTTCGATCGCGGCATTCACGAGCGGTTCGATGCAACTGTTCCAGGTTCTGTTCAATCGTCACAATTCGAATGACGTGCCGATGACGCGGGCGCATCTCTACGAGGACGCCGGACGGAGCCGCTGATGCAATCGTTTGATGCGGTTGTGGTCGGCGGCGGACCGGCGGGTTCGTCTTGCGCGTGGGGATTACGGCGAGCGGGATTGAAAGTTGTCGTGCTCGACAAGAGCGCTTTTCCGCGCGACAAGCCGTGTGCGGGGTGGATTACGCCGCGCGTGCTGGAACTGCGCGAAGTGGAGCTTGCGGAGTATGGGCGCGGGCGTGTCGTGCAGCCGATTGACGGATTCGTCGTCGGACGAGCGGGGGGGCGGGCGGTTGAGAATCGGTACGACCGGCCGATCAGTTATGGAATCCGGCGGTGCGAGTTTGACACGTATCTGTTGCAGCGGTCGGGGGTGGAGTGCCGGCTGGGGACGCCGCTGCGATCGCTGGAGCGGCAGGGCGATCGCTGGCGGATCAACGGAGAGATCGAGACGCGGATGGTCGTCGGGGCGGGCGGGCATTTCTGCCCGGTGGCGCGGCATCTGGGCGCGACGCCTGGCCGGGCGGAGATGGCGGTCACGGCGCAGGAGGTGGAGTTCGAGATGAGTGAGGGGCAGGCGGCGGATTGCCCGATCCGGCCGGACCTACCCGAGCTTTATTTTTGCAAGGATTTACAGGGTTATGGGTGGGCATTTCGGAAGGGGCCGTTTTTGAACGTGGGGCTGGGGCGGGAGGATCCTGAGCGACTTGGGGAGCATGTCGAGCAGTTTGTGGGCATGCTGCAGCGGCAAGGCCGCATACCGCGCGATGTGCCGGATCGGTTTCGCGGGCATGCGTACATCCTCTATGGGCATACGCGGCGGCGGTTGTATGGGGATGGGTTGTTGCTGGCCGGCGATGCGGCCGGGCTGGCGTATCCGTACAGCGGAGAGGGCATTCGGACGGCGATCGAGTCGGGGCTGATGGCGGCGGATGCGATTGTTGCGGCGCGCGGGAAGTATGCGGCGGAGCAATTGCAGTCGTACAGCGAGGCGCTGAGCGCGCGGTTTGGCGGTGCGGCGGATGACGACGGGTGGCTGGGCCGGATTCCGACCTGGCTGAAACAGGCGGTGGCGCGGCCGTTGTTTGCGAGCAAGTGGTTCACGCGGCGGGTTGTGCTGGAAGGATGGTTTCTGCACGAGCGGCCGGCGGAGCGCGGCGTCGTGGCGGTGTGAGGGGGAAACGCGCCCGATAGGATTCGAACCTACGACCTGCGGTTTAGGAAACCGCTGCTCTATCCAGCTGAGCTACGGGCGCCTGCTGTCGATTCTAATCGCTGCAGGACGCAGCGTCCCCTTCGGTCGTCTTGCCCCAGTCTTGAGTGATTGGTTTCGCACGATGCGCGCTCATCTTAGTAAAAACCCTTAGGACTCTCGCAGCAGGACTGGGAAAACCTCGCGACTTTGCTGCGAATGTCGTCTGCTTCGATTGACACGACCTCACGATTACGGTTATTCTTGAACCGAATAGGTGGGTGATGGTGATTGGGATGAGGCACACACGGTCCGCCACCTCTCGTTTCATCGGTATTTCGTCCTGAACAGTCGCCGCACGGGCGATTGTTCGTCCGCACAACGCCCATACCCACCACTGGGAGCACACTGATGCGACGCGCACCCAGCTCATCTCGCACGCTCGGAATTTGTAGATTGGCGATAGTGGCCAGCCGCGCTGCGATCCCGAGCTTGGTTTCAACAAGACTCGCGTCGTTCCGGGACTGAGCAGGCCGCGAGCAAATACTTGTGGTTGACGCGTTTCTTGGAAGGAGCAAAAGTCATCATGTCGCTTGACGCCTACGTACGCCGCACAATTTCCCGCCACATGAAGGTGCTCGCCGTTGTTCTGGCGGTCACGCTCCTGACTGCGCCAAATGACTCACCGGCGCAACAGCCTCAAGCGCCTCTTACGTCCACCTTCGCGGCTGCACGCAAGGCGGGCAAGTCCCGAATTGACACCGCGCTCTTGGCCATTGCAGCCAATCAGCGCGTCGTTGGCATGGAAGAGCTTCTCATGAGGGATGCGGCCGGTCGCGTGTTGGTACGCGTGACCGCGAAGGACGTCGGCGCCTTGGAGCCTAAACTCCGCAATATCGGCTTTGTGACGGTAGCGTCACATCCCAACCTGCATTTTGTGGAGGGCTACTTGCCGCTCGGCGCCGTCAACGGCGTTGAGAATTTCGCCAAAGACGGTCTGATGGGCGTTCTCGCCGGGTTGCGACCGCAGGTGAACCCGGGTGCCGGCTCGGTCGTGAGTCAGGCCGTCTTCGTTCACGAAGCGGACCGGGTTCGAACGACGCTTCCCATTGGGTACGACGGTTCGGGCGTGAAAATCGGCGTGCTGAGCGACAGCTACGACAACCTCGGCGGGGCGGCGGCCGGCGTTTCGTCCGGCAACCTTCCGGCCGGTGTGACGGTATTGAGCGACATCGGGAGCGGAGGCACGGATGAGGGGCGCGCGATGTTGGAACTGGTGTACGACGTCGCGCCGGGGTCGACACTCGCCTTTGCGACGGCGTTCATCAGCGAGGCCTCGTTCGCCAGCAACATCGTGGCGCTAAAAGATGCGGGATGTAACGTCATTGTCGATGACGTGGTCTACTACGCCGAGCCGTTCTTCCAGGACGGCGTGGTGGCGCAAGCCGTAGACACGGTTTACGCAGCAGGCGTTCCGTATTTCTCGTCGGCGAACAACCAGGCATCGCGGGCGTACGAATCGACGACTTGGACTGAGGGCAACACGCCGCCGACCGTCGCCGGCTTTTCGTCGCAGTGGTATGACTTCGACCCCGGCGCGGGCGTCGATACGCGTCAGAGCGTGACGCTAACGAATGGCCAGACGATTCGCCTCTCGTTTCAGTGGGACGATCCTTATTATACCGTTGCGGGCGTCGACACCGATCTGGATCTCTACTTGGTCGACACCGGAACCGCGACGATTCGAGCGGTCTCGGACGCGGACAATCTTGCGAACCAGACACCGTTTGAGTTCATCAACTTCACAAATAGCACGGGAAGCACCCGAACGTATGATGTAATGATTCATCGGTTCGTGGGACCCGCGCCCGGGCGGATCAAGTACATAAATTTCGGCAGCCAGATCACGATCAATCAGTTCAACACCAACAGCCCGACCGTGAATCCACACGGCGGGGCGGCGGGCGGAATGGCCGTCGCGGCGGCGCCTTATTACGATCATCTGAATCCCGAAAGCTTTACGTCGACCGGTCCTCGGACACTGCTGTTCAATGCGGACGGCTCGCCGAAGGGGTCGCCCGAGGTGCGGCAGAAGCCGGAGATCTGCGCGGTCGACGGCACCGACACGAGCTTTTTCGGATCGGACGCGGATGGCAACTCGCTGCCGAATTTCTTTGGAACTTCAGCCGCCGCGCCGCACGCGGCGGCCGTGGCGGCGCTGATCAAGCATGCGAATCCGCTGTTCACGCCGGCGCAGATCTACTCGCGAATTCGAACGACGGCCGATCCATCGATCGGCGGACCGGGATTCGACAATCTTACCGGCGACGGATTGATCAACGCGTATACGGCGGTGTTTGGTCCGCCGGTTTCGGCGTCGATTCCATTCTCCGACGGCTTCGAAACCGGCGTCCTGTCTTTGGCGTGGGAGGTCCGCACGAACGTCGATGGACGCGTGCTGGTCAATGGAATCGGCGGTCCCGCGACGGGTGCGAAGCATATGACGCTGGACACATACGTAAATTCGAGCTTGTTCTCTCGCAACGAGGCGATCCTGCACGTCAATGCCGCCGGTCTCAGCAACGTCACGCTGACCTTCAAGCAACGCGAATTCAGTGACGAGGATAACGTAATGCCGGCGTCATTCAGCGGGTCGGTGGACGCGGACGGCGTTGCCTTCAGCGTGGACGGCAGCAACTGGTTCAGTGTCATCAGCCTGACGGGCGCTGCGTCGGCGGAGTTCTACCAGACCCAAACATTCAATCTCAGCTCGCTGGCTGCGCTGAACAGCTTGGTGCTTGGGACGGATGTGCGGATCAAGTTCCAGCAGTACGACAACGTTCCGATCAATCCGCCGACCCCGAGTGCTTCGGACGGGTTTGCATTCGACGACGTCCAGATCACCATCCCGCCGCCGATGATCACGGTGGGTCCACAGAGCACCGCCGGGTGCGTGACCGGATCGGCGAATTTCACGGTGACCGCCACAAGTGACGGTCCTCCGACCTATCAATGGCGGCGCGGCGTGACCAACCTATCGGACGGAATCAACATATTCGGCAGCACGGTGGCCGGCGCGCTGACTTCGTCGCTGACGATCAGCAACATTCATTCGGGCGACGCCGGAACGGACTACAACTGCGTCGTCTCGAACGCGGGCGGCAGCACGCCCAGCAGCGACGCTACGCTTACCGTCAATCTTCCGCCGACCGTCGACAGCGGCCCGTCGCCATCGAGCCAGACGAAGTGCGTTGGGGAAAACGCGACGATCACCATTTCCGCGAGTGGAGCCGGCTCGCTGACCTACCAGTGGCGACGCGGCGTGACAAACCTGATCGATGGCCCTCATGCGGGGCTTGCGACCATTTCAGGCGCAACGACGAACTCGCTGACATTGACCGGGGTGCAAACGGGCGACGCGGCGACGGACTACAACTGCGTCGTCACCGGACTCTGCAGCCCGGCGGCGACGAGCGGCCCGGCCACGCTGAGCGTCAACTCGGCGCCATCGATTACGGGCGGTCCGACGCCCGCAAGCCAGACGAAATGCGCCGGGGAGTCGGCGAGCATTGCGATCACGGCAAGCGGAGCCGGGCCACTGAGCTACCAGTGGTACAAGGGCGCGACCGCGCTAACCAATGCCGGCAACATCTCAGGGGCGGACACCGACACGCTGACGATTGACCCGGTCAGCGCCGGAGACGCAGCGAACAACTATCACTGCGTAGTGAGCGGGACGTGCAGCCCGACGGCAATGACCGGAGACGCGACACTTATTGTCTGGACGATCCCGAGCGTCACACTCGACCCGATCGGCGGGACGGTGGGCGTTGGGGCGTTCTTCCAATTCACAGTGGCGGCGACCGGCGGCGGGCTGCACTACCAGTGGTATCACGGCGTGACGCCGGTGGGGACCGACAGTGCGAACTACACAATCCCGTCGGTGACGGCGGGCGATGCGGGCAGCTATCGCTGCATGGTGAGCAACACTTGCGGGAGCGACACGAGCGGGTCGGCGACGCTGGGCGTCAATAGCGAGGCGACGCTGACACTGACGGTTTCGCCGGGGTGTCACACGGGGAGCAAGCTGGTCGTGGCGATCAGCATGACTGGCGCGACGACTACGGTGGTCGGCGGGCAGTACTTCCTGGAATACAACCCGTCGGTGCTGCAACTTGTTTCGGCCGATCCGGGTGACGCGCCATTTACGCGGCAGATCCACGAATGCTCCACGGTAGCCGTCCCTCCCATGGACTGCGTTCCGACCGCGGGGCAGATCGACTATGCGTCGGGCATCGAGGACGGCGGGACGGGGACTTCGGCAAATACGATCATGGCGTCTTTCTCGTTCACCGTGATCGACGATGTCTGCGCGCTAACGCCGAATCTCGTGTGGTGGCGGGCGAGCGGGCCGAACGGGGCGGAAAACAGACTGAGCGATGCAAACGCCGATCCGGTGACGGCGAACGTGGTGAACCTCGGGGCGATCAAGATCGATACGACTGATCCGGAGCTGCACAATGTTCCGGCGGGCGGCGATCTGGGCTGCAATCCGACGACGATGCCAAGCTGTGACGGGGCCGTCACAGCCACCGACAACTGCGATGGAGATGTGACGGCGTCGGTCACCTGCACGCCGGGATCCATCACGAGCGTGGGCACATGCGGCAAGAGCCAGAGTTTTACCTATTCGGCCGTCGACACATGCGGCAATCCGGTCTCGCAGATCGTCACCTATACGTGGCGTGAAGACACGACCCCGCCGGAGCTGCATAACGTTCCGGACGGCGGCAACCTGGGCTGCAATCCGACGACGATGCCAAGCTGTGACGGTGCCGTCACGGCCACCGACAACTGCGACGGGACGTTGAGCGTGACCTGCACGCCGGGTGCGATCACGGGCGGTCCGTGCAGCCGGAGCCAGAGCTTCACCTATTCCGCCGTCGACACGTGCGGCAATCCGGTCTCGCAAAATGTGAACTACACATGGCGCGAGGACACGACGCCGCCGGAGCTGAACAACCTGCCGGCCAGCGGATACCAAGGCTGCAACCCGACGACCATGCCAAGCTGCGACGGTGCCGTCACGGCCACCGACAACTGCGACGGGACGTTGAGCGTGACCTGCACGCCGGGATCCATCACGAGCGTGGGCACGTGCGGCAAGAGCCAGAGTTTTAACTATTCGGCCGTCGACACATGCGGCAATCCGGTCTCGCAGAACGTGAACTACACATGGCGCGAGGACACGACGCCGCCGGAGTTGCAAAACGTTCCGGCGGGCGGCGATCTGGGCTGCAATCCGACGACGATGCCAAGCTGTGACGGGGCCGTCACGGCCACCGACAACTGTGACGGGACGGTGATCGTCACCTGTACCCCGGGCCCGCTCAGCGGCGGTCCGTGCAGCCGGAGCCGGAGCTTCACCTATTCTGCCGTCGACACGTGTGGCAATCCGGTCTCGCAAAACGTGACCTACACATGGCGTGAAGATACCACCGCACCGACGATCTCTTGCCCGGCCGACATCGAGGTCAATGCGGACTCGTCATGCACGGCGACCGTTAGCGTCGGAACACCCACGGTCGGCGACAACTGCGCGCCGGCGCCGACGTTTGAGGGCGTGCGAATTGACAGCCAACCGCTGAACGCCCCGTATCCGCTCGGTGACACCACAATCACCTGGACGGCCACGGATGCTTGCGGGAATTCGGCCGAGTGTGTGCAGACGGTGACGGTCAACGGCGCCAGTGTTGTTTCAAACCTGGTCGTCGATCTGCAAGGCAATCATGCGCCGGTGGCGCGGTGTATCCGCTTTGTTCCGAGTCCCGGAGGATGCACCGCAGGGAGCATCTACCGGACGCTGAATTTTATCGATCACGATGGCGATGACGTCAACCTCAATGGAATCGTGGACAGCACGGAAGGTGGATCGAATTCGCCGTCGACGCCGGTACGGGCCATCGTGCCGTCGGTCGACAACCCGGCGGCGCTCGTGCTGCCATGCGGCGTGTACACGCACCTGTGCGCGAAGGACGAACAGCACACGCTCTGGGCGACGACCACGCTGACGCCGGCCGGCAGTATGTACAACGCCGGCCCGCCGCTCTTGCTCAAGGGCGGCGACACCGACAACGACGGCGACGTCGACATCAACGACGTCACCTATTTCATCTTTCGATTTGGCACAATCGCGAGTGTCGGCGGTTGCCCGTGGAACTCCGCGCGCGACGCCGATTTTGGCAACAACGGTCTGGTCTTTGGCGAGGACTACAACTTCCTTTTCGGGAACTGGCTCGGCTTCTCGTCGTGTCCGTGTTCACTGCCGGCCCTGGGCGGCAAGGCTGGGGCTCTGCCCGGGCCTGGACCGGCGTTTGTGGATGCCGTGGCGCTGTCGACCTCCGAACTCCGCACGGATGTAGCGGCGGCGGTCGATCTGAACTGCGACGGTAAATTTGACTACCGCGATGTCGAACGCTTTGAACAACTCCACGGGTTTTCGGCACGGTTGTCGTCGAAACTGCGTTCGGGTCGCGTTCCTGTGGGCGCCGACCTGTCGCCTGATTAGGTTCCCCGCTATCTCGACCGGTCCGTTGCTCCAGGATAATTTGTGCGTACGCGTCGCATGCGACGCGTACGACGATGGAGCGCGCCATGATCAGCAGGGCGAGCAGCGTTACGGAGAATCTGGCGTCTCTTCCCGCGGACCGCCGCGCGGCGCTGCAGGCCGTGCGAAGGGTGATCCGCAAAAACCTCGGCAAGGGCTATCAGGAGGGAATGCAGTACGGCATGATCGGATATTTCGTGCCGCACCGGATCTATCCCGCCGGATATCACTGCGACCCCAAGCAACCGCTGCCGTTCGCCGGTTTGGCGTCGCAGAAGAATCACATGTCGATCTACCTGATGTGCATCTACGGCAATCAGGACCACGCCGCGTGGTTCAAGGGGGAATGGGTTCGCAGCGGCAAGAAGCCTGACATGGGAAAGTCCTGCATTCGGTTTAAGAAGCTCGATGATCTGCCGCTCGCCCTGATCGGAAAGGCGATCGCCCGCGTCCCGGTGAAGTCTTTCGTTCAGTCGTACGAAGCGGCCATCGGCGCTCACCTGGCGCGTAAGAAGAAGTGATCGCGGCAACGCGGTGGACCGGCGCGCAAAAAAGTGCGCGTCGGGGACCGTGCATCCTGGCAGATGCGACGGCCCAGCCGGCGCGCTGGGAGGAGCAAAGTAATTCCCCCGCCGACGACTAAACTGAGCAATTGGTGTGCCACGGCGACCAGTTTCTGACATTATTGGATCAAACTTCGAGGTTGCAGCATGCAGATCGCCGCGCGGCGCGTGCCCGGTTGCCGACGCGGGCACCCGGAGCATTGCAATTCTGGCGACCAGTGCACACTCGCTGTGTGGGGATTCTCAATAGGCAGAACTCTGGCAGGGAAACCTCGTGCCGGAAAGCGGATTTCGTATTGGCTCTCGTTGCGCCACGGATTGGCAACGCGTCCCGTGAGACTATTGGCACGGAGAATGAAATACAATCCGTCCGTAGCCTGTCGAGCGAATCGATTTGTAGCGATTCATACAGTGTTGTGTAGTATAGGTTTACGACCAGTATCTCGGCCGATTCGGATGGGCAAAACAGTTGATTCTCGGGCGTTGAATGTGTCATATTGCACATTTGATGTGTGCTATAATACACAGTCAGGGTCCTCAGGCGTCAGAATCAAGAGGGTTGTAGCGACGTGGCGCGTGTCCGGTGGCACCATTTCTTCTTCCTGCTCGCCATCCTCGATGTGGCCGTGATTGTGGTCAGTCTGGAGTGGCATCGACACACGCTGCTCGGGGTGGAAGCCTTGGTTGACGAGTCGTCGCGATTGGACGTGCGGCGAAGCTGGCTTGAACGGGTGCAAAAGGGGATCCTGGAGCTTGGGGCACCCGGAAATGAAATCTTCTCGTCGCAAAAAGTTGCCCGGGAACAGGAGCATTTTGACGAGGTCCGCGAAGAAATGGCGCACGTGCTACGCGCCGGGCCAGAGATGGGGCTCCAGTCGGCAGCTCTCGAGACCGCGATCCAGCAGATGGTGCGTTCGAGTCAGTCCGTTTTTCAGGCCTTTACGCGTATGCTTGAACTCGACGACGGTTCGCCCGAGCGACACGCATTGTACGTCGAGGCCTCGCGGCACATGGCCCAACTTGATCGGAGCCATATGGAGGCGATGCGGGCACTCGGCACCTTAGGGGCGCGCAATTCGGGCGAGCAGACAACGCTGCTGCAGAAACATGAGGCGGAACTCCAAAGGCGCGTCGCGCTCGAGCGATACTTCATTGCGGCAGTCGTCATGATTCTTCTCGGCCTTGTTTTTCTTGGCCGGCGAATGCAGCAGGCCGATCGCGAGCTGGAACTGCAGCGCCGTCGCGTGGCGGAGGAACGGCGCGAGCGTCTGGCGGCAATTGGCGAGTTGTGTTCGAGCGTTGCACACGGCATACGCAATCCCCTCGCTGCCATTCGCAGCTCGGCGCAGCTCATGCTTGAACAGAACGTCCTTGACGATGATGCGCGACTCCGGCTGCAGGATGTCCTCGCGGAAGCCCGCCGGCTGGGTGATCGCGTCACCGGTTTGCTGAATCTCTCGCGAACAAACGCGGCGGCTTTCGGGCCGGTGTCGTTGAGGGACGTTGCTTCGAGCGCCGTACGCGAACTTCGTCCGGAACTCGATCGACTCGGCTTCGAGGTGCAGCTCGACCTTTCGAGCAGCGACGTCGTGCTCGAAGGGGATCGACGTCAGTTGGAGCAGGTCGTCATTGAACTGGTTTCCAACGCCATGGAACACGCGCCGGCTGGCGGGCGGATTGCGGTCCGCTGCCACGAGCCCAACGGGGACGGCCGGGCGCGACTGGTCGTTGAAGACAACGGACCGGGCGTGCCCCGCGACGCGCGGAAACGAATCTTCGATCTTTTTTACACGACGAAGCCATCCGGGACCGGCATCGGATTGGCCACGGTCATGCGGATCACCCGGCTTCATTCCGGGGAGATTCATCTGGACTGCCCTTCCGGCGGCGGCGCCCGATTCACGGTCGCACTGCCGGTTACTCGTAACGGACACGAAGCAGAGAGTGCGGCTGCTGAAACGCGACCGACCGAGGACTAACTCATGGCTCGAGTACTCATTATCGAAGACGAACGAGTATTGGCGAAGAATTTTCGCGACAAGCTGAAGGCCGGCGGGCATGACGTCGCGTTGGCGCACAGTGGCGACGAAGCCATGAGTGCCTGCGGAAAGCTCGTACCGGATGTGGTCATCCTCGACCTGCGACTTCCGGACGCCGACGGCTTGACGCTGTTGCCGCGACTTCGCCTTGAGTCGCCGTCGAGCGGCATCATCGTCGTCACGGCCCACGGCAACGAAAGGATCGCCGTCGACGCGATGAAGGCCGGCGCATTGGAGTATCTTTCGAAACCGGTCGATCTCGACGAGTTGCTGATCGTCGTGAATCGCGCGGTTGAGAATCAGCAGTTGCGCGACAACTTGACGTTCTTGCGAGGCCGCGAGGAGGAAGGGAGCGCGTTAGAACGCATCATTGGCGAATCCTCGGCGACCCGAAGTCTCAAGGACACGGTCAGGCGGCTGGCGCGGGCGGAGGTCCTCGGGCTTCCGAATCCACCGACGGTGCTTGTCACGGGTGAGACCGGTACCGGAAAGGACCTGACGGCTCGGGCGATTCACTATCACGGTCCTCGTCACAAGCGCCCGTTCATTCACGTGAACTGCACGGCGCTTCCGGCGACCCTGTTTGAGTCGGAGCTATTCGGGCACGTCCGCGGGGCGTTCACCAGCGCCTCGCAGGCCAAGCGCGGGTTGTTTGAGGTCGCTCACGGTGGCACGCTGTTTCTTGATGAAATCGGGCAGCTGGCTCCCGACATGCAGTCCAAGCTCCTGCACGCTCTAGAAACGCGGGAGATTCGGCCCGTCGGCGGCACGGATTCGCGGCCGATCGACGTTCATATCATCGCGGCGACAAATCGCGACCTTGCACGAGCAGTGGAGGCCGGTGAGTTTCGCAGCGACTTGTATCATCGGTTGTGCGTGCTTCAGATTTCGCTAACTCCGCTGCGAAATCGGCCGGAAGACATACCGGCATTGGCCGAATCATTCCTGCAATCGCACTGTCGGCGATTTGGATTGGCTTTGAAGTCATTCGGGGACGACGCGAAGGTCGCGATGCAACGTCATCCGTGGCGTGGAAACGTTCGGGAATTGCAGCACGTCATCGAGAGTGCGGTTCTTCAGGTCGAGGATCAGACCATCCGCGCAGCCGACCTGCGATTGGACATTGCGTCAACGCGCGGCGCGGCCGACATCCAGATTGATTTGCCGGACGGCCGGACGATCCAAATCGACTTCGATCGGGGGGAGCCGAAGCTCGACGAGATTGAGCTGACCATACTCCAGGCGGCGTTCGAGCATACCGGCCGGAATCTCAGCCAGGCGGCACGCGCGCTCGGTATCACGCGCGAGGCGCTCCGCTATCGACTGAATAAGGCGTCAGACGTTGTGCAAAGCGGTGCGTAGAACGGTCCTGGCGATTGCGGTGGCGCTCGGAATGACCGGGATTGCGGCGGCGCAGCCCGCGATCATGACGGATCCTCGCGGCGATGCGATCATTTGCCGCACCGATCGGGGCGCGGCCGGGCTGATGTATGCACTCAACCAACGCATTCCCGATATCGTCGAGCTTCGACTCGGTAAATTCTCGCCGACAAATCCGGCCTATGACCTGTTCAGTGGCGCCTGGAGCCCCGGCGGAGGATTTGTCCGGTTCGACCTGGTGGTTGTCGGCGTCATCAATCCGCCGGGGACGCTGGGGTACGACGACAAGTTCCCGGCGTACAACCCATTTCGCTATGGCCCCAATCCGATTCTTGGCTGGATCGAATTCGACGTCGATGACAATATCAACACCGGGAGCGAGCTGATCACGCCTCAGCTTCGGTATCTCGGCAACGCCGCGCGATTGGGCGGGCTTCCCACAGGTTCGCCGCTGATCGATCATTTCGCGCAGGACTATCACGCATTCGATCAAAACATCGAGACTTCGCCGTGCGTTGAGCGGAGCGGCGAGGAGTTTCATCTGGCGCTTCTCGGGGAGCACATTGAAAGCGTGACGGTTCGAGTTGAGAAACCCGGCGGCAATCCCGCGATTTTCGAGGCCGGAGAGGATTGGCGGCTCCACGGAACGCTCTGGCATCGTGCGCATGGCTTTGAAGAGTTCGCATTCCAGTGTCTCGGCAAGGACGGGCGTTACATGCCGGATGTTGAGATGCGCTTCGCGCATGATACATCAACGAATCTCACAACAATCACTCTGGTCTACCCCCTGACGAATGCCGCCTCCGCATCCATGTACGGGCCAAATTTTCCCGCAGAGCCGGACGACGGGTGCCCGGGTGATCAGAATTCGGTCGCCGAGGGCCTGCTCGATTTGAATTATTCAGCGACTTACGCCACGTACGAGGATCGGCTCCGACCGGATTTTGCTCCACTGGCAGAATGGGAATTCGTTGACGTGAGCCAACAGCTAAATCCCGCGAACTGGCGGGTCGACGCGATCGTCGGAACGGCCTATGCCAACGCTCAGCCAGACGGGTCGCTTTTCATCTGGACAGACGCGATTCCGTCCGGTCGGCGCGGAGACTTTGACGGCAACGGCGTGATCGACGCCGGCGATGTGGCGTTGCTGCTGGCGTACCTCGCCAATCACGACGGCGAGCCAAACTATGACGATGACGGCAATTGTGGAAACAATCGGATCGTCATCCACGATTTTGCGGAGAACTTCTCGTTGTTTGATACCAATGCGGACGGAGTGATTGAGGTTTCCGACGCCGTCATTTTGGGCGACATGGACATCAATATGACCGTGAACGCGGCCGATGTGGACGACTTCGTTCAAGCGTTGGTTGCTCCAGCGCTTTATGCTTCAAATCACGGGGGGCGACATCCGGCGGTACGAGGCGATCTGAATGGTGACGGCAATCTCGACGGGTTGGACGTCGGCTTCTTCGTACAGTTAGTCCTTAATTGCCCGTGAATTGCTGCCAATTTACCGAACTTCCATGTTGGTGCGTTGCCCGCTTCCGGATATACTAGGGGGAAACCCGGATGGTTTGTCCAGGCGGGCATCGGCCGGTGGCCTGTCGGGATCGCATTAATGCAGCGACCGCGTTTGGCATTTACGCTTCTTGAACTGCTGGTGGTGATCGGGGTCATCACCTTGCTGACAGCAATCCTCTTGCCGGCGCTGCAGTCGGGGCGGAAGGCGGCACTCGATTTGAAGTGTCGCACCAACATGCATTCGATCGCGACCGAATTCGTGCTGTTTGCGGAACCCTCGTCGGGACGACCGCGCGGCGACAGTGAACAGTTCGGGCCCAACAAGTTTCGGCTCGAAGACTTTCAGGAATCTATATATCGCATATCTGAGTTCTGGGAGGGGCCGACGGGCACGCGGCAGTCCGTCAATGCGTCGCGGCAGCCGCTGATGTGTCCGGCGGGCTCCGACACGCTCGATCGTCGCGCGAATGTTCCCTGCGACCAGGGTGCGGTAGGTCCGCAGAAGAACATCAGCATTGGGTTCAACAAGCGCCTGAGTTCGAGGTCACGACTCCTGCGCAAGTCGCCGGTTCTGTCAAACGTCTACCTCACGAGCGGCGTGCTGAATTATCCAGACGTTCCGTTGCTGCTCGACGTGGACGGCGAGGCGGCCGACCAGCGAGGGGTCATACCTTATTACACGGCACCGCCGATTCCGAAGCGCACGAAAGAACCCGATGCATACGATTCCGGAAAATTCTGGTTTCCCGGGAAGCGTCATCGCGACCGAACCAATGTCGGATTTATCGGGGGGCACGTCTTGTCGACAACTGACCCGCTCGGGGAAGCCTGGTGGCGATGGGACTTCTCCCCCGAACCGGCTGAATAGGCAAATCGCAGTCCGTTGTTCGGGCCGATTCATGGGCGTGGCGGTCCCTCACCGAAGCTTCTATCATCCGTCCAGGGGCGGCCATGCAGATGACCGTTTCTCGGCGAGTCAAACGCCGCTTGGATAGTTCTTCATGAAGGGACTCTTAGTAGTAGTTGTGCTTGCGGGGCTGGCTGGCGGCGGCTGGTACGGCTACCGGATGTTCAATGGGCGGCCGGTCGGCGAGGAATACGTCTTCGCGCCGATCGATCGTGGCGACATTGTCGCAACGGTTGCGGCCACCGGCACAATCCAACCAACGACCAAGGTCGTGGTCGGTTCCCAGGTTAGCGGCACGGTGGTCAAGTGGTATTCTGACTTCAACGCTCCGGTGAAGACGGGTGAATTGCTCGTTGAGCTTGATCCGCAGCGATTTAAGAGCCAGGTCATGCAACAGACGGCGGCCGTGAAGACGGCTGAAGCCCGGGTCGAGGAGGCGCGGGTGCGGCTGCGGGATGCGCAACGGGAGGCGTCGCGGATCGCAAATCTTCGGAAGTCGAACTCCGCAAGCGACAACGAGTATCAAGTGGTGAGGACCACGGCCGACGCGGCCGAAGCCACCCTGCACGCGAATGAGGCACTCCTTGAGGCGGCGAAGGCGGAGTTGGAATCCGCAGAAGTCGATCTCAGCCGAACGCGAATCAGTTGTCCCATCGACGGCGTGGTGATATCGCGAGACATCGACGTAGGACAAACCGTCGCGGCGTCGCTGCAGGCGCCGACGCTCTTTACGATCGCAGCCGATTTGCGAAAGATGCAGGTGGAAGCAAACGTGGCGGAATCGGACGTGGGTCGGATTCGCGAGGGTATGCAGGCGTCATTCCGCGTCGACGCGTATCCCGACCGCCGGTTCAACGGGACGGTATCGCAGGTCCGATACAATCCGACGGTCGTCGATAACATCGTCACGTATGTCACAATTATTGATGTCGAAAACCCCGAACTTGTGTTACGGCCGGGCATGACGGCGAACGTGACCTTTGAAGTGGCCCGAGTCGCCAACGCGCTGCGTGTTCCAAACGCGGCACTTCGTTTTTCGCCGGAGATGCCTCGCGCATCGAGCGACACGCGCGGTCCCGATTCGGTACCCGGGGGCTCGCGAGGCCCCAAGGTGTATCGTCTGGCGTCCGGCAGACCCGCCGAAGTGACGATCGACATCGGTCTGACGGACGGGAGCTTTACCGAGGTTCGAGGCGGTCAGGTTGCCGACGGCGAGAAGATCATTCTCGACCGGAAGTGGGGCGCCGGTGGGGCGCCTTCGGGCCGACCGGGCGGGATGCGTCCGCCGCGAGCCATGTAAGCACTGCGCCTCTCGCGATCGGCAATGGGATTTTCCTGGATCACATCGTGAACGACGGCGCGTTGCTCGAAGTGCGGAACATCCACAAGACCTACCACACCGGCGAGGTTGAGGTCCCGGCCGTTCGCGGCGTTTCACTTTCGATCGAGCGCGGACAGTTTGTCTGCATCATGGGGGCGAGCGGTTCGGGCAAGTCGACTTTCATGCACGTGCTCGGCTGTCTCGATCGGCCGGATCGGGGCGAATATTTTCTCGATGGCCGTGATGTGACTCGCCTATCGCGCCGCGATCTGGCGCAGGTGCGGAATCTGCATATCGGCTTCGTATTCCAGGCATTCAATCTGCTCGCTCGGACGACGATTGTCGACAACGTTGCATTGCCGCTCATGTATCAGGGTGTGCCGCGCCGCGTGCGGCGTCGGCTCGCGAGCGAGCTGCTCGAACGTGTGGGGCTGGCCGGGCGCCTTCGGCACCATCCGAATCAGCTCTCGGGCGGACAGCAGCAGCGCGTTGCGATCGCGCGAGCGTTGGTCACCGATCCGCTGCTGCTCCTCGCGGACGAGCCGACGGGAAATCTGGACAGTCGCACGAGCGTCGAGATCATGTCGCTGTTGCAACGGCTGAATCGCGAATCCGGATTGACGATTATCGTCGTGACGCACGAGCCGGATATTGCGCGGTTCGGCGGTCGCCACGTCCATTTCAAGGACGGGCTGATTCAGATCGATTCCACGAACGACGGCGTCGTTGATGCCGCGTCGCTCATGTCTGCAGAAGCCGTTCCGGTCGTGTGAACGCTTCGAACGGAGTATTTATCAGCGTCCGAGCCATTGTCGGATGGGGTCCGACGTTCCGGAAAACATCGATGAAAGCTGCGGCGCGAAGATGATCCATGTAATGTTCGCGCCGGTCACGATGTCATAAGGAAGCGAGCCGCGCGGGAATCGCCAGGCGGCCGGGTACCGCCGCCAATCACGAAACGGACCGGGATCGGGCTCGGGCGAGGCGTGGGCCTCGCTCGCGAGGACTTGGTGTGTCCATTGGAGGCGCCGCCAGACCGTGAACGACGTGAGCAGGGCCTGCTGCCAGAGGACGGCGGGAATGTGAGACGCGAATGCGGCGATGAGCAGGGCGGCGGAGCGTTCTCCGCGGAGCCAGTAGCCGACCGAGCAGTCTTTGATGAGGGTTTCGCTTCGTGCCTTGATGTAGCTGATGAGCGTGGCGTTGCAGAGGGCGATCATCGCGAGCAACGAGTACGTGACGTTGGCATGCCAGGTGAAGTGTGCGGCGATGGCGAGATAGATCGCCATGTCGCTGAAGCGATCGAGAGACGAGTCGAGGACTGCTCCGAGGGGCGTCGACATTTCGCCGATCCGGGCAACGGCGCCGTCCAGCATGTCGCAGGCCGATGCGAGGAACAGGGCGGCTGCGCACCAGAACGGCCACGGCCAGCGGCCCGCGGCGAGGGCGACCGTCCAACTGTCCTGCGCGCCGGGCAACAAGCAGGCCGCGGCGGCAAGTGTGAAACATGCACCGAGCAACGAGAGATGGTTCGGCGTAACTCCGATCCGGACGAGACCGCGGGCGAGGGCGTCGCGGGCGCGAACAAAGCCCATGCCGATAGCGAAGCTGGACCCGGATGTGTGCCCTTCAAGTTTCAGACGACGAAAGTCTTTGCCGGCCGGCGCGTTCATCGTACTCACCAGACTCGATGCTTCGAACCGAAGGGGCGGCTTCGCGATTTCCGACCCTGTTCGGCGAGGAGTTGTTCCAATTCGAGCGCGGCGGAGGCACATGCACCGCGGCGGGCGATCGGTGCGATCAGTTCGCGGAGTTCGCCGCGCATTCGCTCCTGAAGTGAAACGGATGACAGGAGTTCGAGCGCGGCCACACCGATCTCGGACGTGTTGCGATAATACGGCATGAACTCGGGGACGATGCGACGGCCGGCGAGAATGTTGGGGAGGGAAAACACATCGGTCTTGATCAGCCAGCCGCGAAGGAGCGGATAGCCGAAGCGAGCGAAGCGGGCGTTGTACATCACGATCATGGGGACGGCGTGAAAGGCGACTTCGAGCGTGGCGGTGCCGGAGGCGACAAGGGCTAGGTCGGCGGCTCGAAGGGTGTCGTATGGCGCATCTGCGACGATTTGAATGCTTGGGGCTGCGGGGGTCTGGGCGATGATGTATTGCGCGATGTCGCCGATGCGATCATTGGCGGCCGCGAGAAGAAAACGGGCGCGGCGGAAGCGGGCGGCGATCTGCGCGGCCACGTCGAGCTGGCCCGGGAGGACTTCGCGTACGACCTGGCGGCGAGATCCGGGCAGGAGCACGACAACGGGGCTTGCGTCGCCGCGGAGGGCCGAGACGCGATCGCTGTTTGGCGGATGGCTGAGCAAACGGTCGAAGAGCGGGTGGCCGACATAGTGGGCACTGATGCCGTGGGCGTGAAAATATTTTTCCTCAAACGGAAGGATTACTGCGAGGCGGTCGACACGTTCGCGAATGGCGCGGACGCGCCATTCGCGGGAGGCCCAGGTTTGCGGGGCAATGAAATAGAATACCGGGACGCCTCGGGCGCAGCAGCGGCGAGCGATCGGGAGGTTTAGCGTGCCGGAGTCGACGAGGACGGCGACGTCGATCGGATTGCGGGAAAGAAAGCGATCGACCCGCGAAACGGTGAGGAGGGCGGCAGGAACACGAGCTGCGACCGAGGTGAGCATGGAGGCCGACGTGGTGAGGTCGGCGAATGGAGAACAACCGGCGGCCCGCATGCGAGGTCCGGCGAGTCCGGTGAACGAGGCGTTCGGAAAGCGCAGTCGGAAGGCCGTTATGAGGCCGGCAGCGTGTTCGTCTGCACTCTGTTCGGCGGCACTGATGAAGACGCGAGGGCTCGTCTTGGGGTCGGCGGAAGTGGAGTTGGGGCCGGGCATTTCGAATCGGGTGCGACTCTACGCATTCGGCGGGCCGACGACAAGCCTTTAGGTCAGCGAGTGTTGTGAACGCGGCCTCGACGGGAGAGGGGCGGATTTTTCGCTTGACGGCGCAGCTAACTGCCTTTACCCTTGTGGTTTGCTCGTAGTGGCGCAGGGGATTCTGCGCTCTAGAAACCCCGAGGGAGGTGCCGTTTGGCTTCCGAGTTGGTCCGCAATCTGGTCGACGCGGGCGTGCATTTCGGCCACCGCGTCAGCCGGTGGAACCCGAAGATGTCGCAGTACATCTTTGGGAAGCGGAATCACATTCACATCGTCGACATCCGTGAGACCGTCAAAGGTCTGCTCCGCGCCAAGAAGTTTATCGCGGCGGTTGTCGCACAGGGACACGATGTCCTCTTTGTTGGCACCAAGCGTCAAGCTCGTGAAACGATTGAAACACAGTCCAAGCGCGTCGGGATGCACTACGTCGCCGACCGATGGCTGGGCGGCACGCTGACCAATTTTCGGACGATTCGCTCGCGGCTGGCGCGCCTCGAAGAGCTCGAGAACCTCGAGACGACCGGATCGATGGTCAACTACAGCAAGAAGATGGGTTCGATCCTGACCCGCGAGCTACGTAAGATCAAGCGAAATCTGGAAGGAATTCGCCGGATGCAGAAGCTTCCAGGCGCGCTGGTGATTGTCGACGTGAAGCGCGAGTACATTGCGATCCGCGAGGCGCGGAAGCTGGGCATTCCCACGATCTGCATTGTTGATACCGACAGTGATCCGGACGCCGCGGACATCATCATTCCGGGCAACGATGACGCGATGCGTGCCATCGACATTCTCGTCACTCAACTCGCCGACGCCGTGGAAGAGGGCAAGCGGGCCCGGTCATCGGACGAAGCGGCCGTAGCGGCAGCGGCCGCGAACGGCGACAACGGCGCCCAGCAGCCCCGGCGCTCGAAGCGACTGACGACCGCGGCCGCGTTTGGCGCGGGTGAAGGCGAGGCGCTTGCGACGACCGAGACGGTCGGCGAGGCCGAGCTCACCGGGCAACACGCGGGCCCCGGCTGATCCTGGGTGCGGACAGCGCGGCCCGTCTCATCTATCGCCGGCCCGTTCGCGAACGGCCGGTGACGAACTGCCGAGAACAACCGGAATACATCCTCCGCCGGCGTCCCGACGGCTGGGATTTCCGCAAGTACGATTCGCAAGGAGCATTCTGAAATGCCTGACATTTCCGCCAGCCAGGTTCAGGCGCTGCGCAGCCGCACGGACCTGCCTCTCATGGATTGCAAAAAGGCCCTGATTGAGACCGGGGGCAACGAAGAAAAAGCGATCGCGCTCCTGCGCGAGAAGTTCAAGGACAAGATGTCGTCGCGCGCGGACAAGGAAGCCGCGAACGGACGAATCGGTCTCTACGCCGACGCGAAGGGCGGGGCCCTGGCCGAACTGAGATGCGAAACGGACTTCGTCGCCAGCAATAGCGTGTTCGTCGAATTAGCGAACCAGACCGCTCGTCAAGCCGCCGAGACGCACCTCAAAGAGCCCGAGGCGCTCATGGGCAGCAAAGCTGCATTCGCCGGCGGTCGGACGATCAAAGAACTGATGGCGGACGCGTACGGAAAGCTGAATGAGAAGATGGAAATCCGCCGCGCGCGGTGCGCCCACGGGGCTGCGGCCGGCTATGTGCACCACAACGGCAAGGTGGCGGCGTTGGTGACGATGGACAAGCCCAACGACGCCGTGGGGCGCCAAGTCTGCATGCACATCGCAAGCGCTCAGACACTGCTGGGCCTCGATCGGGCCGCGATCGACCCGGCGCTCGTCGAGGAAGCAAAGGCGGCGGCGAAGGCCGAGGTCGCCAACAAGCCGCCGCAGATCATCGAGAAGATCGTGGCGGGAAAGCTCGACAAGTGGTTCGCCGAGCGCGTACTGCTCGAACAGCCGTTTGCACTCGACGACAAGAAGACCGTCGGGGCATTTGCAAAGGAAAATGGAATCACGATCACCGGGTATTTGCGGTACGAGCTCGGGGGCAAGGATTAGTCCCGCGTGTTGCAGGCCGCGTAAGCGGCCTTTTTTTTCGCCCACTGGGAGATCGACATGGCCGTTCGCACAGCCAAACGACGCAGCCCGCGGCAGAAGGCCACGCCGAATGCGCGACCGGGCCGCGCTCCATCGCGACCGAGCCCGCGGTATCGGCGGATCGTGCTGAAGATCAGCGGCGAGGGGTTTTGCAAGCCGGGCGGATTCGGGATCGACGGCGAGATGATCGAGCGGATCGCCGGCGAGGTCGTCGATGTTGCACGGCTCGGCGTGCAGGTGGCAGTCGTCGTGGGGGGCGGAAACTTCCTGAGAGGGGCGACTTTGGCTGAGCGGAGCAAGATTCATCCGGCGTCGGCGCATTACATGGGCATGCTGGCGACGGTGATCAACGCGCTGGCGCTGCAGGAGGTGCTGGAGGCGCATCGTCAGGCCACGCGGGTGCAATCGGCCATCGCGATCTCGGCGGTGTGCGAACCATTCATCCGGAGGCGATGCATTAATCACCTGGCGAAAGGGCGAATCGTGATCCTGGGCGCGGGGACGGGGCGGCCGTTTGTCACGACGGATTCGGCGGCAGCCCTTGCTGCCGTGGAGATCGGCGCGGAGGTATTGCTGAAGGCGACCAAGGTGGACGGTGTCTATTCCGCTGATCCGATGAAAGACAAGAACGCACGGAAATTCGAATCACTCGGCTACAACCAGGTGATTGACGAGCGGCTCAAGGTAATGGACGTATCGGCTGTCGATCTCTGCCAGCAGCATGGCGTGCCGATCGTCGTCTTCTCGCTGATGAAGCCGGGCAACATGCGGCGGGTCGTGCTTGGGGAGCACGTCGGGACCGTCATCGCAGAGTAGTTCCGAGCAACAGCCGATTCGCCGACACAGCCGGCACCTGCCGTGAGTCCCTAGAGCCCGGCCGCAAAGCCATCCAATTCGGGTTCGTTTCGTTGCGGTGGAGGAGGCGGGGGAGCTGCTGGGCGCGGAGGCGGTGGCGGTGATGCCGCGCGTCGTGGCGCCGGTTCGTCGCGATGCGGCGTCGGTTCGGCACGTCGCGGTACTGATTCCTCTCGTCGAGCGGGCGGCCCCGCCGGACGAGCCGGTGGCTCATCGAATCGTGAGGTTGGCTCGAATACTCTTTCCTCGGCGGAATCCCGCTCGGACCATCCCACACGATCCATTCGTAAGGGCTCCACGGCAATAGATTCGTCGTCGACGGGCTCAATCGCCTCGACCGGCCGTGGTGCGCTCGACCGCCCACTGCGTTCCTCGTGGCGCTTTGCCGCGGCCTCCTTCAGTTCCGCTACCAGATCACCGTATTCGGATCCTTCGAAGTCATCGCCTTCGTCCGCCGCGGCCGGCTGATAGTCTGGAAGCTTGGCCTTCTCGCATTCCGCCTCGAATGCCTCGATCACTGCTTTCTGAATCCTTTCGCGGCAAGCCGTGTTGATCGGGTGCGCGACGTCAACATGAAGCTTCGACCGTCCGTTTGGATCGCGCGGCAGTCGACGTTCCGACAGCTTGCCGCCGCACTCATTGCAGAACTTGGCCCGCAGGTGGTTCTTGTTGCCGCATCGCCCGCAGCGATAGGCGAGTTTCCGCGAAGGCATGGCGACGAAGTGTCCGTTCGTGCCGTCGATGACCTTCAGATCGCGAATGACGAAGTCGCCGTCCAGCGTCACGCTGCAAAATGCCCGCAGGCGCTCCGCGCCGCCATTCACCAACCGCACCCGAACCTCCGTGATTTCCATACTGCAATGCTCCTCGGGTTAGTCCCACACCGAAAACCAGGTCGTACAAAGTCGCGTTTGAAATCGATCGTTCCTGGCCGAGTCGACGCGCTGCTGCCAATCGCGCGCCGCACGGTCGTCGTTGAATAGGGTAAACAGGGTGCTTCCACTCCCGCTCATGCGTACCGGCCGGCAGAAGTCTTGTTCGAGTTCGTTGTGCAACTCCCCTAGTCGCGGCTCGACGCGGAACGCCGGCGCTTCGAGATCGTTAAACAGGGTCGGCATCGGATCGTCAGCAGCGCCGCGGATCAGATCGGGCAGCGCGATTCGGGCGGCGCGGTCGCTTGCTCGCAATTCGCGATAGACCGCGGTCGTCGAGACGCCGAATGCGGGCAGGACGAGAACAACACTCCAAGCCGGGCCGCGCGATAGCGGGGTGACTCTCTCGCCACGGCCTTCAATCAGGCACGGCGCGCCGTACACGAACAAAGGCACGTCGGACCCGATGTCGGCTCCGATGGCGGCCAGACGCTCGATGGGCCAATCCAGGGCCCACAGGCGATTGAGGGCCAGGAGCGTGGCCGCGGCATCGGAACTTCCGCCGCCAAGGCCCGCCGCGATCGGGATTCGCTTGCTCAGTTCGATCGTGAGTCGTGGCTCGATTCCGGAAGCGTGTGCGAGCGTGGTCGCGGCCCGGACGGCTAAATTGCGCTCGGTTGGACCGACGCCAGGATCGTTGCACATTAGTTTTATGCCGTCGTCCGACGCGAGTGTGAAGCGCAGTTCGTCGGAGAGGTCGAGCGGGGCGACCCAGGAATGAAGATCGTGAAAGCCATCGGGCCGGCGACCGACGATTTGCAATGTCAGATTGATCTTCGCCGGGGCGAGGACAGCCACGGAGGAGGGGGCGGCCATGCGTCTACTCAGGAGTTCCAGCACTGCGGGCGCTTGACGCAATCGTTGCCAGCTTCGGTTGCCGCGGCCGGCCGCACGGTGCTCAGCGAGTCGGACAGGTTGGACGTCAGCCCAAACCGCCCGGATCGAGCCAGTCTGGCAACCACAAACCATTTGTAATCGTTCCGGCGTTGCAATGTCAAGCGTCGGCGGCGGCCATCAGTGCGTCGGCGGCTCGGGCGGATTCTTCATCGCTGCCCTTTCGCGCGCGCCGACGAGCCGGCGGTGGCGGATGTACTCAATCACGGCGGGGAGAATTGAGATGAAGATGATGGCGAGGACGACGAGCGAGAAGTTCTTTTTCACAAACGGATGGTTACCGAAGAGGTAGCCCGCGCCGACGCAGATGGCGACCCAGAGGATGCCGCCGATGACGTTGTAGGCGAGGAACTTCGCGTAGTTCATCGAGCCGATGCCTGCGACGAAGGGGGCGAAGGTGCGGATAATGGGCACGAAGCGGGCGATGATGATGGTCTTTCCGCCGTATTTCTCAAAGAACGCGTGCGTCCGGTCGATGTGCTCTTTCTTGATCAGTTTTCCCCAAGCCAGCAACCGGTGGCCGAGGAACTGTCCGATCCAATAATTCACCGTGTCGCCCAGAATCGCGGCGATCGTCAGCACCAGCGCAACGACCTCGATTCGCATCGAGCCCAATGCCGAGATTGCACCGGCCGTGAACAACAACGAATCCCCAGGCAGGAACGGTGTGACCACCAGGCCGGTCTCGGCGAAGACAATCGCGAAGAGGATGGCGTAGGTCCAGGTTCCGTAGTTGCGGACGATCTCGTCGAGGTGTTTGTCAAGGTGGAGAAAGAAGTCGATGGCGCTGTGAATCCATTCCATGTGCCCATCGTAGCGACAGAAGTAATTCTGTCACGATCGAAACGGTACGATTTCGCAGCCACGGCCAATCGCTTGAGCGCCGATCGGGCTAATGAATAAGCCGTCCCACGAACACCGCAACATCGCCACCATCGACGCCGCCGTCTCCGTTAACGTCTGCCGCGCATTCCCGGATGATCTCGCTCCTGATCAAGTGGTCGATGAACAGCGGAATATCGAGCTGCGTGACAAGCCCGTCGCCGTCGAAGTCCCCACGTGCGACAGTCAATAGTGACGTCCGCGAGTCGACGGCCGCGCTACAGGAGTGAGTGAGCTGGATAGTGATTGCGTATGGCACATCGGCTGCGATCGGATTTGACCAGGCCACCGCGCCGGTGGCTGGGTTAATCGTCATGCCGGAGGGGTACAATCCCTGCAGTGACCATGTCATCGGGGGCGTCCCCGTCGCGGTCGCCGCTGGTGAGAGAAACGGCTTTCCGCACAGCGCCGCCGAGTCGGTGATGGCGCCAATTACAGGTGGCAAGCACGGCGCCGACGGAACAATGCTGGATGCGACCACCGAATCTGGCAAGCCGGTCGCGGCCTTGAAAAGCCCCAGCGTCACGGCGCCAGAGGTCGGCGGCGCCGACGCCGCGAATCGGAAGTTGTATGTCGTGCCCCAGCGAATCGCGTTCGAATTGCACAGCGGCACTGCCGGCACAAGATTCCATGCGACGACGCCGCCCGCAAATGCCCCGGGCCAATCAGTCCCGTCAAAATTGACCGGACTCGCCGGTGTGCGGCCGCATCCGTCGCCGTCCCGATACGAAATGTCCGTGAATCCGAAGTTCGACACCGAAAGCCACGACGCCACGGGAATACTGAGTGACGAAATGCACCGATCTGAATTGACGTTTGAGATCGCGTATTCGAATTGCCAGGTGCCGCTGCCCAAGTCCGTCGCCCGAGCCGATAGGATCACGAGGCCGGATGTGTCACCCCCGCCATTCGGCACCTCCGGCGTCGCAACGTCAGTCTGGACCACAGCCGGATCGATTACAGTCCAGGCACGGATTGCCGGCCGCTCTCGCACTGTGGCTCCGGCGACGCCGATTGAGAAATCTGGGCGACTCCCGGAGATCACACAGGGTCGATAGGAGCAGTTATTATTCTGATTGCTCGCGCTGCAATCGTCCGGAGTGATGTACTGCCCTTCGACAAAATACTGCGCCCCCTGATTCAACGCCGGGTCGAGATCATCGATAAGCACCTGCAAGCGACGCGTCACGGACGTTACCGGAACCGCACCGTTGTCATTGCGAAACGGATATGGAAAGCTAAACGTCCCGCTGTGCGCGTTAACGTCGAAACGCGGTCCGAAGCCGCCAAGCGTGGAAAGTTGCACGCTGTTGTCAGCAGCCGTGTACGGGTCCGAGCAGCCAACGCCGAGCGCTGTCGGACCAACGCTTTGACAGGCACAACACAGATTCTGCGAAGACGCACCGTAACCGTGCTTGACCCAACTCATCCCGATCTGCTCAAAGCGCCCCGCGCCACCGACGACCTTATAACGATAGAGCTGTTGCGAGATCACCGGATGCTGCGCCGTTTCGCGGATCCATGGCACCGGCAACGTCCCCATGTTGCACGACGTCGTTCCAATCGCAGCCGCGTCCTAGTTTCCGGTGTTCACGAAATTCGCACTTGATGGAAGATCGCCGACGATTACATCGGGCCCGACGGATCCCAGACACGGCGTCGTGCGAACACCGTCGTCTGCCGGCGCGTGAACACAAGTTATTCCCCAGATGGCCGCAGAGACGGCGACGCGACACCAGCGGACGCGTCGCGTGTCGGCTCGAAACTGACGACAGAGATGCGTGAAAGGCATCAGCGACATTGTCATCTCTCGCTACGTCGACACATGCTCTCCAACGTGAAGTATATCACAGAGCGTCTCACCATCGTACGGAAGCGATTCGGCGCCCCGCCTCCGCGATGCGGTCCTCGTCGCTGCAGAGGGCGAAGCGGACGTAGTCCTCGCCGGCGGCGCCGAAGCCGATTCCGGGGATTGCGACGACGCTGGCTTCTTCGAGGATGCGCGTTGCGCAGGACATTGAGTCGACGCCTTTGGGGCAGCCGGCGAAGACGTAGAAGGTCGCGGGCGGCGGTTGGATGCGAAAGCCGGCTTCGCGCAGGAGCGGCACGAGCGCATCGCGGCGACGGCGGTACATCGAGACAAGATCGCGCACTTCGGGGCGATCGATGCCGGCCATGGCGGCCGCGCCGGCTTCCTGGATTGCGCCGAACTGGCCGGAGTCGACGTTGCCTTTGATCTTGGCGAGGGCGGCGATGACGTCGCGATTTCCGACGGCGAAGCCGAGTCGCCAGCCGGTCATGTTGAAGGTCTTGGAGAGCGAGTGGAGTTCGATGGAGCAGTTCTTCGCGTCGGGAATTTGCAGGATGCTCGGGGCGGGCGTGTCGTAACACATCTCGCTGTAGGCGGCGTCCTGTACGACAATGAAGTCGTGGCGGCGAGCGAGTGCCACGCACTTTTCGAGGAAGGCGACGTCGCAGATCGCGCCGGTGGGGTTGTTGGGGTAGTTCAGGAACATGATGGCGGTTCGGTCGAGGACGTCGGCGGGGATGGCGTTGAGGTCGGGGAGCCAGCCGCGCGACTCGGCGAGCGGCATGATGTGGGGCTGGCCGCCGGCAAATATTGTGGCGGACGAATAGACGGGGTATCCGGGCTGAGGGACGAGCGTTATGTCGCCGGGGTTGATGCAGGCGAGCGGGAGGTGGCCGAGGGCTTCTTTTGTGCCAATGACCGAGAGGATCTCGCCGGCCGGGTCGAGCGTGACGCCGAAGCGGCAGGCGAACCAGGCGGCGACGGTCTGCTTGAACTCGGGCGCGCCGTCGTCGTAGGGGTAGCGATGGTGAGCGGGCTTGCGGATCGCTACGGCCATTGCGTCGACGATAAAGGCGGGCGTGGGGCGATCGGGGTCGCCGACGCCGAGGTTGATGACATCCTTGCCAGCGGCGATGGCAGCTTTTTTCCGGCGGTCGATTTCGATGAAGAGGTAGGGCGGCAGTGCGTCCAACCGCTTTGCACGTTCGAAAGGCATGGGAACTCCGGGCCAGTGGTCGGGCGGGGGCGAATCACTCGTCAGTCGCAACCGCGGTCCGTATCATCGTGCGACGATGCGTAACTTCAAGCTCACGATTGCGTACGATGGGTCGGGGTTCAAGGGCTGGCAGCGGCAGCCGGGGCAGCGGACGGTTCAGGACACTGTGGAGCAGGCCGTCCGCCGCGTCGTTCGGCACCAGGTGCATGTGTTCGGGGCGGGGCGGACAGATGCGGGGGTGCATGCGGCGGGGCAGGAGGGCAACTTTTTCACGCTGACCGGGATGCCGGCGATGACGGCGTTCCATGCGATCGGATCGCGGTTGCCGAAGGACTGCACGCTGATTCATCTGGAGGAAGTGCCGCTGGCGTTTCACGCGACGCATTCGGCGATCAAGAAGCTGTATCGCTACCGTGTGTTCAACGTACCGGGGCGGCCGGTGGAGCAGCTTTCGTCAAATTACGTCTATCACTTCTGGCATCCGCTCGATACGGATGCGATGCGGGAAGCGGCGCGGCACATAATCGGGACGTATGACTTCACGGCGTTTGCTTCGCGCGGGAACAAGCGGCTGAACTGCGTGCGAACGGTGCTGCGGATTGACATCTATCGCGTGGGGCTTGAAGTGCGGTTCGATGTGATTGGGACGGGGTTTCTCTATAACCAAGTCCGCAACATGGTGGGTACGCTGATCGAGGTAGGGCGCGGGCAGTGGCCGCCGGAGCAGGTGCGGGTGATTCGCGACAGTCTCGATCGGAGGCTGGCGGGGCCGACGGCACCGGCGCGCGGGCTTTGCATGCAGTGGGTTCACTACGACGTGGCGAGTTTGCCGCCCGATCCGCCGAGCGAGATTGTGGAAACGACCGGCCGGGCCGCGCCGGATGCGGCGCGGCAATTTTCGTCGCTCGATCCGGTCATGCCGGCGAATACCGATCTTGAAGAGGAGCCGTCGGGCTGATGGCCGTGGGCGGGGGCAGTTGGCAGTCGATGAAGATTTGTCACGTCATCACGCGGCTGATCATCGGCGGTGCGCAGGAGAACACGATCCTGACGTGCGAGGGGCTGGCCGCGCGCGGGCATGATGTGACGCTGATCAGCGGGCCGACGGATGGGCCGGAGGGGTCGTTGGTCGAGCGGGTGCGGCGGGGCGGATATCGGTTTGTCGAGTCGCCGCGGCTGGTGCGAGCGATCAGTCCTGTTAGTGACGCCGCGGCGGTTGCGGAGTTACGGAAACTGTACGAGTCGATCGGGCCGGAGATTGTCCATACGCATTCGAGCAAGGCGGGGATCGTGGGGCGGCTTGCGGCGGCGGAGGCGGCGATGCCGGTCGTCGTTCACACTATTCATGGGATGAGTTTCAACCGGACGCAGCCGGTGTGGATGCAGGCGGCGTTTGCTGAGCTTGAGCGGGTTTGCGCGGCGAAGACGGATCGCATCATCTCGGTGGCGGATGCGATGACGCGAGCTTCGCTTGGCGCGGGCGTGGGCGCGCCCGAGCAGTATGTCACGATTTACAGCGGGATGGAGGTGGATCGGTTCGATCCGGCTAAGCTCGATCGGGCGGCCGCGCGCCGCGCACTGAAGTTCGGCGACAATGAAGTTGTGGTTGCGACGGTGGCGCGGTTGTTCCGAAACAAGGGGTATGAGCAGCTTATTCCGGCGATGGCGATCGCGGCGCGGCGAGCGCCACGGCTGCATTTTGTCTGGATCGGCGACGGGGCGGATCGGGCGCGGTGCGAGCGGGAGCTTGATCGGCATGGGCTTCGCGACCGAACGACGCTGGTGGGACTGATTCCGCCGGGAGAATTGCCGGGGATTCTGCGCGGGGCGGATTTGCTCGCGCATGCGTCGCTGTGGGAGGGATTGCCGCGGGCGGTGGTGCAGGCGCTGCTGCTCGAGATACCCGCCGTCAGTTTTGATCTGGATGGAGCGCCGGAGGTTGTTCGGACCGGACAGACGGGAATTCTTGTGCCGCCGGAGGACATTGGTGCGCTGGCCGACGCGATGGTTTTGCTTGCGGCGGACGGAGAGCTTCGTCACCGGATGGGGCGCGCGGGTCGCGCGGCGGTGGTGGAGCGTTTCGATTGGCGGCGAATGGTCGGAGATATCGAGTCGGTCTATTGCGACGAGCTTCGGCGTCGGGCCTAACGACCGCTATCGACCGGGGGCTGATCGCAACTGCGAGATCATCTGCTCAGCCGCGAGTCGGGCTTCGGCGTTGGGGCCTTGCGCGACTTCGTTCAGGACACGCAGGGCCTCGCTCGTTTGGCCGGTCTGGGCGAGGAGGAATGCGAGCCGGAGCTGATACTCCGAGTTGCCCGGCTCGAGGCGGACGGCTTCGCGATACTCGGCCAGCGCGCCGGGGACGTTGCCTTTCGAGATCAGCGCGGCGCCGAGGGTGGCGCGGACGTCGGCCGAGTCGGGCTTGGCTTGGACGGCATTTCGCGCATGCTGAATGGCTTCATCGAAGCGTTCGGCGATGGTCAGCGCGGCGGCGAGATGGGCCTGCGCCTGCCAGGATTCTGGGGCGATCCGCGCCGCCTCGGAGAATGCGCCCAGCGCCCCGGCCTTGTCATCCACGGCCATCGCGAGACGCCCACGGTGCATCCAGTTGTTGAAGTTTGCCTGGTCGAGTTCCAGTGCTCGCGCGATTTCGCGTGCGGCGGTCGCGGAATCTCGAAGTCGAGCTGATTCGACGGCGTTCGCGCGGTGCAGCATCGATGAATTGGGCTCGAGCGACAGCGCGCGGCTAATGACCGCGATTGCAATTCTCGGATCGCCGTGGGGTCGCAGCTCGACTTCCAACGACTCGTCTTGTTTTCCCGATTGTCGAAGGGCTTCAGCGTAGTAGTAGTCGGCCACGGCGTCGAGTTCGGCGAGTTCGGCGGTGACCTGATGGGAGCGGTCGAGGGCCCGACCGAGATGGCTGGCCGCGGCGGCGGGGTCGCCGCGTTTTAGTGACAGCAGGCCCAGTCCGAATGACGCGCCGTTCTCGGCGCTGTTCAACTCCAATGCTCGGCGAAATTCGGCCTCGGCCTCCGAGAGTCTTCCTAATTTCAACAACACTTCGCCCAATGCCACGTGTGCGGCGGCGTTTTGCGGTGTCGCGGCGATGACCTGTCGCAGGCGCTGCTCAGCGTCGGCCGGGTGGCCGTCGAGGATGTCGAGCCAGGCGAGGGAGATGGAAATCGGCGAGAGGCGCATGAGGCCCCAGCGGTCGGCCGCGGCGAAGTGGGCCCGGGCGCGCTTAATGGCCAGTCGCTCGGGCGGCTGAATCGATGGATCGATTGAGGTGGCGATCGGCCAGCCGGTCACTGCGGGGGTGACCGAGGCAAAGTCGCGATCACCGCGCCAGCGCTGGTATTTGACGAAGCCGCTGTGGGCGACGAAGACGCTCCAGAGCAGGAAGCAGGCCGCATATGTCCATCCGCCGCGGACGATTCGCCCGGCGCGTTTGAGCGGGATCGTGTGAAGGGTCAGGTTGTCGCGCGAGAAGAGCTGCCAGGTCTTCAATGCGGCGAAGGCCGTGATTGCGGCGAGGCCGAGCGAGAAGAGGAATGGAACGCTGTCGTAGAGACCGCGCAGGCTGAATAGCGCCGCGACGAAGACGCCGACCATCGCGAACTCTTCGGGCCAGGTTCCGTCGTAGCGGAGCGGTTTTCGCTGTTTACGAGGGGCGAGCAGGGCCGGGCGGCCCCAGCCGACGTAGAGGGCGTCGTTGGGACAGACGCTGACGCAGTCCATGCATTTCATGCAGCCGGGATCGACGACCATGCTGAAGAGTCTTACTTCTTCGGCGACGCGGACGTTTGAGGTGCAGACGGCGGAGCAGTGGCCGCAGTGGTTGCAGGCGTCGGTGACGCGGATGCGGACGGGCGAGACCTTGTCGAGGACGCCGAAGAAGCCGCCGTAGGGGCACGCGTAGGTGCAGAAGCCCTTGTTGCCGAGGAACCAGACGATGGCGAAGCCGCAGATGATGAAGGTCAGGGCGCCGATGACGGGGCCGGGGAAGGTTGCCCAGAAGTCATTTGTGACGATGTGCCAGGTTGTCGCAGGCCTCGGAAGGCCGAACCAGAGTCGCACTGCGGTTGGCCAGAGGAACATGTAGCCCGCTGCGATCAATGGAGCGAAGACGAGCAATCGCGATCGGAACGGGCGGGGACGCAGGCCGGCTTTTTTCAAGGCCCAGCCGCACAAGTCCTGGAGGGCGACAATGTGGCAGGCCCAACCACAGACAAAGCGGCCGAACAGGAGCGTCGCGAGGAGTGCTGCGGCGAAGAAAATAGCGCCGGCATTGATCGCGCCGGTTCGGAGTGTTTCCATCGATTCGGAGGGCTCGACGGGTGTCACCGTGCGCCCGGCGAGTCGCCACTGCACGAAGTGGGCGATCATGAGCACGTAGACGGCAATCAGTGCGGCGGCGCGCCATTTGCCCATCTTCGAGGGACGAACCGGGCCGGACGCGGATTCGGCGCGCACAACCGGGAGCGGAATCGCGTATCCGCATCGGTCTTTGGCTACGGGTTTTGCGGTGCTGGTCGGCACGAGTTTCCGTGATGAATCTTATTCGACATCTCGTGCCTATTCCCGGGCGAGTGGTGTTACACGCGTCGTACGACCAGACCCGCTCGCAAGGCCCCTTCGATCGCCGGCAGGAAGTATTCCTTTGCAACGACATCCCAGCTCATGCGGCCGGCCAACTGGGAACCGTGTTCGATTGCCCGGGCCTTATCGACATTCGTCCGGGGCAGTCGACGGACCAATTCTTCACCCACTCGTGCCGCGACGACGCGCTCGTGTCGCTCGCGCTGCTCGGCCGTCATTCCGAGAAGTGCCGGCAGGTCGAAATCGTCGGCCGGCACAGCGGTGTAGTCGGGCACGATTACGGTGTCCATTGGTCCGCCCTGGGCGGCAGCTTCGACGAAGCCGACGCAACCGCAGACTGAACTGAACACGCAAATTGCTCCGAAGGTGAGCGGCTCGATCTGAGCGATGCCGAACGGTTCGTAGATCGATTGGCCGAACTCGACGTCGCTGCCGCGGCGGATGTCCCAGAATTCGACGTCTTGTGGCATTCGCTCGCCACATGCTTCGCGGTCGAAGCCGAACTGATTGACGAACAGCACGCGGCAGTTTCGCGCGCGGGCGTTGAAGCTCTGCACGAGGGAGTAGTACGCCGCCTCGCCGTGAGTTAGATCCGGGAAGCCCTCGCGGTGGGCGACCGGCCAACCGTAGCCGCGCTCCATTCGTTCGATTTCCTCGCGCGGCCGAGGCCCGCCGGTCTCGGTCGAGAGCACAAGCAGGACGGCCGTCTCGCCCTCGTCACGCAGGGCCTGTTCGACGGTTTCCATCACCATCAGGTCGCGCCAGAGACCCTTGCTGCGGACGAGGCGTGTGACGTGCGTGAAGACGAAGTCGGGCGACCAGCCGAGCACGTTCTTGCAGTAGGTTTTCAAGCGACGGCTGCTAGCGGCGACTTCGTCAAACGATGCTTTGCGGGCTGGCGCGCCGTTGTAGCACAACGAGATGTTTGATCGCGCGAAGTCCGGCGAGAGGAAGTGCAGTTCGTTGATCACTTCCGGGCCGACGGCGAGGACTGCTTGGCAATGTCGCGCGGCGTCGACCAGTACATGCTTGTAATAGCCGTCCTGGCTGCCGAAGTAGTCGGCCAGATATTTTCCTTCGCGCCGGCCGCGGCGCATCACGTTGTAGAAGGCGATGTCCTGGCCGGGGTGGTCCTCGACGATGCGCCGCACGGTCGCCGTTTCGTGAGCGTGAAATACGGCACGGAAGCGTGATCCTTCCTCGAGCATCGCGAGCAGGGCGGTGGGCATTCCCATGTACTCATGGGATACGACGACGCTGTCGCCGGACAGTCCCAGGGCTTTCAGGGCTTCCACCGCGGGGCCGGCGAGGCGGACGTACTGCTCAAAATCCCAGACGGTCTCGTGTTTGTCGGACGGGATGCCATAAGCTTCGAACAATCGGTACTTCACGACACCCAAGGCCACCTGGTGGATGTGGTGTACGTCGATCAGGAGAACCTCGGTATCGATTCGTTCGCCGGAGTCGGGCGACGTGAGGGGGCGCCGGCCGTAGACGATTTCGACTCCGAACTTGGTCTGCACCTCGCGCAGTGCAGCTGCCGCGGGATGGTCGGTTTTGCCGTCGAGCGAAGAATAGAGCACGACGCCGCCGGCGCCGAGACGCGATTCGATTCCACCGCGTCGCGAGAAGAGCGGCCCGGTCAGGATCGTGCGGGTAACCCGCTGGCGGTAGGCCCGAGCGGTCACCAGGCCGTCGAGTACCGCGCCGATGCCGCCGATCTTGTGCACGGCCTCATGGGTTACGTGAACGATGTTCATCAAGGACTCCCGACTCCGGACGGCCAGCAGGCCCGCCGACGCCGCGGCGGGTCAATTCAATCATATCGGCTATTCGGGGCGGCCCTCCGCTCGGCGCGGGGCTCGTGACAAATCGCGGCGTGTTGATTGGGGCGGGCGTGTGATGCCGGTAGAATGATTGGACACCGGGGAGCGTGTGCCGAAGGAGACGAGCTGTGCGGGTGATCACGATTGTCATTCTGGCGGTGCTGTTCGGGATGGGGCGAGCGTCGTCGGCGGGTGAGCCGGAGGCGGCCGGTGACAAGCAAATCATCTACTTCGATTGGGTGGATGAGAATGGGCAATTGCGCGGTGGGAATGTCATGATGCATGTCGCGCCGGTGCCCGAGAAGCCGCAACAGCGCGCCGTCGACAATCGAATCGACCTGGTGATGGTGGGAGACGGTTACACGGCGGCTGAGCAGGGACTGTTCACTTTTCACGCGAACAATGCGCGGGTGGCATTTTTTTCTCAGCAGCCGTTCGCGACGTATCAGAACTACTTCAACGTCCACACCATCAACGTTGTGTCGAATGAGTCGGGCGTCGATCACGATCCGACGTTTCCGATCTGGCGCGACACGGCGATGGACATGGGATTCTGGTGCGGGAATACCGAGCGGCTGCTTTGTGTGAATGTGACGAAGGCGTATCAGTACGCAAACGCGGCGCCGGACGTCGATCAGGTCATGGCGATTGCAAATTCGACAAAGTATGGCGGTGCGGGATATCCATCCTCGGAGTTGGCGACTGTATCGGGAGGGAACGGATCGGCGGCAGAGATTGCGATTCATGAGTTCGGGCACAGCATCGGAAACTTGGCCGATGAATACGACTATGGCGGTCCGACGACCTATACGGGCCCGGAACTTTCCGATCCCAACGTCTCGATCTTGAACTCGGCGCAGATGACAGCATCGGGGACGAAGTGGAAGAACTGGCTCGGGGATAACACACCCGCCTTCGACGGCTTGGTTTCGACGTTTGAAGGGGCGAATTACAGCCAATTCGGGGTCTTCCGACCGACGAACAATTCGAAGATGCGGGCGCTGGGGCGGCCGTTCAACCTTCCGAGCGTCGAAGCGCTTGTCATCGAGATCTACAAGATTGTGAAGCCGATTGACGACGCGACGCCGGCAGGGCCGGCGCTCGAGGGTGACGAGACAGTTTTCGTTGATCCAGTGGACCCGATTGGGTTTTCGTTGAGCATACAGTGGATTGTGGACGGGCAACCGATCGCCGGCGCCACCGGGACGACGCTCGATCTATCGATGGTGGATATCCTTCCCGGGGCTCATCAACTTTCAGTCCGCGTGCGGGACAACACAACATGGGTGAGGAACGAGACGGCACGGAACCAATGGATGACGCAAACGCGGTCGTGGCCAATGAACGTGCCGGACCCGGACTGCAACCACAACGGAGTGTTGGATTCGCAGGACCTGTTGAACGGGACGAGCCAGGATTGCGATTCGAACTCGCGGCCGGACGAATGTCAGGTGCCGCCGTTGTGTGCGACGTGTGTGGATTGCCAGGCGGACGGGATTCCCGATGTGTGCCAGGTGCCGCCGATCTGCCCGGGATGCGCAGACTGCAACGCCGACCTGATTCCCGACTCGTGCCAGTTTGACTGCAATGCGAACGCGCGGCCGGATGATTGCGACGTGACATTGGCGAGCAGTGAGGATTGCCAGGGCGATGGGATACCGGATGAGTGCGAGGTGCCGCCGATTTGTCCGGGGTGTGCTGATTGCAATCTGAATTTGGTTCCCGACGCGTGCGAGCTGGCGTCCGGCTCGGCGCTGGATTGCAACCGTGATTTGATTCCCGATCGATGTCAGACTGATCCGGCCTTGTGCGGCGGAGCGTGCCTGGCGGATTGCGACCACAACTTCGTGCCGGATGCGTGTCAGCTTGCCGGGGTATTTTCGCAGCAGTCGCCGGATCTGTCGCCGATTTACAACAACTCGCCGCAGAGCTACACGGTGGTTGAGCCGCCCGAGGCGACCGGCGACGTGACGCTGGAGTTTACGGCCGTAGGGGACCTTGGTTCGCAGACCGAGAACATCGTCATTCAGGTCAATGGTACGGTCGTTGGGACGTTGTTCATTCAGTCGTTCGACTGCCTGCTGGATAACGAATCGCTGGTAGTGCCGATGGTGACATGGAACTCAGTCGTCGGTGCAGGCAATGCAAATATTCAAATGATCCCGAGCGCGGCGGTGGATCAGGTCAGCTGCGCGAACAGCCACATTTCCGTGCATCTGTTGTTCGCCATGAACACCGGGGATTGCAATGGCAATGCGATGCTGGACGTTTGCGAAATCGCGAGCGGCGGATTGACCGATTGCAACAACAACAGTGTTCCGGACGGATGCGACATCGCCGAGGGTGTTTTGTACGACGGGGACGAAAATGGTGTGCCAGATGAGTGCGACTGTTTGTTCATTTCCTGCCCGGGCGATTTGAGCCTCGATGCGCTCGTGAACGGCGAGGACGTTCAGGGTTTCCTGTCGTGCTTGGTCGCTGGGAGTTTGTCGGCAGGCGGCTGTGCCTGTGCCGACCTGAATGGCGACCTGCGGCTCAACTCGGCCGACATCGCAGGGTTCGTCGCGAGATTGGTGGGGGACTCAAACGTGCTCTGTCACTGAGGAATCTGACGCGGGGGCGATAAGTCCTGTATCAGCCGAGGTTGGTGGTGCAATCGGACGCGGGTTGTCGCTGTATACCTGTGTGGACCGGGCGGGCGATGCTCTGGCATGGGGCCGGGGAGTGGCCTAAACTGTTCCCTGCACGCGAGTTGAGGCGTAAGGGTCCGGAAACACTGTCGCGCTCGGGCGACGAAACAGGTCGGTTGTGGCAACGTATTCGTACACCGCTCGGAACACAGACGGCAAAACCGTCAGCGGCGTGTTGACGGCTGATTCGCAGCAGGCGGCCTTGCGCCTGTTGGATGAGCAGGCGCTGTTTCCGGTCAACGTCGAAGAGGGTGGGACCGCAAGCAAATCGCAGCTTACCGGCCGGAAAAAAAAGATCCGACTGAGCAAAGTGGCCGTGGTCTATTCGCAATTGGCCGACCTGCTGAAAGCAGGCGTGCCGGCATTGCGAGCACTGGACGTACTGTGCCGACAGACACCCAACCCCGCGCTGGTTGAGATCCTGCGAGAGGTTCGCGACGACCTGTCGGGCGGGCAGACGCTCGCGGATGCAATGGCGAAGCACCCGAACGCATTTGCGGAACTGCACGTGTCGATGATTCGGGCGGGCGAGAAGGGCGGTTTTCTCGAAGAGGTGCTTGCGCGCATCGCGGCGTTTACTGAGCGCCAGGATGAACTGAAGAACAAACTATTTGGGGCGCTGATCTATCCCGCGCTGTTGATGTTTGTCGGCGGAGGAATTGTCGTCTTCCTATTGCTGGTGGTTGTGCCGAAGGTGCGCCAGTTCTTGCGGGGCGACCTTCCGGCGATGACTCAGTTCGTGTTCGCGACATGCGATTTTCTGAAAGACAACGGATTGGTGACCTTGGGAGTTGCGTCCGCGGTGATGATTTCGATCGCGGCGGCCATCCGCAGTCCGACGGGGCGATTGTACTTCGACCGCTTCAAGCTGAAGGCGCCGAAGGTCGGGGAGATCATCACACTCGTCGCGGTGTGCCGGTTCTGCCGGATCCTGGGGACACTTCTGCATAACGGCGTACCCATCCTGCAGTCGCTGAAGATTGCGAGAGACTCGGCAGGGAATCGCATCTTGCAGGATCACATCGACATTGCGACAGAGTCCGTGCGTAAAGGCGAAACGCTGGCGACACCGCTCGCGAAGTCGGGACTGTTTCCGTTGGACATCGTCGATATGATCGCAGTAGGCGAGGAAAGCAACAATCTGGAAAACGTTCTGATCACAATCGCGGACTCGTACGAGACGCGTACGGCGCGCAAAATCGATCTGGCACTGCGGCTGCTCGAGCCAATTCTGTTGATTTGCATGGCGGTGGTGGTGGGCACGATCGCGGTGTCGCTGCTGCTGCCGATTCTGACGATGAGTTCGGGGACGTAATACAATGTCACGGTTCAAGACCCAGGCACATAGAGGAGAACACGTCATGGAAAATCGAAAACTGAAGCACACGCGGCGGACCGGTCGGAGCGGCTTCACGCTTCTCGAAATTCTGTTGGTGGTGGGATTGCTGGCGCTGCTGGCGGCATTCGCGATTCCGGCGCTGCAGACGCAGGGCGAGAAGGCGAAGATCAAGCTCGCCGAGGCGGCCGTCAAGTCGGGCGGAACGATCAGCAAGGCGATCATCGCATATCAATTCAATTGCAATCAGTACCCGGAGGGGCTGAAGGACCTGTTCGACAAGCCCTCGGATGACAAGCTCGCGAAGAGCTGGGCCGGTCCGTATCTGCAGGACCGCGAGGGTCTGCAGGATCCGTGGAACAACGAGTACCAGTACCAGTTCCCGGGTCAGCACAATGAGAAGAGCTTTGACCTGTGGAGCATGGGACCGGACGGAAAATCGGACACCGAGGATGACATTCGGAATTGGAAGACGGACTAAATGGAGCGTGAGAACCCCGACCTGCCGGCCGGGCGCGGAGCTGCGCCCGTGCGAATGATTAATCACCGTCGCGACGCGTCGCGGCGGCTGCGCGCGGCAGGCGGGTTCACGCTGCTTGAAATTGTCCTGGTTATTGGGCTGCTTGCGATCCTGGCCGGGTTTGCCTGGCCGGCGATGAGCGTGATGTTTCGGAAGTCGCAACTTCCGGAGTCTGCAGACCAGTTCAAATCGCTGCTCGGCCTGACGCGCGCGCAGGCGATGCTGGACAATCGCCGATATCGCATCCGCTTCGTGCCCAAGGAACGGTTTCCCACCGTTGAGACTGAACCCGACCCGTTCACGGCGGTGGGAAAGTACGAGGCGGTGAAGGCCGACTGGACGGCGGATGAGCGGCTGCTGGGGGATGCACAGATTCACGAAATCCGGCTGGGGCGGCCGGAGTACACACTTCCGTTCGATGACGAGAAGGCGGACTTCGATGTCAACGCGGACGGCGACGATGCGAGCGCGACGTCGGACGGCATTGTCGACGCCGAAAGCGACGGCACGCCGTCCGAACCAACGTTTACGCCGGAGATGACGTCAGACGAGCCGGTCGACGAGAAACGGCCGACGATTGTTTTTGAGCCGGACGGCTCGACGAACTGGGCGACGATCGTCTTGGCAAACAAGGCGCCGGATGCCGTCTTGGCGGACGATGAAGAGCAAATCTGGATCGAGATGGATGGGCGCTCGGGGCTGGCCTCGATTCGGCCGTCGATGTCGGCCGAGATGATGGCGGACGAATCGTTGCGTATTCCGCGCACGAAGCTAAAGCCGCCGGAGTTGGCGTTCGGCGACATTGCGTTGACCGGCCAGTCCGGCGACGGCGCCAAGAAGTCGGGCGGAAGCAACACGGCGGGAATGCCGCTTTCGCTCGATGGGGGCGGAGATCCGACCAAGTTTGGAGGATCGTCGGGACTGCCATCCGGGCTGAATCCGCTGTCGGGAATGTTGCCGGGGACCGGAGACGGATCGTCGCAGACGCCTGATGGGAAACAGCGACAATCACGAAATCCGGGAAAGCGACCGCCCAAGGACGACACGAAAACCGACGAATCGGCGCATTCAGGAGACAAGCCGCCTGAAAATGACAGCAGTACGGACGGCAGCAAGGAGCCGCCGCCGGCCGACCCGGGCGATAATAACGAAAAACCTGACAGCACGACGCAGCCGGCCGAGTCCGGTTGACGGGGTGACGACGTGATGGGCAGTCGAATGCGACGAGGGGTGTTGCTGTTGGAGGTGGTGATCGCGCTGTCGATCCTGCTGATTGCGATCGCCGTCTGCGGATCGGCGATCAACAACAGCTTGCTCAGCGTGAAGCGCGGCGAAGAGATGACCCGGGCGATGATGCTGAGCGAGGAGATTCTCGCGCGACTCGACACGGGAGAGATCACGTACGACCAGGAGCAGAGCGGGAACTTCGAGGATCGGGGGCAACGGGACCTGCGGTACGAATTGAAGGTTACTCCAGTCGAACAGGACCCGGATTTGCTGCGGGTCGAGATCAGCATTCTTGAGAACGATCCGACGACCGGCGACGGGCAGACTCGCCCGGTGCTCGTGACGCGAGCGCTGCGCGCGAAACCAAAGCCGATCAACATGAAGAACGACTTCGGCATGACCGACGAGCAACTCAAGATGCTGACGGACGCGATCCCCGGCGGAAGCCAGGTGATTGATCCCGAGAATTTCGATCCGGCGTCATTGGCGAAGTTGGATATGAACACGCTTGTTCAATTGCTTCCGGTCATCATGCAAGCGATGCAGTCGGGGCAGTTGAATCCGCAGATGATGGGCGATCTCGGGCAACTGGGTCAGGGTGGCCAGGGCGGCTTTCCGAGCGGCATGCTTCCGGGAATGGGTCAACTCGGCGGGGGCGCCGGCGGAGCCGGAACTGGAACCGGACGAAAGGGCGGCGGGCGGCCGCGACCGTCAACGAGCCAGCCGGGGGGTGGATGATGCGCGGGGCCATGCGAGCGCGTCGAGGTCTGACCCTGCTCGAGGTCGTGCTGGCCCTCGGGCTCATGGTTCTGCTGATCGGCGCGATGTTCGGATTTTACGACATCTCGCTGAAGAGCCGCGACATCGGCCGCAAGACAATCGACCACGGCGAATTAGCCTGGCAGATTCTGAACCGGATCGCCGAGGATGTCCGCGCGACGAACGGATTTGTTCCGTCGCTCGGTCCGGGGATTCAGGGTTACCGGCAGCAGATCACACTGCAGACCGTGATGCTTCCGGACAAGGAAGTGCTCTATCCGCGCGCGATCGAGGATCGGCCCTTGCCGGGACAATGCGACGTGCGCGAGGTGCGCTATTACCTCGGCATCGATCCGGAAGAGTCGATGACGTACGCTGATACGGAGTCGACGGACGGGTCTGCGGATGCGACGACGGAGGGACCCAAGACGCTTGGCATCGTGCGGCGCGAGTTGAAAACGCTGCGCCAGACGGCGCTTCAAACGGGACAGCCGGAGAAGTACGACATCGAAGTGCTGTCGGACAAGGCGCTCTACCTCCGGTTTCGGTACTTCGACGGCGTGGAATGGACGGACGTCTGGCAACCGCAGGGCGGCGGCATGGGAAACTCGCTGCCGCAAGCCGTGGAAATCACCGTTGGATTCCAACCGGTCGTGCCGGAGGATCCGAACAAGATCGACCTTGATGCCGCAGACCAGACGGCCTCGATACCGGAGTATTTCAACACGGATCGCTACAGCCTTGTGGTGCGGCTTAATCAGTCGGACAGCTTTTTCGGTTCGCGATTGATGCGGGCAAGCCGGCGGGCGTTTGGTGGCAGCTCGGGTGGCCCGACGGGGGGACTCACGCCGAGCGGGGGCAGCGGATCAGGGAGTTTTTGACGCAACGCCCGCCCGGCTCAAAGGTAAAAGGTGCAGGATGTCTGCGGCATCGCGACCAGAACCGAGACCGGCTCCTGGACGGGTAGTCCCCGTCTCAAACCGCATTGGCAGGTCTGAAAAGCGGGTCTGGGCTCGGGGGAGAGGCGAGCGCGGGCTCATTCTTCTGGTCGTGCTGATAATGGTGATCCTGCTGGCAATACTGACAGCGGGGTTCACGTTTTCGGTGCGATCGAATCTCAGCGGGGTCTACGCCCGACAGCAGCAATTCCAAGCGCGGATCGCGGCGGAGTCCGGCATTCAGCGGGCGATCCTGCAGCTTCGCAAGAGTCGAGACGATCCCGCGAACTGGTACGACAACCGGGGACTGTACCGCCAGGCGGCACTTGAAAAGGACAATACCGAGGCGGCGTTTCAACAAACCGGCCAAGGAAGCATCCGGGGTGCAAGCCCGGCGACCCCGGAGCCCACGAAGGAGGAGGGCGCCCAAAAACAGGCGGAACCGATGTGGCGGTTTACGCTCTATGCGGTGAATCACGACGACGAGCAGAATCCGGCCGTGCGGTACGGGATTACGCCGGAGACGTCCAAGCTCGATCTGAATCTCGCCAATGAGGAACAACTCCGGTATCTGATCGAAACCGTTGTTCCCGAATTCACCCCGACCAATCAGAGCATCGATCGCGAGAGTCTCGTTCAATGCCTCCTCGACTGGCGCGAGAAGGGCGAGAATGCGCGGCCGAAGGGAGCGAAGAGCGAGTACTACCGATCATTGCGGCCGGGCTATCAACCGAAGCTGGGACGATTCGACACGGTTGAAGAACTGCTGCTGGTGAAGGGATTCTCCGGGTGGGTGCTGTACGGGGAAGACTATAACCGCAATGGATTGTTGGATCAGAACGAAGATGACGGGAACGCGAGCTTTCCGCCCGACAACGCAGATGGAAAACTGTATCGCGGGCTCGCACCGTATCTGACAGTATTCTCGCGCGAGTTGAACACCGACTCGTCCAACAAGCCGCGTATCAACCTTAATATGAAGGATACCGTGGAGCTGCAGAAGCAGCTGACGGAGCGAAACGTCGACGCGCGGCTCGTGGATTACATCATGCGAATCCGCGAGGGGGGGAAGGCATTTCGAAGCGTGATGGATCTGCTGCCGGTCCCGCCGCCGGAGCCGGAAGCGACAACGCAGCCGGGCGACGAGGAGGGCGACGGCACCACGACGCAGCCCGGCGATGAGCCGACGTCGCCGCCGACTTCCCAGCCCACATCGCAATCGACGTCCAAACCGAGCGGGAGCAGCGGATCCGGTCGGCAGCCGACGAGCCGGCCGACATCCCGGCGGTCGGGGCGCCAGGATGACGTTCCCCTGGCAAACCTGACGGACGAGATCCCGCCGGGTCAGGCGACCGACCTGCCGGTGATCCTGGACCGGCTCACGACAGACGTACGTCCGGTGTTCGTCGGCCGTATCAATGTTGCTGTGGCCCCTCGGGAGGTTCTCGCGACGCTGCCGGAGCTTTCGACCACAGAGATCGACGCAATCGCTTCAAACCGGGGGGGGTTATCGGGCGATGATAAGCGGACTCCCGCGTGGCTGCTGACGCAGGGGCTGGTGAGCGAACGGAAGTTCCGAAAACTGTTGCCGAAGCTCACGGCGAGCAGTTCGACGTTTTCAGTCGATGCGGTCGGCTTCGGAGACCACGTTGGGGTCACGAAGCGGATCGGAGCGGTCATCGAAATGCGCGGACCGATCGGGCAGGTTCTGTACTACCGCGATCTGACCCCGCTGGGACCGGCCTACACGCCTCACGGCGAGGAGACACGGAGCGTTGTTCGGGAGTCTAACCGGTAAGCGTCAGTTGTCCGTCGACTGGGATGCACAGTCGCTGCGCGTCGTGCAGTTTCGCGCGCGCGCGGAGCGGATCGAGATCCTCAAGGCGCTGTCGGTACCGATTCCCGCGGAGATTCGGCAAGAGGATGCGGAATCACTCGGGGCGTTTCTTCGGCAGGCGCTAACGCAGGCGGGCATTCGGGACCGGCATGCAGGGCTGACGATTCCGCGCGAAAAAGTTGTCCTCAATACGCTCAACGTTCCACCGACGCCATTGGATGAGCTGCCGGCGCTGGTTCAATTCCAAATCGTGAAGGAACTCCCGTTCGCGGCGGACCAGGCGACGCTCGACTTCACCGTGCGCGGGACACATGACCCGAAGGTGCCGGCCGAAGTGCTCGTAGCTGCGGTGCGAAACGAAGCGCTGGGGCTTTATACGCAGGTGGCGCGAGAGGCCGGGTTGCAGGTCGATCGCGTCGGACTCCGGCCGCACGCGAACTTGATCGCATTCACCGCCGGGTCAGATGCGGCGAGGAAGGGGCTCTGTCTCGCGATCGATGTCGGACCGAACCTGACCGAGATCAACGTGATGCGCGAAGGGGGGCTGATCTTTTCTCGCTCCGCGAGCGTGCGCCTCGCGTTCGACGCCGAACCAGCGCTGGAAGGTGAATTACTCGCGGACAGCAAGATCGTCGGCGCGGCGGTGCCGAATCTGAGCGGCGGAAGCGCGACCGTTCGCGATGCGGTTGCATCGCTGATGGTCGAGATCGTGCGCTCGTACGAAGCGTATCGCGCGACCGAGGCAGGCGCGAAGCTGGAGCAGATTATCGTCGCTGGTGCGACGGGCGTTGAGGCCTCGTTGGCCGAGGCGCTGCACGAGCGCCTGGGTGTTCACGCGGAGTTGTACAACCCCGGGGCGGCGCTGGACCTGCCGCCCCAGCGTGCACGGGAGTTGCGCGGTTTTTCGGCGGCTATCGGGCTGGCGATGTGTTCGGCGATGCCGCCGACGCAGCAGTTCAACTTCCTGGCGCCCAAGAAGGCCGTCGCGCAGAGCACCAAGCGATTGCGGCGGATGCCGCGTGTTGTGATGGCTGCGGCCATGGTGATCCTCTCGGTGCTGGTCTACCGCCGGTACGTCGTGGAACCGAAGCAGAAAGAGATCGCGCGGCTGAAAGACAATACGAGCGACTTGAAGCGCGAGCTGGATGGATACCGCAAGGGCAAGGTGATGATCGACGGCGTGAATGACGTCGATGGCCGGGTGATTGCGGTTCGCGACTGGTTTGACTCACAGTTTGTCTGGACGTCGGAGCTGGCGGCGCTGACGCGGGCGTTTCCGGCGGACAAGGAAGCATATGTAACGGCGGTGAGCTTCTCGGATCAGCCGCCATCGATAGACCTGGCCCTGCGAACGATGAATCCGTCGATCACAAACGGCTTTGTGACTCGCCTGAAGAGCGAGGGGTTCAACGCGGCCGTGGGGTCCTCGTCCGAGTCGCCGATGAAGGACGGCTTCCTCTATAGCGACAGCGTGAAGATCTCGCTTTCGCCTGGACGGCGAAGCGGCGCGGCGGCGCCAGCGGCATCGCAGCCGGGAGGCGGCCGATGAATCCGCGCGAGCGATTGATCGTCGTTGTAATCGGCGGGCTGGTCGGCCTATGGGTCGCGTACAAGGCGGTGGACTGGCTGCTCGTGTCGCCAGTTCAGACGGCGAACGCAGAGATCGAGCGGCGACGCGAGGAGTACGCGTCGGCGAAAAAGACGCGAGACCGTTTGCCGGAAATCGCGAAGGAGTGGCAGGGGGTCTCGCGACGGACGTACTCATTCGACGCGCGCGATGCACAAAACGTATTCCAGGCCGAAATCAAGGCGCTCGCGGCGAAACATCAGCTCCGGAACGTGAATGTAACTCCGCTTACTCCCGGGAAGTTGCCAAAGTCGGACATTGCGACGGTATCGGTGCGGGTGACGGCGGAAGGGACGATCGACCAGGTTTCGGGATTCCTGGGGGACTTTTACCGGATGCCGGTGTTGTGCAACATCAAGAAGCTTCGCGTCGCGCCGACGAAGACGTTGGGTGGCGGCGAGGAACTGCGGATCAGCGAGTTGCTCGTTGAGACATTGGTAGTGCCACAGCTTGCGAACGTCGTCGACGCCGTGGCGGTGAAGCTGCGCGGGACGACGACCATGCCGAGCGATCCGCGGGAGATGCCGAGTTCGCTCCGCCGCGGACTGCCATCAGACGCGGATTACATGCTGCTGGCGAAGCGAAACGTCTTCAAGGCGTATGAGCCGCCGCCGCAATTCGCCGTGACTATCGAGAACCAGGACCTCAAGGATGTAAACGTCCAGATTTCACATAGCTGGAAAGGGCAGGCCGGGGCGCCGCAACCCGCAACGACGGTCGCGGGTAAGAGCAGGAAGGACATGCCGCCCGTTGCGGGCGACAAGGTGGAGGTGACCGTTAAGTATGCGGACGGCAAGACGTTCGGGCCGACGGCGTTGACGTGGGCCGAGGGGAAGCCGGCGGTTGTGACGGTTCCGGCGCACACGCCGCCGCCGCCGCCTGAGAGTTTTCAGTATTCGATTCGCAACGACGGGGAAGAGCCAGTGGAACTCGAAATTGTCGTCACGAAAGACGGGAAGGCGACGACTTGGCCCATCATGAAATTCCCCAAGAAGACAGGTCCGACCGCTCAGGCCATTCCTCTGCCAGAGATCAAGGGCCAGACGCTCATGCTTACGGGGATCTATGCTGACGGGACGCGGGCGGCGCCTGGAACGTACCAAGTCGCGTCACAAAACACCGGGACACATGTCATCCCGCCGAAGCCAAAGGGGCCGGACAAGCCACCGCCCGTGGTCGTCGCGAACTTGCCGCCGCCGAATCCGGACCTGCAAGTGACGGGCTTGCTGTCCTATCCCGAGACACAAGAGATGATCGCGCTAAACATGAAGACGAAGAAACGCGAGGTGATTGCCCGGGGTGCGCCGATCGACGGTGGAAAACTCGTGCTGGTCGAGCCGCTCGGCGGCGTCGCGCAGATCGGCGGGGTCTATTTTCTGTATCCGCTAGGGCGGAAGTTCCCGGAGCGGGTGCAACTCGATGCGCTGGACGAATCGGAGATTCCGACTGCGATCGCGAGGTGGAATCAGCAATGAGCTTGGCGCGACTGCAAACCCGATCGCATGTGAAGTCGGCGCGTCCGACGATCGATGCGCTGCTGCCGCGACCCGTCCGGGCGCTCGCTGCTTGTGCATTGCTGTTAATCGCATCCGCTGGACCGCTCAGCAACGGTTCGGCCGGCGCGGCTCCGGCAGCGCAGACACAGCCGGCGAACGGTAATGGATCGAGTGACCTGGAGGCGCTCCGCGCCAAGGCGCGGGCTTCGACTCAACATGCAGCGCCGCAGACCACGCAACCAGCGACACCGCCCTCGCCCCAACCCTCGAAGTCGGCCGCGTCGCCGACCACACAACCGATCGAGGAAGATACATCCTATTCGCTGCAAGCTGCGCCGGTTCAGCCGACGACCCATCCGGCGATTGTGCCGCGCATTGCAACTCGGCCGGCGTTTCCAGGGGCGGTGCGACCGATAGCTCCAACCGGGAGCGTAAAGCAGCCGACGACGACGGCGGGCGTTGCCGGACATCCCATCGACGCGGTCGGACCCGCAGCAACGCCCGGCTCGGCGTCGCCCTCGGGTGCACCCGGGAAGCCGAGCACTACAAGTCAGCCAACAACGCGGGTGGTGACGACAGCGCCGTCGACGCAGCCCTATGCATTCAACTACTTTGAGACCCCGTGGGCGGACGTGCTGGACGATTTTTCACGGATCAGCGGCTACACCATCATCGGCGACACGAAGTCGGTGACGGGAAACCTTTCGTTTCGATCGGCGTCGCGCTACAACTTTGCCGAGGCGCTGTTCCAGCTTAACGAACTGCTGCTGATGCGGACGAGCAAGATGCTTCTTCTCTTCCGCGGCGATGCGCGACATGGGTATTACCTTGAACTCGGGCGATTGCCGGACCTGATTCGAAACATCCCACCCGAGTACATGTACAACACGCGAAAGGAGTTTGAGGCGGCGAAGCTCGGCGACCATGTGATGTCGCTCGTCGTCTACTCTCCGCCGCCGGGGTGGCCGCCGATCGACATCATCGATCAGTTCCGGCCGCGCGTGGAGGATTACTACGGTACACAGGTATACGGCGACAAGCTGGTCCTGACCGGGATGTCGCGCGACCATCGGAAGTTCTTCGATATCGTCGATCGGTTCGTGTCGGTGAATCCGACGCCGCCGGACGTCGATTTCAAGTGGCGGACGATCAAACTGAAGAACGCCAAAGCGGGGGACGTTCAGCAGACATTGCGGCAGATGTATCCGCCGACCGCCGTCGCGCCGCGGCCAGGGCAGGACCCCGACGCGCTGAAGGCCAAGGAAATTCAGATCATCGCGGACGTCCGCAACAACTCATTGATCATCAAGGCGACGGACCAGAAGGCGGCCGAAATCGAAAAGGTCGCGCGGGACCTGGACAACGCGACCGTCTCCGGGGAGACGGTCACAAAGGTTATCAAGATCGAGAATGCCTCGCCGGACGAAGTGGCGGGGCAGCTCCGGACGATTTCGCAGACGGAACGGCAGAAGGCGAACGATCCGCAGAAGTTCACACCGCCGGAAGAAGCGGAGGCGATGAAGTGGGACGTGTACGGCCTGCCGGGCAGCCCCAACCTGATCATCGTCGGCGGCGCGAAGGGAATGGCGCGGGCTGAAGAGCTGATCAAGACGCTGGACGTGGTTTCGGCGCCGATTCGTCGCGAGCGGGTCGTCCTGCAGCACGGTAATGCGGCCGAGATGGTACCGATACTCAGCGCGATGTTCATGCAGCCGGGGAAGCAGCCGGGCATCGGTGCTCCGCTGTTTTCCCCGGACATCAGTGGGAACGCGGTCATCGTGTCCGGCAAGTCGGCCATGGTGGAGGAAGCCCTGAAAATCCTCGCGCAGCTCGACCAGCCGGCGCCGGTCAACGAACGCGATCACCTCGTCAAGCTCGAGAAGGCCTCGCCGACCGAATTAGCGGGAGCGCTGCAGCAACTCGCGACGGCCGGAGCGCCGGGCAAGCCCGGAGGACGGCCCCCGCCGAAGTTCATCGGCAACGAGGCGAGTGGATACCTGCTCGTGCGATGCAGTGACGAAGACTGGGCGCGGTTCGAGACTCTGATCAACGAACTGGACGGCAAGGCGACCGAATCGACGCCGTCGTTGAAGACGTACCGGTTGACGAAGGCGGACGCGGCGGATCTGACTGCAATGCTGCAACCGATGTTCTCGGGGCAGCCGCTGAAGAAGGGTCAGCCGCCGGCGGTCGTGAAAATCACGCCGGACAGCCGCGACAACACGTTGCGTGTTTGGGCGACGAGCGACGTGCAGAAGATGATCGCGGAGATGCTGCCGGACCTGGACATTCCGCCGTCGGATGCGAGCCGGGTGCAGGTGATCGGGCTGAAGCGCGGCGATGCGACGACGATTTCTCAGGTATTGCTGCAGGCGTTCGGACCGGGTGCAAAGCCGCCGATTCCGGGTGCGCCGGGGCCTCTGTCGACCGTAAAGATCACGCCGGAGCCGATCACGAACTCACTCTTGGTCATTGCTCCGAAAGTGGATTTCGAGCAGATCGCGAAGCTGGCGGCCGAGATGGACGCGGCAGCCGTCGAGAATCCACCTTACAGCTTGACGATTCCGGTGAAGAACCGGTCGGCGAACGAGGTGGCGGATGCGTTAAAGGCGCTCGTCGCGCCGGGCGCGGGCGGCAAGCCGCCGAAGCCGGGCGAAACGCCGCTGAAGATCGTACCGACGGGCGATCAGGTGTTGCTGGACGGTCCGAAGGACGCGGTGATGCGGGCGCTGGACCTGGTCGCGTCGATCGACGTGGCGTCGAGCAGCCGGGTTGTAAAGCAGTATCGCGTCACCGATCCGGAGGAAGCGGAGAAGGCGCTAAGGACGCTCATGATGGGCGGAGCCGCAGGAGGTGGAAAACCGGGTACCGCGCCGGCGACGGGTGCGGTTCAGATCTACGCGGATACGTATCGCAATCTTTTGATCGTGACGGCTGCGGCGCAGGAGATTCCGCAGATCGACAAGTATGTCGACGCGATCGAGAAAGAAATGACTCCGGCGGGCCCGGACGACGGGCACGGAACCGGCGACTGGGCGATTGTCAAACTGGAACATCGCGATGCGCGCGACGTTGCGTACGACCTGGACGACATTTTCAACCCGCCGGGAAAGAAGGGCGGGCCGGAGTTTCGGATCGGTCCGAACGATCGGATGCTGCTGGTGCGGTGCAAGCCGCGCGAGCTGCCCGAGATCGAGCGGATGGCGAAGATGTTTGACATCGAGGATACGACGACCAAGCTGCCGGGCTATTACGTCAAGACTCCAAAAGGCGGATACACGGCCCAAGGCATGGCGGAGCTTCTACGATCGCAGCTTGAGAGTCAGACGGGTCGAAAGGTCAATCTCAATGCAAGTCTGGCATCGACCGGAATTGAAGTTGTCGACATTCATGAAGATGAACCGAAGCGAGCCCCAACAACTCGGCCGGCGGACGCGAGCGAAGCGCAGCCATGCGTCATGCCGGCGAGCCTGATGTCTGCCATTGCAGCAATAGCGATCGGGCAGGCGCCGACAACGACGTCGGCGGCGAATGAGTCGAGGCCGAAGCCGACGATCGAGATTACGAACGAGCCGCTGCAAATCGTGGTGACGGAAGACAATCGAATCATCATCAAGGGCCGGCCAGAGGACATCGAAGCCGCAAAGAAGATCATCGAGGAGATTGAAGACCAGCCGCAGAACATGGTGATGAAGGTCTTTCCAATCAAGTACGCGGATGTCAACGAAGTGACACAGGTGCTTGATGCGATCTTCAATCAGCAGTCGGCCTCGCCCGCCGCGGCCCAGCCAACCCAGCCGCAGCCGAATGCGCCGGGTCAACCCCAGCCAGGGGTGCAGCCGGGCGCGCCGGGACAGCCGGCCGGACCACCGGCGGCGGCAGCCGGCGGCCGCGCCGATCGGCGGGGCGGTCGAACCGGCGCGGCGTCGGGAGGCAGCGGGCGGATTCGCGTGACACCGAACGCGAGGACGAGGCAGCTCTTCATTCAGGCGATGCCGTCGGACTTTCCGCTGATCGTGGCGGTGCTGAAGACGCTGGATGTCGAGACACAGGGCGTCCGAAACGTCAAGGTATTCAAGTTGAAGAATCTAGAAGCGGGGCCGACCGTCACCGCGCTGCGTGAAGTGCTGGGTCTCGATGCGCGGGCCGGCCTGGCCGGGGGACAGCAGAGGCGATTCCAAGTACCGGGACAACAACCGGGACAGCCAGGGCAGCCGGGAGGACAGCCGCAGCCCGGACAACCACAGCCGGGACAGCCACAGCCGGGTGGGCAGCCTGGAATGGAAGGCGCGGGTGTCGTGGCGTCGGCCGACACGACGACGATTACGGCGGAAGAGCAGACAAATACGATCGTCGCCTCCGGTCCGTCTGATGCGCTAAAGATGATCGGCAATCTCATCGAAGAGTGGGAGACACTGCCGAACACAGCCCAGGCGACGATGGAACGAATTCCCCTCAAGTTTGCGCGGGCACCAGAAGTAGTAACCATTGTTAAGGATATTGCGCAGCGGGCTGCGACGACACCCGGAATGCCGGGTCGGCCGGGGGGGCGAGCCAGTCGGAGTGGACAGGCGTCGATCAACGCCGATACCCGAACCAACAGTGTGATCGTGGCAGGAACGAAGGAGGAAGTAACGCGAGTTCGCGAACTTGTCGCGGATCTTGACGTGGACACAGGAGACCCGGGCAAGATCAAGATCTTTCCAATAAAGGGCGACGTAGCGACGATGGCGAACGCCCTGCGGGAAATGTATGCGAAGACCGGTGCTCCGGGTGCGACATCTGACGTGGTGATTTCGCCGGATGCGGCGACGGGGAACCTGCTGGTCAAGGCGCCGCCGCAGACGATGGCGGAGATAACGGCTACGATCGGCGAGATGGAGAAGAAGCTGGGGGAGACGTCGAAACCCCGGACGATTCAACTCAAGCTGGCGGACGTCGACAGCGTTGCTAAGAAACTGGAGGCCGTGTTCGCGGAGCGAGGACAGCGGGGAGTTACAAAGCTGAAGATCGTGCCGATCTCGTCGACGAAGTCGCTGGTCGTCACGGCGACGGATGAGCTGTACAAGGAAATCGAGTCGATGGCGAAGGCACTGGATGTGCAGTCGATCGACATTGAGATCCGGCAATTCAAGCTGAAGCACGCGAAGGCGGCGGATGTCGTTGACAAGATGAAAGACCTGCTGGCGCAGGTGGTGGCCCGGACGCAGACGGGCGCGGGTAGTGATCTGAACCTGGGGACATTTTCATTCACGCCCGATGCTGCGACGAACTCGCTCGTGGTCGTCGGGAATCCGATGACGTTTCTCGTCGTGCAAAAGGTACTCGACTCCCTCGATGTCGAGGCGAGCGAAATGACGAAGCGCGAGGTGCGCAGTTATGTGCTGGGGCCTGGGATCAGCGCGGCGCAAGTGGCCGGGAACATCAGCCAACTCTTTGCCGGTCAGGCACAGGACAAGAGCTCCGTCCCGCCCACAGTGACATCGGAGCCGAATACCAATCTCGTGTTGGTGACCGCGACGGGCGCGCAGCACACGGAGATCTTTGAGAAAGTAATCAAGCCGATTCTCGACAAAGCGGCCGAGACGGCGCGGACAAACCGGATCATTGAGATCTTGCACAGCGATGCGAAGGACGTCGCACAGGCGCTGACGAGCGCCCTGAATGCGCGGCAGGCGCAAAAGGGCGGCGGACAGGCCGCGACGATCAGCGCCATGCCGGGCGGAAACAAGATCATTGCGTTCTGCAGCGAGCCGGAGTTCAAGGATATCGAAGGGCTGGTCAAGCAGATCGATGTGTCGGGTGGAACGCGCGAGGTCCACGTCGTGACGATGCCGGCCGAGGTGAAGGCGCGGACCGTGGCGGACGCGATCAACAAAATCTACGGCGGGCAGGGCCAGGGCGGGACATCGGGCGTGAAGGCCGAGGCGAACGATCCGACGAACACGGTGCTGGTATTCGCGACCGAGCCGGAGTTCGAGAAGATCAATCGCGATACGATTCAAAAGCTCAGTGACGTGAAGTCAACAACGGCCATAAACACTTACTTCGTGAAGCTGAAGTACGCGGTGGCGGATGAGGTCGCGAAGACGCTGGATGAATTTTTCCGCGGAAAGCAGGGGATAACGCAAAATCGATTTGCCGAATTCGGCGGCGGTGGCCCGTCGAGCGACAAGGCGCTTGAGGATCGTGTGACGGTCAAGGCCGAAGCCGGTTCGAATATGTTGATCATCGCGTGCACCGAGGCGACGAAAAAAGTGGTCGACGAAATCGTAGCGGCGATTGACAACGAGGAGTCAACGGGCGTCGGAAGCAATGTTGTCGAGATGTTCCCGCTTAAGTACATCAACGCGTCGGACATGCTGGGGATCCTAGAGGAATATCTCAAAGTCGCGCAGCGGACGAGCGGTGAGGACCCGCAGGCGGGCGTACCGTGGTGGGCGCGACAGCCAAATCAGAAGCAGGAAGAAAAGACAATTCTTGTCGGAGGTACGCGCCTGAAGGCAATCGATACGCAGAACTCAATCATCGTGGTCGGCAAGCCGGAGACGATGACCCGGGTGCGCGAGATCATTGCGAGATTCGACAAGGAATCAGATCAGACATACGGTGGGCAGCCGAAGATCATTCAACTGGTCAACACGAACCCTGCGCAGGTGGCGGCGACGCTCTCAAAGGTGTTCAGCGATACGTCGCGATCGCAAGGAAAGCAGGGAGGGTATCCGGCACCGATCATCGTGGCGGAGAACAACACCCGAAGCCTGATCATCAAGGCAAGCCCGTCGGACTACGTCCTGATCGAGCGGATGGCGAAGGACCTCGATGCGCGGACCGGCCCCGAAATGGGAGCGGTGCAGCTCGTTGCGGTTCCGCCGGGCGTCAACGTCGTGGAGTTGAGCAAGTCTATCACAAAGGTGCTCAATGAGATGGAGGAGATTCAGCGAGCGCAGGTGCCGGATTACAAGCCGGATAAGGTGACGATCGAGCCGGACATTCGCTCAAACTCATTGCTTGTCGCGGCGTCGAAGAGCAAATTTGAGGAAGTCAAGCGACTGGTCGGGAACCTCAGCAGCGTGGGTCCGACGGGCGGAGTCGGAGCGACGTTTATCAAGATGAAGAATGCGCGACCGGAGGACATGCAGAAGCTGATCGAGCAGATGCAGCGGAATCGCGGCGGTCAGCGGGGCGATTCGCGGTGGAAGCGCGAGTTTCGTGAAACGGAGCGGCGGTCGAACGGGACGGGGCTGGCATCGTCGGCTCGTGTGGCGCCCCGGTATGCCGCGCTCGCGTCGGCGGTGATGAGTGTGGCGATGGCGCAGGCCGCGCCGCCCGCCACGCAGCCGGTAGTTTCGACGATTCGCCGCGCGCCGGCGGGCACGCAGCCCGCTCGCGTGGAAGCGACGCCGGTGAGCCCGGTGACGACGGCACCGCTGAGCGATCCGAATGTGCTGTCGGCGCAACTCTCGGGCGCGCCGCTCACGATTCAGTCGGGGCCGAACGGACTGATCGTCATCGGGACGGAAGAGGACCGAAAGATCATCGAGCACCTGGTGACGCTGCTCGACAAGGACATCCCCACGATCGAGATCGAGTATGTTGCGCTGAAGAATGCGCAGGCCGTCGCATTGGCGAAGTCGTTGCAGGAGGTCTATCAGAAGGTCGACCAGAACCGACCGCAGGGCGTACAGGCGCGGCCGGAGGACAAGGTCGCATTTATCGCTGATCCGCGCACGAACGGCATCTATGTTGCCGCGGCCGGCACGAAAATGCAGGAAGTTCTGGACACGATCCGGAAGGGCGACCTGACGCCGACGATTCCGCAGAGCGGGACGCGGACGTTCGTGTTGAAGCACCGCCGGGCGCGCGACGTGGAGCCGACACTGCGATCTGTTGTCGAAAAGCTGTTGGCGAAGCAGGGCATCACGGACAAGAACACGATCGGCATTACTAAAGATGACCAGGTTAATTCGCTGTTTGTGACGGGCGGCGAGAAGGATCTCGACGAAGTCGGAAAGGTCATTCAGGAGTTGGACAAGCCCGCGCCGAAGCCGGACGAAGACGCAGAGCTGATCAACGTCGGCACGGCCGACATCATGATTGTGCCGCTGCGCGTGGCGACGGCGGACAAGCTGGCGGCGGGGTTGAACAAACTGATCACTGACGCGGCGACGGGGCAGACGGCGACGAAGGATTTCATCCGGCGGCTGCGCGTCTTGGATGAGAAGGGGAACCCGATTGCGGAGTTGAACATCGACGGGCCGACGTTTGTGGTCGGCGACGTCGAGAGCAATTCGCTGGTGGTGGCCGGGCCGCGGAAGAACCTGATGGTTCTGCGGCAGATCATCAAGCAATTTGACGTGGAGCCGCTGCGCGACGAAGTGACGCTGGAAGTGCGGCCCTTGAACTTCGCCGACGCGACCGAGGTGGCTGAGCAGCTCAAGAAGATGCTGGAAGAGGCGAAGAAGCTGACGGCGCGGGCGGCGAAGACGGAGACGACCGGCGGCGTGCCGGACAGTCCGACGGGCGTGTTGGTCTACAACGCCGTTGTGATGGCCGATCCGCGGACAAATACGATTGTTCTAGCGGGGCGGCCGGACGAGGTGAAGATTCTCACGGACCTCGTGACGAAGATCGACGTGAAGGGCGTCGGTCTGATGCCGTTCGAGATCATCAAGTTGCAGTATGCGAGCTCGACGGCGCTGGAGAGCGTGCTCGACGATCTGATGAAGAAGCGCGGCGAGGCGCTGCCGAAGGGGACGAGTTCAAACGCGGGCAAGAGCGAAACGGTGATCATCAAAAGTGATCCGCGGTCGGAGACGTTGATCGTCGCAGCGCGAGCAGATCGGCTGGCGGAGATCAAGGAGCTCGTCGCCAAGCTGGACGTCAAAGCGCTGGCGCTGATCGACAACATCCGGACCATTCAGCTCAAGAACGGCAACGCGGCCGACCTCGCCAAGAAGATCGATGACCTGTGGACGAAGCGGGCAGAGCAGAAGCAGACCGGCAACGTGAAGCTCGAGAAGCCCGCGATCATCGCGGACGAGCGGAGCAATTCGATTGTCGTTGCCTCGGCGCTGGGCGATTTTGAGGCGATCGAAGCGCTGGTGACCAAGCTGGAGTCGCTTCCGTTCGGGCCGATCGCTGAGATTCGGATCGTGCAACTGCGCTACAACTCGGCGAAGGAACTGGCGCCGGTATTCAAGAAGCTCTTTGATGAGCGGGCGAAGCAGCGCGAGGGGACGGACGGGAAGACGCGGCCGAGCGATATGGTCGCAATTGAGAACGATCCGGTCACGAATTCCATTCTGATCGCGTGCTCGAAGGAAAACTACGAACTGATGCTCAACATGCTCAAGACGCTCGACGTGGAAGCGGGCGTGGCGGGCGTGGCGGAGCTGTTTACGCTGAAAAATGTCGAAGTCGCGCGGGTCAAGAAGACGCTCGACGACACATTCAAGGACGGACTGTACAAGCCGGGTGGCGGGGCGGCCGACAGCACGGCCGGCAAGGCCCGCGACAAGGTGACGGTGGCGACGGAAGACCGGTCGAACACGCTGATCGTCTCGGCCAGTCCGGAAAACATGAGCATCATCAAGAAGATCGTCACGCAGATGGATGACGTGATGACGCCTTGGAACCTCACGAATACGCGGCTGTACCAGCTTCAGTATGCCGATGCGGTGAAGCTCGCGGCTCAGCTGGCTGACTATTTCAAGAAGCTGGACGAGTCGGCGAATGTCATTACCAAGGAAAAGACCGAGGTCCCACTGACGGTAATCGCGGATGAGCGGACGAACCGGCTGCTCGTGGGCGGATCGCGCGACGGGCTGGCAAAGGCCGAATCGCTGATCAAGGAATTGGACGTTCCGCCGGAGCCTTCGAGCATGATCCAGGTATACCGGCTGCATGACGGCGCTGCCGCGAAGATCGGGCCGATGCTGGAGACGATCTTCAAGGAGCGAAACCAGCCGCGCGGTGGGGCCGGGACGGGTACGAGCGTCCAGAGCGTGCCGGTGACGATCAAGATTGACGAAACGAGCAACGCACTCGTGATCAGCGCATCGCGCGAGGACCAGACGCTGATCAAAAGTGTGATCGGGCTTCTCGACCGGCCGTCGAACATCCTCGACCAGGTCAAGCTCTTTGCGCTCCGAAAGGCGCGGGCGGACTCGATCAAGAAGATCCTCGAAGAGCTGTACAAAGGTGGGAGCAGCGGCGGTGGTACCGGCGGCGGCGGGGCGTCGGCCGGTCCGTTGCCGGTGGCCGTGACGACCGATCCGCGCACGAATGCGATTGTCGTGGCGGCGCCGCCGGGCGAAATGCAGAACATCGAGAAGCTGGTCGAGCGGCTGGACACGGCCATGCCGATCGACGAAGCGCAGATCGGGATCTTTCCGCTCGAGAACGCGGATGCAAAGAAGACCGCCGACCTGTTGAAGGAGATCATGACGGGAAGTCTTTCCGCTGCGGGCGGGGCGGGGGGCGGTGGATCGTCGAGCGGCGGGTCGTCGGCGCAGCGCGAGATCGGGTCGATGCTGATTTCGTTCATCAAGACCGATCCACGCGGCCGCGAGGCCTTTTTCAAGACGATCCGCGAGAACGTGCAGGTATCGTACGACGAGCGGACAAACGCGGTGATCGTCGTAGCGCCGCCGTCGAGCGTCGCGCTAATCAAGAATCTCGTCAAGACGCTGGATGATCGCAAGAAGCGCGACGTTTTCGTGCGGGTGTTCACGCTGCGGAACGCCGACGCGACGAAGTCCGTCGAGTTGCTGGAAAAGATCTTCGCTCAGGACAAGGGATCGACCGATCAGGCAGCGTTCCAGGAAGGGCGGGAGATCAAGGTGGAGGGTGGCGGCAGTGTCGAGTCGCCGGCTGGGACGCCGACCACGGGCGGCAAGGGGACGTTCGGGAAGCCCAAGACGACGTTTTCGGCGGACGTGCGGACGAACAGCGTGGTCGTTGCAGGATGGCCTGAGGACATCAACGTCGCCGGCGACATCCTGGATCAGCTCGATTCGCAGGACGTCCGCGACCGGATCAGCACGGTGTATTCGTTGCAGAATGCGAAGGCCGAGGACGTGGTGACGGCCTTGGACGGGTATTTCCAGAAGCAGTCGCAGATTCTCGACAAACAGAATGAGGGCATTTCGCAATCTCGCAAGGCGGAGCAGGAAGTCTCAGCAGTCGCCCACAAGGAAAGCAATCAGATCATCCTTTCATTCAGCCCGCGGTACCAGACGCAGGTGCTGGACATCGTGCGCGACCTCGACCGTCCGCCGCCGCAGGTGATGATCCAAGTGCTGCTCGCGGAGGTGTCGCTGGACAATCGGTTTGAGCTGGGAATGGAGTTCGCACTGCAAAACCTGCGGTTCAGTGAAACGGCCGTTGCGGACGCAAACGGCATCTTGCAGAGTTCACATTTTGACGTCGTGGGTGGTACCGATCTTGGCGCTGCGGCCTCGAGCGGCGGACTCGGCGGGTTCTCGTTCACCATCACGGGCGAGGATTTCAACTTTCTGCTGCGGTCACTGCAGAGCGACTCGAAGCTGGAGGTCTTGCAGCGGCCGATGATCATGTGCCAGGACAACCAGGATGCGACGATCAACGTCGGGCAGAGCGTGCCGTTTCTGACCGGCTCGCAAACGACGGACAATGGCCAGGTGAACAGTACGATTGAGTACAAGGACATCGGCGTGAAGCTCGATGTGACGCCGCACATCAATCCGGACGGCTTTGTGTACATGAAGGTCAAGCCGGAGATTTCGCAGCTGACTCCATCCACGATCACGTTTGGAAATGGAATCACCTCTCCGATCTTCAGCAAGCGCGACGCCGAGACGACGGTTGTCGTCAAAGACGGCGAGACCGTGGTCATCGGCGGCCTCATCACGACGAGCGAGCAGGAGTCTGAGAACAAGGTTCCGATTCTCGGCGACCTTCCCGGCGTCGGCGTACTCTTCCGTGCGACGACGCGGACAAAGCAAAAGACGGAGTTGCTGATTGTTCTGACGCCGCGCGTGGTACGGACGCCGGAAGATGCTCGGCGACTCAGCGTAGAGAATCGCGACATCACGTCGGTGCTGACGGATGATCAAAAGCAAAGCCCGCTGATGGGTGGTTTGCGGATTTTACCCGAGTCGGATTCACAGATCATTCCGCCGGGCGGCGAAGAGGAGATGCCACCGATAGACGGATGGCCGACAAGCCAACCGGGAGAAGACGGCGGCGGGCCGACGTATGGCCCGTTCGCGCCGGAATATGGGCCGTTCTCGCCCCCGCCGACCGCGGAGACCCTGAGCACGTCGTCGCCGCGGCCGAGTCCGCCCGCGAGTTACGGAACACAGCCGATGGGAAGGACGGAACCGTCAGACCCCGAAATACTGCAAATGGAGCCGTATGATCCGCGACGCAACTAAAACGCTGACGGCGGCATTCGGGCTGCTCATGCTTGCGGGCGGGTGCATGGTTCCTCAGTCGCCGATGGGCGGGGGCAATACTCCTGCGCCGGCCCCCGCCGGAACGAGCGGCCCCGCACAGTGGCCGATGTTCACAAACGTGACCAGCCGCGATGCGGCCACGGCCGCGCCGAAGGACGATCCGAACATCATTGGGGTTCGAAAGTTCATCGCGCAAGAGCCGTGGCTGAGCTTCAGCAAGGAGGGACTGAGGCAGGCGGACGGCTTTAAGGCGACGCTCTACCTCGAGTCCGGAACATCGGGCAAGGGCGCCTTTGGTGACGGCATTATTCGAATCAGCATGTACACCGTCGAGCCCGACACGGGCGGAGAGCACTTGCGATTGGCGGTGCAATGGGAACTGGCGCCGGAACAGACGCTTCCCTGGCGCGTGAAAAAAGCCACCCGCCTTGGGTGGGGCTACGGATTGCGATTGCCATGGGGCGACGCCGACGTGTCCGGACACGAGGTCGAGGTGTCGTTTCAGTTCTTGCGCAAGGATGGCGCGATCATCTCCGCTGAGCCCGTTCGATTGCGCGTGCCGCCTCGAAGCGTTCGCATCGTGACGCGGGATGAAGCGCCGGCCGCGTCGCAGACGGGGCAGATGGGTGCCCGCCCCGTCACGCCAAAATCTTTGGCGTCGAGCCCCTAATAGTCTCTTCGGGCCGAAGGCGGTCCCGTGGTCGACGAGATTTGTCAGGAGCACAAGATGGACACACTACGTGCCGAAACGGGCGATCTGCGCCGTGATTACCTCACGGCATTAACGAGCATTCGGAAATGGAAGAGCTTCTTTCTGCTATTGGCCGTCCTGTGCCTCGCAACGCATGCCGGTGCGTGGGCGGCGGTGCGATTCGGGTGGGTCCCTGCCTCACCGCGGGCGATGACGGGCTTTGAAGGCGACACGGCGAACGCGACACAGCCGAGTCTCACCGAGCGCGAACGGGCTGAGAAAACGTGGAATGTTATGCGAGCGGCCCTGCCAACAACAGAATTCGTCGGACGCCTGTCGGCGTTATTGCTGTGCTTGTCGCTTCTGGTCGCCGTGCAAGTGGCGCTTGTGGGAAGGATGCCGGTTGCGGGAATCCTCCAGGCGTTCTTTTGGACCATGATTGTTCTGGCGCTGCTGATGCCTTGGGAGCGGCTGGCACAAAACTCGACTCGATTGCCGGGCGTATTCACCGATGTGGCGACGTTGGAGATGCCATCCGAAGACGGCACTGCGCCGACTACGATGAACAAGCTTGTCGCACCGCTCCGATTTGTGGGGTATCCGCTGGTCGCGGTGTTAATGCTCGTATGGGCGAATGGCCGATTTCACCGCTCGTTCCGGGAGGCATTGGCGCAACCGGGGACGAACATCCCGATGCGGGTAGTCTAAGACCCGTAGCATCGGCGAAATTGCTACAATCGGCGGGGCATGACGCCGACCACTGCGCGTAACAGACGTTATCTTCGAGGATTGCTGATCGCGGCTGCGCTGGCCGGCGCGGCCGTTTCTCTATTCCTGCAGGCGGCGAGTCTTGCGGGACGGGCGGGGGCGATGTTCTCCCTGGCCTGCGGGGCTGGCGGGCGATTCGACTGCGGTTCGGCGCTGATGAGTCGGTGGGGCCGGATTGGTCCGCTGCCCACTGCGACGTGGGGATTGGCCTATTTTTCATTTCTCTCCGTATGGTACATCGTCGCAGGGCTGCCAAACTGGAACGGGCGCTGGCGACACCTTCTGCCACTCGGAATCACGGTCGCGGGTGCGATTGCGTCGCTGATCTTTTCATACCTGCTACTCTTTCGGCTGCCCGCCCTTTGCCCGTGGTGCCTCGCAGCTCACGTGCTCAATGTGCTGCTCCTGATCGGAGCGATTCTGGCTTGGCCGCGCAACGGTTCGAGCATGATTGAGACGGCGCGGCCTTCTTGGGCGCGGGTCGGAGGCGTCATTGGTATGTCGGTGGCGTGGGGTCTGGCGGCGGCGGCAGGAGTCGCAGCTTGGTACTACTACCTGACGGCGGCAACGGTACGCGGCGCGCTACTGGAGGCAGTGAACAATCCGGATTACCTCGTCTGGAGTCACGATTCGGCAAGGCGGGTGGACGCGGGTGTGCGAAAGGATGACTTCGCGGTCGGCTCGGCGTCGGCGCCTCATACGCTGGTGGTATTCATGGATTTCGAATGTCCGCACTGCCGTGAGTTTGAGGCGTTCGTTCCGGACCTCGTTCGCAAGTATCGCGGCAGACTGTGCGTGGTGTTCAAGCACTATCCCATGTCGCGTGCATGCTCGACGGAGCTTCCGGCAGCGCACGACGTTCACCGCTATGCGTGCGAAGCATCGCGGGCGGCAGAAGCGGCGCGGCGTGCCGGCTCGCCGCAGCAAGCGTGGGAATATCGCAAGCAGTTGTTCGCGAACGTCGACAGTTTCGGCGCGAGCCCGTGGGTCGAACTCGCAACGAACGTTGGAATCGACCCGAAGCGGTTCCGCGCCGCACTCGACGATCCGGCGACGGCGGCGTGGGTCACGGCGGATGTGACAACGGCGAGGACGCTGGACGTGGCGGGGGCCGGAGCGCTGTTCCTCGATGGCCGACGATTGCCGACCTATCGAGTGACGACGTGGGACGCGAATCCGCGGACGGATGACGTTCAGACTTGGCGAATGTGGGACCGGCTCCTGCCGGATCAAGCCGCCCCCGCGATTACCAATTAGACCGCTACACGGACGACGAAGGTGGTTAGAATCTTCGGCGGGTGTGCCGAGCGGCGGGGGCGGACGCGCACGGCGAGGCCCGTCCGACGGAATCGCGCAGGAGAGAGTCCATGGGCCGAAACCAAATGATTGGCATCGGGGTTGTGTTGCTGGTTGTGGGCGTGATAGCGTTGTTCTGGCAGAAGTTCAGCTACACCGAGCGAGAGACACTGGTGAATGTCGGAGGAGTCAAGGTCACGGCGGATACGGAGAAAAGCGTGCCCGTATCGCCGATCGTTGGCGGAATTCTGATGGCGGGAGGCGTGGGTTTGATGGTGGCCGGAGCGCTTAAGAAGTGAACGAAACCTCGGTGGACGGAATCCGCAGGCCGGCGGGGGATTCTTCATCGCTTGCAGCGGCGATCCAGGCGCTGGACGAACGAGTTCGTGAAGCGCTGGGCCGAATGGAGCGGATCGAGCAGTGCCTGGGTCCGACGCCGGGCGAAGCGGCGGAACTCTCGGGACGCCTGCGGGATGCGGCGGACGACCTGGATGTGTGCCAGGCGGAATGCATCCGGTTGACCGACGAAGTCGTTCCTCTGCGTTCGGAGTATGCGCGGGTATTGGAAGAACTGAACGATACCCGGCAGGCGCTCGAAGAGGCGCGGGCGACGATACGCATCATGGAAAGCACGCGCGGCTGGAAGTTGCTCGTGCGGCTGCGGCGCCTGCGCGATTGGATGTTCGGTCGAGGATGACGGCTTGGCGGATCGAATTCAGCCAACGGGGCTAGCTGGCGATTACTGCGACATCGTCGTTCCGGTGTACAGGGGCGTGCACTATTTCCGAGACTTGGTGCGGAGCATTCGGAAGAACACGGACTACCCGTATCGCCTATACGTCATCGATGACTCAGCCGACGAGGGGACGCATCGTGCACTAACGGAATTGTTGGCAGGTGACGAACGGGCAGAGCTCTATCGCAACGAACAGAATATCGGGTTCGTGCTGAGTTCGAATCTGGGACTCGGATTGGGGCGGGCAGAGTTCGTCTGCTTGATGAATTCCGACACGCTCGTCTCGAGCGGCTGGCTTTCGCGGATGGTGAAATGCGCGCGGAGTGATGAGCGGATCGCGGTTGTGAATCCCTTTGGAAACAGGGCGTCTGAGCTGGCGGCGCCGCTGGGGCCGGGGTTGAACCTCAACACGATGGCGGCGGCGATTGAACGGAATTCTCGACGGCATTACCCGGATGTTACGACCGGCAACGGCTTCTGCATGTTGCTGCGTCGACGCGTGCTCGATTCGCTCGGGGCGTTCGACGAAGCGTACAAGCAAGGGTACTGCGAAGAGTCGGACATGTGCATGCGCTTCACGGAAGCGGGATACCGGGTCGTCGTATGCGATGACGCCTTTGTTTATCACAAGGGGCAGGGCTCGTTCGGGGCGCGCTGGCGCGAGTTGTTCGAAGCGAACCGAAAGATCTTCGATTCTCGCTGGCAGGCGGCATACCAGCGCGATTACGCGAAGTTCAAAAAGAGGAATCCGCTGCAGTACATCCGCGATGCGGTGTTGAGGCACACAATCCGGGCAGACGAGTGGTCGATGGCGTCGGCGATGCTCGTCGAACGAAATGGGCGGCGTCAATCGGCCGGCAAGTTGCGGGATAACGAACCTGAGCGTCGACTTGCGAAGCGAGCCGCGTGGTTGACTCGGCGACCGCGCACGGAGTTCGATCCCCGTCGTCGCGAACTCCGGTATCCGACCCGCGCGTACTTCGCGAGAATGCCAAGAATCGACGGTCTGCGGATCACGTATCTGGTGGCCGATCAGATGACCGTGTGCGGGGGGATGACGTCAATCGTTCAACTTGCGCGAGAGCTGACCCTGGCGGGGCACGACGTACGGATTGCGACGATCTGCCCGGAGCTGGCGCCGGAGCGATTCAACCTGCCGTGCCAGCCACTGGTCTTTCCAACGCGGGCCGAGTTGATACGCCTGTTGCCGGCAAGCGACGTCATAATCGCTACGTATTGGACGACCGCCGCGGACTATATGCCGGCCCTGCGCCGGCGGCTTGACGCGGTTACTGGTTACTTCGTGCAGGATTACGAGCCCTGGTTCTATCCGGATGACGACGTCGAGATGCGGCGACGGGTCGCGGCGACCTATCAGATGACAGAGCATCGAATCGTAAAGTCGCGATGGCTGGGCGAGATTGTTCGGAGTCAGCACGGAGTCGGCTGTGAGACTGTTCACTTGGGGCTTGACCTGGGGATCTTCCGACGACGCCCACGACCGGCGTTCGCGGGCAGGAAATTGCGCGTGATCGCAATGGCGAGGCCGAACGAGCCGCATCGCGGATTTGCGGAACTCGTCGCAGTCTTCGGAGAGCTTTGCAAGCGGCGCTCCGATATCGAGTTTGTTGTATTCGGGACGCGCGAGGGCGAATTGCCGCGCGAGCTGCCGTTCTCCTTTTTCAATGCAGGATTGATCGAGGACATGCAGCAGGTCGCGGACTTGATCGGATCTTGTGACATCTTGATCGATCCGTCGCATTTTCAGGGACTGGGCCGGCCGGGGCTCGAGGCGATGGCGTGCGGGACGTGCACCGTCCTGCCGTCGGTCGGAGGCGTGGCCGAGTACGCGCGCGACGGAGAGAATTGCCTGACGACGCCTCCGCGCCAACCGGGAGCAATCGTTCAGGCGGTGCTGCGGCTGCTGGACGATTCGATGTTGCGTGATCGCTTGATTGGTGCAGGCCTGGAGACCGTCAGGCGATTCTGTCACATCGATGAAGCGCAGCGCCATCTGGCGCTATACGAACGCTGGGTGGCGGGGAAGCGGCTGGCACGCGAGTTTCGTCAGGGCGTTATCTCAAGAATTGAGACGGGCGCGGGAGGAGTCCTGGGACCGTCGGGTGTCGCGTCGCCTTCGAGCTGAGTGGTCTTTTGTACGAACAGATGCAGCAAATGATCACGCGACCAAAGCGCCAGGTCGCACGTCGGCTCCCATGCGCTGTATGGGTCGTTGGTCAAATCGGCGAAGCTCCACTTACCAATGCCGAGGTCGGCGCAAGATGCCAGAGTGATGCGATTTCGTCGCTCCGCATCGCGATAGACGACCAGAATTCGCGGCAGCGCTGTTCTCGTATCAAGCAGCACCAACGGACGCGATATCAGGAGCGGTCGCGTGCCTAGACCCGCGAGGCGAAACGACGAGTGCCGGTTGCCAATCTGATGACTTGACCATTTCCGGCCGTCGTGATGGACCAGTATGAGCTGGACCGCGTCCTGGCCAACGGGGCGGAAGTAGGTAGCGATGTAGGGGTGGCCGGCAGCGTCGGCAGCGATCGAGGTCTGGTTGATCAGGTCGGAGTTCTCGGGGATTCGCAGCGCGTACTCGGCATTGTCGGACGTGATGGGCAGGGTGATTGGTGCGTTATTCGAATCGGTCCAGGTCTTTCCGAGATCCGCCGAGCGCGCGTAGCAAATGTCGTGATTCGTCGCGACATCACCCGTGCGGCGCCAGGTCCATGCGAAATGAAACGTGCCACGGGTGTCGATGCAAAATTCAATATAGGCGCTGTGTCTTCCCTCACCGGCGATGAGTCGGGGCTGGACGGTTGTCCAGGTGCGGGTCTTCGATCGAAATCGCTTCAACACAATGTCGCCGTCGCCCGATGATCCGCTGCGGTAGACGAGCATCACACTGCCGTCGGGGAGACTGCACATCTCGGGGTAGGTGACGGAAGATTCGTGAACTCCATCTGTCCTTTGGCGACCGGTCACCTCGAGTGAACCGAATCCAGTCGTGCGAACATAGTTCAGTTCGCTGTTGTGGTGATTCCACATGATGTGAAGCGTATCCGACGCGTCGGCGGCGAGGACGATGGCGTTGTGGGCGTCGTATGGATTGCCGATCAACTCGGTTCGGCGAATCGTCCAACTCCCCTCGCCGATTTTTCGTTTGGCGAGGACCACATGGGCGTCGTTGTCGTAGAAGGCGGTGTATTGGACATCGTTGTGCGTCGTCAGGGAGTTGTGGCGAAAAATCGTAGTATTAACGGAGGTTGCGGCAAATCCAGGGGCGATTGGAACGAGGCGGGCCGGGGCGAGTTCGGCGGCGTACGTTGCACCGCAGAATGAGCAGACGAACAAGGATGCGACTCGCGCTGTCACGGTTGCTCAGTCCGCCCGACGTTGAGTATTCTCGCGGACTGGTGAAAAACGCATTCGTCGAATCCGAGAGCGCGTTTCAGCTGAAGGTCCTGTTCGATCCAACTGGGCAGAGCGGCAATGCGTTTGCGCGTCGCATGGTCGAGACTCATCCAGAAGAAGCGAATGATGGGTGGGATCGGAAAATCACTGCCCCAGACGAGTTTACGGTGCAATGCGGCGTTTGACGCAAGCTTTCGGCACCAGCTCGTTCGGCCGAATGCCGCGAGCGCTGAAATATCGGCGTACAGGGGCGCGTCCGCAAATTCGCCGAGCAAGGCGTCTACGAGCGCGTCGTGGCCGCTGTGGTTTTGCCATGGGAATGAGGGGGTGGCCACGTGCGCGACAATGGTCGTCGGCATTTCGTCATTGCCGCGGAGGCGGCAGAGTGTGGCGAGCAGCGGTCCGGGGTGCTCGAATTCCTCGTGCTGCGGAGAGAGCGATGTTTCGCCGCCGTAGTGGATGAGCACGGGGATTCGCAGACGGGCGGCTTCGCGGAGGAAGCTGATGGTGCGTGGGTCCTTCGCGTCGATGTTCTGATGATATGGAAGCCACTTGATGAGCGCGATGCCGGCGGCGGCGAGTTCTGCGAGCATATCCGTCGCACCGGCGCGATAGGGGTGGATCGACCCGCCGAATAGATACCGGTCGGGGCGGGCATCGCAGAGGGCGCGGACGAAGGAATTCGATACGTAGAGGTCGGAGCCGAGTTGGCGACGATTGTCGACCATACCGATGGGTCGGCCGGCGTTGTCGTGATATTCATCGAAGGCGAGGAGGACGAGGCGGTCGGCGGTCGTGTTGGCGTGGTGGAACGCGTGATTGGCCTCAATGGCGGCATCGAGTTCATCTCCCGGCTGAAGGCGACGGTCGATGTTGGACCATCGCGCGAGGAAGAACCAGGCGACACGCTTGAGAAGGCGTGGTGAAAAGTAACTGTCGTATCCCTTTGAACCGACCGCTCCGGTTTTCTCAAACGAAAACCGCGGGAGGCCGGGATCAACGCGACGTGCCGAGAGACCGGCGTGGCAATGGACATCGATGATCATGTCTTACCGCTCGTGGGACTATAACATGTCGGCATGATCTCGGGGACATGGGATGTCGCCATCATCGGATCGGGCTTTGGCGGGTCGGTCTGCGCGCTTCGAACGGCACAGGCAGGGATGCGTACGTTGGTATTGGAGCGCGGTCCGCGGATGACGGAGGCGGCGTGGGGGGACCTGGCCTGTGGGGATCAATCTTTGCTTCATCGGTCTTGGCGACCGGGGTTGATTCAGAGTGGCGGCATACGCGGACTGATGGCAATTAGTGGGAATGCAGTTGGCGGGACATCACAGCTCTATACGGCGGCCACGGTCCGCCCGGAGGCGGAGATCTTCGATGCCGGCTGGCCGGCGGGGTGGCGGCTGGAACGGCTGGAGCCGTACCTCGATCGTGTTGAGCGCGTGATTGCGCCAAGTTCGATGCAATGTGATCTTTCACGGACGCGGCTGCTGGAGGGGGCGGCTCGGACGATGGGGGAAAACATGAGACGGCTACCGTTGGCAATGGACTGGCCGAATGATGCGAAGAGCATCACGCGCGCGCCGGACATTGAACCATCAGAGAATTGGCGGAAGGCGCTGGTCGCGTGGCTGCGCGGAGGGCGCGTGGCGAGAAAGCGAACACTCGATCGGACGTATTTGGCGGAGGCGGAGACTGCTGGTGCGGAGGTGCTCCCCCTGCATGAAGTGACAAAGATCGAGCCGCGAAACGGTGGGTATCTTCTCGGTCTGCGGCGATGGATGGGCACGTCGTGGGTGACGGACACGATATCGACGCGGCGGGTCGTCGTGTCGGCGGGAACGCTGAACACGGTTCGGCTGCTGCTGTCATGCAGGGACGAATTCAAGACGCTGCCGAAGCTTGGTCCTGCGGTGGGCCGAAGATTCTTTACAAACGGAGATTTTGGTGGGCTGCTGATCGTACGGCACGAAGATCTTTCGCTCGATTGCGGTCCAGCGGTCACGGCCTGGATTGATCTGTGGCGATCGAATCGGATGTATCTCATGGAGACCGGATTCCTACCGGTCGTGCAGGGTTGGGTCGGACGTGCGGCGGACTTTTTGACGTCGCCTCGCACCGCGCGTCGGGAATGTCTAACCAAGTTGTGGAGTTTTGGCGCAATGGGTCTGGGTGAGGGCGAGAATGAACTGAAGATGGACCGCGAAGGACAGATGTGGTTCTTCCGGGGTCGAGGGGGAGATGGATTTGAGAAGCGAACCACTCAGAAACTCCGGGAACTCTCAACCGCCATGGGTGCGCGGTTGATGATCCCGCCCAATCTGGTGTTGGGCCGACGGTCGATAACCGTCCACCCGTTGGGAGGGGCGTGCATGTCGGACTCGCCGGTCTCGGGTGTGGTGGATTCATGTGGCGAGGTGTTCGGATACCCGGGGCTGTTCGTCGCCGATGGAAGCATATTGCCAACTCCAGTGGGGGCTGCGCCGTCGATGACGATCGCGGCCTTGGCAGAGCATGTCTCGGCAGGGCTCTTACGGCGGGGATGACGAGGGGCGGATGCTGGAACTATTCCGATTGTATCCCCGGCTTCGGCAGGCCATGCCCTGGGTTTCGCTCGGGGCGTGGCCAACTCCGGTGAGGCAGATGAAGCAGTTTGCCGCTGAGATGGGGCTGTCGGCGCTCTACGTCAAGCGGGAAGACCTGTCGGAACCCAGTTGCGGCGGAAACAAGATCCGCGGACTGGAGTTTCTGATTGCAGATGCGAGGCAGCGTGGGGCGAAGACGCTTGTGACGGTCGGGGCTGCCGGGAGTCACCACGTCGCCCGGACGGCCTGGCATGCTGCGCGGTTTGGACTTCAGACGGTCGCGATCGTACTGCCGCAACCGATGGCAGAGTACGTCAGGCGAAATTTGAGCACGGCGTTGGCCGCCGGGGCTCGGATCGTACCGGCGAGGATAGCCAGCATCGTTCCAAAGACGGCGTGGGAAGCCCTGCGACCGCTCCATTGGGCGGGCGGCCGGCCGGCGTACTTCATTCTGCAAGGCGGCACGACGCCGCGGGCCTGCGTTGGGCATGTGAATGCGGCAATTGAGTTGCGGGAGCAATGCGGCCGCGGTGAGTGTGCGGAACCCGATTTCGCGTTCGTTCCCATGGGTAGTCTCGGGACCGCGGCGGGCTTGATTGTTGGGCTCAAGCTTTCTGGGCTGAAAACGCGAGTCGTGGGAGTTGTGACGTCGTATCGGTGGTATGCGACGAAACGGCGCGTTCTCGGGCTGGCGCGGCGGACACTTCAACTGATGCGGACGCTCGATACGTCCATTCCCGATATCTCATTGTCAAAAGATGACTTCGACATCGTGGACGACGCGCTGGGACGCGGCTATGCGGAGTTTACTGAGGAGTCGGTCCGGCTCGCGGGCAGATTGGGAGCGGCGGAGGGGATTGACCTGGATGGAACGTATATGGCTAAGACGCTCGCCGGCATGATGCGATACGCGACGCAACGTTCGCTTCGTAAGCACACGCATCTGCTTTGGCAGACCTATCACCGGATTGCGATTCAAGCGTCCGACTTGGGCTGTCACAGGTCCAGCATCCTGCGTCGAATAGTTGCGGCACCCAACCAGCCGCTGGACGCAGAATTGGAGCTTGGTATCCAACGGTTGAACCGGGGCAGGACTCGTTGAATCGTGCACGAAAGCCGGAGAGGATTGGCTCGTTGCGAACGAATGTAAAGTTTCTGTGAAGAAGTGCCAGAAGGGGGGCGACGACGAATCCAGGTTCGGTAGGATGTCCGCCGGCTTAGAAGGCCGGGCAGCGGAGAAAGGAACAAATGTCCGCTCTTACCGCGACAAAGGAGCGTCGGGCGATGGCGGCTGAGGCGCGGAGCTCAAAGGCCAGATCAATCCTCGTTGTCGAAGACGAGGGCGATCTCGCCGAACTCATTTGTTACAACCTCGAACGTGAAGGATATCGGCCGCGGCGTGTCGCAGGAGGCGATGCGGCATTGGCGGAAGTCCGTCGGCAGGCACCCGATCTCATCCTGTTGGATCGAATGCTGCCGGGCGTCTCGGGCGACGATGTTTGCGCTCAACTACGACGCGATTCGGCAACGGCGTCGATCCCGATCATCATGTTGACTGCGAAGGGTGAGGAGGCCGACCAGCTTGTTGGTTTTGCGCTCGGGGCCGACGACTACATACCGAAGCCATTTTCGATAAAGGTGCTGGTGGCACGGGTTGCAGCCATGCTCCGGCGGGGCGATGCGACGCAAGGCGAGGCGGCTGCGTCGATCACCATTGGACCATTTGTGCTGGACAGCAGTCGATACGAAGTGACAGTAGATGGCGCGGTCGTGTCGCTGACAGCAACCGAGTTTCGGTTGCTGCGAGCGCTAATGTCCGCACGGGGTCGCGTGTTGGATCGATCGCAGCTTGTGGAGCGTGTATTGGGGTCGGGCGTGATCGTTTCGGATCGAACGATCGATGTTCACATCACTGCGTTGCGGAAAAAAGTGGGGATGACGCCCGCTGCGGGGCGCGGGGCGGCCTGGATCCAGACGATCCGCGGCGCCGGATACGCGTTTCGCGAGCCGACCGGCGAATGACTCGGTCGCAGGGGTCGGGAGTTCGACCGCGTCTGTCAATCCGCGATAATGGTGCCCGAGCACGAGGATGAGGATGCGGCCCGGGCGATTCTTCTGGAAGCTGTTCTCAGGAAACGCACTCCTGATGGCGATCGTATTGATCGTCTCGATCTGGATGATCGCGGATGAACTGGATTCAGCATACGTGCAGGATCTGACGCGCCAGCTGACGGCGCAGGCAGAACTCATTCGCAATGAGGTGAAGGATCAGTTCAATGTGGGCCATGCGGACGAGCTGAATAAGATTGCGCGCGAAGCGGCGCGGCTCATGCCGGACCTGCGCGTCACCATGGTCGCGGCAGACGGGACCGTCTGGGCGGACTCCGAGGCGGAAGCGTCACACATGGAGCCGCACGGCAGCCGCAAGGAGGTCCTCGAAGCCCTGCGCGATGGTTGGGGCGAGAGCATGCGTCTCTCTCGGACCGTTTCGCGCGAAATGAAGTACGTCGCCGTGCGCGTCGGCGACGCGAGCCGCCCGATCGGGGTCATTCGCGTGTCAATGCCGGAGCGCGGAATGGCGTTGCATACGGCGACGACGCGGCGGCTGCTCTGGAAGATCGGCGGGATCGGCCTCGGGGCGGCACTGATCCTCGCACTGGGTCTGGCCGCGGCATGGAGCGCGCCCATTCGGCGCATCACGGAGACGGCGCGAACGCTCTCGCGAGGGGACTTGTCGGCGCGCGTTCGAGTTACCGGGCGAGATGAAATTGGCGACATGGCAAGATCGCTCAACCAAATGCGCGATCACCTCGCCGCGCAATTGCACACGATCGACCGCCAGCGCGAAGACCTCGATCGCTTGATTCGGACGCTGCAGGAGGGAGTCATTGTCGCCGACGCGGGCGGACGAATTGTGTTGACCAATCCGGCCGCCGTTCGATTGCTGCGGCGAATGGGAACGAATGGAGTCGGCGCCGGGGGCGAGGCGATGACCGGTCAAGCCCCAGGGTCAGAGGAGGCACCAGTCGGTCGGCTGGCCGGAGACTGCGTGCCGAATCCTGCGTTGTTAGCGATGCTCCTGCCAAAGAGTGGGAATGGGCATGTGGGCAACGAGAGCGGCGATTTGACACGGCTTGGAGAGAAGGGCGGCCGCGAAGTCAGGCTCGAATTCGAGCGCCCGGGAGGCGCCGAGATCTGGTCCGCGAGATCAACGGACGTCGAACTCGCGACGGCCGGCGCTGGGCAATCAACGGAGCGACCTGCCCGACTGGTTGTGTTGACAGACATCACGGAGTTAACGCGGACGATCCAGGTCAAGACCGACTTCGTTGCAAACGCGTCGCACGAGTTGCGTACGCCTCTGTCGGCTATTCGGGCGGCGGTCGAGACACTGCAACAACTCGACTTGGCGCGCGAGGCAGCGTCCGCTCGACAGTTCGTGGATGTGATCGAACGACACAGCGCTCGGCTTGTCGAATTGTCAGCCGATCTGCTGAATCTTTCCAGCTTGGAGTCGCCGGCCGCTCGGTTTCCGCCAGAGGCGATCGAGATGTCGGCGTTCCTGCGCGAATTGCACGGCCACCACGCACCCGCAATCGCGGCGGCAGGATTGGACTGGCACGTCGAATGCCCCGCGGAAGGCGAGCAACTGGTGGCGAGCCCACAGCTGCTGCGGCTGGTACTGGACAATCTCGTCGATAACTCAGTGAAGTTTACCGAGCGCGGCGGATATGTCCGCGTCACGTGCCGTGACGAAAGCCAGGGAGTAAGCATCGAGGTAGAGGACAGCGGCTGCGGTATTCCGGAGGATCAACAGGACCGAGTCTTTGAGAGGTTTTATCAAGTCCAGCGGGCGCGGTCGGAACGTGGACGCGACTCCGCGAAGCGCGGGACTGGACTGGGACTGTCGATCGTCCGCCATGCCGTCGCGGCAATGCAGGGCTCAGTCCGACTCTGCAGCCGATCAGGCGAGGGAACCCGGGTGACCATAATGCTGCCGCGAAAGAGATGATTGTTTGACATTGACGAATTAAGGGCTGCGGCCGGTGCTGATCAAGCCGCCGTTGATGCTATTTTTGAGACTACCCTCAGCTTGACCGACCCGTTGGTGTCGTGGATTATCCGCGTGTCCCCAATCCAAGACGGCGCAGCGCGGTGTGCAGTGCCCTTGAGCGAAATCTTGACAGATCTACAACGCCGAGCGCGGCGTGTTGCGGTCGAATGAAATGTGCAAAAGGCATGTGTCGGCATCCGCCGGCCGGGAGAAAAGCAAATGTTCAGCATCCTCCCCCGTGATACGGGGTTCAACGATCTGATGAATCAGTCGGCGGATGCCGTGGTTCACACGGCCGAGGCCTTTCGGGATCTGATGCGCGAGTATGGCCGACGCGACGAACATATCGCGCGGATTCGCGAGTTGGAGCATTCCGGCGACGACGTCATGCACCGGACGCTCGAGAAACTGGATAAGACCTTCATCACTCCCTTCGACCGCGAGGACATTCAAACGCTTGTCACCCGGATGGATGATGTCATCGACGAAGTAGACGCGGCGTCAAAGCGCATGAACCTTTATCACATCAAGGAGCCGACGACGTGGCTGGTGAAGCAGGCAGATGTATTGCTGGAGGCAGCGCAAAACGTACGGGCAGCCGTGCAGCGGCTTCGTGACCTGAAGCGGGCTGATGACATTTACCAGATTCTGATCAAGATCCGGAAACTGGAGAGTATTGGGGACGACCATAATCACGCCGCGGTGGCCGAACTCTACAACACCACAAATGATCCGATGCTGGCGATGAAGTTGAAGGAGATCTACGACCGGACCGAGAAGGCAATCGATCGCTGCGACGACATCGCGAACATCATTCAGGCGATCGTGCTGAAGAATGCCTGACGAGCTACTCGGGTCGCCATGCTGACGTACGTCTTCATCATCATCGCCATCGCGCTCGTCTTCGACTTCCTCAACGGATTTCATGACGCCGCGAACTCCATCGCGACGGTGGTCTCGACGCGGGTGCTCACGCCGCGCCAGGCGGTGATCTGGGCGGCAGGGTTCAATTTCGTCGCGGCGTTCGTTTTCGGGACGGGGGTGGCGAAGACCATCTACGGAGACTTGGTCGATCCCGCACACGTCAACCTCAGTGTGGTGTTCGCGGCGTTGGTCGGCGCAATCGTTTGGAACATCCTGACCTGGTACTACGGATTGCCGTCGAGTTCGTCGCACGCCCTCGTGGGTGGGATTGCTGGCGCTGCCATCACGAAGGCCGGATGGGGGGTAATCACGCCGTCGGGCTGGATTCCACTGCTGGTGTTTATCGTCGCATCGCCGCTGATTGGCTTTGTGCTTGGTATGCTGAACATGATGATGGTAGGCCGGCTGTTCCAGCGGGCGGACCGGACCAAATCCACGGCGCTTTTCCGCAGGTTACAGTTGTTTTCGGCGGCCATCTACAGCCTCGGGCATGGCGGCAATGACGCTCAGAAGACGATGGGAATCATCGTTCTGGTCTTGGTGGCGGGTGGCAAGGGTGAATGGGCGAACAGTAGTTTTTCGATGTTCGGCCGGGAGCACGAGATCTCGTTGTGGATTATTCTCATTTGCCACTTTGCGATTGCATTGGGGACGATGTCCGGCGGTTGGCGAATCGTGAAGACGATGGGGCAGAAGATTACACACTTGATGCCAGTCGGGGGCTTCTGCGCGGAGACGGCGGCAGCGATGACGATCATCGGGGCAACCATGGGACACGTGCCGATCTCGACGACACATGCGATTACGGGAGCAATCTTGGGCGTGGGAAGCGTGAAGAGTGCCCGATCCGTCAAATGGCAGGTGGGCGAAAAGATCGTGTGGGCGTGGGTCTTAACCATTCCTGCTTCCGCCGCCGTCGCCGGAATTACTTACAAAATCCTCTCCGCCATCGGCAACTGAGTCGGACCGGAAGCCCGAAGTCAAACCTTGCTGGTGGTCATCGGGTCAAAACGGCACCGCCCACCGTCATCTAGCTGCAGCCACAGTCCGTGTGCCGCGTCAATGTCGAGAACTGTTCCGCTGAATTTCCGGCCGGCGTGAACCAGCTCGATTCGGCGGCCGATGTCAGAGCTGTAACGCCGCCAGGCGACGGCCAGGGCTTCGTCGGATGAAACGAACGCCGCCGGCAGCCGGGCGTTGAGATGTCGGAGGAGAGCGCCGGCAAGTGCCGTGCGGTCGACGGGGTGATGGCACTCGATTTCGAGCGACGTGGCACGGCTGCGAAGTTCAACCGGGAAATGGGCCGATGTTTGCAAACAGTTGATCCCGATCCCGACGGCGTGGGCAGCAGGTACGCCGGCCGGACGCACGGACTCAATGAGCACGCCGGCAAGTTTGCGGCCGCGGACATGCGCGTCATTGGGCCAGGTCAGTTCGACGTCCACTGCGGCGATCTCGTGTATCGCCTCCCGAATCGCGATTCCCGCCGCGAGCCCGAGTCGCGGGGCGGCGGACGGTTCGCCGATCAGGACAACCGTCAGCAGAAGACTTGCGCCTCGTGGCGCGTGCCAGATACGTCCCAATCTCCCGCGCCCAGCCGTTTGATGATCCGAAAAGATGACGAGGCCATCGGCATCGAGAGCATCACGTGCGATTTCCGCGAGTGCGAATGAATTGGTGCTGTCGCACTCCGCGAGGCAAGTCAGGCGCCGGCCGATTCGTGCGGAATGCACCGACGCGGCGATGTCTGCGGCGTTGAGACCGGCGGTCATGGCGCAGCGTCCAGGCCGATGTCGAGCGCGACCGCCGAGTGAGTGATGGCGCCGATCGCGATCCGCTCGACGCCGGTGGCGGCCACGTCGGCAACGTTGGCCAAAGTGATGCCGCCGCTCGCTTCGAGTTCAACGCGGGTCGCAAGGCCGGCGCGGTCGCGGAGTTGAACTGCAGTGCGAAGGTCCGCGAGGCTGAAGTTGTCGAGCAAGATGATGTTGACTCCGACAATCTTGAGGATTTCGCGGAGCTGATCCAACGAATCGACTTCAACTTCGACGAAGGCAGGCGGCACTGGAAGTGCGGCCACCCGATTCAGCATCGCGAATACGAATTGGGCGAGTCGCGTCGTTGGGACGCCGGCCAGGTGGTTGTCCTTTATCAGTACGGCACCGCAAAGCCCGATGCGATGATTGAAGCCGCCGCCGATCCGTACGGCATAGCGCTCCAGATCACGGAGCCCGGGGGTTGTCTTGCGAGTGTCAAAGATGCGCGCGGAAGTTGATGCGACCGCGCGGACGTATCTTCGGGTGGCCGTAGCGACTCCGGAAAGGCGTTGGAGCAGGTTCAGAATGGTTCGTTCTGCGGAGAGCATGGGGGCGACGGGGCCGCTCAGGCGCGCAATGCACGAGGTTGCCGAAAGTTCTGAGCCGTCGGTCGCCAGTTCCTCAACTTGGACGCCGTGTGCGAGTTGCTCGCAAAGGTAGGGCAGGAGCGCGGCGCCACAGAGGCATCCCGGTTCCCGGGCCCTGATCAGCCACGCGCCGCGAGCACGTGCGAGGTCGTCAGGAAGCAGGGCAGTCGTCAGATCGCCGTGCTGGCCGAGGTCTTCGTCGCGGCAGCTCGAGACGAGATCGCGCAGGCGAGCCACGTCAATGCCCCTTGGTAGACTCGATTCAGCAACGCAAGGAATGGTGCAGGACATGACGTCGGATTGTATCCTCCGTTGAACCGGACGTCGGCGCAAGTTAGTGCGCAGTAACTTTTTGGATTTGCGGTGTTGACCGAAGTCTATTCCGGGCGTAAAGTGCCCGCATGCCTCGTTCGAAGGGTCGAAAAGGCACCTTGCGCACCTCCGATGCGACAGCCCTGTCGCTCGAGAAACTGCTCGAAAACACGTTGGACGGAATCATCGTGCTCGACCGTGACCGGCGGTTCGTTGTTTTCAATTCAGCAGCCGAGCGCCTGACGGGGTTTTCGCGTGACGATGTCCTGGGGACAGGTTGCTCGTGCCACACGTTTGTGGATTGCCATGACGAACAGGGACGCTCGTTGGCGGGATTCCTTTGCCCGGCGGCGCACTTGAGCGCCAACGATTCCAGTGAGGGCGTACGCCAGCGGATGCGATTGCGACGTCGCGACGGTTCGTTTGTCTGGGTGGAGACGATCTACACGCCGCTCCGGAGCGCATCGGGGACGGTCGAACTGGTGCTGGGCGTGATGCGGGATATATCGGAAAGCCACGATCACGAGCAGAGTCTCATCGCGACGCTGGCCGAGTTGCGGACGGAAAACGAACGGCTTCTGGAGGAGCGCCGCAGCCGGTTTGGGTTCGGGCGCCTTATCAGTCGATCGCCGCAGATGCATCCGGTTTTCGAGCGGATGAAGTCCGCGTTAGGTAATTCCTTTGGCGTACTCATTCGCGGAGAACGAGGCACGGGGAAGGAGCTCGTTGCGAGGACGATTCACGAGCACGGAGCGCGTCGCGACGGGCCGTTCGTTGTGTTGGGGCGCGAGCGCGGGGGTGGCGAGCTGCTGGTGGATGGCCTGCGCGGTGGCGCGATGTCAGCTGCGCGGCACGGCACTTTGTACGTCGAGGACATTTCGGAGCTGCCGTCCGAGGCTCAAATTGCTTTGGCTCGGATGGTGCCGGACCGACGTGGACCGGCGACCGGTTCGAGCGACGATGCCGCAGTGCGCGTAATCGCAACGATCGGCGACGAGCCGGCGGCGGCAATTGGGGCCGGGCGGTTGCGTCAAGAGCTTTACTATCGTCTCGGAGTCGTATCCATCGAGCTGCCGCCCCTGCGCGAGCGACGCGAGGATATTCCGAGTCTCGTGCAACACTTCCTCGACGGCTTCAATGCAGTGGGGTCGCGACAGGTGTCCGAGGTGTCTCCGAAAGCGTGGAGTGTGCTGCTGGCATACGGTTGGCCGGGAAACGTGGCAGAATTGTCGGCCGCAGTGGAGTCAGCCCTTGTCGTGGGTCACGGTTCAATCCTGCAGGCGAACGATTTGCCGCCGGCAGTGCGTGGCGCGAGCTCTGGAAACGGCGGCGCGGCGGGCGAAACCATTCAGCTCGATCCCGTATTGGAACGGGTGGAGCGCCAGACCATTCTCGAAGCCCTGCGTCAGGCGAAGGGGCAACGTAACCGGGCCGCGCAACTGATGGGGATTTCTCGGAGCCGGCTCTACCGGCGAATGGAAGTCCTGGGGATCGAGCCGGAGGGGGCGGGCGAAAGCGGGCCGCGATAGGTGCGATCGATTCGGCTGACGGGCAGGCAGCCCAGACCTGTTTCCGTGACGAATAACCTAAAGCAGTGCGCGGCGCTGGCCCTGGCCCAGCGATTACCATCCGGTTGTTGTGACCTGATCTATATCGATCCACCATTTGCGACGCGGAAGCGGCGCGTTTCGTCGGGAGAGCGTCAGGGCTATGCCGACGTCTGGCGCGGCGGGCTCAAGCAGTACCTGCAATTCATACAGCCCCACCTGGTTGAGTTTCACCGCTTGTTGGCGCGGCATGGGACTCTGTGGGTTCATCTCGATTGGCGGGCGGCGCATTACGTGCGGATTCAGCTCGACACTGTTTTTGGGCCGGAAAATTTTCTGAACGAGATCATCTGGCACTATCGCAGCGGAGGGGTCTCCAAGCGGTGGTTTGGGCGGAAGCACGACACGATTCTCGTTTACGCGAGGCAGGTCGGGCATCATCGATTCCATTCGCTGCGCGGCGGGGAGTTTCGGACGGACGGGTTGAAGCGCGATTCAGCAGGTCGGCCGTTCAAGGAGACGCGGAAGGGGCGGCTCTACTTTCACGAAGACGGGCCGGTCCTGACGGACGTTTGGGACATTCCGTTTCTTTCGACTGTGGCGAAGGAGCGGACGGGCTGGCCGACGCAGAAGCCGCTGACACTGTTGGAGCGAATCGTTCGATCGGGGACGAATCCGGGAGATGTTGTCGCGGACTTTTTCTGCGGGAGCGGAACGACGCTGGTTGCCGCGGCTCGGCTGGGCCGGCGATGGATTGGCTGCGATCAATCGGCCCGGGCGGTGCGGATCGCGCGCGGGCGGCTTCGCGACTCAGGGCGCGGCCGGAGCGGAACTGGTTGACGGGTGTTTCGCCAACAACTTTCGATACTTCGCCGCCGAATCGGCGTTGCCGGTCGCATCGTAAAACTCAATCAGCGCTGCGACGGCTTGCTGTGTGTCCGACGAATCGGGGCCGGTCGCGGATTTGAGCGACTCCAACGCGCTCAGGAGGAGCGGCTCGGCTTCGGCGTACTTTCGTTGCTGGGCGAGGCAGCGGCCGAGCAACGTTCGAATGACGCCGGCCCGGGGGTAGTTGGGCACATTTCGATCGGCGAATTTGAGGCAATCGCGAAGGAGGGGCTCGGCCTCGGCGGAACGGTCGCTGCGGATCAGGATGTCGGCGAGGGTGGCCTGGGAGAGGATGACCGTGGCGTGACCCTCGGGATACTGGTCAGAGGGGAAGTGCCGGCGGCCGACGTCCAGGGCGTGACGGACAAGCGGCTCGGCTTCGGCGAGCTTGCCATGCTGGGCGAGGGCGGCGGCGAGTGTGGTCTCCCAGCGGACAACCGTGAGCGGCCGACGGTCGTCCATGAGCTTGCGGTGCATGTCCAGGGCGCGGCGGATGTCGGACTCGGCCGTCGAAAGGTCGCCGGTGAACATGCTCAGGCGGGCGCGTTCGAAGATCGATTCGGCGACGTCGGGATGTTCGGCACCGAGGCTCTCGGTTCGTATTTTCAGGCTTTCATCGAGGAGCGGCTGTGCCTCGATGGTACGACCGATCTCGGTCAGGAGACGCCCGAGAAGTTGGAGCGCGGTTGCCGCGCCGAGCGCGGCGTCGGGCGTATTCAGCGAGCGGCAGATTTCGACAGCCTTGCGAAGGTTGGACTCGGCGGTCGGGATGTCTCCGCGGACGGCAGCGACGTTACCGAGGCGAACGAGAGTCATCGCGACGTCGACGTGAGTCTCGCCCAGGGCATTTCGGCGTATGTCCAGGGCGATGTTCAGGTGCTTCTCGGCGGTCTTGTAATCGCCGATGGCAAGGTAGCGCTCGCCCAGGGCGTGGCGGACGGTGGCGCGGCCCTCGGGATTGTTGGGCATCTCGGTTTCGATTCGTTTTTCGACCTGATCGAGAACCTGTTTCAGGACGATTCGCGAGTCGCGGGCGTTGTTGGGGTCGAAGCGACTGACCATCCATTCGAGGAATCCGGCGGTTTCCTTGCGATTGAGCGCTTCCAGTTCGGCGCGTTCTTTCTCGCGTTCAACGTGCATGAAGGCAAGGACGACAACGCCGACAATCACCACGATGGCGGTTCCGGTGACGGCGGCGACGGCGCGATTTCGTTTGAGCCAACGAACCGCATACTCAAAGGGGCCGGGGCGGCGGGCGAGTACGGGCTCGTTGGAGAGGTAGCGACGGATATCGGCGGCATAGTCGCCGGCGGTGGCGTATCGACGGTCGGCATTTTTTTCGACCGCTTTCATCAGGACGGCGTCGAGGTCGCGATCTTCCCAGCGGCGGATGGTTGAGGGGACCAGCGGCTCGGCGTTTTCGATGCGGTCGAGCACGTCGCGAAGCGGACCGCCGACGGGAACGGGAAGCTGGCCGGTGACCAATTCGTACGCGATCGCGCCGAGGGAGTAGACATCGCTGCGGACGCTGACATCGTCGGTACGGCCGCGAGCCTGCTCCGGGGGCATGTAGTCGAGGGTTCCGAGGAGGGCGCCGGGCTCGGTGAGCGTGTTGTGAGCTTCTTCGTCGTCGACGTCCTTGGCAAGTCCGAAGTCGACGACGTGGGGGGCGTTTTGCTTGTCGATGAGGATGTTCGAGGGCTTCAGGTCGCGGTGGAGGACGCCGCGCTGGTGGGCATAGTCGATGGCCTGGCTGACGGTGATCATGGATTCGAGTGCCGGCCGGTGGTCGGGGGCGCCGAGCTTGAAGTGCTTGTTGAGGGGTACGCCGTCGACGTAATCCATGACGTAGTAGTAGCGGCCCTGGTCGATGCCGGAGTCAATGATCGAGACGATGTTAGGGTGGTTGAGCCGGGCGGCAAGTTCGACCTCGCGCTCGAAGCGGCGGCGGGCGGTGGGGCGTACCTTGGCGCTTTCGCGCATGAACTTGATCGCGACGCGGCGGCCGGTGGAGCGCTGGTAGGCCTCGTAGACGACGCCCATGCCGCCGTCGCCGATGCGGTCGATGATGTCGTAGCCCTCGACGTTGGGGAAGGCGAGCGGATCTCGGTCGGCGGCTACGTCGCCGGGTTCCCCGGAGCGGGAGAGGGCGGCGAGGACATCGGCGCGTATGGCGTCGCGCTGCGAGGGATCGACGAGATCGTCGAGGACCTCGTCGATGGAGGAGCGCGAACCGGATTGGCGGAGGGTTCGGAACTGGGTCACGACGCGCGTGACGACCGTCGATTCGGATTTGCTCATTCAGACGCGTTCCGCGGGGCCGGGATTTGATCCCAGCCGGACATTGCGATTATGCTAAGCATCAGTGACGCAAATTAGTAGCATCCCAGTTTCTTCGACGACGGTGGCAGAATGGTGCCGGCGCGCATCGTCCGGGGACGCGGGTGCCGTCGAAAAGCTCCTGTGGGTGCATCGGGGGCGATTCTACGGATACGCGAAGCGGAAGATCGGGCCGGATTGGAAGGAACGAATCGATCCGGACGACCTCCTGCAAGAGGCCTACATTGCGATCGTTGAGGGCATCGGGTCGTTTTCCTATCGCGATGAGGATTCGTTTTACGCATGGGCGACCCGGATCATCGATCATCGGTTCATTGACATCGTGCGGCGGCTGCGGCGGCGAAAGCGGGACGCCATGCGCGAGGTTTCGCCGGGGGCAGTGGGGTCGCGGCACGAGTCCTTTCTGACAAACAAGCTGGCGGACAGTGCGACGCCCAGCCGGGCGATGAGGCGGGACGAGGCGGTCGCGGCATTGATGACGGGAATCGCCTGTCTTCCACCCGCGTATCGCGTGGTCATGCAGCGGTACTGGCTGGCCGGAGAGCCACTTTCGGCGGTCGCCAAGTCGCTGGGGCGGTCGGAAGACGCCGTGCGGCGAATGGCCTCGCGGGCAATCGAGCAGCTTCGCGAGAAACTGAAGTCGGCGACGCGGTTTTTCAGCAAGTTCAACTGAGCCGCCGGTCATTCCGGTCACAACTCTCGGCTCCGGCCGATTCCGGCCGGAAAACAGGGCCAAAAAACCTCAAATTCTCCCTCTTTGTGCGGTTCGGCGGTGGGCCGGCTTTTCGTGCGCCGGTTTGGGGGATGGCCGTCGCTTATCCCCCCAGTAATTCCGGTCGCAAGCCAGCCGGGCCAAGACTTTGGGAGAGCCGGGACACGGGGGTTTGCAACGGGACGGAATTGGCTGTCGCCCGCCGGCGAGGCGGTTGGAGGGCAGGTCGCCCGCCGGCGCGGCACGGCCGATCGGAATACGAAGTCGCGAGGCGTCACCGGAGTACGACGACGCTTCGCGACAAAGGAGACTCCGGTGTCAGGTCCGCTTCGACTCATACTTCATCATGCGTGGGTGGGTGTGATGGCCGCTCCGGAGATCCAGACGCGGCCGGCATGGCTGGCGCGGGACGGAATTGCGATCGCGCCGTTTCACATGATGTACTGTTCGCCGGCGTCGATGATGGGTTCGCGAGGCGGCGCCGAAGAGAATGAGCAGGTGAGCGGGATGGCGCTGGGGATCCTTCTGATGGGGATGTAGGGGGTTGTCTCAGCCACCATCCGTAGACATCGGGTATCGGGGGTTTTCCGGGGGCTTCGAATCCGGCGGGGCTGGAGACTTGAGTCGCGAGACTTGGGTTACTCGACAGCCAAAAAGTGAGAATCGTTGGAATTCGCGCATTCATAGGGGATTTCGGCCGGCTTCGCGTGCGTGGCGAGATCGCTTGTACTCGGCGGCATATCGCGGCGGGCTCACTTCGACCTCCACCATTGTTTTTTGCTGGGACGCGCTGGGATTCGCTGGGACGGGTTTCATTCTGGATTGAAAAGCCGAGGTCGTTCGGTCCCCGTCGCGTGGCGGCTTGGAATCTGATGGCATTGCTTGGCACTCCTTGGCGATGCATCGCAGATTGCCTTGACGTCATAAACGTACTTTCGCTCGTTCGGCGCACGAACTCGCCGCGGCCGCGGGTCGATGTGTGCGCGCGGCGTCGGCGGTGATTGACTGCGAGTGAAAAGTCGCCGCTCGCTTTTTCATCTCTTAGACGCGCCGGGTGTTCCACATTGTCGGGCGAATTGTGGTAAGTGGCTGGTTGGATGCAGGTTTAGTCGCGGAGTCGGAGAGTTAGAATGACGGTATGGCCACGAGCAGGCGAGTCTGGCGGGCGGGAAAGTGTGCGGGAACGATCGTTTGCATACTCATGGTGTCCGCCTGGACCACAAGCACGTGGAGGGCCGTGCGTTGTTACTTTGAGTGTCGGCAGTTCGAGCTTAGCGTTCAGCTTTCGACCGGCGCGATAGGCGTTCAGTGGTTCACCGAAACGACCGCTCGGATGGAGGTAGCTCGGCGCTCGAGGCTGGACTCGCCACGAGCGGTCTGGAGTTTTCAGCGGACCCCATTCCAGCCGGACTTCCTCTCCCAGCTGGGCGATGTCGGCTGTGCGGGTACGACCTGAACTGAAGTTGCCGTCGGCGAAGGTTCCGGCCGCTACGGGTTAGCGACGGCCGCCGCCCCCTCGGGAGCCACCGCCGCTGCGGAAGCCGCCGCTGCGGGAGCCACCGCCGGCGCGATTGCCGCCTCCACTGCCAGTGCGATTGAAGTTGCCGCCCCCTTCGCCGCGGTTTGCGCCGCCCCCCTCGCTGCGGTTGCCGCCGCCGGATTCGCCGCGATTCTGCTGCCAGTTATTTGAGCGCTGCTCACCCGAGTTGCGGGCCTGGGCGTCGCGATTGAGGTTCTGTCGGTTGGCGTCGTTGCCATTGTGCTGCTGCCAGTTGCCGTTGTTGTTCCGGTCCCAGCTTCCGTCGCCGTTCTGGCGGTACACATTTCCGTCGTGACCGGCGTATACATTGTTTCCGGCACGATTGTTGAAGTTGTTATTGCCCGCGCGGTTGTTGATGTTGTTGTTTCCGACGCGGTTGTTGACGTTCGTGTTGCCAATATGGTTGTTAACGTTTGTGTTCCCAATGTGGTTGTTGATATTCGTATTGCCAATGTGATTGTTAATGTTGGTGTTGCCCCAGTGGTTGTTGACCGTCGTGTTGCCCCAATGGTTGTAAACATTGACATTGTTGAAGTTGACGTTTCCGTAGTGTCCGTAGGCGCCATAGCCGTAGCCGTGCCAGGTGTTCCAGCCGACCGGGCCCCACCACGGGTGGCAGCACGCACCGACGGCCATGCCGACGCCGAAGCCGACGGCCGCCCCGGTGACGGCGCCCCAGCCGAATGCCGCGCCGCAGCCATAGGTGTAGGGATACCCGTACCAGGCAGTGCCGACGTACGGCGGGTAGTAGTAGCCGGTGCCGTAGACGACCGTGCCCGCGGCGGCGACGCAGGTGCCGTAATAGCCGGGCGTGTAGCCGACGTACACGACTTCCGGCGTTGTGGCATAAGTCTGAACGTAGGTCACGTAGTGGACCGGGCTGCTGGGCGGGATGGTGTAGATGACCGAGGGGACGGATGCGGCGACGACCCAGGGACCGGCGGCGGCTGGGGCGGTGAACCAGACGCCGTTTTCAACTGCGTAGTAAGTCTGTGGGCTGACTTGGATGACTGCGGTCTGGGTGTTGGCTGCGTATTGCATCTTGGTGCCGTCGATCGGCTTGAAAGCGGGCGTGCCGTCGTAGTTGACGTTGAGCTTGGCTTCGCTGCGTTTGACTTCGGCGGTCTGCGGGATGGTGTTGGCGATGAGGGCTTCCTTCGCCTGCATCGTGCCGGCGACGGAGACAAGGACGTCGCCCTTCGGGTGGTTCTCGGGAATTTTGGCGAAGTCCGGCGGGAGCTTGTCGGCGGGGACAAACGTCCACGCGCCGTCGAGCGACTTGGAATGGAACCAGCGGCCGGAAACAAGGACGTAGTACTGCTGGTTGGCGACGTTCATGAAGACATCGCCGGTGGTGTTTGTGACTTGAAGGAGTTGTGTGTTGTCGATGGGCTGGAAGGCGGGCTTGCCGGTGAGTTCGATGAGCTCTGCGGGAGTCGTGCTGACGTAGACGACGGCGGGCGCGTAGGCGGTCGATGAGCTGGCCGGCGCGCCCGAGTCGGTGTCGTTGTAGAGATCGACGAGATGCGCGGCGTAGGCGGCATCCTTGATCGGGTTAAGAGTCGCGGCGGGCGTCGAAGATTGTGCCCACGGGCCATTGATGTTTTTGGCGGAGAGCCAGGCATTGCGGGCGAACAGGTAGTAAGTGGCCGAGGTTGTGTCGAAGAGGATGCAGGCGCGCGTGTTGATGACGCGCTTGATCGATTGCGTTTGCGTGTCGCGGAGTGCGGGCGTGCCGTCAATCAAGACGAGCACCGCGGGCGTTTCGCTGAAGATGATCTTGGGCGGCTCGTTCTTCAGCGGGACCGAGCGCGAGGCGGATTCGGCCTGGGTCACGGCGAGGGCGGCTTCAAGGCGGTCGAGGGAGATCTCGCGCGTGGTTTGGGGGATCTTGCTCTTGATCGTCTCGGCGAGGGCGGAGTCGGCGGCGGATTTGCCTGGGAAGCTGGACTTGGTGAGCTTGAGGTCGCTGAGGGCGACCATTCGGCGCTCCTTGTCGACGTCGCTGCGGGCTTCAAACCAGATGACGCCGTAGCTGGGCGACGGATTGGCGGGGTTCTGGATGGAGACAGCGCTTCGGGCCTGGAGCTTGATGCCGTCCCACTTTTCTACTTGGGGCTGGTAGACCGTCAGGGTGACGCCGTTCTCGGTAAACTCGCGCGGCCAGGGGCGTTCCGTCGCGGGAACGGGAGTGTCGGGCGTGATAAACGCGGCGGCCCAGCCGGTCGAGGCGAGGAGCAGTGCGGCGATCGAAAGGGCGACCAGGGGTCGCGGCAGCGTGGCGGTAATCATGGGTGAAGACTCCGTTGTGCGAGGTTCGGTCGGCGAGCGATCCGTCGCGCGACGACGCTTCGTAGAATAACGGGCTGGACGCGGGGCTGGCAACGCGAGATTGGGGGTTCAGGGGTTGGTGGTGGGGTTGGGAATCGGCTTGGCGGTGCGGGCCGGGAATTTCTGCATGAGCTTGTTAATGGCAAACTGCACGCGCTCGCGACGGACTTGGGGGGTGTAGGAGACGTTTAGCTGGGCGCTGGCGATGCCGCGCCAGATGATCTTGTCGGTGGCGGGGTCGACCGCGTCGATGACAACGGAACCCTCTTCGATCATCTGGCCGTGCGGGTCGATGTCGTAGCTGGCCTGCATCTTTCGGTGGATTCGGTAGGCAACGTAGAAGCTGGGCGTGCCGTCGGTGACGAAGGTGAAGCCGCGCTTGTCGAGTTGCGCCTGGATCATGTCGTCGATGTATTCGTAGACTTCCCCGCTGGCGAGGTTGGTGGCGAGGGCATGCTGGACCCAGAGCTTGGTGCCGGGCCACCAGTCGTAGGTGTCGCCCATGCCGTTGTAGCGGATGGCGGGGCCGTAGGCGTCGCGGGTCTGGATGTCGAGGGTGGGAGTGCAGGCCGTCGCGCCGAAAGGGAGGGCGAGACAGAAGAGGGCTCGGCAGGCGGTGAACAGTGTCGGTGGCACTTCGCACTCCTTGTACCGGCGACCGGCGATGCGGATGCAACAGATTGCCACGAGCGAGGGCGTGTCGCAAGGGCGAAAGACTGAAATCAGACTCGCCGGGAACTACGGCGAGAGGATTGCTGCCGCGAATGGGGCGGCATCGGAGGCGTTGACGAGGCCGTCGGCGTTCATATCGGCGGCGCAGTAGAGCGGGCTGGGACTGCCGCCGGCGATGAGCAGAGCGGAGAAGACCTGGATGTCGAGGCCGTTGCGGAGGAAGTCGGAGTTGAGATCGGCCGATCCGCCGGCGAAGACGATGAGACTTGCGTTGTTACTGGCGACAGCGCCGCAGGTGTTGGTAACGAGGCAGTTGTAGTTGGGGGCCTCATGGGAAAAGTTGATGGAACTGACGGTGAGCGTCGGTGACGTGACGCCGGAGTATCCGCCGGTGTTGCTGAGAATGGTCGTGCCACGGCGCCATTGATAGGTTGGAGCCGGCGTGGCGGATGCGGTGACGGAGAGCGATGTGGTTCCGCTGGTGCATGCGACCGTTGTGTTGGGATGAGCAGAGAAGCTGACCGGTGCGTTCACGGTGAGGGTGGCATTGTTGCTGGTGGCGGCGCCGCAGGCGGTCGAGACAACGCAGTTGTAGTCGGAGGCAGCGTTGGCCACCTGGGCGGGATTGAAGCTGAGGGTTGCGGTGGTCGCGCCGAAGATGTTGCCGCCATTTACAACGTTTGTCGTACCGCGGCGCCACTGGTAAGTCGGCGACGTGCCGCTCGCCGTAACGGAAAGACTCGTGTTGCTCCCGGCGCAGACCGTCGGAGATGAGGGATGGGACGAGATGGAAGCGGCCGTGCAGTTGGTCTTTGCGACACGCATGTAGAGCCCTGCGAATGGCGATCCGCCAAAGGTGACCTGAGAGCAGAAGCAGTCCCAAAAGCGGTTGGAGGTGCAGGTACCGCCACTGGCGAGCAGGGCGTAGGTGCTGCTGTTGTCGAAGGTGTAGCCGTAGCCGAAGTTGCCGGAAGGCAGGACGAATTGATTCGTGCTCGTCAGCGTGACGGTGACGGAGTACGATCCGAGTCCCGGGAGGTTCTGGACGCCGTAACTGCGGATGAGAGTGCCTGGGCAGATGGAATTCGAGGTGTTCTGGATGAATGCAATGGCAACGACGCCGGGCTCGGCAAGCGAGGAGTAGCCGAAATCGAATTCGCAGACGAGGCCGCCGGTTGTGCAGCCGTAGTCGATGATCTGGCAGCCGGCGCCGGGGAGGTGGCCGGAGCCGCTGGCGGTGGTGTTGGTGTAGAAGTTGGTGCAGCCGGGGCCGAGCAAATCGGAAGTTGGGGCGGACGCCGGATCAAACTCCTGCAGGGGTTCGCCGAGGCGGCGGATTCGTACCGACACGAGCTGTTCGACGGCGACGCCGTCGGCGTCGGCGTCGGTGATCGTGACGCGGACGATGCGTGATTCGGTGGTCTGGGCAAGGGCGAGGGAAGCGATCGCGAGTGTGAGCGACGGCAGCATCGATTATCCTCGGATTCCAAATGTGCGATGGCTAATCATGACTTAGTATAACGGAAATCGTAGTCGGGCTGAAGCCGCAGAGGAAAGTGGCGCGACGCAGCGACTTGTGCTATGCTGAGGCACTCATGCGTGGAAGGGGTATTATCTTATTTGGCTGGCTGCTTTTCGCATCGGCGTGCGGCACGATTACGCCGTTGCCGCCCGATCCATCGCTGCCGTTTTTTTCGGCGGAGTTGATCCCGACCGCGGGGGATGCGTACAGCCATACATCATCGATTGTTGTCTTGCCGGATGGCGGGATTCTTGTGGCATGGGGCTCGGGCAGCCGGGAGTTGGCGACCGACACGCGGATCGTGATGGCGCGACGCGCGGCGGGGGCCGCTGCCTGGGATTCGCCGATTGTCGTTGCGGACAAACCCGATTTCGCTGACGCGAATTGCATGATGTATTCGGATGACGTCGGGCGGCTGCGACTGCTGCACTCGGAGATGTTCGGGGCCACTTTTTGCGAGTCATCCGTGGTCGAGCAGACCAGCGACGACGGCGGCCTGACGTGGACACCGCCGCGAACGGCCATCCCGGCGGTCTGCACGCTGCTGCGGAACAAGCCGATCGAACTGCGAGACGGACGGTGGTTGCTGCCTGCATACGTTGAGGCGACGTACGAGTCGCAGTTTTTTGTCAGCTTCAATCGCGGCGATGACTGGCTGCCGCTGAGCGCGCCGCAGTTGACGCTCCAGTACGGGAACCTGCAGCCGGCGGTCGTGCAGCGGGCGGATGGGTCCTTGTTTGCGCTGATGCGCAGTTCGGGTGGAGCAGGGTTTTCGTGGCAGGCGATATCGATTGCCGGGTTTCAATGGTGGTTCGCGCCGCTCGAAGCGCTTCCGAATCCCGGGAGCGGGCTGGATATGATCCGGCTGTCGAGCGGGCACTATGTCGTGGCATATAACGACAGCGCGACAGATCGGAGCCCGCTGTCGGTGGCACTATCGGCCGACGAGGGCCGGACGTGGTCGCGCGGCCGGGTGATCGACACGGCGACGGGGCAGGTTTCGTATCCGAGTCTGGCGGAGGCACCGGACGGGATGATACATTGCTCGTACAGTTTCGAGATTTCCGCGATCAAGCACGCGGCGTTCAATCGGGCGTGGATCGAGGCCGACTAGAGCGAGGATTTGTTGACGGGGCGGGGCGAATCCCTTAGAAAAAAAGCATGGCAATCGAAAGTCCCATCAAGTGCTCGGTGATCACGCCGGAGCGGGCGGTGTTGGAGACGACGGCGACGTCAATCGTCTACCCGCAGCATGACGGTTCGGCCGGGATTCTGAAGGGGCGGGCGCCGCTGGTCTGCGAATTGGGGATCGGCATACTCAAGATCGAGACGACCGACCAGGGGATGAAGGAGTTCTTCGTCGATGGCGGTTTCGCACAGGTGCGGAACAACGACGTGTCGATTCTGACGCAGCGGGCGGTGCCGGCGGAGCAGATCACGCGGGCGGAAGCCGAGAAGGCGCTGGCGACGGCGGAAGCAATGAAGATCACGGATGAGGCATCATTCCAGGCGCGGCAGGATGCGCTTCAGCGGGCGCGCGTGCAGTTGCAGATGGCGAAGAAGTAAGCCGTTTCACGTTCCCCGATCACGCTTCAAATAAACTCAAGGCATCTCGAACTTGTGGCCGGGCGCTCGGACTGTCAGGACGGGGCAGGGGGCCTTGCGGACGATTTTTTCGGTGACCGAGCCGAGCAGGACGTGGGTAAGTCCGCTGCGGCCGTGGGTGCCGATGACGATGAGGTCCATCCTCTTGTCGCGGGCGTAGCGGATGATCTCGAGAAACGGGCGACCGACGAGGACTTCGGCGGTGACGGGGGTCGCAAGTTTTGCGAAGCGCTCTTTCCTGGTGCGCTCCATTTGCTCCCGCGCGCCGACGAGTATTTCTTCCGGAGTGGGTCCGAGGGGGAGACTATTGGGGCCCATGGCCATCCAGTACTGATACGACTCGTCGACGACGTGCAGAACGTGAAGCTCGGATTTGAACGCGACGGCGAGCGAGCAGGCATAGTCGATCGCGTGGTCGGCGAGTTCGGAGAAGTCGGTGGGGCACAGAATTCGGCTGATCTGAACCATTTCGAGTCTCCTGTTTCGCCTTCCGCTGGACTATATGGCCGGCGCGACAGTCGGTCCAGCGTTCTTACCGCGTTTGAGGAACGCGAGTCCGCCCGTGCGCAATCGCTCCATGTAGAGATAGAACACGGGCGTGACGTAAAGCGTGAGCGACTGCGAGAAAAGCAGTCCGCCGACGACGGCGAGGCCGAGCGGGCGGCGCGACTCGGCGCCGGCGCCGAAGCCGAGGGCGATGGGCAAGGTGCCCATCAGCGCGGCCATGGTGGTCATCATGATCGGGCGGAAACGGACGACGCAGGCCTGATAGATGGCTTCGGCGGGCGGCGTATTCTGTTTGCGCTGCGCGTCGATGGCGAAGTCGACCATCATGATTCCATTTTTCTTGACGAGCCCCACGAGCATGATGATGCCGACGAAGGCGTAGAGGTTTAGGTCGATGCCGAAGGCAAGGAGCGTAAGCAGGGCCCCGAAGCCGGCGAAAGGCAGGGCGGTGAGGATCGTGATGGGGTGTGCGTAGCTTTCGTAGAGAATTCCCAGAACGAGATAGATCACGACCACGGAGAGGAGGAGCAGCACTTCGAGGCCCTTGAGCGAGGACTGGAAGGCCTGGGCAGTGCCCTGGAAGGTAGATGTGATCGTCGGAGGCAATACTTCGAGGGCGGCCTTTTGTACGGCTTCGACGGCCGGGCCGAGGGCGTAGCCGGGCTTGAGGTTGAAGGAGACGGTGACTGCGGGGAGCTGGCCGAGGTGGGCGACAGAGAGCGGGCCGACCGTGCGTGTGATCGTGGCGATGGCGTCCAGCGGGACGAGCTGGCCCGTGCGTGAGCGGACGTGAAGCAGCGGCAGGGCGGCCGGGTCGGACTGATAGTGCGGCTGGACCTCGACGATCACCTGGTATTCGTTGTTTGGGGCGTAGATGGTTGAAACCTGTCGCGAGCCGTAGGCGGAGCCGAGGGCGAGTTCGATCTGCTCGGGGGTGATGCCGAGGGCGGCGACGCGATCGCGATGGATGTCGACCTTGACCTTCGGGTTCTTGAGTTGAAGGTCGGCGGTGACGTCCTGGAAGCCGGGAAGTTTGCGCATCTTTTCGAGCAGCTGGGGGACGACGCGATAGAGTTCGTTCGTGTCGGGGCCCTGCAGCGTGAACTGGTACTGGCTCTTGGTGAGCTGGCCGCCGAGGCGAATGGCGGGGAGGTTTTGCAGGTAGGCGTTGATGCCGGGGACCTGGGCGAGCTTGGGGCGAAGCTCCTGAATGATTTCGTCGACCGATTGGTCGCGCTCGGAGCGGGGCTTCAGACGGATCATGATCGTGCCGGTGTTGCGGGTGGCGGCGTTGCTGCCGCGGGCGCCGACGCTCGAAAAGTAGAATTGGACGCGCGGGTCCTGAGAGATGATGGCGGCGAGTTCCTGTTGGTGGCGGACCATCGAGTCGAAGGAGATGCCCTCGGCGGCTTCGGTCTGGACGAAGATTCGCGACTGGTCTTCGAGCGGGAGAAAGCCCTTGGGCACGATGACGTAGAGATAGCAGGTTGCAACGAGGATCAGGGCTGAGGCGACCATGGTTGCCAGCCGGTGACTCATCACCCAGCGGAGCGTGATTTCGTAGAGCTTGAGTCCGGCGTCGAAGATGTGTTCGGTCGCTGCGTAGAGCCGGCCGTGGCGCTCCTGGCCGTGCGGGCGGAGGAGGCGGCTGGACATCATGGGCGTCAGACTCAGGGAGATGAAGCCGGAGATGAGGATGGCGACGCCGATGGTGACGGCGAACTCGCCGAGGAGCCGTCCAAGGATGCCACCGAGGAACAGCACGGGGATGAAGACGGCCGCGAGCGAGATGGTCATCGAGACGACGGTGAAGCCGATTTCGCGCGAGCCGTCGAGCGAGGCCTGGAGGACGGACTTGCCCATCTCGATATGGCGGACGATGTTTTCGAGGACGACGATTGCGTCGTCGACGACGAAGCCGACTGAGAGCGTCAGGGCCATCAGCGACATGTTGTCGGCGCTGTAACCGAGCAGGTACATGACCGCGAAGGTGCCGACGAGTGACATGGGCATGGCGACGCCGGGAATGATCGTGGCCCGGAAGTTTCGGAGGAAGAGAAAGATGACGAGGATGACGAGTCCGAGCGTCAGGACAAGCGTGAATTTCACATCTTCGACTGATTCGCGGATCGACTGCGAGCGGTCGTAGAGGGTTTCGATCGAAACCGAGGCGGGCAACTGGGCCTTGAACTTCGGCAGCAGCTCGCGGACGGCGTCCACGACGGCGACCGTGTTGGTGCCGGGCTGGCGCTGGATCGCGAGAATCATGGCTCGCTGGTTGACGAACCAGGCGGCGGTCTTGTTGTTTTCGACGCTGTCGACAACCGTGCCGAGTTCGTCGAGGCGGACAGGGCGACCGTTTCGGTAGGCGACGATGAGCGGCCGATAGGCGTCGGCGTTCGAGAGCTGACCGGTGGCCTCGACGGTAAAGGACTGGTGGCGGCCGTCGAAGGTGCCGACGGGAAGATTGACGTTGGCGCTCTGGATGGAGGTGACGACTTCGTCGATGCCAATGCGACGGGCGGCGAGTGAATCGGGGTCGAGCTGGACGCGGACGGCATATTTCTGCGAGCCGTAGACGAGCACCTGCGCGACGCCGGCGACGGTCGAGATGCGCTGGGCAATCGTGGTCTCGGCGTATTCGTTGAGCGTGTAGAGCGGCAGCGAAGGCGAGGTCAGGGCGAGGAAAAGCACCGGCTGGTCGGCCGGGTTGACCTTCTGATACGACGGCGGGGCGGGCATGTCGGGCGGCAGCTTGGAGTTGGCCCGGGCGATGGCGGCCTGCACATCCTGGGCGGCGGCATCGATGTTGCGGCTCAGCGTGAATTGGAGGGTGATCTGCGTCGCGCCGAGGAAGCTGGTCGACGTCATCGAGTCGAGGCCGGCGATCGTCGAGAACTCGCGTTCGAGCGGCGTGGCAACGGATGCAGCCATCGTTTCGGGGCTTGCGCCGGGCAGGTTGGCCGAGATTTGTAGCGTCGGAAAGTCGACGTTCGGCAGGTCGCTGACCGGCAGCAGCCGATAGGCCATGCCGCCGAAGATAAGGATGGCGGCCATGACGAGAGTCGTCATCACGGGCCTACGGATGAACGGTTCTGCGACGTTCACTTGGAGCTTTCCTGGGGCGGACGAGCGGCATCTTTGATCAGCGCGCGGGCGTTGGGGACGAGGCGAAGTTGTCCGTCGGTGACAACTGTTTCGCCGACTGTAATTCCCTTTTTGATCACCGAGCCCGTGGTCTGAGCGTCGCCGAGTTCGATCGGGCGCATCTCGACGGTCTGGTCGGGCTTCAGGACATAGACAAACGGGCCGGCCTGTCCGACCTGAACCGCCTCGGTGGGGATAACGACGCTGTCTTTCAGCGTGGCGACGGTCATGGTGACGTCAACAAAAAGACCGGGCCAGAGGCGATGGGCCTTGTTCGCGAAGGTGGCCTTGAGGCGGATCATGCCGGTGAGGGAGTCGACCTGGTTGTCGATGAACGCGAGTTCGCCCTGTTCGATCGGTTCGGAATCGCCGGGCATGGCGGCGGACACGGGGACCGGGCCGGCGGCCTGGGCCTGTTTGATCGCGTCGAGGTGCTTTTCGGCAACGGAGAATGAGACAAAGATCGGTTCGATCTGGTTGATGATGACGAGCGCGGTTTCGTTGGCTTTAAGACTGCTACCGACATCGACGAGCTTTGCGCCGATGCGACCGTCGATGGGAGAGCGGATGGAGCAGTAGTCGAGGCGAATTTTCGCGGATTCGAGGCCGGCCTGGTCGGCTTTGACCTGGGCGAGCTTGGCCTCGTAGTCGGCCTGCGAGCGCTGGCGCTCCCGTTCGGCGGCGGCTTTTTTCTGGAAGAGCTCGAGGGTGCGCTCGTAGTCGTGGGCGGCGTCGTCGGCCATGGCCTGATCGCGAAGCAGGTTCGCCTCGGCGAGCTGGACGGCGGCCTGGAAGGGGCGGGCGTCGAGCGTGAAGAGCTTGTCGCCGGCGCGGAGTTCCTGGCCTTCGGTGAAGTGGACCTCGGTCAGCAGGCCGTCAACCTGCGGCTTGATGGTGACCGTGCGGAATGCTTCGACCCAGCCGATTGCGTTGATCTGGATCGGGACGTCGCGCTGGATGGCGACGGCAACCGAGACGGGGACGCCGGCGTCGCCACCGCTGGTGCGGGCATCGGATTCGCGCGAGCAGCCGGTTGCCAGCAACGTGACGGTGAATACGGCTGCGACGTCGGCCAGAATGCGGCCAGGAGCGATCTGGTTCATGTCGCGGTTCCTCGTACGGCCGGGCGGCGACGGGTGCGTTCTTTATCGGTGAGAATTCCGTTGAAGACGATGTCGACGATCTGGCGGGCCTGTTGCGGCGACGAGCGGGCGCGGTTGGCGAATACGTTGGTAATCATTGCTCCGTAAACGACATCGCCGATGACGTCGAGGATCTGATCGACGGGAATGTCGCGCAGGCGGCCTTGCGTGATGAGGGTTTTGTAGATGTTGCGCCAATAAGGCGTGCGCGATTCGCGGTAGCGGAAATAGGTGGCCTTGCGGCGATCGCGGAAGACCGCGCGTTCCTGCACAAACAGCTCAACCATTTCGGGATGGCGGCTGAAGAAGGCGAGGTAGGCGTCGATGGCGGCCGTGAGCTGGTCGAGCGGGTCGGATCGCGAAGCACTGGCGCGGTCGACCTCGTCGCCGAGGCGCTTGAGCCCGCGGTCGACGGCGGCGAGAAAGAGGATGGACTTGCTGGGGAAGTATCGATAGAGCGTGCCCTTGCCGACATCGAGTTCGTCGGCGAGACGTTGCAGGTCGGTGTCGGCATAGCCGTGCTCGGCGAACATCCGGGCGGCGGCGTCGAGAATCTGACCGCGGCGGCGGTCGGCCAGGGATTTGTCGCGCGGTCTGCCGCGGGCGGGAGAGGCGACGGAAGGCATGTACGAACTCCGGCGAAATTACATGACGGACTGGTCCGTCCGGTTAATCGTAGTCGGCCGGACAGCTTTGGCCACGGTGGGATTCGTTTGCCCTGTCGCGGGAACGCGGCGCGCTCGGCGCGGCGGTCAGAGGTGCCGCAACGGACACAAGTCGTCCGGCGGCCGCCGTTTGCGACCAGTCGGACGCGGCCGCTATACTGACTCGGCGTTCACCGTAGAAGGCGAAGAGTGATGCACCTGACCGTACTCGAAACGCGACATGCAACGCAGCGGCGGCTCCCTGCGTGGCTGAAGAAGCGGCTGCCCACGGGCGACGTGCTGATGCAGACGCGGGCGATCGTGGCCCGGAGCGGCGTGGCGACCGTCTGCGAAGAGGCGCGGTGTCCGAACCTGACCGAGTGCTGGTCGAAACGGCATGCGACGTTCATGGTGCTCGGGGGCAAGTGCACGCGGCGGTGTACGTTTTGTGCCGTGCTGACGGCGCGGCCGGACCCGGTGGAGGCCGACGAGCCGCAGCGGCTGGCCGCGGCGGTGGCGGAGCTGGGGCTTCGGCATGTCGTGATTACTTCGGTGGCGCGGGATGATCTCGGCGATGAGGGGGCTGGGCATTTTGCGGCGTGCGTGCGGGAGATTCGGGCGGTGCGGCCGAGCTGCATCATCGAGGTATTGCCGGCGGATTTTCATGGCCGCGAGGAGTGCCTTACGGCGGTGTGCGAGGCGGGGCCGGACATCTACAACCACAATATCGAGACCGTCGAGCGATTGCAGAAGGCAGTGCGGCCGGCGGCGCGGTATGAGCGATCGCTGGGGCTGCTGCGGCGCGTGAAAGCGATGCGGCCGGAAGTGTTTACGAAGTCGGGGATCATGGTGGGGCTGGGCGAGACACGCGTGGAGCTGCGCCAGACTTTGACGGATTTGCGGGCGCACGACGTGGATATTCTGACGGTCGGACAATACTTGCAGCCGACGCCGGCGCACGCTGAGGTAGCGCGGTATGTTCCGCCCGAGGAGTTTGAGGAGATCGGGGCGGAGGCTCGGGCTTTGGGGTTTCGGTCGGTGGCATCGGGGCCGTTTGTGCGGAGTTCGTACAACGCCGGCGACGTGTTCGACGCGATTGACGCGCGGCGGGTGCGGGCGTGACGGCGGCCGTGGTCTCGCGGCTGCGCGGCAAGTTCATCGTCTTCGACGGGCCGGATGGGTGTGGCAAGAGCACGCAGCTGATGGTGCTCGCGGAGAAGTTGCGGGCGGCCGGCGCGCCGGTGACTCTGGCGAAGGACCCCGGCGGCACGGACATCGGTAACCAGATACGACACATCCTGCTCGACTACGACCTCTCGAAGATGGACGTGCGGTGCGAGACGTTTTTGTTCATGGCGTCGCGCGGGCAACTTTGCGGCGAGGTGATCGATCCGGCGTTGCAGCGCGGCGATGTGGTGCTGTGCGACCGGTTTATTTCGTCGACGTGCGCGTACCAGGCGGCGGCGGGGTTTGACATCAAGCGGATTATCGAGCTGGGGCGGTACGCCGTCGGCGAGACGTGGCCGGCGCTGACGATCATTCTCGATCTGCCGCCGGAGCTGGGCTTCGAGCGGACCGGGCGCGTGCCGGCCGCGAGCGGGCCGCGGCGGCTGAAGGACACGGTGGGTCAGCGGATGATGTTCGCGGATGTGCGGACCGACGCGATGGAGTCGCGGCCGCTGGAATTTCATCAGCGGGTGCGGCAGCTTTTTCTGAAGTTGCAGGACCACTACCCGCGGCCGGTGGTGCATGTCGATGGGGTCGGGACGCGCGACGAGGTTCACGCGCGGGTGATTGAGGCGATCGAGCGTGCGTCTCTTTGATGTCGAACATCAGTGGGCGGCGCAGCGGCGTCTTCAGATGGCGCGGGCCGGCGGGCGGATTCCGCATGCGTATCTGTTCGCGGGGCCGGCCGGCGTTGGGAAGCAGATGCTGGCCGAGCGGTTTTCGCGGCTGCTGCTGTGCGCCAATCCGACAAAGGTGAAGCCGCCGCCCGAGCTGGGCGGGCCGAAGATCGAGTGGTTTGACGCGTGCGGCACGTGCGAGGAGTGCGTGCTGTTCGCGGCGGGGACTCATCCGGACTATCGCGTGCTGCATCGGGGGTATCGGAAGTTCCATCCCGAGGCGCGGGTGCAGCGACAGAAGGGGCTGGAGCTGACGATCGACCTCGTGCGGCATTTCGTGCTGGAGCAGATCAACAAGCGGGCGTCGCGCGGCGGGGCAAAGGTATTCGTGATCGGCGAGGCGGAGCGGCTGAACCCGGAAGCTCAGAACGCGATGCTGAAGACGCTCGAGGAGCCGCCGGACGACACTTTTCTGATTTTGATCGCACGGTCGGCGGAACGGTTGCTATCGACGATCCGCTCGCGGTGCCAGCCGGTGGCGTTCGGGCCGCTGCCCAGCGCGTTCGTGGCGGGCCGGCTGGCCGAGCGGCAGGTCGCGGCGGGCGATGCGACGTATCTGGCGGAATTGAGCGAGGGGAGTCTCGGGCAGGCGCTGCGGTACGCGTCGCTGGGGTTGGCGGCGCGTCGCGGCGAGATCATCGGGCTGCTGGAGAGCGCGGGTCGCGATCCGCTGGCGGCAGCGAAGCAGATCAAGGAGACGGCCGAGGGGCTGGGGAAGCCGGAACGGGACGACGAAGAGGGCGAGGTCGGCGAAGTTGATACCGACGCGGCTCGAACGGCCCTCAAGACGGTGCTGGCGATGACATCGTGTCTGCTCCGCGACGCGCTGCGGGTCGCGAGCGGGGCCGCTGCGGTGGCGTACGGCCGAGACGCGTCGGTCGGCAAACTCGCTGCACGACTGGGCCGTCGCGGGGCGATGCGCGGCATTCGAGCGATCTCGACGGCCGAGGCGCAGATCGATATGAATGCAAACGTGCCGCTCGTGCTGGATGGGCTGGCGATTTCGCTATCACGATGCTTCGAGGGGGCGACGGCGGCGGCGTGAGCGGATCGGCGATCTCGCCGCGTCTGATGACTCCAATCGCGTGGGATTGCGAAGTGCTTGCGAATGCATATGGCGTCGTCTTTCTGTTGAATGGCGGGGTTGCCGCGATCCTAAGTGTCGTTGTCGCCGCGGTTCTTGAAGCGCCCATTCTGGCAGCGATCTGGCGTGTTCCGTTCAAGCGCGTTCTGCGATGGGTTCTGTTCGCAAACGCGTGCTCGGCTGTACTCGGGGTATTTCCGGTATTCTTCGCGCGCATCGGGCAGGGACCGGGCATGGACGCCGACCCGTGGTGGGTCTACCAACACTATTGGGAACGACACTTACTGGACGTCTGCATTCTTTTCGGGATTTCGTTTGTAGTAGAGCTGCTCTGTTATCTCGTCGTCGTCTGGCGCTCGAAACGTGCGATTGCACGCTCGCGGATGGTATTGGGCGTGGTTGTCGCAAACATGATCACTTACGCGATTATCGGTGTGATTGTCGCCCGGCCGCCAACGACGACAGGCGACTACGAGTTTCTGTCGGACACGAACTGGATTGCGGACGGCAATCAGCGCGTTTGGTTCGTTGATCCTGATTCTGCAAAACTCATGTCAATCCGACTCGATGGAGCCGAACGAAGAATCGAATCTGATGCGAAGCTCGGCCGGCTCGAAAAGATATGGGATGTCGGCAGCATCTATGCGCTCATTCCCGGCGAGCACAAGATGCTCTTGCTCACGCAGAATCGACAATGGGTCGTTGTTGCAAACGGCGAGGCGCGCCAACTGCCAGGGCCCGTCGACACTCGGCGGTGGGCGCGATGGGAGGTTGCGCCGTTGATAAACCAGGCGCTCGGACGAATTGGCAACGCGACGACGGAGTCCGTTGATGGAATTGGGATGGACGGTGTCTATTACAGCGGCAGCGGGTGGGAGCCGTGGATTCAGCGGGATGAGACGATGCATCTGTCTGTCGAATGTGCCACCCATTGGTTTGATGGTTCGGGCGCTCCGTTAAGTGTGACCGAAAAGCCGAGCGGGAAGAGGACGAAGTTCAAGATTCCGGTTGGGTGGGCATCGTACGCCTGCCGTGATCCGGTGATACTCCCGGGTGAGCGGTATGTACTTTTCCTTTGCGGCGATTCGGTCATGGTGCTTGACGCCGCGGCGAAGCGGGTTGGACGCCTCGTTCGGGGTGACAGCGTGGTGATGGAGGTCGAGCCGTTCGAGAAGGAGTTCTTTAATTGGCAGCCGACGACATCGTCTGCACCAGCCAGTCAGCCGTGAGCGAGTCTTCGGACGATCTCAAAGTGGGCCGGGTCGATCGGCATGACGGAGAGGCGCTGGCCTCGTTGCAGCAGGGGCATGGT
>CAZJVS010000014.1:0-55081 GCA_964549445.1 uncultured Planctomycetaceae bacterium
ATGTTGGCGTGGGCACACGCGGGCGAGTTTGGCGGGTGGGGAAGTGGGTGGGGGTGGGGGCAGTTGCATTTGGCGTGTTGCAGTTCCTTGTGTGGGACGTGAGCTTGAGTCATCTCACCGTCCTGGACGTGGGACGGCATCGAGTGGCCGCCATGCGGGGGATGTATTCGCTGACGCAGAGGCCGCCGGGAGCGCCGGAGCGGTCATTCAAGGCGCTCGTACGACCGTTTTTCATGACGGCCACGGATATCGGATTGCAGCGGCCGTACTGGGATACGACGGCGTGGAATACGCCGGTCCTATTTCTGCCAATCTGGGTTGTTTCTTGTGCGGCGGTTGGCGCGGGATGCGTGCTCTGGTTCGTCGCAAGCGTCTTTGACGCTCGCCGGACGCGACGATCATTCCGGGCAAGTGGAATCGTGTTCGTGACGGCGGTGGTGCTCGTTGCGGCGTGCGTTGTATGGCGCGCGAGCCGGCTCGAGATGCGGGCGTGGGGGCTGCCGCAAGTCGGATCGGTTACTCCGGTCGTCACACTTTGCAGGAAATGTTTGTGGGTCGACTTCTATCGGCCAACGCTTGCAAATACATCGACGATCGTGGAATGGCCGTGGGACCAGAAGTTCCATTCGGCGCAGGCATATCAATCACTGAAAACAATGGGATACAGGATCCAGACGGACCCGTATATCCGCATACCTACGATGTGGTTCGTCGCTGTCGCGCTCGTTCCTTTCACCTGGGCGGCATGGCGGCGATGGAAGCGGCCCGGACGCGGGTATTGCAGAGAGTGCGGGTATGACTTGCACAAGAATGAGTCGGGGGTTTGTCCGGAGTGTGGGACGCATTTGGAGCAGAGCGCGGGAACGGGTAAGCCCGTTGAAACGGGCTGAGGCGAATCAGAAAAATCGGGGGGATTCGTCGGTGCCGGACCAGCCCTTAAGGGCTGGCCTAACAGCCCGCTGCGGCGGGGAAACGCCGTGAACGGCGTTGATCATTCGCAATGATGCGTCGGAGCGGGCGGGAGTGGTTGGAACGGCGCGGTTGGAATAGTCTCTTCGTCCGACAACACTCGATTCGATGCTGCCTGGAGTCGCAAGATTGGAGCGTACGCAATGCCGCGCAATGTCTATTCCGAGATCCATCTGCACATCACCTGGCACACCAAGGACAGTGCGGCCGTACTGACGGATCGGATCGAGGATCGCACCCATCACTACCTTCGTCACCGGGCGAGTGAGACGGCTGGCGTGCTCGTGCACGAGATAAACGGGATGCCCGATCATGTGCATCTGGCGGTGCGTGTACCGCCAACGCTGCTGATTGCGGATTGGATCGGTGAGCTGAAGGGTGCGAGCGCGCATTACATCAACCACGAGATTGCGAATCGCAAGGTTCTGGAGTGGCAGACCGGGTATGGTGTGGTGAGCTTTGGATCGAAGGATGTTCCGTGGGTTGCGGCGTACATTCGCAATCAGAAGGAGCACCATGCAAAAGGCGCAACGCAAGAGCGGTTGGAGCGAATCGAGCGAGGGGAGGAACCCCGTTGAAACGGGCTGAGGGAATTGAGAATGAGAAATTGCGGGCCGCGGTGCGGCACCAGCCCTCAAAGGGCTGGCCTAATGGCCCGCTGCGGCGGGGAAACGCCGTGAACGGCGTTGAGAGCGGCTGACGGACTCGTGCAGAGTGTGAGTGCGGGGCGCAGCCGGCTTGGACGCATCCAGCGGTAGGGCGTGCGGCATGCGATACGTCGTCGGCTTCATGATGGTGGCGTTCTTTGTGGCCGGGGTGGGGCTGTTTGTGGCGGGGGTGATCGGGTTGATTCGGCGACTGGCGGTGCGGCGGCGGCTGCGATCCGCGGAGGGAGAGATCGTCTGGATTGACAAGCGCGTGGTCAACACGGACTACGACTCGGGGCGATCGGCGGAGTATCACTATCCGGAGATCAAGTTCCGTCCGGGTGTGGGGCCGGAGACGAAGTTTTTGTCGGAGATTGGGGCGGGGTCGCGGGCGAAGCGGTACGCGATCGGGCAGAAGATCGGCGTGCTTTACGATCCAGAGGAGGCGATTCCTCCGATGATCGACTCGTGGGCGGGGGTGTGGGGGCCGAACGTGCTCCGGGTGATCTTCGGGCCGGTGTTCGTGTTCGGGGCCGGGCTGATCTGGTATGCGTTCGGGGACAGGATCATGGGGCGGTAGGTCAGTCAATGACAATCAACAGTCAAAACGTCAACAATCAACATCCAGAGACCACCGGGATCGAATGCCGGCGCGCGGCGCGGGTCCGGGTGGAGCGTGCGTGGCCGGGTGTCGGCGTCAGCCGATGTAGCTGGGGACGACGAGGCCGAAGGCCTGGAGCGGGAAGAGACTGATGAAGGCAGTCGTGACGTCGCAGTAGCCGGCGACGAAGAGGCCGACGATCGAGCCGACGACAGGGACCTGATTGATGAGGGTGACGAGGTCGCTGCAGAGGGCGGAGATGAGATTGATGTAGGGGTTGATGGAAGTCGTCATGGGGTGTCTCCGGTGTCGGTGGCGAGCATCCGTGCTCCGTTAGTATCGGGGAATGTGAGCGGTGGCCCGTTGTCGCTCTGGGACATTCAGCTTATCAGACGCTGGACGGGTGACGCAACCCGTTTTTGGCGGCCGGCGGATGAGTTGGGGCGCTCGTTGAGAGCATGCAGCCGGGGTGGGCGTCGGCCGGCGGGGGCGCCGGCCGCTACTTGGCGTGGGCTCGAACGGCGGACGCTACAGACCGACGAAGATGAAGAGATTGGCGAACTGGGTGCAGGCGGTGACGACCAGGTTTGCGAGGGTGACGCCGATGAAGGGGATGCTGTTGAGGTTTTCGAGGAGGAGGCAGACCTGGTTGATCGGGCCGCTGATGAGTCCGGTTGATCCCATGAGGAGTTCTCCGACGACAGGCGAGGACTAAACGACAGCGGAGCTTGCGCTGACCGAACGGCCGCCCAAGCTCCGCTTGATTCTATGCCCGGATGGGGTTTTCTCGATGAGGCGAATTAGAGGGGGAAACCGCCGACCACTTCGCCAATGACACTGCAGACGGTGTTGGTGATCGACGCGAGGAAGCTGCCGACGAAGGGTATCGCGGAATAGATGTCGATGAGCGTTCCGCAAACCGTGTCGAGGATTCCAGAAAAACTTAACATGTTCACTCCTTCAATGAGCCCGATTCAAGACCGCCACCCAAGAACGTCCCGGGGGAGGGTGGGTAGGATAACCGTGGGTCCGGGCCGAAACAAATCGCCCGCCAAACCCGACGCTACCCTTATCGGCAGTACTGGCAGTGCTGGCGGAAGGGGTCAGCGGACCGGAGCGCAGAAACGGCGCGGGCTGGGTGTTGCCGGGGGAGGCGTTTTGTCGTATCTTGCTGTCGGATAACGAGATGTAGCGTATGCGGGTGCTGGTGACGGGTGGAGCGGGGTATGTGGGGAGCCATACGGTCCGCGCGCTTGCCGAAGCGGGGCACGAGGTGGTGGTTTTCGACAACTTGTCCACCGGGCACGCGGCGGCGGTGGATGGCCGGGCGCGGCTGGTGGTTGGGGATTTGTCGGATCGGGAGCAGCTAGCGGGATTGATGGGTCGCGAGGGGGTTGAGGCGGTCTTGCACTTTGCGGCGTCGATCGAGGTGGGGGTCTCGGTACGCGATCCGCTGCTTTTCTATGACAACAACGTGGCGAACACGATCGGGCTGCTGCGGGTGATGCAGGGGTCGGGGGTGAAGCGGTTCGTGTTCAGCTCGACGTGCGCGACGTATGGGATTCCGGAGCGGATGCCGATCGTGGAGACGATGCCGCGCGTTCCGGCGAGTCCGTATGCGCGGGCGAAGCTGGCGGTGGAGTGGGCGCTGGCGGATTCGTCGGCGGCGTGGGGGCTGGGGTTTGCGGCGCTGCGGTATTTCAATGCGGCCGGGGCGGCGGGGGATGCGACGATCGGCGAGGACCACGAGCCGGAGACGCACCTGATACCGAACATCTTGAAGGTGGCGCTGGGGCAGTCGGAGGCGGTGACGATCTTCGGGACGGACTATCCGACTCCGGATGGGACATGCGTGCGGGATTATGTGCACGTGGAAGACCTGGCGGCGGCGCATCTGCGGGCGCTGGAGGTGATGCGGGAGGGGGAGGCGCGGTATTACAACTGCGGGACGGGGCGGGGGGCGTCGGTGCGGGAGGCGATCGAGGCGGCGCGGTCTGTCACGGGGCATGCGATCGCGGTGCGGGAGCAGCCGAGGCGGGCGGGGGATGTGCCGGAGCTGTATGCGGATGCGGGGCTGATTGCGCGGGAGCTGGGGTGGCGGCCGCGGTACACGGAGTTGGAGAAGATTGTGGCGACGGCGTGGGAGTGGCATCGGCGGCATCCGCAAGGGTATGGGGATCGGCGGGGGTGAGCGGGGGCGGGGTGTGAATTGTCCGCCACAAATTGTTTCAGATCGTCCTGTCGGGTGTGTAGTTCCTTCTGAGCGATGAATCGGCGGCGCGGGCGCGGCACGAGAGTCAGCGCGCGGAATGCCGATATGACTGATTCGACGTGTCGACGCACGTTCCAGTTGCGCACGAACCAACAAATCTGAAGGCGCGGGGCGGTCGGGTCCCGGAGGAGACGCGGTGATATGAGGAACAGAGCGAGACTCGCGGGCGGGTTTTTGGCGCTGTTGACGGGCGTGGGCGTGCCGGCAGTGTCCGTGGGGGCGCCGCTGTTCACGGGGGTGCAGGTGAGCGACGGGAACACGGACAACAACATTGCGTTTCCGAACACGGCGCGGAAGGTCGCGACGGGTCCGGATGGGACGATCTACGTCACGTACTACGGGCTGACGGGCGGGACGCGGGTGGCGCGGAGCACGAACCGGGGGCAGTGGTTTGAGCCGAGCGTGCAACTGACGGCGCTGTCGATCGAGTGCGAGATCGCGGTGGATCAGGCCGGGGTGGTGCACGTGGCGGGTGTTGATGTCGATCATGTGTTGTACACGCGGAGCACGGACGGCGGGCAGAACTTTGCGCCGATGGTGTCGATCGCGGACATGTTCGCGATCTCGGTGCACATGTCGGTGGATACGCCGTTCGTGTACCTGGTTCCGCGGAGCGGGTCCGTGGTGCTGGTGAACGGGGCGAGCGGGGCGGGTGCGTTTACGTCGACACCGCTGGGCGGGAGCGAGGTGTTTTCGGATATCCATACGGACCGGTCGAACGGGCAGGTGATCGTGCAGACGGACGATCCGGGGCTGATGTTTGCGAACAGCACGGACCACGGGGCGACATTTTCGCCGCTGACGCCGATCGCGGCCTCGATTTTCTATTCGACGGCGGTGTTTGCGAACACGCCGAACGGCCGGTTCATGTACACGGGAGGGGACGGCAACTCGGGGGTGCGCGTGAACGTCGATGATCTGTCGTTTGTGCCGCTGACATTGGGGACGACGACGAATTCGCAAGGGCGGTGCCTGGCGGTGGATGCGTTCAACAACATGGTGGACGCGTACGTGACCGCGCCGAATGTGGCGTACCACATCAGCACGGACAACGGGGAGACGTTTGGGCCGGAGGTGCCGGTGGCACAGGCGGACTTCATCAGCGTGGCGATCAACCGGTTTTACGGGGATTTGGTGGTGGTGTACCAGACCGCCGGGGAGATCTTTGCGTCAGTGTACCAGAGCGAATTTATTCAGGCGCCGAACGTGGTCACGGCGGATGTGAGTAACGTGACGGGATCGAGCGCGACGTGCGGCGGATATGTGACGTCGAGTGGAAACCTGGAAGTGACGGCGCGGGGCGTTTGCTGGAGCACGTCGCCGACGCCGACGGTCGCGGACGCGCATACCAGCGATGGGGTGGGGACGGGCGAGTATACGAGCGCGCTGACGGGGCTGAGCATTAACACGACGTATTTCGTGCGGGCGTATGCGACGAACTCGCTGGGGACGGGGTATGGCGAGGTGAAGAGCTTTGAGACGACGTCGGCGGAGTATGTCGTCGTGAAGCGGGTGGTGTTCCCGTGGCCGATCTGCGGCGTGCCGAGCATTGCGCCGATGGCGGTGATGCTGGTGACGCTCGTGGGATGGAAGTATCGGCGGCGGTAAATGGGCGCGGGTGGACCGGGACTTGGACAGGATTTGACGCTCCGCGGGCGGAGCGAGCGACTGGAGAGAAACATGCGGAATCGAACGAAGCGGTGGATGATTGGGGCGGCGCTGACGGCGGTGATGGCGGGCTCGACGGGGTGCTCGGCGTTCGGATTTCCGGTGCCGGACCTGGGGTCGTTCATCGCCGGGTGGCTGGCGGCGGGGTTCTTCGGGACGACGACGACTTGCTACGTGAATGGCGAGAAGGTGGATTGCAAGGATCTGCCGGCGAATGTGCAGCCGTAGGGGCAGAGCGCGAGTCGCACTTCAGTTTGCCGGAAGGACGGGCGCGTCAAGGCGCTCGTCCTTGGGGCGGGATTTCCAGCGGCGGTGGATCCAGAGGTATTGATCGGGCGACGATCGGATGAAGTCTTCGATGGCTTTGCTGAACTCCTGAGTGATCCACATCAGCTCGTCGTCTTTTCCTTGCCATTCTTCGGGCATGATCATTCTGGTGACGGCGGCTTCGAATTCGAAGCGGTCGTTGAGTCGTTTTGCATATCCGACGATGACGGGGGCTTTGTGCTGAATGGCGAGGAGGCCGATCGACTTGTAGGTGGAGGCCTTGCGGCCGAAGAAGTCGACGAAGAGGCCTTTACTGCCGGCGTTCTGGTCGGCGATGAAGCAGAGGGCCTGGCCGTCGTCGAGGATTTCGCTCATGGATTGGGAGGCGCCTTTTTTGTAGAGGAGGCGGAGGCCGCTGGGTTCGCGGCGGGACATGAGGTAGTCGTTGAGGTAATCGTTATCGAGGGGGCGCATGACGGCGACGATGTCGAAGCCCCAGGTGGCGAGGGTGTAGCCGAGGAGCTCCCAGTTGCCGTAGTGGGCGGTGAGCATAATGACGCCGCGCTTCTGGAGGAGGAGGCGGAGGGCGGGCGGCATGTTGACGGGGTGGACGAACTGGGCCCAGGACCAGCGGGTGATGAGGCGCGGGGTGAAGAGGACTTCCATGGCGAGCATGGCCATGGATTGCATGGAGGCGAGTGCGATGCGCGAGACTTCGGCAGGGGGCAGCTCGGGCATGGCGAGACGGATGTGCTCTTCGGCGCGGGCGCGGTGTTTTGAGAAGGCGCGGCCGAGGAGGGGGATGCGGCGGGGGAAGTGAAACCAGATGGTGCCGAGGAGCCGGGCGGTGCGGAGGTTGGCGTTGATGGGGAAGGAGTGGAAGACCATGACGACGGCGCGGAAGGCGAGGTAGGTCAGATAATCGAGCCAGGCGCGGCGGGACTTCATGCGGGGCGATTCTAGCGTGAGGGTGGAAGTTGGGAGGGGCTTGAGTTGAAAGTGTAAGCTGGGGCGCGGATCGCCGATAAGCGGGGCGGATGCGCGAGAATCGGAACATGTCGGTCGGCGATCGGCGCGGCTTCACGCTGGTGGAGATGATGATCGTCATCGTGATCCTGGCGACGCTGGCGGGGCTGGTGATTCCGTACTTTGCGGACACGTCGCAGGAGGCGCGGATCATCGCGACGCAGAACATTCTGCGGACGACAGGGACGGCGATTGATCTTTACCGGGTGAGGTATACGCGGCCGAACTATCCGCCGACGGTGATGGGGTCTTGGTTCATGACGAAGGTGGTTCCACCGAACCCGATGGCGATGGATGGTTCGACAACGGGGACGGTGGAGGTGGTGAACATCGCGAACGCGACGAACCCCTCGAACCGGACGATCGGGGCCGGGATCTCGCACTACTGGTACAACGCGGCGAACGGGGTAATCCGGGCGCGGGTTCAGCCGCAGGAGACGTCGGCGCTGACGACGTCGCTGTACAACACGGTTAACGCGACGGGCGGGACGACGGTGATCGTGACGCCGTCGGGCGGTCCGATCCGCGATGTCGAAGACGGTGGGGGTGCGCTGGAGGCCTTCTGAATCGCATTTGGCAATCGTACGCCGTGGCGGATGGCGCCTGGGATTCAAGCACTGAGCCGTCGGGTCCGCGGCGGTTTGCGGCGTGGCGGCTTCTGTGGGCGCCCGACGGGTCGCGGTCGGAGCCGGCGTCGGAGTCGATGTTCCAGCTTGCTTAGAAGAGAGTCCGTGGCCAACGGTCGCCCGCGCGACGTGCTCAGCTGCAGCCGCCGTACCGCCCGGTGGTCCTCCGAGCGTTGCAATTCGTCGCGCCAGCCATTGGTCTCGCAGAGATTGCGCCACGCGCTCATGTCCAGCGCCTGCGCGGGAGGGAGCTCGCCGACATGGGCCGCCGCGATTGACCACGTGTACCGCCACGCCAATCGTACGATTTGCGCCGGCACCGCATTGCGTTCAACGTAGATGCACGCCTACCAGCAATGCCGCTCGTCGAGCGGAACGGCAGTAATAGGTGACTTTCCCCTATTTTCGTAAAGGTCGTGCCACGCGATCACGAATCGGCCACAATGGTCGATTCCTATCGAGGCGTCCCGAATTGGACTCATCGTTGTAACTCGACGTTCAATCACCAAGGACGAGGGCTGCGTGCAAGTGATCGCTTCTTCGTCGGCTCTACCTGATGATGAAAGCAGCACCGTAGCCAGAAGCACGGCGATGCTGCAGAGCGTTGGAACGAACCCGGTGCGAGCGAGTTTCTTCATGGTCGAATCCTTTCGGTGAGAGTGTTCACGCGGCGCGCAGACTCTCCACGCACCCGAGTGTTTCGGCTTTCTATCGATGGAACAGAATGAGCGTGCTACCGCTTACCGCGCCGTAGCAAGTATGCAAGACCGAATCCCATCAGCGCGCCGCTGGTGGGCTCGGGTGTTCGCAATTCGTACGCCATCTGGCCGCTGCCGGCAGTGATCCGCCATGGACTTCCGATTGGGAATTGGGAGGCGAATTCGCCGCCCGTATTCGAATTCTCCCATCGAAATCTGCTGCTCACATCTCCCAGTTGCGCAACCTCCAACCAATAGGACGAGCCCGCAGACGTCGAGTAGCAATTCGGCAGGTCCACTTGATATCTATACTCCAACGGACCTGCGCCAGTCGCGATTGAGAAACCCGTTGCCTGCCTGACTGGATTCACGAACGCGCTTTCTGAGAGCACCGCACCGGGCAAACCCGCCTCGTTCGCGTATATGCGAACCCGAATTGATTCGTTGGCGGGCGGCGGTTCTGGCTCTTGTGCGATGGAACTTCCGTAAAACGACCACCAAACGACTCTACACACTGGAAGCGGGAGACTATCAAAGCGATCCGCAATCAAGGAGGAATTCTGCCGATTCGCGTCATCGATAAACCCAGTGTCGGACGTTATTCCAAATGTTCGCCCCGGTGCTTGCCGGTGCAGCAGCGTGTCCGCCTGAACCGGGACGACCGAAAGGCACCCGAAAAGGATGAGCGAGCGAGCGTACACACCGCACCTGCGGAAAGCGTGCTTCCCCGTTAGACGAAGACCGGGAATTGACTCGGACCTTACACGCATTTTCGCGAATTCCGCCGAACCACCATGCCATCGGGAGCGCTGGGAAACAGTGCGCATCGTGCCCTTTCAATCCTAGACCCACTTGTACCCGCGAACAACCGAATTCTTCCCGAGACACTTTCGAAGTTCGCGAATCCTAATAATCGGCGCATGCGATCAGCGTCGTTACGATGCGCCCGCGCAGGCAAACCGTGTTATTCGTTCGCCGCGTGAGGGCGCGTTTCGAGGGTTCGATTCGTACGTTACAATTCGATGTACGGCCGGCCCATCCCGGGCGGCGGGTTCTCGGAAATGAAAACATGAATCGCTTCGTCCTGCGTCTGGCGGTAATTGCGGAGCTGTTGCTTGCGTGGCCGTGCGTTGGGCAGCCGGTCAGTGGGGGGACGAATCGGGGGTTTATCGGGGTGGAGCTTCGGGCGATCGACGGGCGTGCGATTGAGGCGGAGCGTGTCGCGGTGGAGCGGGGGAAGCTGGCGGAGGAGCAGAAATCGGCGGCGCGGAAGCGGGCGGCGGCGTTGAAGCCGGGCGTGATGATCGTGGGGGTGCGGAAGGGAGGTCCGGCGGAGAAGGCGGGCATGCGGCCGGAGGACATTATCACGGGGGCGAACGAAAAGCCGGTGATGTCGCTCGCGGACTTGCAGCGAGCGTTGCGGGAGTTGCGGCCGGGCGGGGCGGCGGAGCTGGCGTATCTGCGGATTGGCGTGAATGGAAGTTCGACGGAGGGGACGGCGAAAGTGGTGTCAGTGTCGGGAGACGAGATCGGCAAGCTGACGGGGATGTCGCGAGCGGCAGCAGTGGGCGGGTTCCGGGTTGCGCAGGCGCTTCCGCCGCGGATGGCGGAGGACTTTGACGACGTGCCGGCGGGGGAGTTGCCGACGGAGTGGGTGGCGGGACGAACGGGCGACGGGGCGGCGGCGGGCTGGCGGATCGCGGCGAGTGAAGGGAAGGAGAGGAATGTCTTGCAGGTCGTGCGGCCGGCAAACGGAGCGGCGAACGGGGCCGCGAACGGGGCCGCGAACGGCCAGGGGACGCTGCACCTGTGCATCTTCGAGAATGCGACGGTGGGCGGGAACATGTTCATGCGGCTGCGGCTGAAGGCGGTCGGAGAATCGAAGGCGCAGGCGGGCGGGATCGTCTGGGATTTCGAGGATGAGAATAACTTCTACATGGCGCTGCTGGACTTCGGGCGCGGGGCGGTCGAGGCGTACAAGGTAGTCGAGGGGAAGGCAACGCTGCTGAAGTCGGAGCGGTGCGAGCTGCGGCTGAACGAGTGGTACGAGATCCGGCCGGAGCAGGCGAACGGGCGGGTGCAGGTGTGGATGGGCAAGCCGTCGAAGGTGGTGTTGAAGAGCGAGCGAGACCTGACGTTTCAGGCGGGGCAGGTGGGCGTGGTTTCGAAGGGCGACTCGGAGATCGTGTTCGACGAGATATCGGCGCAGCGGACGCCGTCGCCGGGCGGGATTTGAAGGAGCGAAGGCCGTTTCCGAAGATCGGACGGTATCGCTACAATTCGGCGTGAGGCCGGCCCGATCGGGGCCGGTCCGACTTAGAGGGTGACCAACATGACGCGGTGGACGATTCGGCTGGCGGTGATTGCGCAGCTTGTTGTGGCGGCTTCGTGCGCGGCGAAGGACGACGGGAATCAGGAGAAGAAGCCGGAGCGCGGGTTCATCGGGGTGTCGGTATTGCCGCTGGACGCCAAGACGATTGAGACGGCGAAGGGTGCGGTGAAGGGCGCGGGGTTATCGAAGGAAGACCTAGAGAAGGCGCAGAAGCAGGCCGATGCGATGCAGCCGGGGTTGATGATCCGGGAGTTGAAGAAGGACGGTCCGGCGCACAAGGCGGGGATGAAGGTTGGTGACATCATCCGCTCGGTGAACGGGAAGTCGGCGGAAAAGCTCGGGGCGATGCAGAAGGCGATGCAGAAGATCGCTCCGGGCGAAGAGGCGGAGATCGCGTACCTGCGGATCGAGGAGGACGGGTCGTCGTCGGAGAAGACGGTGACGGTCGTCGCGATGACGCAGGAAGAAGTGGAAAAGCTGTCGAACGTTCCACCGCCGGCCCCGGCGGGTGGCACGAAGAAGAAGAAGGTCGGCAAGGCGGACCGTGTCGACGAGAACTTTGACAAGCTGACGCCGGGTGGATTGCCGGAGCCGTGGAAGGCGCGGACGCTGGGGAAGGGAGACACGGCGGAGTGGGAGATCCAGGCGGCCGGCGGCAAGGTGAAGAATGTGCTGCAAATCAAGTCGCCGGCGAACGGGGCCGAGACGCTGAACCTGTGCATCAACGAAGATGCGAAGGTCTCGGGAAACACGATTCTCAGGTTGAGGGCGAAGGCGCCGGCCGGAGCGACGACGTCGCAGGCGGGCGGAATCGTCTGGGGGTATCAGAACAAGAACAACTTCTACATGGTGTTACTGGATTACAAGAAGGGCGAGGTCGGCGCGTACAAGGTGACGGACGGGAAGATGGAGAAGCTCGAAGCGCAGCCGTACAAACTGAAGACGGATGAATGGACGGACGTCAGCGCGGAGCAGACGCAGGGACGGGTGCTGGTTCGGATGAACGGCGTGACGGCGCCGGTGTTGAAGGACGCGCGGGACCGGACATTCAGAGAGGGGAAGGCGGGCGTGGTGACGGTGGGTGATTCGGAGATGATGTTTGACGAGGTGAAGGCCGTTCCTCCGCCGCGGATGGGCGGGAGTTGAGGCGCGACGGAATCTGAATCGAAGTCGGCGCGCTCCTAGAGTTTTGGGATGACTTTCGCGGCGCGGCTGGAGGGCGCGGCCGCGATCGAGGGGAGCGTCGGAGATGACCGACGTTGGGCCGTGGCGACGCTGACCGTTCTACAAGGCCCCGACAAGGGGCGGATTTTTCATTTTACAACCGAGGCCGAGCTGATCGGGCGCGGGAGCAAGACGGTCGCGCTGTCGGACAGCAGCATTTCGCGGCGGCACGCGGAGGTGCGGCGCGACAACGGGGCGTGGGTCATGAACGACCTGGGCTCGGCAAACGGGACCTACGTGAACAATAAGCGGATCGACGCGGCAGTGGCGCTGCGGAGCGGGGACAAGATCCGCATGGGCGGGACGATCCTGATCTGGGCGGGGGACGATCCGGTGATCCGGGGGGCGCAGGCGGCGGACCTTGTCAACCTTGATGCGGCGGCTCCGGAGCCGGACGTGTCGATGGTGGCGAGCGTCGCGAGCAACGACGACAGCGTGATCCTGGCGTCGCCGGCGGCGGTGGATGCCGTGCGGGCGTGGCGGGTGATGGCGCAGCTCGCGGACGCGATCGGAGCGGTGGCGACGGCGGAGCAACTCGTCGAGCGGGTGATGGACATCCTGGCGGAAGAGACTCCGGTGAGCCGGGGGTTCATCCTGATGCGCGACGCGGAGTCGGGGGAGTTTGTGCCGACGGTGGTGCGGTATCGGAATCCGTCGGAGAAGGGCGATCCGGTGACGACCAGCCGGACGATCGTGAATCATGTCGTGACGCACCGGGCGGGGGTTCTGTGCAGCAACGCGATGAGCGACGAGCGGTTCGCCGGCAAGCGGCGGAGCGGGAGCTTGCAGGCGTTCACGCTGCGGTCGGTGATCTGCGCGCCGATCGTGTCGCGAGACGAGGTGATGGGGGTGATTCACATCGACTGCCCGATGTCGATGCACATCTACACGGAGGAGCAGTTGCGGCTGGTGACGGCGATCGGGCGGATGAGCGGGCTGGCGATCGAGAACACGCGGCTGGTGGGGCAGCGGATGGAGACAGCGCGGCTGGCGGCGGTGGGGCAGGCGGTGGCGGCGCTGTCGCATTCGATCAAGAACATTCTGCATGGGATGCGGGGCGGGGCGGACGTGGTCGACCTGGGATTGGCGCGGCAGCAGCTGGCGACGATCGACCAGGGGTGGCAGATCGTGCAGCGGAACGTGGAGCGGATTTACGGGCTGACGCTGAACATGCTGGCGTACTCGAAGGACCGGGTTCCGCGGCTGGAGCTGGTTCAGCTTAATCCGATCGTAAAGGAGGCGATGAACCTGCTGGCCCGGCGGGCGGAGGACAAGGCGGTTGTCGTGATGGACGATCTCGATGAGACGATTCCGCCGATACCGCTGGACGGGGACGGGATGCAGCAGGTGGTGCTGAATATCCTCGGGAACGCGATCGACGCGGTTCCAAAGAGCGGCGGGGTGATCCGGATCCGAACGCGGTACGAGGCGGGGACGATGCGGGCGATTCTGACGATCGGGGACAGCGGACCGGGCATCGCTCCGGAGCAGTTGCCGCACCTGTTTGAGCCGTTCCGCTCGACCAAAGGGCATGGGGGGACGGGTCTGGGGTTGGCGGTCGCGCGGAAGGTGGTAGAGGAGCATCACGGGACGATCGAGGTGAAGTCGGAGGCGGGGCATGGGACGCTGGTGACGATCACGTTGCCGTCGGCTGCGCCGGAAGTGGTGGACAGCACGGAGACGGTGGCGCCGTCGGTCCGAGGCGGGACCGGCGGAGTCGTTCCGCCGCAAGGCCAGTACTAACCTTTCCGTCCGACGATAAATAGCGTTACCGCAGGGTTGAATTTTGAACCAACGGTTCGGTGGCCATCCGGTGTGCGGCCGGCGGCGCGATTCGTCCGATAAGAGTCGTATACGCTGCTGGAATTGGGACCGTCGGCGGCTGCAATTTGTATTGACGGTGTGTTTGGTGCTCTTTATACTCCGGCCGCGCGGTTGGTCGATATAGCCGCTATTGATCACTGGTCTTGGTCGTTTTGGAGAAATTCCTATGTTTCCATTCAGCCTCAACTTTGCAGCACTGAGTGTGGGCGCTGCCTGCGACGCGTGGGCGAGCTATATGGATGTTCTGATCGGGCAGGCGTTCGGCCTGTTCAATCTGGAGTCGCCGATCTCGATGCAGATCGTCTGCAACATCATTGATATTGGCGACTTCTCGGGTCTGCTCGGCCTGCTGCCGTTCTAAGGCGCGGTTGAGCGGCTCGGACGAGTCGCGAAGACAGAAAACGGGCTCCCGGTTGTGCCGCGACGGCGGCTCAAACGGGAGCTTTTTTGCGCGGATCGGCGAGGCGCTTTGGTTTGACGGGCTGGCGCTCGATCTCTATTGTCGATTTTTGCGATCGGCCGGAACGGAAGCGAATCGCGAGTTGTCTGGATCATGAAGGAGGCGTGACGTGTTGCAGAATGTTGATTGGGCGATCCTGAGCTACGGGGCCGAGTGCCACGCGTTTGCGACGGCGTTTGATGCGTCGATCGGCCAGTACTGGCTGGCGTTCGGCAAGACGATGCCGTTCACGTTCCATTCGATCTGCAGTTTCAACCTGTTCGGGTTCCTCGACTTTTTCAAAGCGTTTCTGCCGTTCTGAGTTGACGGTCGGCAGGCCGCATGGCGGGAAGCTGGGCACGCGGGCGATCGGTTTGCGCGGATCGTCCGGGGGCGTGTGTTTTCGTTGTGTGAACTGCGGTTGAGAATTTGACCGGCGGGGTTGCGGGCGTTTCGATCGGGGGATGGCGGCCGGGAAGCGGAAGAAAGTCGGGGCGGGGTATCCGGAGTCGCTTGCGGGGCGGGTGCGGTTTTATCGCGACCAGTCGGGGCTGACGCAGGTGGAGCTGTCGCGGGCGGCGAATATCAACCAGGGGTATCTGTCATCGATCGAGAAGGGTGAGCGGACGCCGCGGAAGGGGACGGTGCGGGCGCTGGCGGCGGCGCTGGGGGTGCCGGAGGGCGTGTTGGTGGGCGAGGGGGACACGCACGATGCGCCGCAGCCGTTGGAGACGCGCGAGCTGCCGCTGTTTGGGACGATACCGAACGGGCCGCCGGGGGAATCGCAGGAGCAGCTCGAGATGTTTCCGGTGCTGCGGCATTTGTGGCATCGACAGCGGTACGTGTTGCGTTGCGAGTTTGACTCGATGGAGCCGACGCTGAAGCGGGGGGACCTGGTGCTGGTGGAGTACCGGGCGGAGGTGAACCCGGAGTGGGTGCAGGGGAAGATCTGTGCGTGCCTGGTGGAGGGGCGGCCGACGCTGAAGCGGGTGAGCGTGGAGCAGCGCGAGGGGGCGCGGCTGGTGATTTTGCGGGGGGATAATCCGGCGAAGCCGGTGCAGGTGGTGGGCGAGGGGGCGGAGTTTTCGATCCAGGGGGTGGCGGTGTGTCTGGTGAGCCGGGAGCTGTAGGGGGAATCCCGCAGTTGCTGAGCGAACCATTTCCGATATGAAGACGATTTGATAGCAAAGTATTGACGGTTACCCACGGGCGCGACGGTATCATGCATTGCAGGCGCGGGACGGGCGCTTGCGCACGTTGCACGTGGAGAACTGATCATGAATCGGCCTTCGGTTCGAAGGGTTCTGCGGCTTGTGCGGGGGATTGCAATCGAGCGCGCTGGCGGACGGCGACCGGCATACCTGAATCGCATTTCGATGTGGGTCATTCTGCTGGCGGCGTGCGCGGCCGTTCGCGCGGAGGACTGCGCGCCCGGGACGTTCGACTACGGGCCGTCATACGGCGAGGAAGCCGAACAGATTGTGCTGGACCATCATGGTCCAGAAGGACCAGTCCTGCCGGTTCCGGAGGATTGTGCGCGGACGGTGCGAGATCTGGCGCTGATCCGCGCGGGATATCCCGAGTTCGCCGGCGCGACGCATGCTCCGGGCGACTATGAACGCAATTTCATTACCATTCGGACGGATGCACCGGAGGACCCGGATCTGGTTTGCATGAACCTTTACTACCAGGTCAGCTATGGTCCAGTCTACGCTGGTTCGTGGGGTGTCACGTTTCCTCGTTCGGTGAATGTCTACGCCATGGGTGAGATTTACAGTGCGCTTCCCGCTGTCCTGTATGCGAGCACGAATGTCTATGGCTGTGGCGCGGTTGGAGGAGGATGCTGCGCTGCCAGCCGTTGGAGCTATTCGGTGCATGCCCACGGCGTGTGGCGTTGGACGTTTTGGTCGATTGGCGGCGGCGGGGGTCACGGAGGGTGCCGGGAGCACGTCAGCAACTTCTACGTTTCAGAAACCGGGTGGGTCTTGCGGTTGTTTCCGCCGCAGAGGATTGATCTCGAGCAAGACCCTGTGAGCGATGTCGCGCGAGCCGGGGCCGCGTTGGAGGCCGGCAACTCTGCGGATGGTGTCGTTGACGCCACCGACGTCTCGTGGATGGCGGCGCTTGCGGAGCGGGAAGCCGTAGCTGAGCCCGCTGCATCGGAGGTCGACGCTGGTGCGAATCCCGCGACCGCCGCGGACATCGATGCTGCAGAGAGGCCATAGAGTTGCGCGAGGGGGCCGAGTTTTCGATCCCGGGGGTGGCGGTTTGCCTGGTGAGCCGGGAGCTTTGACGGGCGATAACCGGGGACGTCAGTTCGGCTGCGGGCGGGGGAGGAAGCGTACTTGCGGAGCAGGGTTGTTTGGCCCTACAATGCTCGCCCCTAATTGAACAAGGTAGAGGTGCAGAATGCCCCGCGTTTGTCATTTCACAGGTAAGAAGACGAGCTTTGGCAACAGTCTTGCGCGGCGCGGCAAGGCGAAGTACCTGGGCGGCGTCGGCCGGAAGACGACGGGGATCACCCGGCGGAAGTTCAAGCCGAACCTGCAGCGGGTGCGGGCGCTGATTAACGGGAAGATCGTTCGGGTTCGCGTTTCGACGCGGGCGATCCGGGACGGTCTGATCACGAAGCCGCCGAAGCGGAACTACAAGCCGGCGGCGGAGGCGAAGGCCTAGCGGCCGAGCCTGACATTTGAATTCTCGGGACGGACCGGCACAATCGCCGGTCCGTTTTTGTTTACGGAATGCGGTGGGTTGCGGCATGGCTGAAGCGATCGACGAGAAGACCGTGCGGCATATCGCGCGGCTGGCGCGGCTGGAGCTGTCGGACGAGGAGGTCGGGCGGTATACGCACCAGCTCGCGGAGATTTTGGCGTACGTTCAGCAGCTGGACGCGGTGAATACGGATGGGGTTGAGCCGACGGCGCATGCGCTGGCGGTGAGCAACGTGCTGCGCGAGGACGTGCCGGTGGCGCCGCTGGGGGCGGAGAAGGTGCTGGCGAACGCGCCGCGGTCGGCGGCGGGGTACTTCGCGCTGCCGAAGGTGCTCGACCAGGAGACGGCGTAGTCATGCGGCCGTCGGGGCTGGAGATTGCGAACGGGGTGGCGTCGGGGCGCGTGAAGGCGGCCGACGTGGTGGCGCGGTGCATGGCGGACATCGCGGGGCTGGACGCGCAGCTGCGGTTTTCGATCTCGGTGATGGGGGAGCGGGCGGCGGCGCGGGCGCGAGAGATCGACGCGCGGGTGGCGCGGGGCGAGGCGGTGGGGCCGCTGGCGGGCGTGCCGGTGGCGGTGAAGGACAACATCTGTACGGAAGGGGAGCTGACGACGTGCGCGTCGAAGATCCTGGCGAACTTCCGGCCGCCGTACAGCGCGACGGTGATCGAGCGGCTGGAGGCGGCGGGTGCGATCGTCGTGTGCAAGACGAACCTGGATGAGTTTGCGATGGGGAGCTCGACGGAGAACAGCGCGCGGTTTGCGACGCTGAATCCGTGGGACACGTCGCGCGTGCCGGGCGGATCGTCGGGCGGGTCGATCGTGGCGGTGGCGGCGCGGGCCGTGCCCTTGGGGCTGGGGTCGGAGACGGGCGGGTCGGTGCGGCAGCCGGCGGCGCTGTCGGGCGTGTGCGGACTGAAGCCGACGTATGGACGCGTGTCGCGGTATGGGCTGGTGGCGTTTGCGAGCAGCTTGGACCAGGTGGGGCCGGTGGCGGCGGATGCGAAGGACCTGGCGGCGCTGCTGGGCGTGATCGCGGGGCGCGACGCGCGCGACTCGACGAGCGTGGATGAGGCGGTGCCGGATTACCTCGGGGGGATCGAGCAGCCGATCGGGCGGCTGCGGGTCGGAGTGCCGCGCGAGTATTTCGGCGAGGGGCTGGACGCGGAGGTTCGGGGTGCGATCGAGGCGGCGATCGGGGAGTTGAAGAAGCTGGGGGCGGAGGTGGTCGACGTATCGCTGCCAACGACGCCGCACTGCATTGCGTGTTACTACCTGGTGTGCACGGCGGAGGCGTCGAGCAATTTGGCGCGGTACGACGGCGTGCACTACGGGTATCGGTCGGCGGCGGCGAACAGTTACGTAGAGGTTTACAGCAAGTCGCGCGACGAGGGGTTCGGGGCGGAGGTGAAGCGGCGGATCATGCTGGGGACGTACGCGCTCTCGAGCGGGTATTACGACGCGTATTACCTGAAGGCGCTGAAGGTGCGGACGCTGATTCGGAATGATTTTCTGGCGGCGTTTGAGAAGTGCGACGTGCTGGTTGCGCCGACGACGCCGACGCCGGCGTTCCGACTGGGGGAGAAGACGGACGATCCGCTGCAGATGTACCTGGCGGATATTTACACGGTGTCGGCAAACCTGGCGGGGGTGCCGGCGTTTTCGATTCCGGCTGGGGTTTCGAGCGGGGGATTGCCGATCGGGTTGCAGCTCATCGGGCCGCATTTTGCGGAGGGGCGATTGCTGCAGGTTGCGGCGGCATATCAGCGGGGGACGGATTGGCATCGGCGGGTGCCGCCGGTTTGTGCTACAGAATAGAGCTTTGGCTTCATTCGCTCCGGCATGCAACCAAGAAGATCGCGCCCTTTTTCACGAAGCTCGTGAAATTCGGCACGAACAAATTCAGAATTGTCTGTCCTTCGGCGAATTGTCAATTAGAATTAACGATACACATCGCACGAGACATCGCGGAGGTATGCACATGGCAACCGTCAGTGAAGTCCTCAGCAACAAGGGCCGAAACGTGGTGAGCATCGCGCCGGACGCCACGGTGCACGACGCGGCGAAGAAGATGGCGCAGTTCAAGATCGGGGCGGTGCTGGTGACGCGCGGCACGGAAATCCTCGGCATTTTCACCGAGCGCGATCTGCTGAACCGCGTGGTGGCGGCCGACGCCGATCCCAATTCGACGCCGATCGGGGAAGTGATGACGGCGCCGGTGGCGTGCGCGACGCCGCAGACGAAGCTGACCGAGTGCCAGGCGGTGATGACGCGCAACCGGCTGCGGCATCTGCCGATTGTTGAGAACGGACGTCTCGTGGGGATGATTTCGAGCGGGGACATCCTGGCCCGCGAGAACCACGACGCGCAAGAGACGATTCACTACCTGCATGAATACATGTATGGGCGGGCGTGAGGGGCGCTCGCCTCGTGCAGCGGTCTGGTTCTGCACGGCCGAGCGATGTCGCATGCTGATGAGAACCGCGCGCTAGTCTCGAAACGAAAGCTCCAGGGGGAGAGTACTCCGACCCGTACTCGGCCGTTCACCTTTTCCGACGCAGTACAGCGAGCAGGCCCAGCCCCAGCAACGCCGTGGTCGTCGGCTCCGGCACGGCCGAGAACCGCCCGATCGAAAAGTTCCCCTGCGAGCCGCTGGTGCCTGCGTAGTTGCCCGTCCACGCCGCGCTGAAGAGGGTGCCATAGCCCGACGTCGACGACAAAAGCGCGTCAACGCTTCTCGACGTGCCCGAGAAGCCGGTGTGCCGGATTTCGACCAGCAGGTGCCCGCCGCTGTACAGGTAGTTACTGAACTCGATCGTCGGTCCGAACGCGTTCGGGCTGTCTCCGAAGGTGTACGAACCGGCCGGGATGGTGAGCGGGCCGCTGCGCACCTGCGTTTGCGGGCCCACGATGTTGTTCGCAAAGGTCAGACTGCGATTCGCGGGGGTGACGCTTCCGCTGAGGTAGATGTCATAATTGTTGAAGGTCACGTCCGCCGTCGGCCAGTCGGAAGTCGCCGAAACCAAGCTTCGCCACGTCAGGCCGGTCAACTCCAGTCCGACCATGTCGGTCAGCAGCGACTCGTGAATCAGGAGCTGGTAGGTCCGCTGCGCGTTGGACAGCGGTCCGAGGAAAGTGCCGGTGCCGGGCACATTCTCGTAGTCGCCCGGCACGACGAACTCGAGTTGCGCCGCCGCCGGCTGGAATACACTCAACACAACAAGGACACTCAAAGTGCGCATCATCTTCGTTCCTCCTGTGCTGGGCGGGCCGCCACGTAGGGGATCGCGGACGAGTCGCCGCCTTCTGATGTTTGGATAGGTTTTGGACATGATAACGGGGAATGGCTTGGCGATCAATGGTTTTGGTTCACGATTCGGCGGGGCCAGGCCCGACGCGCAAAGCAAAGGCCGTGCCAGGAAAGCCCGGCACGGCCTTTTTTTGATTGAGGTATCGTTTGGTTGAAGGGACTACCAGCCGCGTCCTCCGCCGCCGCCACCCCCACCGTAACCTCCTCCTCCTCCTCCTCCGTAGCCGCCACGGCCGCCGCCGCCGCCCCCACCGCCGTAGCCACCGCGACCTCCGCCGCCACCGTAGCCGCCCCGGCCACCGCGACCGCCACCGCCGCCGGCGCCTTCGGGCTTGGGCCGGGCCTCGTTGACCGTGATGCGGCGGCCGTCGAGCTGCTGGCCGTTGGCGCCGGTGATGGCGGCTTCGGCCTCGCTGTCGTTGTCCATTTCGACGAAGCCAAAGCCGCGCGACTCGCCGCTGAAGCGATCGCGAATGATGGCGACGCTGCGGACCGCGCCGTAGGTAGCGAACATTCCCTGGAGCTTCTCATCCGTCGTCTGGTGCGACAGATTCCCGACATAGATCTTTTTCACGAAAGACTCCCACTTTCGAAACCCACAGCCCGCGATCGGTGCGGCGGCACGGTGCCGCCAGGGCTTCGGCCCGATTGCAGACTGGATTGACCGAGCGTGCGGGGCGAAGCGGCCGGACGATCGGGGCGCTTCGAGTCGGTCGAAGTGGAGCATAGCCAAGCGGGGAGATCGGTACAACCGCGGGGGCTGCGAAATCGGGCGAGGGTCGCGAGTTGCCGTTTTGGATCGGCGCGCCGAGAATCCGGCTTTCGCGCGGCGGTGCGCGGAGATGGGATTGATTGCAGCGAAACTGAAGGAGAAAGCATGACTCGACGAAGCGTGATGATTGCGGCGGCGGGAACGGTCCTGGGGCTGGCGGGATTGTCGCTTGCGGCGGAGACGTTCGACGTCGATACGGTGCACTCGACGGTCTTGTTTCGAATCAAGCACATGAACGTGAGCTGGTCTTACGGGCGGTTTACGGACATTACGGGGAAGCTGACGATCGACGCGCAGAAGCCCGAGGCATCGTCGGTCGAGATCAAGGTGAAGACAGATTCGATCCAGACGGACAATGAGAAGCGCAACGCGCACCTGAAGAGCCCGGACTTTTTTGCGGCGAAGCAGTATCCGGAGCTGACGTTCAAGAGCACGTCGGCGAAGTCGGCGGGCGATGGGGCGATCGAGATGAAGGGCGACCTGACGTGCCACGGCGTGACGAAGCCGATGACGGTGACGCTGCAGAAGGTGGGCGAGCTGAAGGATTCGAAAATGGGAACGCGGATCGGCTACGAGACGAAGTTCAACATCAAGCGGAGCGATTTCGGGATGGATTACATGCCGGGCGGGCTGGGCGATGACATCGAGATCATTGTGTCGCTCGAAGGCGTGAAGAAGTAGCACCTCGGCGGCGGTCGCGGAATGCTAAACGACATCATCGTGTATGGCGCGGTGCTGCCGGTCGTGCTGGCCGGCGTCGCGCTGGTTGTTGCGTGGCGGCGGCGCGTGTCGCCGCGATCGGCGACGTGGGGCGGGGCGGTCGGGTTCGCGGCGGCGTTTGCGGCGACGCAGTTCGGGCTGGTGGGCCGGGTGTCGCTGCCGCCGAGCGAGGCGTGGCAGTGGACGGTGTGGCTGGTCTTTGCGGCGATGGCCGTCGGGATCGTGCAGTCGGTCGTTGAGTGTCCGGCGTGGCTGACGTGGGGGCTTCGGCTGGTGGTGACGCTGTTCGCGGCGCTGCTGGCGGTGCCGCTGTTTCACGAGCATGTGACGGAGGCGCGGCTGGCGACGGCGGCGGCGGTGCTGCTGCTGTGGACTGTGCTCGACTGGCTGGGTGAGCGATTGCGCGGGGCGACGTTGCCGCTGGCGCTGCTCGTGACGGCGATTGCGGCGGCGGTGGTGCTGGAGCGGTCGGCGAATGCGAAGCTGGCGCAGCTGGCGGGAGCGATTGCGGCGGCGTGCGGGGCGGCGCTGCTGGTCGGGATCTGGCGGCCGCAGTTGTCGCTGGCGCGGGGGGCAGCGGGTGTGTTTGCGGTCGCGATTCCGGCGCTGCTGGTGAACGGGCAGGCGACGACGGAGACGGTGCCGGTCTTTGCGTTCGTGCTGGCGGGGCTTGCTCCGGTTGGCGTGGCGCTGGCGGCGGCCGCGGACCTGCGGCGTCTGTCGCTGTGGAGGCAGACGGCGACGGGGTTGATCGGAGTTGTCGTTTTGGCGGGGATTGCGGTAGGGGCGGCGTTTCAGGCGACTGTGGGGGACGCGATGTGAATTGGCGTGATTCTGTAATGACTCAGTGCTTCCGGGATTGATACGAGGCGGCGCTAAGACGCGCGCTGTCTGCCTGTCATGCGGCGCGGATTGCGCCGCGCGAGCGATAATCCAACGGTGATAATGAGGAGAGTTGCCGGTTCGGGGACAGGCTGGAAGGTGAGTGTGAAGGATCCAGAGCCGGTTTCGAGGGCACCGCTGTTTCCGCCAGCACGCAGTTCGATGGTGTATTGAAGCAGGCAGTTGCAGTTCGCTGGGATCAGGGCGGTTCTATCGGAGACAAAGGTTCCGTTGGCGGGCGGCGGAGAAACAATCGTGTCTGCTTGATGGACGTCGACGAAGCGTTCAATTTGAGCGTCATTGTCCCAAATTCGCCAACTCGTGATGACGTCGGCCCCACCGAAAGGCATCGAGTACGTGTAGGAGCCGGTGAGGTGGGCGACGAGCGGTGTGGTCGTGGTGAAGAGGATGTTTCCAGTGGACCCGCTGCGATAGAAGAAACTGCCGAGGTCGGGTGTCACATGCGAAGCGTCAATGTGGAAGGACGCATTATCGCCGGACCACGCGAAGTCGTAGGTGGTCATAGCCGTACCTGGGCCGAATGTGGCCGAGTGCGAGTCGTGAAACGGATTCTGTACCGTCTCGAAGAAAGCGCCTTGCTGCCCACCACCCGGCGCGAGATTTTGAACGCCGGTCGTCAGGAACCAATCCGTCACCACGATCTGTCCATTCGCGGCGCGTTCGCTCATCATCAATCCGAGCGACACAATCGCGACGCATCTGGGAAGTCGGATGGGTTGGACGCAGACCTTCATCTAGAACCCCAGTTCTGTACCATTCTATGGCGCGTCGATCCTTTCGCCTAACTCCCGTTTCTTACCGAGTGTTATGTCGACGCTGGCGGTCCGACCTCAGAGGCGAGTTTTCTGGAGCGCCAAACCACTCGAAACCATCGAAGTCGATGACGGTCACTGCTGCCTCGGTGGGCAGCGGGCGAGGGCTGACTGGTTGGCGGGGATGTCGCGCAGGAAGAGGATTGCGCGGCCGTCGGAGTGGACGAGACGCCACTGGGGTGAGTTGAGGAGCATTTGATAGACGAGCGGCAGGCCGCCGCGCGGGGGCGGGGTTAGCAGGAATGCGCCGATCTGGAACTGGTCGACGATGCGCTGGAACTCCTCGGGAGTTTCGCTGACGGCGAGGAAGTTCTGGCGGTAGAAGTTCAAGTCGTCGACGAAGCCGTGGTAATAGAGTTTTCGTTTTCCATCCCAGCGCCAGGCGAGGTAGGAGCCGAAGGAGTGGTCGTTGAAGAGGTTTGTTTCGAGGCCGATCTGATCGATGAGGTCGGCGGCGGCGATCGGGTGCATGCGGTCGTCGAGGCCGAGGCCGTGGCGGCGCGAGGCGGCGAGGGTGGGGAGGGGAGTGAAGAAGAGGCCGACGGCGAAGAGGGCGCCGGCGAGGGCGGTGATTGCGTTGAGGGCGGCCGGTAGCGACGCCGGTGCGGGGAGTGTGCGAAGGGCGGATTTTGCGGCGAGCGAGGTTGCGATGACGGCGAGGGCGAAGGAGGCGGTGGGGAGGAAGCGGATGGCGGAGAAGCCCATCCAGATGAGCAACGCTGCGGCGAGGATTTCGAACCACGGGCGCCTGGGCAGGGCGGTCAGAGCGAGGAAGGCCGTGATGATCACGATGGTGATGAAGCATCGGACGTCCATCGTGTCGCGGTAGGCGGGGCTGAGGGTCGGCATCCATTCGAAGTTGAACTGGCGATAGATGTCCCAGGTGCGGTCGAAGATGGGGCGGAGGGGGTAGAAGAAGCCGGCGATGGTGTCGGGGTTGAGCGTGCAGGCGAGCACCGAGAGCGCGGTGCAGGCGGCGAGGCGGCGGAAGGCGGGCGTGCGCCATTTGAATACATCGCAGGCGAGCGCGATGGCGCAGAGGGCGAGGCCGGCGAAGAAGCCGGGGTGGAGGTTTGTCCAGAGGAGGAATATCGCGGGCAGGGCGTAGAGGAGGCGGGCGTTGCGCGGGGAGTCGTTGGTGCGGGAGATGACGAGGATAGCGACGACGAGGGCGGTGAAGAGGTCGGAGACCATCGAGGAGCGTTCGATGAGGCGGTGATAGCTGGCGAGGCCGGCGAGCAGGACGAGGATCGGGACGAGGAAGCTGCGGAGGGCGAGGCGGCGGGCGGTCCAGAGCGAGACGGAGGCCATGGCGAGGACGAGGGCGGTCTTGGCGATGATGAGGCCGGTCCAGCCGGCGAGCTTGAAGATGGCGTAGGTGAGGAGGTGGGCGGCCCATTCGTGCAGGACGTGCCAGTGGTAGTCGGGGATGGAGTAGAGGAAGGGGTCGAGCTTGGGGAAGGCACGCTGTTCGACGATGCGGCGGCCGATGGCGAGGTACATGAAGACGTCGTCGGACTGGACGGGGAAGACGGACAGAACTGCGAGGGCGGCGAGGGCGGCGGCGGCGGCGAGGGGCCAGGCGAGTTTGTCGAGGGCGCGCGGCGGACTCGCGATGGATGGGCGATCGATCGTGTGCGGTTTGCGGGCGCGACGCATTGGCGGGGCATCTTACGGCAAGATGCACGTCGAATTGTCAGATGTTGGTCATTTGCTCGAGCTTGTCGGGGTAGCGGGCGCCTTGGATGGTGATGTTTGAGGCGGAGTCGTTGATTTCGCGCAGGTCGTCTGCGGATAGTTGGAGCGAGACGGCGGCGAGGTTTTCATCGAGGCGATGGAGCTTGGTGGTGCCGGGGATGGGGACGATCCAGGGTTTTTGGGCGAGGAGCCAGGCGAGGGCGACCTGGGAGGGCTCGGCGTTTTTTCGGCGTGCGATGCTTGCGAGCAGGTCGACGAGTGACTGGTTCGCCTTACGAGCTTCGGGAGTGAAGCGCGGGAGCGCGCTGCGGAAGTCGCCGGCTTCGAAGGTGGTTTTTTCGTCGAGCTTGCCGGTGAGGAAGCCGCGTCCGAGGGGGCTGAAGGGTACGAGGCCGATGCCGAGTTCTTCAAGGGCGGGCAGGAGTTCGTCTTCGGGGGTGCGATGCCAGATTGAGTATTCACTTTGGAGGGCGGTGACGGGTTGGACGGCATGCGCGCGGCGGATGGTTTTTACGCCGGCTTCGGAGAGGCCGAAGTGGCGGGCCTTGCCGGCGGTGATGAGATCCTTGACGGTGCCGGCGACGTCTTCGATGGGGACGTTGGGGTCGACGCGGTGCTGATAGAGCAGGTCGATGGTTTCGAGCTTGAGACGCTTGAGGGAACCGTCGACGGCGCGCTTGATCTGTTCGGGGCGGCTGTTGACGCCGGGGGCGGTTTTTGTGCCGCGGGGGTCGAAGCCGGGCTGGAGGTCGAAGCCGAACTTGGTGGCGATGGATACGCGCTTGCGGAACGGTGCGAGGGCCTCGCCGACGAGTTCTTCGTTGGTGTAGGGGCCGTAGACTTCGGCCGTGTCGAAGAGGGTAACGCCGCGGTCGACGGCGGCGTGGAGGAGCTTGGTCATCTCGGCTTTGTCCTTGGGCGGGCCGTAGGAGTAGGACATGCCCATGCAGCCGAGGCCGAGGGCGGAGACTTCGAGGGTGGATTTGCCGAGTATTCGTTTTTTCATTTGCGAGTCCTCTGATGCGCCGGTTGCGGCACGCACATGATAGCTACGGGGGAAGATGTGACGCCGATAAACGTACGACGCGTCCGGCTCGCGGTTCGTTTGCGGCAAGGCAATCGCGGATTATCGACCCACATGCTTGAAGACGGATTCGACGGCGGGATTATCACAACTGCTTGAGTTATTCCGGCTTGCGATTGATTTGGTATTTTTCGTGTCGATATTGTAGATAGAGTTGCGGTGGAGAGGTCCGAGGGGGGTATTGGCATGCGATCGCGACATTGGCACTTCGGGTGGGTGGCGGCGGTTCTCCTTCTGATTGGCGGCTGCGCGACGCTCGCCGAACCCAGCACCGGTGATGCGTGGTGCAATGACCAGGGTGCGGTCATGGGGCTGAAAGCGGGCATGAAGGTGACCGGCACGTACACGGAAACGTACGACGTTCAGCGAACGTATCCAGAGACGAATTCAAATACGCTGGAAGCGCAGAAGACCGTGCTGAAGGTCGTGCTGGATTTGACCGTGCAGGAAGACGGAAGCACCCTCAAGGGCACGGGCAAGGTCACGTGGCAGCGAAACAATCGACTGGAGTTCCGCCAGAATCCGGGCGTATGCGCTGATGGAATGATGATTGACTCCAACGTTCGCGAGTGGACGGTGGACCTGACGGGAAATTCTTTCTGTGACGGCGAAGTCGTTGGCGTCATGGCGAGCGGCTCGCCGGACGGTGGCGATATTGCGACGACGCTGCACTATCACGATTACGGTTGTCACACCGGCTGCTCGTGTTACGACAACACGACGGGAACCAACGAACGCGTTCGCTGGAACTCGTTCGTCGCGCGCGGTTTCGTCGATACGCATCTCAGCAATCGAGAGGACATGACACCGCCGTCGCCATTTACCGGCGAGTGGAGCCGTGTCACCGAACTCCTGCTCAGCGGAGAGTAGCCGGCAGGCGGTTCAGAGGGCTGAACGCGCAAGCCGCATGCGGCTGTTATCCCGCTCCGGATTCGGGCGAAGCTTCGTTGCTCACGAGGACGATTTTGCCGGTCACGCCTCCCTTGCCGAGCAGCTCGTGCGCTTGTCTTGCCTCGACGAGCGGAAATCGCTGCGCGATGAGCGGCTTAATCTTGTGTTCCGCAAGGAGCTGTAGCAGGGCGATCAGATCCTGTCGGAACAATGCCGGTCTGCGCCGTTTGAGCCACTGGATGCTGTAGGGAACGATCCGTTTCCGGCCGGGAAGAAGCCAGCCGCCGGCAATGTACACGCCGAAGATGGCGATTCCCCGGTAACGATGCCGACGACCTGAAGTCAGTCGACCCTCGTGCAGGGAGGAGGTGAGGCCATAGGCCACTACCTTCCCGCCAGGGCGGAGAGCTTTTCGGGAGCGCCAGATGTGAGTGCCACCGATGCCGTCGAAGGCAACGTCGACGCCGTCGTTCGTCAGGCGGAGAATTTCACTTACGAAGTCTAGATGGCGGTAGTCAATGGGTATCGCGCCCAGGTCGGAGACGGCCGACGCTCCGCGCGAGGAGCACGTGCCGAACATCTCGAGCCCGACGAGGCGACCCAGCTGCAACAGGGCCGAGCCGACGCCGCCGGATGCGCCGTGAATCAACGCGCGCTGGCCGTGCCGGACCGTTGCGGAGCGATGAAGCATCTGGTACGCCGTGATGTAGTTGAGCACGAGACTGACGGCCTCGGCGGCGTCCAAGCCCGGTGGCACCGGAACCAGCTCACATTGCGGCAGGCAGACGAACTCGGCGTAGGCGCCGACGATCGGCAGCGCGGCGACGATTTGGCCGGGTTCGATTCCGGAGGTTCCGGCGCCGAGCCGATCCACGACGCCGACCAGATCCCAGCCGGGCGTGAAGGGCACGGGGCGGGTTTCGGGGTGTACGCCCTCGCGCATCAGCAGGTCGGGGAGAGAGACGCCCGCGGCCAGTACGCGCACCCGCACCTCGCCATGCTTTGGCTCGGGACACTCTTCTTCAATCACCTGAAGTGTGTCGGGCCCGCCGTGCCGAGTGACGATGACGCGCCTTTGTGTCATGGAACTCGCATTCCCGTGCCGGGAGTTCGAGCTTGAACGGCGCAACTAGTTTAGAGATCTGAAGCCCATCCGCCAGATGCGGGCCGCGCGGCGATTTGCGCTGAGTCAGCGGCCGGGGGGTTTGCCCCAGCTCAGTTTGTCCGTCAGGGTTTTCCAGGGGGGGCGGTCGGGGTTGCGGACGAGCTTGAAGGTTTGCTTGGCGCGGCGGGCGGCTACTCGGCCGCCGACGGGGAGGAGCGTGGTGTACTGGCCGTCGATGACGGCGGTGGTTCCTTCGTTGGAGCGGAGGGCGGTGATCTCGATGGTGGCGTTGGGGCCGACGACGATGGGGCGGTGGGTGAGGGAGTGGGGGCAGATCGGTGTGAGGATGGCGCCTTCGACGTCGGGCTGGAGGATGGGGCCGCCGGCCGAGAGGTTGTGGGCGGTCGAGCCGGTGGGCGTGGCGAGGATGAGGCCATCGCCGGTGAAGTGGGTGACATCCTGGCCGTCGAGGCGGACGCCGAGGTCGATCATCCGGAAGGGTGGTCCGGAGTGGACGACACAATCGTTGAAGGCGTAGCGGTGGAGGGCGGGTCGGCCGGCGACGGTGATTTCGACGTCGAGGATCATGCGCTGGGTGACGAGCGATTGATCGGAAAGGGCGCGCTCGCCGTGACGTTCAAAGTCGTCGACGGAGAACTCGGCCATGTAGCCGAGTTTTCCGAGGTTCACGCCGATGATGGGGATCTGGCGCAAGCCAAGCATGCCGGCGGTGGCGAGGATCATTCCGTCGCCGCCGAGGACGATGGCAAAATCGCAAGGATTGGCCGGGTCGGCGGCGATTTTTCCGTCGGGCTGGCCGGTTGGTTGGATGGAGCGCTGGGTGAGCCAGTCGCGAATACGCTCGAAGACACGGGGGACCTCGGGTTTGCCGGGGTGTCCGACGAGGCAGACACGACGAGTTGAAGGGGAGTTATTCATGATGGCGCGTGCGTGATTATACGCCGATGTACGGGGTACTCCGGAGATGGTTTATGCCATGGATATCGGTTGTGAGGGTGGTGCGGCTCGACTGAGTAAGTCGTTACGGCTCCGGCAATTATCGCGGCTTGTGGCGAGAGAAATGTGGCCCGACACCTAGCGTCCGGCAACAATGGATGCGACGGGGCTTCCCATACGCGGGGACCATCGTCGGATAGACTCCGCACGCCAACGCGGGTGTACCGCCAGTTTTGAAGCAGAATCGAGTTGGAGGCACTGACCATGCCGCTCTTCCAGTACGAAGCGATGAATGCCGCGGGGCAAGAGGTGAAGGACGAGATCGAAGCGATCTCGGCGGAAGATGCGATTACTCGCATTCGCCAGCAGGGGTACTTCCCGACGAAGGTAAAGCAGAAAGGCGGGGCGAAGAAGGGTGGCGGTCCGGCGGCGGTGGGTGGGCCGAAGAAGAAGCCGGCCGGATCGGGCGGGCGGGTCAGTCAAAAGGCGCTGACGACATTTACGCGGCAGCTGTCGACGCTGATGGACGCCGGGTTGCCGATCTTGCGATCGCTGCGAATTCTGGAGCAGCAGCAGAAGCCGGGAACGCTGCGGGTTGTGTTGCGGAACCTGGCGGAAGCGGTCGAGGGCGGTTCGACACTTTCCGACGGCATGGCGGTCTTTCCGAAAACCTTTGATCGGCTCTATTCGAACATGGTGGCGGCCGGCGAGGCGGGCGGCGTGCTCGACGTCATCTTGCAGCGCCTCGCGGAGTTCATGGAGAAGGCGCAGAAGCTGAAGCGGAAGGTGAAGGGCGCGATGGTTTATCCCGTCTGCGTCATCGGCTTCGCGTTCCTGATCGTGACGGGCATCATGAAATTCGTGGTGCCGAAGTTCAAGGAAATTTTCAACGACTTCGGGCAGAAGCTTCCGGCGCCGACGCAGTTCCTTCTGGATGTGTCGGACTTTGTCGTCGGCGTGACGAAGGACGCGAACGGGAAGGAAGTCGATGCGCTGGTGCCGGGCTGGGCGATCATCGTTTTTGCGCCGGTGGTGTTCTACGCGATCTTCAAGCTGATCGGGCACTTCGAGGCGACGCGGTTCGGGCGCGACGCGGTGCTGATCAAGATGCCACTGCTGGGGAACATCGTGAACAAGACGATCGTGGCCCGGTTCACGCGAACGCTGGGAACGCTGATTTCGGCGGGCGTTCCGATCCTGGAGGCGATCAACATCACGCGCGAGACGTCGGGGAACATGGTGTTCGCGCGGGCGCTGCAGGGGGTTCACGACGGCATTCGCGAGGGTGATTCGTTCGCGAACCCGCTGCGGCAGGCGAAGATCGTCGATTCGATCGTGGTGAACATGGTGGACGTCGGCGAGGAGACGGGCGAACTGGACAAGATGCTCATCAAGGTGGCCGACAACTACGACGACGAGGTTGAGACGCTGGTGGCGAGTCTTGTGAGCTTGCTCGAGCCGGTGCTGGTCGTGGTGCTGGGCGTGATCGTCGGGTTCATCGTCATTGCCCTGTTCCTTCCGCTGGTGTCGCTGATCAACGGTTTGACGGGTGGCGGCGGATGATGTCGCGGCGTTCGGACGAGACGTGGCGTTGCGGCGGACCGGCGCGGCCGAGCGGCCGCGGGGCGCCGCTGCGCCGCGGACTGACGCTGGTGGAGATCCTGGTCGCGGTGGGGCTGGTGTTGCTGATCTTCGCGCTGGTTGCGATGACGACGAAGCTGGTGCAGGCGACGGCGCGACGAACGCGGGCGGCGGCACAGGTGCAGACGCTGGCAGCGGCGATCGAGGCGTACTCGCAGGCGTGGCCGACGTGGCGGGATTGCGGCAATTCACCCGTGGCAGATCGGGCGTGGCCGCACTGGAGCCCGTACATGCTGTTTCCGCTGCAGAATTGCTTGACAAATCCGCAGTACACGTATGCGGCGCCGTCGGCGCAGATATTGTGCGGGCTGACGAGCGTGAACCAGCGGGACATGTCGGACGACGACAGTATCGACCCGGTGGGTCAGCCGACCGGTCGGGATGACGTGGGGCAATCGAGCGCGTGCCTGGCCTATTCGCTGTCGGTGCCGGCGGCGGGGAAGAAACTGCTCGACAATCCGGACACGCTATTCAAGGTTGTCAATGATCGGGCGTATCCGCGGATCGCGGCGGCGGCGCCGTTTGAGGTAATCCGGCTGCCGCTGGACCCGTGGGGCGTTCCGCTGCGGTACATGTGGGTGGTTCGCGATCCCGATCCGACGAACCCGTCGGGGTGGCGGGCGATCACATTTGCCGACGCGAACGACCCGGCGCGGCCGACCAACCCCAATGCCGATCCGTTCTATGCAGCGGCGCAGGGGTTCGTGCTGGAGTCGGCGGGGGAGGACGGGCGGTTCGGGAATATCTGGAAGCGGAACCCGACGCCGCAGGAGATCGAGGACGCGAAGGACAACGCAACGGTTCGACCCTGACATGCAGAAGCGATGGCCGACATCCCGGATTCAGCGATGGGCGACGCGCGGCGCTCGCGCGTCGGCGTTTACGCTGCTCGAGGTGCTGATCGTCGTGGCGCTGGTGGCGATCGCGCTGGGGATCGTGTCACTGGCATTTCGGAAGCTGGGCGAATCGAACCGGATGAACGTGGCGGTGGGCACGCTGACGCAATATGCGGCGTTGGCGCGGGCTTACGCGATCGAGCACGACATCGAGACGATGCTGGTGGTGAACAACGTCAACGGGCGGCTAGAGCTGTGGCATAAGAATCCGCCGCCGGTTGGAGGAACGTGGGACCCGCTGTCGGCGGGTACGCCGAACGGATACGTGTATGCGCCGGTGCTCGACTCGACGGCGTCGCTGCCGATCGGGACGGATGGGCGGCCGATGGTGGTCGTGCATCCGATCGATTACGACGCGGTGGTGGACGGGGCCGGGACGCGGTTGCGCGACACGGCGCCGAACCAGGAAAACTTTGACAACCTGATGTGGCCGGCGGTGGTGTTTGATTCGCAGGGGCAGCTGGTCCAAGTGTTGCGACGGTTCGCGACGCGGTTGCCGGTGGACTACACGGGTGGTCCGAATCCGCTGACCATTAACCGGCGCGCGGACGGGACGCCGAACGTCGGGAGTGTCGCTCCGAACCCGATCTATGAGGTCGATTTCAACGATTCGCGGGTGACGTCGACGACGGGGTTCGTGGTGTCGGACCGGGGCAAGTATGAGGAGCAACTGACGACGCTGTTTCCCCTGCCACAGGACATCGTCAATGTGTGGCTGGCCCGCGCCAGGAACTTCCACGATTTCGTGCGATATGTGGTCATCAGCCCGTGGTCCGGGCGGGAATTGGCGGAAGTGCAGTGAAAACGCGATTGAAACAGCACGGCCGACGCCTCGCTTTCTCCATCCAGGAAGTCATGGTCGCTGTTGGAATACTGGGGGTCGGGCTGATCATGGTGGCGTCGATCTTCCCGGTGGCGATGTCACAGCATCGTGACGCGGTAGAGGGGTCGTCGACGCTTTCGCTGGCGCATCGCGCGCAGGCGCTGATGGAAACGCGGTTTGACCCGACGATCAACGCGCCGCAGGGGCTGTGGCGGCCGGTGACGCTGGGTGTACTGACGCCGGGGACGGACAGTCCGTGGATGGCGCTGCCTGGGCCGGCGCTGCTGGCGGGCGGATCCTGGACGAACAGCCAGGGGTACTACAACACGATCAATTACCTGCCGCCGCCGGGTTCGGTGGGGCCGGTGCTGAGCAACAACGGCCGGCACCTGGGGCCGCAGGATATTCTGAGTGACGCGCGTGCGCCGCTGACGGATGCGCAGGCGGAGGAGTCGGCGTTCCGGCTGGAGTGGTTCGGGTTTTACCGGCAGTTTGCGAACAGCCAGGTGCAGTTCGCGGCGGCGGTATGCCGGCAGAAGCGGACGGATACGTTTGCATCGCAGGAACTGAACGACCTTTCGACGACGGCCGGCGGACGGGTGGCGGCGTTCACCATACCGACGGTCGATCCGAACAACCTGCTCGCGGCGCCGATCATCTCGCGGCTACCGCTGCCGTGGCGGGTGACGGTGGCCGTGGCGGCGTCGGGTTCGCGTCGGCTGTCGAATGCCTTTCCTGAGAATGTTTCGCCCGGTGTGGCGCTGGCGACGTTGGCGCCGGTGGGGTCGAAGATCCTGTTGACGGGGTGGACCTACGGATCGGCGCCGGGGCCGATCATGCCGTCGGGGCGGGTGCTGACGGTGACGGCCGCGTCGGGATACGAGATTGAAGTGCTCGAAGATACGAGCGACCTGCCGCAGTACAACACCGGGACGGGCGAGTGGTCATTTGACGTGTGGGTGTTCCCGCCGGTGTTCAACGCGGGCGGATTCGCGAGGAAGTCGCCGGTGTTGGATTGGGTGATGTTCTAATCGTGTGCGATCGTGCGGCGACATTTCGACGCGGCCGGGGATTCACGCTGATCGAGGCGCTGGTGGCGATCGCGCTGATGCTGGCGGTGATGCTGGCGGTGGCGAACGTATTCTCGATGACGTCGCTGGCGTCGGGGCGGGCGATCGGTCAGTCGGAGACGATCGAAACGGCGACGGCGTTTGAGCAGGCGGTTCGGACGCAGCTCGGGCGGTTGAAGTCGAGCTTGACTGGAAATGACACGCTGCTGCTGATCGAGAGCCCGCCGCCGATCGCGGCGATGCCGGAGACGAACGCCGGGCCGTTGGCGCTGTCGCTGCGGCACGACCGGCTGGTGTTCATCGCGCAGGGTTCGAGCACGGACACGTTTCGATCGCAGACGGATCGAAATGTGGCCTCGCCGACGGGGCCGGGACGGCTGCTGTTCTCGTCGCCGGAGGCGCTGATCTACTTCGGGCCGGGCGATCCGGACGGGCAGGGGCTGAACAATGTCGTGGCGCGGGACTGGATCCTCGCGCAGCGGATCATCTTGCTCGGGGCTCCGAACATTGCGGGCGGGGCGTTTCAGTCGTTCACGGGGGAGACGCCGATTCTTCAGTATCCGCTGAATTCGCTTGTGACCGCTCCACCGCAGGGTCTCTATGCGTGTGGAGTCGATGCGGTGCAGGAGACCTCGCTTCAGCTCGCGATGCGGGTGCGGAACGCGCTGGCGGCGAGCGCATCGATTGCTGGGCTGTGGGACCTGAACATCGCGCCGTCGGAGGTCAACACGGTCCGGCCGACGGGGCCGACGGACAATTACAAGTACTACGGGCGGGCGGCATTCAACCTTGCGCCGCGGATCTCCGACCTGCGGATCGAATGGACGGATGGATCGGTGGTAGACCCGACGGTGGTGACGCCGTTTCCGACGCCGGCGCAGCTTCCGGCGTTCGGGACGCAGTGGTTTGGACAGCGGCGGGATACGGCGGACATTGCGGCGAACATGCCGCCGCCTGGGACGTTACAGGGGTGGACGGGACCGGGCGATGTGGGTGGGGTTTCGGGGGATGTGTGCGAGAAGCGCGAGTGGCTGCGGGTATTCGACCCGGCGGTGACGCAGCCGGAGTCGATGCCGGCGGCGTATGGTCAGAATCCGGGACCGGGGGCGATCGAGTTCAGCACGAACGGCTTCGTGAACGGATATGGGGCGATCTGGACGGGGGCGACCTGGGCTTATCGGCCGAAGGCGCTGCGGTTTACGTTTCGGGTGTATGACTCGCGCGATCGGCTGTCGTCGGCGGATGCGTATGACACGACGCCGTGGCAGAGCCCGACGCTGTGGGTCCCGGGAGTGGGGGCAAACCCTGAGCCGGTGCGGCGGTTTGGGCTGGAATACTCCTTTGTGGTGAAGCTCCCCTAAGACCTGAAAATTGCCGCACTTATCTTTCGGAATGAGTGGTCGGCACTTGGTGTTCCCGTACGATAAATAGGGCAAGATAGGACGTTATGCGGGATACCTACCATCTATCGCCGGGGGAGTCTTTGTCGGCACAACGCGGCAAGCGGCGTCGTGCGACGATCCTGATCTTCACGATCGGGGTGCTGACGCTTCTGGCGCTGGTGGGGGTGGGATTGCTGGCGTCGGTTCGGGCGCAGCGCAGCAAGGTGATCAACGATCGATCGGGGGTGACGCCTTCGAAGCTGATCGACGGCGTGGCGCAGGCGGTCCAGGGGCGGCTGCGGGACGATTTGTGGTCGGGGAGCGGCGCGGCGTCGAAGTACCTGAACGGGTCGGCGACGGCCGTGCCGGGCGACGCGCGCGAGGTGAATGAGCCGTTTGATGCGCCGGGGCCGTACGACCGATGGCTGGCGTCGACGGTTCCATATCGATTCGATCCGAATACCGATCCGCTCGTCACGGGCGATGACTACTTGAAATGGCATCATGTGAGCTATCTCGGGGCGGACTTGCTGCGGACCGGCGATCTGTACAACTGGCCGGACAACTCGCTGACGCCGGCAGCGGGGGATCCGACGACGTTCAATGCGGCGATCGCGAATAACGACGCCAAGCTCACAGACGTGCCGGTGAGCATCCTGCCTCCGATGAATTACGATCCGGGGCTGTATCCGTTCGGGGCGGCGCCGCAGAACGCGCAGCCGCCGGCGGTTCCGGGGCAACCGGCGAATACACCGATTCCGGGATCGACGACGAACGTCACGATCGAGCTGGCGCGGCGGATCTGGCAGACTCGGGTTGACGCTGTTTCGCCGGGGTGGACGGCGACCCACCGGTTTCCGTACTTCGACACGAATCAGGACGGCATTGTCGATCTGTATGACGCGGACGGGGACGGGGTGCCGGATTCGCCGATCAGCTTTGTGCTGCCGTATTCGGGAAATCGGGTCGATGGGCCGCGCGAGGTGTATGCGGTTGTGCGGGTTGTGGACAACAACTCGATGGTGAACCTGTCGACGGCGGGGGCGCGGGACTCGAACAACAACGGAACGGGGAACGGGACGGACCCGGGCGACATCTTCTGGCCGGTGACGGGGACGCCGAACCCCGATCGCGAGTTTCGCGGGCGGCGGCCGTGGGAAATCTGCCTGGATGCGGCGAAGTTTGTCGCGCCGGGGGCGAGCGACGTGTCGGTGGCGCTGGATTCGGACATCGTCAATCCACCGATCCAGCAGCTATTGGGGTATCGCTTTACGGGGAACGCAACGGCGACGGCGACATTCGGCGGAAGCTACTACAACGACGTGCTGCGGCGACTGCTGGTGGGTGGGTCGTGGCGGGCGGCGGACGCGTACGGACTGTTCCGGGCGACGGACGAACTGGCGCTGCGCGGCCGCAACGGGCTTTCGACTTATGTCGGGGGCGGGAGCGGGTGGCGCTCGGACGCCGAACTGTCGCTTCCGGCGACGTTGGGCGGACGATGGCGGCGATTCGCGGCGGCCGAGGCGTACGGGGCGAACGGGTGGATTGCGCTGCTCGATTCGGAGACGGTCGATCGCGTGACGGCGTTCGGGGCGGATGTTCCGGCGCTGCGGCGGCCGTTGCTGACGAGCGTGGGGCGTGTTTGCGATCGATTCACCGATCCGGCGGTGGTTGTGCCGGCCAGTGCCAGCAACCCACCGGCGATCAGCGGGCTGTTCTCGAAAGGCGTGACGATCCCGGTTGAGCCGATGCGGATGTATTACGACCTGGGAATGCCGCTGGAAGGGCAGGTATTGCAGGAGAAGATCGATCTGAACCAGACGTACGTGCTCGATCCGTACTCGGGCGCGCCGCCGGGGCTGGCGGTGAAGATTCCGCTGATCGACGCGAATTCGACGGCGCGGGCGATTTACCTTGGCAACCTGATGTGGGCGTTCATGAATGCCGGGAACGGCGGCGGATTGCAGGTAATGACCGATCCAACGCCGCCAGGCACCGTTGTGTCAGCGGCGAAGCTGGCGGCGCAGCTCGCGGCGAACGTGATGGATTACCGGGATGGCAGCGGCGATCCGGAGCCAACGGTGATCGAGAGCAATCCGGGCGGTCCGTTGGCGACGCCCGTGGCGGGACTGGAGGCGCAGCCGTTTATCACGGAAGTGTTTGCGAAGTGCGTTATCACAGACAGTGGCGACACGAGTCTGAGCCGGTACGCGGTTGAAATCTGGAATCCGTACAACTACCAGATGACCGGCTACGAGTTGCGCGTTGAGGGCGCGACGGCGCCGAATTTTGTCCCTCTTTTGCCGATCGCGGGGGGACAGCGTTTGGTGCTTCTGTCGGTGCCCAGCGCACAGTTTACGTTGGAGACTGGGATTGGCTTCTCCAGCGGGGTTCAAGATGACGCGGCGACGCAAACGTTGATCTCGCAGATCTCGTTCAACGACAGCGGGCAAATGCAACCGCGGCGCGTGTACCTGATCCGGAACGACACAATCGTGTCCGGGACGCCGACGAAATGGGTGTGCGACGGCTTTATCATGAACCGGGTCGAATGCGTGAACGGGAGCTGGCAACCGGCGGTGCAGCCGGTGATCCCCGGTGATCCGCCGGTGACGGTCCGGAACTTTTTCCAACGCCAGGAGGTCGATCCGACTTCGCCGAATCCGTTTCCCGGAAACGTCAACTGGAAGTTTACGGTCGGGCGGAGTCACGTAGAGCATCCGGCGATCGACACGGACAATCAGACTTTGAGCACGCCCAACGATGCGGCGATGGGCGAGGTCATCCCGTCGATCTGGACGTTCCGCGACATTGGACTGACACCCGTCGCGGGCAACTTTCCGGATCGGGCGTTTGAGTCGCCGATCGATCTGTCGCGGGTACTGGCCTTTGGCAATGACTGCTTGGATTTGAACAATCCGATTTTCGCGATTCCGAACGAACCGGTGTCGGTGCCCGAGAAACTGGCGCTGTATCAGCACAGGGTCCTGCCCGGCGTCACGCAGGATCGCGATCGCGCTATTGCGGGGAGGCTGGATTTTGCGGATGTCCTGGCCGCGACGCCGTCGACTACGCCGCCGACGGGGCAGCTGTTGAACTTCCTCACTTGCAGCGGGACGCAGTTTGACGGGGTAGACAACAACGGTCGAGCCGGATTTGACGAAGTCGGGGAGCCGCACACGACGGGTGTCCGGCAGACCGGGTTGATCAACGTGAACACGGCGCCGGTGACGGTGCTGCGGTCGGTTCCGTGGATGCTGCGCGTCATGCCGTTGCTTGGTAACTGGGACTTCGCACCGGCGATCGTGGCGCAGCGGGAAAATCGGAGTGTCGAGCAGATGTTCGGCGCCAACGTCGGGCCGGCGACAGCCGCCCCGATCGCCGGGAGCCCGTTTGTAACGGTTGCCGACCTGCTGCGGGCGAGTTCGGTACGCGGCACACCGCTTTCGTCACAGTTCGACCTCGCGATGTTCGCAACGGCGGGATTCTCGCCGCCGCCGGACAATTCGGTGACGATGGGTCGGGACTATTCGCCGGATTACGATCGGGTTTATGACGGTGCGATCGCGGCCGGGCAAGATATTCGCTCGCGCGACCTGTTTGTTTCGCGGTGGGCGAATATTCTGACGACGCGGTCGGATACGTTTACGGTTTACGTTGCCCTGCTTGATGAGAACGGCCGATATTTGCGGCGCAGCCGGTTTGTGATTGACCGGTCGAATACGGCGGCCGAGGATATGGCCGGCCGACGGCCGCAGATGCCGACGGTCGTATCCCGCACGGACACGGACTATTACGATGACACGCGGTAGCCCCGCCAGGAGGCGGCTGCGTGTTATTTTCCCCCTGCCGGAAACCAAGGAATCGTTATAATGTTATGGTACTACCAAGACCTGCGAGACGGCACCGGGCCAAAGCCGGCTCTCCTGGCGCACACCGGCCCCGCGGAGAAACAAACCATGATCGGACAAAAGAAGAGAACCCGGGCCCCGGCCTTCACGCTCGTCGAGCTGTTGACGGTCATTGCGATCATTACACTGCTGATCGGCATCCTGGTGCCGTCGCTGTCGGCGGCGCGTGCGCAGGCGACGCGGACGGCGGTGAAGGCGCAGCTCAACGCGATCCAGAGCGGCACAGAGATGTTCCGCAACGACGAGAACAAGTATCCGGAGAGTAATCCGTACGCGTTCGGCGTCTATGGCAATGCGGCGAACCAGAACACGGCCGTGACGAACTGGGAAGTCGTAGACACGAGTGGCGGCGCGTTGCAAGGCGCGCACCTGATCGTCGATGCGATGATCGGGCGCGACTCGTTGGGCTACGACCCGAAGCCCGGGACAGGTCCCGGCGCGTCGGTCGCGAGCCGTTGGTACTCCGGTGCGCCCGGGGCGGGCGAGTTCCCGCGAGCCCGGCGCAATGCGTATATCAAGCCGGAAGGCATCGCGCTGGCCAATTCGGCCAAGCCGCCGCAGGATGCGTATGGAACGTATCCAGTGTCCGGTGCGACAAACACGCTTCCGCAGGCCGATGCGGCTGACAGCATCTGCCCGACGTTTGCGGACAAGTTCGGCTTCCCGGTGCTGTACTATCGGGCCAACCCGCGGGCGAATCAGCAGACGCCGATTATTCAAAGCCCGGTCGGCACGCCAATCGATGCGCGCGTGAGCGATGGCGTGTATGACGGCCGCGACAACTTGCTGTTTACGGATGGCAGTGCGCCGGCTGTAGCGCAGCATCGCATCAAGGACGGAAACGTCAACTCGTACGACTACACGACGGACATCGGGCAGGTGAACCTGCGGAACAACTTCGCGGAGTTCATCCGGTCGTTCCGGGCGACGAGCTACATCGCAAACACGAACCCGGCGCAAGTGAACTTCCCGCGGCCGGTCAACGGCGAGACGTTTGTCCTGCTGTCGGCGGGGAAGGATGGCATCTACGGGACGCTGGACGACGTGGCGAACTTCGAGGTTCTGTCCGAGGAGCGTTAAACGCACTCGACGAGTCATTTAAGTTGAACGAGCGAAGCCCGCGGAACGGTTCCGCGGGCTTCTTGTTTTTCAGGGCGGAGGAGTTTGGTCTAGGAACCGCCCATGGCCTCCGCAAGTCGCTTCCTCAGCGCAACGTAGCGGAGGTTGTTCTTGTAAGGCCGGACCTCATGGCTCCGTTCGACATCTGCCAGTAATTCCTTCACGCGGTCCCAGTCGCCGGCGTTCGCCGCGGCTTCCGCGTCCGTATAGGCCTTGTCGATTCCCTGCCAATCCAGCTTCTGGACTGTGGTCACCTTTTTGGTGCCGTACATGATCTTCTGGATCAGGATGGCGCTGCCCCAACCGCCGCCGACGAGGAAGAGAAGCAGCAAGGCATACTTCCAGACGAGGGTGCCTTTGAGCATGCCGACGCGGTCGGCGGCTTTGTCGATGGCGGTGACGGTCTGAGGTTTTTCGCCGAGTTTTTTTTCCGGGGTGCCGGGGGGCTTCTTTCCGGCGGCGGCTTCCTTTTCCTTTGCCTTGGGGGAGACCTTGTCGAACTCTTCGACGAGCTTGGCGACCTCGCTGACCTCCGGGCTGCTCTTGGTCGCCGCGGCGGCGGCGGCTTCGGCTTCGCGCTTCTTGCGGGCGGCTTCGACTTTTGCGATGGCGGCGTCGACTGATGACTGGCCGGCGGGGGCGGACTTGGTTGCGGTGGACTTCGATGCGCCGACGGCGGCGGCGGCACCGGCCGACGGAATCTTGAGCGGCTGCTGACAGCCGGGACAGCGGACGGCCTTGCCGGCCAACTCGTCCTTCGCACGGAAGGACTTGCCGCAACTACCGCACTTAACCTCAATGGCCATGCGTTGAGCCCAACGGCCGGGGGTTCGAATGGCCGGCACCTTGCCCGGCCCTCCATGGAGATTATCGTACTGGTGGGACCGCGTGGCAACGTGAATCGGGAGCGAAGCGTCATCCGAGCGACAACGACCGCTAACAATGAATGCCGCGCGATGACGCTGGTGGAGATGATCATCGCGGTGGTGCTCGTGGGCGCGGGACTGTTTCTGCTGGTGGGGTGGTCGCGGATCGTGCGGGACGACGCGAAGACGCAGTTGGCGGCGGACCTGCTGGCCCGGCTCGATGCGGGGCTGGATCAGTACCGGACGGCGACGGGGGTGTTTCCGCCGACGTTTAACGACGATCCTGATCCGGTCGTGGCGGCGCTGCAGCGACATCCGAAGACACGGCCGCTGTTCGACGGCGTGCCGGATTCGCTGTGGACGGTGTCGCGGCCGCGGACGCTGCTGGATCCGTGGGGGACGGGGTTGAGATACCGATCGGACCGGCAGCGAGTGGACGTGGCTGCCAACGGTGGCAGGCCGATCTTCATTTCGGCGGGGCGGGACCGGTTGTTCGGGGACGACTACCCGGCGCAGATGGCGGACGACCTGCGGAGCGATGACCCGCGGGCGGAGGGATTCGCAAACCATGCGACGACGAGGGCGGCCACGTCCGGGCCCTCGGTGCAGGCGAATTGACGCGGTGGGTCGGCGGCCGCATCATCATTTGTCGGAAGGGAACCAGCCGGAGTCGCTCTCATGCCCAAACGCACGATAGATCAGGTCGATGTGACGGGTCGCCGCGTGCTGATGCGGGTCGATTTCAATGTGCCGCTGGAGGAGGATCGGATCACCGATGATCGGCGGATCGTGCAGGCGTTGCCGACGATTCGGAGCGTGCTGGATCGCGGGGGGCGGATCGTGCTGATGAGCCACCTCGGGCGGCCGGAGGGGAAGGGGTTCGAGGAGGCGTACTCGCTGGAGCCGGTGGCGCGGCGGCTGGGGGAGTTGCTGAAGCGCGAGGTCGCGCTGGCGTCGGACTGCGTGGGGCCGGAGGTGGCGACGCAGGCGGCGGCGCTTCAGAACGAGCAGTGTTTGCTGCTGGAGAATCTGCGGTTTCACGCGGAAGAGACGCTGATCGACAAGGCGAAGAAGAACCCGGAGAAGCGCTTGACGCCGGAGCAGGCGGCGCGGGTGGATGCGTTTGCGAGCGGGCTGGCGTCGCTGGGGAATCTGTATTGCAACGATGCGTTCGGGACGTGTCATCGGCGGCACGTGAGCATGTATGACGTGCCGATGAAGCTGGGGTCGGGGCGGCGGGTCTGCGGGTTTCTGCTGAAGAAGGAGCTGCAGTTTCTGGGGGATGCGCTGCATGCGCCGCGGCGGCCGTTCGTGGCGATTTTGGGCGGGGCGAAGGTGAGCGACAAGATCGGCGTGATCGAGAGCTTGCTGGGGAAGGTGGACCGGCTGCTGATTGGCGGGGCGATGGCGTACACGTTTTTCGCGGCGCGCGGGATGTCGGTGGGGAAGAGCTTGTGCGAGCATGACAAGCTGGACCTGGCACGGACGCTGATCGACAAGGCGGCGGACAAGCTCGTGCTGCCGATCGACAGCGTGTGCGCGGCGGAGCTGAGTGCGAACGTCGAGGCGCGGGTGTGCGAGGGGGCGATTCCCGACGGGCTGATGGGGCTGGACATCGGGCCGCGGTCGGTCGAGAAGTTCTCGGCGATTGCCCGCTCGGCCCGCACGATTGTCTGGAACGGGCCGGTCGGGGCGTTTGAGACGAAGCCGTTCCATGCGGGTACGTTCGCGCTGGCGGCGGCGCTGGCCGATGCGACGGTAGCCGGGGCGACGACGATCATCGGCGGCGGCGACTCGGCGGCGGCGGTGGACCAGGCGCACCTGGCGGAGAAGATGACGCACATTTCGACGGGCGGCGGGGCGAGTCTCGAGTTTCTGGAAGGCAAACCGTTTCCGACGATTGAGATACTCGACGAGGCGTGAGCCGGCCGCGACGATGACCCCACTATCCGAATCTCGCATTCGCATCGCGCCGTCGCTGTTGGCGTCGGATTTTGCGATGCTGCGCGATGAGTTGCAGCGGATCGAGGCGGGCGGGGCGGACGTCGTGCATCTTGACGTGATGGATGGACACTACGTCGGGAACATCAGCTTCGGCATTCCGGTCATCGAGAAGATCCGGCCGGTGACGAAGCTGTTTTTCGATACGCACCTGATGATCGAGCAGCCGCACCGGTATGCGGCGATGTTTGCGAAGGCGGGATGCAACGGAATCACGTTTCATACCGAGGTGGCGCCGTCGCCGCGCGAGCTCATCGACGACATCCGGGCGCTGGGGCTGACGGTGGGCGTGAGCTTGAATCCACAGACGCCGGAGTCGGCGATCGATCCGTTTCTCGAGCATGTCGACTTGGTGAACGTGATGACGGTGGAGCCGGGGTTCGGCGGGCAGGCGTTTCTCCATGATATGCTTGGCAAGGTTCGGACGTTTGCGAAGCGGCTGCGGCCGGATCAGCGGCTGGAGGTCGATGGCGGGGTGAACGAGCAGACGGTGATCGAGGCGGCGGCGGCGGGGGCGGACATGTTTGTAGCGGGCACGGCCGTGTTTCGGGCACCCAAGCCGGCAGAGGCGATCTTTTCGCTTCGTCGCAAGGCGGAGGCGTCGTGGACGAAGCGCAGCAAGTAGGCCGGATCATCCTGGTTGCGTGGGGGCGGACCGAGTGGGACGCCCAGCAGCGTCTGGTGGGCGATACCGACATTCCATTGAGCGACGAGGGGCGGCTGGAAGCGGAGCAGGTTGCGCGGGGGGCGGCGGGTCAGAACATCGCGGCGATCTTCGCGGGGCCGGAGGAGGCGGCGCGGCAGACGGCCGAGCTTCTGGGGCGGGCGGTCGGTCAGAAGGTGAAGGTGGTCGAGGAGCTGCACGAGATCGACCTGGGGCACTGGGAGGGGCTGACGGAGGCGGAGTTCCGGGAGCGATTTCCGTCGGTGTATCGGCAGTGGAAGGACGATCCGACGACGGTCCAGCCGCCGGGGGGCGAGTCTCTGGATGAGGCGGCGACGCGGCTGGACGCGGCGGTGGCGAAGATCATCCGACGCCGGCGGCAGAGTACGGTGGCGATCGTGACGGGGCCGTTTGCGTCGGCGACGATGGCGTTGCGGCTTGCGGGACTGACGCTGACGCAGTTCTGGGATCGAGTGGACGAGCATCGGGCGTGGACGGCCGTGGCGATGCCGGAGAGCGGACGGGCTCGGGGGCGGAAGGCGACTCCAAGCTCCGACGAATAAGAAGTTTGTCGTTGGTTCCAACTTTTCTTGCGGGGGCGACGCTTTCGTCTTGACGAACGTCCGTGGCTCCTGTGAAATAGGTCTAAGCAGGGCCCGAGTTGCGCGGGTCGGCGCTCAACGCCCGGGAGGAGCAAAGCCAGCATGACCGAACGCGTCCGTGAAATCCTCTCCTGGTACTCCAGCGACAATCCGGGCACCCTCAGCAACCTGGCTCGGATGTTGAATCACGGGCGGCTCGGCGGGACGGGCCGGATGGTGGTCCTGCCGGTGGACCAGGGGTGGGAACACGGTCCGGCACGCAGTTTTGCGCCGAATCCGGATGGATACGACCCCCGGTATCACTTCAAGCTGGCGCTGGAGGCGGGATGCAATGCCTACGCGGCGCCGCTGGGGTTCATCGAGGCGGCTGCGCGGGACTTTGCGGGCGAGATTCCGCTGATTCTCAAGTGCAACAACCATGATCTACTGGCGGATGAGAAGGATTCGTGGCAGGCGCTGACGGCGTCGGTGAAGGATGCGCTGCGGCTGGGATGCGCGGCGGTCGGGCTGACGATCTACCCGGGTTCGGCGCTGCGGAAAGAGATGTACGAGAATCTTCGCCGGTATGCGGAAGAGGCGAAAGAGGCGGGGCTGGCGGTTGTCGTGTGGTCGTATCCGCGTGGGAGCCAGCTTTCGAAGGAAGGCGAGACGGCGGTCGACGTGTGCGGGTACGGGGCGCAGATCGCGGCGCAGATGGGTGCGCACATCATCAAGATCAAGCTGCCGACTGACTACATCGAGCAGGACGCAGCGAAGAAGGTGTACGAGGGCCAGAAGATCCCAATCGGAACGATTGCCGACCGCGTAAAGCACATGATGCAGTGTGCGTTTGCAGGGCGGCGAATCGTGGTGTTTTCCGGAGGCGCGAAGAAGGAAGACGAGAAGGCGTTGTTCGACGAGGTCCGTGGCATCCGCGATGGCGGAGGCAACGGGTCGATCATCGGCCGGAATTCCTTCCAGCGGAAGAAGCCCGACGCACTCAAGATGCTCGACACGATCATGGGCATCTACGAGGGGAAGATTAAGTAGGGCGGCCCGCGGTAACGCGCAACGCGAATACCGCGGACCGCAGTCTGTGAGGGAGTCGGCATCGAATGACCGGACTCCCGTCGTCGGTGGGGACCGACGATTGGGTCGTAGCGAATTTCCGCAAGGGAGTTGAGGGCGATCCGTTCCCAATCCCGGGTGGGAATGAAGTCGGTCGGCTGATGCCGTGCGCACGGCCGACCCGAGACAGAGGAAGGGAAAGCAAGATGTCGCGCGTTTCTGCCAGCCGGTTTTTGGGTTTTGTGGTCGTCCTGTCTTCGATGGCCGCATCGGCGTCGGCCCAGCTCGTGGTCGGGACGACGAGCACGGCGACGACGAACGGGGCGGCGTATTACCTGGATGTGAATACGTCGGCGGTGACGACGCTGTGGAATTCGGCGGCGAACAAGAAAGTGAACGGGTTTGCGGCCGACCCGGCGAATGGGCGGCTCTACTCGAATGACGCGGCGCGGCTGAACTTCTGGAATTACGGCGACATCGGGGTCGCGCCGACGTTCATTGCGGGCATGTATCGGACGAACGACAACGTCTCCTTCACGGCGACGGGCGTGGACGGGCTGGCGTTTGCGAACGGGAATCTGTACGGGGCGACGTCGTTTGGGAGCACGGTCTATAAGCGCGGCATTTACCAGATTTCGACGACGTCGGACGGGGCGCCGACGCCGCATTGCGTGATGACGCCGCTGTGGTTGGATCCGACCGGCGTCGGGACGGTCAGCGGGACGTTTGCGACGGGCGGGCTCGAGTACAACCCGGCGGACAATCTGTTCTATGCGACGAACTCCGCGGATACGACGGGCTCGGGCGGGAACTACACGCCGGGCGTGTACACGATTGATGCGTTTGGGTCGGGGGCGCTCGTGAAGTTGACAGACTTTCCGGTCGGACACAACCGGATTGACGGGCTTGCGATCGGGGACGGGAAACTGTGGATGACGGAGCAAGACCCGACGAACTCGCGGATCAACATTTTTCCGTACGACCTGGCGAGCCAGACCTACGGCTCGGCGATTTTCATTCCGCTGACGGACAGCACGCAGCGGGCGAGCGGGGCGGCGTGGGCGCCGGGGGCGAATGTGCCGGAGCCGGCGACGATTGGGCTCGTTCTGGTGGGCGTGGCGGCTCTGCGGCGACGGGCCAAGCGCTAACGATCATCACATAGTCATCCGCTTTCGCCAGTTCGCGCCGGGCGTTGCTCCCACTGCGCGCTGCAGTTCAGCAAAGAGCTTTCCGAGGGCGGCGGGTTGGTAGTGGGCGTTCAGGCCGCTGGGGTTGGGAAGGACCCACGCTATTGAGTTTCCGATTAGTTCATCCTGCCGACCGAACATTGCGCGCGGGCGGGTGAAGGCGGTCCGGTAGGCGGTCAGGCCGATGATGGCGACGAAGCGCGGCTGGAGGCGCAGCACTTTTCTGGTCAGGCGTCGTGCGCCGCGCCGGAGTTCGTCGCGGGTGAGCTGGTCGGCGGTGGCGGTGGCGCGGTCGACGAGGTTGGTGATGCCGTAGCCGAGGTCGAGGAGGCGGCGCTCCTCGAAGGGCGAGAAGAGCCGCGGCGTGAAGCCGCCGGCGTGCATGGCGGGCCAGAAGCGGTTGCCGGGTCGGCCGAAGTGGTGTCCGATGGCGGCGGAGTAGAGGCCGGGGTTGATGCCGACGAAGAGGACGCGAAGGGCGGGGGCGACCAGGTCGCGGACGGAGCGGGTGGTCGCGGCGGCGAGTTGCTCGCGGGTGGGGCGCCAGGGGGGCTCGATTTGGTTGGGCGGCTTTGTCAGTTTCATCGGTGCAAATCGTACCAGCGATCAGCCTGTTCGTTGCAGGCGGTGCGGAACGCGGCCGTCGCCGGTTTGATTTGGCGGCGACGTTGCCAAACTCGGCAAAACTTCCGAATGCTCCGACGCGGCACGTGGTTTCGCGGCGGCTGCGTGAGGAGGGGTTCGAGTCTCAGTTTCCAAGGCTCGACGGTGCGATGGCGGACTTGATATCGCGACGCGCCTGAGCGGGCGCGGATTATGGGGGCCGGAATTGCCGGACGTGGGTGGCGATGGCGGCGTGGCGACGGGGTTGGGGGGCCAATCGGCAGGGAAGCGGCGTGTCGAAGCTCACGTCGGCCTCGTTATCCAACCGATTTAGCTTGAGCTAGTTGATCGTCCGTCCTGCCGGACGGTGGGGCGGTTTGGGGTTGGGGCGGGAAGAAGCGAGCGAAACGTGCACCGGTCACTGTGGGGGCGGGAAGCGGCCGGCGACTCGAATGGCCGACGGGCAGCAGCGAATCGCATGAGAAATTCGGCGGACATCTGGTCGACGATCGCGGAAGTGGAGGCGCTGGCGCGGATCGAGACGACGCTGCCGGACGATCAGGCGGTCGTGCCGGGGGACAAGGCGTTTGTGCTGGTGTGCGCGTGCGCGGCGACGCGCGAGGAGGCGGAACGGGCGATCCGCGAGTTTCTGCGCGGGCAGGATTTTCACGTCATCAAGTTTGAAGAGACGGAGAGCTGGGCGGAGCGGGCGCAGCGCGGGCGGATCGGGAGCGAACTCGAAGAGATGTTCGTGGCGTGCTGGGCGTCGAAGCAGCCGGTGGTGGGGCCGATTCATACTTGGGAGAACCAGGGGTAGGGGCGGGTAGAACGCGCGCGGATCAAGTGACACGTCGGTAGTCGTCTAACACATCAAGCAGAGAATATCGCGAACTCGGGGGCGTACTTAACACGGCCGCCGGATGGCGGGGCTGCGTTGGGTTGGAGCTCCAGGGCTTGAAAGGCTTCGCCGCCGGCGTAGTCGTCGGAGAGGTTCCAGGTTGCGGCGGGTTTGAAGCCGAAGCGGGCGTACCAGGCGGGGTCGCCGAGGACGACGACGAGGCCTGCGTTGACGTTGCGGCAGGCGGCGAGGCCGTGGCGGACGAGCTCGGCGCCGATGCCGGTGCGCTGGGCGGAGGGGTGGACGGCGACGGGGGCGAGGCCGAGGCCGGCGACTTTTTCGGCGATGGTGATGGGGCTGAAGGCGATGTGGCCGATGATCTGGCCGGCGCGTTCGGCGACGAGCGATATGGAGAGGCGGAGAGCGTTGCGGAGCGCGTCGACGAGTCGGGCTTCGACGTCGGTTGGGAAGGCGGCGCGGAGGAGGGCGCGGATTGGTTCGGCATCTGGCGATTGCTCGTTTCGGATGACGACGATTGGCGCGTTCACGGGTGACATCTTACACGCGTCGACGCGACCGTTCATGTGACGCGAGCGTCGGTCGCGTGTGAGGCATGTCGAATAACTTTTTCGCCGAGAGTAAATAATTTATCATTGCATCTGCGCGACGATGTTAGAATATCTCGTTTGCAGCGCACACGATGAAGCCAAGTTTTGGTCTGTACTACAGTCTGGCATTCCTGTCTGTCCTCGGCTTTTTCCTCGGCGTGATTACGACGCACTTTCCCCCGCCGGTTCCCGGAAATGGAACGAACCGCGTCTTTGCGTGTTTCGGGATCGCCATTCTGATGCCGATGCTCGTTGGGGTCGCCGGCTCGCTGGCGGACTCGATCGTGTACGGCGGAGCGTTTTGGCGGGAGCGGAGTCATTTTGCCGACATGACGTTCGTGGAGCCGGGGTGGGTCGACCTCGGCGAGGTTCAAATTGGACCGCACGACGCGTTTGTTGGGCGGATTTACCCGAAAAGTATCAGTCGGTGGGAGCGGCGCATCGTTTTCAAGCTCACCCGCGTCGGTGGACCGGAGGGTGCTGGGTTCGCGAGTGAGAAGTGGCTGGAGACCTTTGTGCCAACGACGGCGAGGCGGGGAAAGCATCGCAACATCGGGATCCATGCAGCCACCGAGATCGTCGACTCAGAGCTGGACGAGGGATTCTATCGGGTTGAGGCGTGTCTCAACGGGCGGGTCACCGGCCAGACCGTGTGGTGTGTTGATGTCGGGGCGGGGTTTGCGCTGATTCGGGTGATGCGGGCGAGGGGAGAGACGTTCCTGAATACCGATCGTGCACGTGACGCCTAACAGTCTCGCAGACGGAACATTGCATGCCTCCAACTCGACGCCCGTTGCACTTGGCAGAGCGCGAGCTTCTCCAGCAAATGCTTGCAGCAGATTTTCCGGGGCGAGATGTACTCCGATTGCAGATGCAGGACTGCCTCGTGGAGCCCATCGACAGCAACGGTAGTTTGCGCTTCATACTCGCATCGACTACCGTTGCGCCTGTCAATCGCAGAATCCCAGTCGAGGCGCAGTGCAGAGACTTTGATGCAGTAATGATCCATGTTCTGCTACATGTGGTCGAGGGCAAGCTGGCTGAGTTCGAAATCTACAAAGACGACTCATCGCCTGTTCGGCGAATGCCAGCTCGAGATGAGTGGGAAGTCATGATGCCCCGTTAACACCGTGGCGAACTTCCGTCGGTGCCGCTAATCCGGGAGTGAGAAGATTTCCTGCTTGATGCGGGCCTGGACGTAGGTGGACATGTCGATGCCCATGTGGGTGATGCACCATTCGTCGGGGTGGTGGCCTTCGACGCCGAGGGCGTCGTTGACGATGACGGTGTGAATGTTGAAGAGGGCGGGGACGACGGGCTGGCCGGGGAGGACGTCGGGGGCGGGGTCGCCGGGCCAGGGGCAGTAGAAGTGGACGCAGCGGTCGACGTTGTCGGGGATGGGTTGCGGCGCGGTGGCGTCGAGGAGGAGGAGCAGGTTCACCATGACGCCGCGCTGCTGGAGGATGTAGGCGAGCTTGATGGCATCGTCGGCGCCGTAGCTGTGGCCCATAAGGACGACGCCGGGGGCATTTTCGCGGGCGGCCGCGTGCTGGGCGGCAATCTGGTCGCCGACGGCGCCCCAGTCGGACATGCCGTAAGACCTGGCCTGGACGCCGGACTGGTTGAGATCGTTGACGATGACGTTGAGGCCGAGCGAGGAGATGTCGCCGAATCCGCGGATGGCGTGGACGGTGACGCGGGGTGGCGATGTGCGCGAGATGGCGGAGTTCGGGTCGATCGAGCCCTCGAGTTCGCAGGCGTGGTTGAGGAGGTCGTCGATCGGGATGTCGCCGACCTTGGGCCAGGAGTCGCAAGCAGCGAAGTTGAGGAGCAGTACGGCGCCCATCGCGAGCAATTCGTTGCGTATCGTTGAATTGCGGGCCGACATCGGATTGAACATCCCCCGGAGCGCCGGACGCCCCGTAAAACGGCGAGCGCTACTTCATCGGTTTTCATCGGGGGTGTATCCAGATAACGGCGGCCGGCGCGGCTCCCATAACCTGCAATGAGTTGGAGCGTTCGGCGTTGGGCTGACGGTAGAATAGGGGGATGGGCCTTCCCACGGGGTGCGCTATGTGCAGATTGTCTGCCGTTGCGGTGTTCCTGATGGCAGCGGCCGGCGCGTCGGGGCAGCCGTGCGACGCCGGCGACCCAACGACGGCGCTGATCGATATCCTGTCGGGGCAGACTTACAAGACATTTGACGGGGGTTTGTACGCAGGCGGCTCGAATGCGCGGCCGGCGGGGCACGAGGCGGCCGGCGTTGCTATTGCGAACGGGATCGTACCGGTGAACACGGCCGGGGTGGCGGACCCGAACGGGCGGATCGTGCTGATCTCGATCGGGTTTTCGAACATGACGCAGGAGTGGAACTCCGGCGCGGTGGGTGATCCGTCGTCGATTCCGTTTACGTTTACGGCTAAGGCGAATGCGCTGCGGGCGACGGGGGTTGTCAATCCGAAGGTGCTGATTGTCGATGGTGCGCAGGGCGGGGCGACGGCGAATCAGTGGGCCGCGACGCCGCCGAACCCGAGCGCGCAGCCGTGGAGCACGCCCATTCAGCGACTGACTCAGGCGGGATCGACGCGGTTCCAGGTGCAGGTGGCGTGCGTGAAGACGGCGCACGCGACTCCGATGACGTGCATCGCGGACGACGGGTCGTCGACGGGCGACGCGGGATTGCTGGCGGCGGACTTCGCGGGCATGGCGAGAAACCTTCGCACGGTGTTTCCGAACATCAAGCTCGCGTATTTTCAGTCGCGGACGTACGGCGGATATGCGCTGACGCAACTCAACCCGGAGCCGTATGCGTATGAGTGCGGGTTTGGCGTGAAGTGGATGCTCATGTCGCAGATCGACGATGCGGGGACGTACGGCGACCTGAACTACGATGCCGCCGTGCGGCCGGTCGTTTCGCCGTGGCTGAGTTGGGGGGCGTATTTATGGGCGCACGGGCTGTCGCCGAATGGTCAGGGGCTGGCGTGGGACATCAACGACTTTCGGCCGGATGACCGGACGCATCCGGCGGCGGGCGGGATCGACAAGGCCGGGACGGCGATGCTGAATTTCTTCCTGAGCGACACGACGACGCGGCCGTGGTTCGGGTGGCAGTGTTTGCACGGGGATGTAAACATCGATGCGGCGGTTACGGAGGCGGATGCTCCGGGGCTGGCGGCGGTGCTGGTGAATCCGGGGGCGTTTTCGGTGGACCGTCAGTGTCGGGCGGACGTTAACAATGACGGAAAGCTCGACGGGGCGGATGTGCAGGCGTTTGTTACGCTGCTGTTGTAGCGGTTCGGCGGCCCGAGGGACAAGGACATGGCGGCGGCGCGGCAATTTCAGGTGGCGGCTGATGCGGGGCGGATTGTGCTGCGGCCGGAGGGGCGATGCACGGCGGTGCTGGCTGACGCGATCGGGCGGTACCTGCAACGGCTGCCGGATGGCGCGGGTCGCGAACTTTATTTCGATCTGTCGGCGGCGGAGATGATCGAGAGCACGTTTGCGGGGCTGCTGCTGGCGATTGCGCTGAAGCGGGAGCGAGCGGCGGCGCTGTCGATGCAACTGTTGCGGCCGTCGGAGCCGGTCGTGTCGGCGCTGCGGAACATGAACGTGCTGCGTTTCTTTCAGGTGTGCGATGCGCTGGAGGGCGCGCCGGCGGCGTCGGTCGCGGTGCCGGTCGAAGAAGCCGATCCGAAGCAGCTTGCGGAGTTGATTGTCCGCGCGCACGAGGGGCTGATCGCCGCCGATCCGCGGAATGCGGCGGTGTTCGGGGGCGTGGTGCGGTGCTTCAAGGGGAGCGGGGATTCTCGCACGGCGTGACATCCGGCTGATGCCGCGCTATCAGAGTCCTCGGCGGGTGTATTGGTCGGACGACTTGGCTTCGCGGATGGCACGGGCGATCTGGATTCCGCGGTGGCATTGCAGGGCCGCGAACAATGCGAGGACGATGAGCCAGATGTTTCGAAAGGCGAGGGCGAGGCCCATGGCCGCGCCGGCGCCGAGCATTCCGATGGTGGCGGCGACTGTGAGGGCGCGTTCGAAGGTCATGAAGTACCAGAGGATGGACATGAGGATCTGGCCGCCGTCGAGCGGGTAGATGGGGAGCATGTTGAAGATGAGCAGGGCGGCGTTGATCCAGGCGACGGACTCGAGGAACTCGCGGAGGTCGGAGGAGGCGTTGGGCAGATACGATCCGGCGGCGAAGTAGGCGCCGATCGTGATGGGGAGGAGGACGACGTTGACGAGGGGGCCGGCGGCGATGGACCAGAGCGTAGCGCCGGGGCGATGCGGGGGCTGGACGAAGGCGACTCCGCCGAGGGGCCAGAGCATGATCTGATCGGCGCGGCCGCCGACCGAGCGGCAGGCGAGGGCGTGGCCGAACTCGTGGATGAGGACGATGGCGAAGAGGGCGAGGTATTCGGCGACGTTCCAGACCTGGGAGCGGTAGCTGCCGGCGCGGTCCTGGATTTCGTAGATGGCGACGATGATCCAGGACCAGTGGAGGTAGACGTCGATGCCGCGGGCCTGGAACATGCGGATCGAGCCGCCGGGGGGCGGCCGGCGATCGTAGGGATCGTCGGTGTAGCTCATGGTGCTAGGGTAGCGGGGCGGGGCGTGGGCTCCAAACTTGTGGGGTTGGCGGGGGTTGTGCAGGGGTGGGCGAGGCGCGGTAGGATTCCGAGGAGCATGACTGACACGCCGCCGAATCCCGCCGCCGCTGCTCGACGCAAGTCGCTGCTTCTTGCGATCGTCGGGTTGTTGTTGGTCCTTGTGGCGCCGTTTGCGCTTTTCCTGACGATGGAGAATGAGTTCATCCGCCGGACGATGTTCACGGCGTGGGTGTTCCTGGCGGCGGGCGTCGTGGCGACGGTGATGGCGCTGCGGGCTTCGCGGCGGATTCCGGTGCTGATCTTGTCGAGTCTGACGCTGGTGCTGGGCGCGTTGCTCGTGGTTTCATTCACGGTGTTCACGAAGCTGCCCGCGGCGACGACGATCAACCAGCTTGCGATAGCGCCGGACTTCACGCTGCCGGACCAGGAGGGGAAGCCGGTTTCACTCAGCGATTTGCGAGGGCGGGATCGGGTGTTGCTGGTCTTTTATCGTGGTCATTGGTGAGCGGCGTGCGTGGCGGAGCTCCGCGGGCTCGGAGCTATCAATGATCAGCTTGCACAGCAGGGGGTTCGGTTGATCGCCCTGTCGGTCGATGCGCCGAAGGATTCGAAGCGGGTGGTCGAGAAGAACAAGCTGCCGTTTCCGATTTTGGCGGATGAGCAGCGCGAGGTGCTGCGTTCGTACGGCTTGGTGCATGCCAAGGGCGGGCCGGGCGGATCGGACGTCGCGATTCCGGCGGACATTCTCATCGATCGGGACGGGAAGATTCTCTGGAAGCATGTCAGCGCGAAGGTGACGGACCGGCCGTACACCGAGGAATTACTCGACGTGGTCGCACGATTCCCGAAGCCCGCCGCCTAAGTTCGAGCGATTTTTTCTTCGAGTGCAACCAGCCGAGCGCGGACCCGCAGGTACTCGGGGTCGGTCCGGTCGGACTTTGGAACGCGATTCAGCAGTGTTCGCACGCGCTGGAATTGTTTGGCGGTCATTGCACCGCGCGCGATCAGTTCCAAGCAGCATTCGGCAAAGTCGATGAGCTGGGTGACGCTCGGCGTCCGGATTTGGCAGAATTCAATGTAACGCTCTCGTAGTCGGGCGATGCCCTGTGATCGCTTGCGGCATGGCGGGCATCGAACGCAATCCACCTCGAGCGGAAACTGCAATTCCTCGTACCAGTGCTTCTGTTCCTCAGCAAAGAAGTGAAGGACCTCTTGCAGTCGCGGCAGACTCGCTTGACGTCAATGTAATGCGTCACCGGATTTCGATAAGTATTCGGGCGCCAATGCTGATTGCGCATGCGCGCCTTGATTGCGGTGTTCGGAAACCTGCACTTTCGCGATGAGTGCCAGTGGAAGTGGACTTTCAGATGGTCTTCGGTTGGATTGAGACCGGTGATCTGAGGGCGCTTGCCATAGCGCGGGTGCGGGACGTAGGCGTCGTAGTTTTCGCGTTTCGGGTTCATCGCGCGCGTTCCAAGTGATGCCGGTCAGAATAGCGAAATCTGAACCGAAACGCGCTACCGGGCTTAGTCAACACCTACTCGGAGAGCGTCACGCCAATCACGCCGAACGGCATTTTTGTCACGGATTTCAGCAGGACGCCGCGGTCGTCGGACCAGCTTCGGCTTTCGAATTTGCCGATGGGGATTTCCA
>CAZJVS010000014.1:55181-103357 GCA_964549445.1 uncultured Planctomycetaceae bacterium
ACGCCGCGGTCGTCGGACCAGCTTCGGCTTTCGAATTTGCCGATGGGGATTTCCATGACCGAGACGAACTGACGGGCTTTGACCTTCTTGCCGCCGGGGCGTTCGAGTTCGGCGTCGGCTTCGCGGCTGAGGGTTAGCTTGACGACTTCGAGCCGCCAACTGGGGATGCCGAAGCCGATGGCGGCGAGTTCGCGGGTCTCGCCGACGGCGATGGGATTCTTATTGGTGGCAAAGAAGTCCATGGCGGAGGAGGGGCCGGTCATGATCGAATGCTTGGGGATTGCGAGTGATTGGCGGGCCTCGGGTTCTTTGCCGACGGTGGCCGTAGCTTCGATCTTGCCGTCGGCTGCGACGTAGGTGGCGACGGTGGGAGAATCGCGCTGCTCGCGCCAGTCGATCTTTTGCAAGGCGTAGGCGGGATCGGTCTGCATCTTGATGACGCAGGGGGCGGACCATCCACCCTTCGGCCGAACGTGGGCCATGAGGTGGTAGCCGGTGTCGGACTTGCTGATGACGAAGTCTTCGTCGCCGGCGTCGCTGTCGTTGAAGGTCAGGGTGTAGCGGCCGCGGGCGAGGACTTCGCCGGGGACTTCGAGCTTGACGGTTTCGACGGCGTCGGATTTTCCGGAGGCGGCGTCGCGGGCTTCGCGGAGGAGCTTGTTGAGGCGGGCGCGGTCGTAGTATTTGCCGCGGAGGAAGACGGCGTCGATCTGTTTTGCGTTCTTGATGTCGGTCAGCGGGTTGGCGCGGACGAGTACGAGCGAGGCGTCTTTGCCTTCCTTGATCGAACCGAGACGGTCGGCGACGCCGAAGAACTTTGCGGGGACGAGGGTGGCGGATTTCAGGACTTCGGCGGAGGGGATGCCGGCGTCCTGAAAGAGGGCCATCTCGTCGTGGAGCGAGGAGCCGGCGAAGACGTAGGGGTTGGCGAGGTCGGTGCCGCAGATGAGCGGAACGCCGGCGCGGTGAAGCTCGGCGACCATCTGCTTCATGAAGGGAACGCCGCGGCCGGCGAACTTGCCGAAATCGCCGTACTTTCCGCCTTCCCAGAATTTTGCCATCGAGGGGCTAACGTATTGCATGCGGCGGTCTTTCTTCGCCTTCGGGTCGCTCATGCGACTGATGCCCTGGAAGACGACGAGCGTGGGGCAGTGGACCATGCCGGAATCGCGGGCGAGCTTTAGCAGGGCGTCGAGCTTGGCGCGGTCGACCTTTGGCAACAGCGTCCACGACTTGAAGCCCTCGATGTGAGAGTGCATGGGCTGGGTCGCGGTGACGGCGGAGCCGGCGAGCCGGCCAATGGCATTGCCGAAGCCCGTCAGGTGTTCGCAGGAGGCCTGGCCGGCTTTCATGGCTTCTTCGAGAGGGACGGATTCGGGGACGTGGCCGACCGGTTTGAGGCCGCGCTTTTTTGCTTCGTCGAGGATGGCGAGGTACACGTCGTGCTTGAGCATGGAGTAGACTTTGATCTGGTTGACGCCGGCGTCGGCAAGCTTGTTGACGGCGGCGCGGCCCTGGTCGGGGGTGTCGCAGACTTCGGAGAAGGGCCAGACGGGCGGGCTGCCGTCGCAGATAGCGCCGGTGGCGATCATCTCGGGGCCGAGCTGTTTGCCGGTGTTGAGCTTGTCGCGGGTTTCGAGGATCGACGCGGTGAAGCCGGCCATGTCGCGGACGAAGGTGACGCCGTTGGCGATGAAGAGGCGGCCGTAGGTCTCGGGGTCGACGTAGTGGACGTGTGAGTCGAAGAGGCCGGGCATGAGATAGAGGCCGTCGGCGGGGATGACGCGGTAGTCGGCGGGTGGTTGGACGTCGGAGTCGGGACCGATGCGGGCGATCTTGCCGCTGGCGATGAGGACGGTCTGGTTCGGGATGGGCTTGCCGGCTTCGACGTCGATGACCGTCACGTTGCGAATGGCGTAGCCCGGGGGCGCGGCACGGAGCAATGCAGGCGCGAGGAGAACGGTCATGACGAGCATCAGGGGGGACAGTCGGAGCGGAGATCGATCGCTTCGCATGCGCATTTCAAGCTCCCAATGTGAAGGTCCGCGGAGGCGGAGAAAGACATGACCGCTGCCCGGATCAACGCAGGAATGCGGTCGCGCTTTCGCGTACCGGCATGTTAGAATGAAATGACCATGGCCGTCATGCCGCTTGCTGCTGATACCCGCGACCTCTGCATTGCGGGGTATTCGGCGGCACATGCGCGATATGTTCAGTCGTGGATTCGGTCGGACCGTGAGCTGCTGTGGCTGGCGCCGGCGACGCCGCCGCCGGTTACGGCCGAGAAGGTCGATGGGTGGTCGCGGGCCGATCAGCACCGGTTTCTGTTGTGGAATGCTCCGCTGAACCGGCCGGTCGGATACGCGGAGTTGGACTTTCTTTCGCCGGCCCGCGACCAAATGTGGATCGGGCACTTCATCCTTGCGCCGCAGGTACGCGGGTGCGGACTTTCGCTCACGTTTGCGTCGACGCTGCTTCACCTGGCGTTCGACCGGTTCGAGGCGGCGAGGGTGCTGTTGCTTGTTTTTCCGGACAACGCGGCGGCCGTTCGGTGCTACACGCGGGTGGGGTTCACCGCGGACGGGGAAGAGCGGAAGCAGTTTGAGCACGATGACTCGGTGCACGTGCTGCTGCGGATGGTGCTGGATCGGGCGCGGTATCGGCGGCTGGCCGGCAGTGCGGCTATTCCGCCGAGGCACCTGCCGCTGATTTCCGGTTCGGTCGCTGGCTAGGCACGGCCTCGGGCTTGGCAGGTGTTTATCTGTGCACGCTCTGTGGGTGGACGCACATTGCAGGCGCGGCATCGGCCGGTCCAATAACCGCAAATGCTGCCAACCTTTTGGTCCCGATACCTGTCATATATTCAAACATCCAAGAGAGCGTGGCTTAGGGCACTGCCGAGTTGGCACGCGGCGAATCCGTGCGGTGTGCAACAGAGCGGATTGCATGATTCTATGACAGGGTGTTGCTACTTGAATCGTCTCGAATCCGGTGTTTTCTGGAATAACTGAGCGGATTTGTGTTGCACGATTTGAACGAGTTTTGTATGATTGAGATGGCAGCAATGGTTCACGGCAGTGAACCCGCACTGCCGAAGCTACGTATAAGTATCTAGTCATCGGCGTGGAACTCGGTTTTTCGGGCGTTGTGGTCGGGGAGGCGGCTGGCCCGAAAAGTGCAAGGTTTACGGCGATGCAACTTAGGGAATCGAGAGAACCCATGCGGCGCGTTGTGACGAAAAGTTCGAAGTCCAATCGGATTGCAGGTTGGCTGCACCCTCCGCCTTACATCATGAACGCGGAGCTGAAGCGGCCGGCGACCGAGCGGAACCTGTTCGAGAGCTGGACCGAGCTGCCCCGCAACGGCGGGCGGATCGACCATCGTGAAGAGACGCTGCGCTTCAAGCAGCTTCATTATTGTGCGTATCGGTTGAGCCGGCTTTACACGCAGGCGGTGAAGTCGTATCGGCCGTCGATCAACAAGGAATATGCACGCTGGGTCAGCCGGTATCACAGCATTCGGCAGCGGCTGATCGATGCGAACCTGGGACTGGTGTATGACCTGATCGGCCGGAGCCGGTTCAACAGTCTCGATCGCGATGAGATGGCGAGCGAGGGCATGATGGCTTTGCTGCGGGCGGTCGATACGTTTGACCCGTGGCGGGGCTTTCGGTTCAGCACGTACGCGTGCAATGCGATCCTGCGGGCGTTCTCGCGGGCGGCGCTGCGGGATTCGCGGCGGCGCTCGACGCTGTCGGGTCCGTTCGATCCGGAGTTCGAGAAGAGCGACCTGCCGGAGACGACGCGAGCCGAGAACGAGATGCTGTACCTCGAGCGACTGGGCGACATCATGCGTGACAATCGCGCCGAGTTGTCGACGGTCGAGCAGGAAGTGCTGTCGAAGCGCTTCCCGAACATCGAGGACGATGAGCGTCTGACGCTGGATCGGATCGGCCGGCAGATGCGCGTCAGCAAGGAGCGCGTGCGTCAGATCCAGCTTGCGGCGCTGCACAAGCTCCGCAAGGCGATCGAGGACGACAATGTTCTGAAGTAATGGCGGCGGAGGCCGCAACGCTGTTAACACAAGAGGCCGATCCGCGGTGGATCGGCCTCTTTTTTGTTGCGCTGTGATGGGATCGTGAAGTTAACGGCGGCGGCGACGGATCCGCCGGACGGTCGCGACGCAGGCCAGGGCGCCGAACGTTGCGACCATGAAGGGCATCATGCCGCCGGTGCCGCAGAAGACGATCTGGAAACAGTTGACACTGTCAGGAAGACCCAGATCGTTGTTTCCAATGAGCTTCTCCGTACACAACCATTCTTCAACGGCGGATTTGTATGCAGTCCAATCGAGTAACTCACCGGTCGGGATTTGGCCGGAGTGAACACCGCCGGCAGGAACCTTGCCGGCGTTGATCGTCCCGCCGAGGCCGCCACCGGTGGTATCCGGACCATTAAAGAAACACCATTGCACCAGGGGCTGTTTGTCCGCGCCTTCGCCCACGGAATGCGTATACAACATGAACCCCGTGCCCGTCGAGGCGCCGGAAATAAGGTGATCCCGGATGAGATTGGGGTCGGAGAAGAAGTTCCAGTTGTCTTCAGCTGGAGGCAGGTGCCAAGTCGGTGAGGTGAAACCCAAGATGGTTGAAGTATGACAGGTGGTGCAGGTTGAATTCCTGTCGGGGTGGCCGCCGCCCGCAATGAAAGTGCTCTTTCGGTTATCAAAGTCGTGACAGTTTACGCAGCGATTCTGACTAAGAAACGGCGTCCATACCTTGTCCGCGAAGGTTTTCTGGGCTCTCTCAAGCCCGCCGGGTGTGTTCCCACATCCCGTTCCAATGAGGAGAGCGGCGACCGAAATAAACGAGACTCGCAAGTATTTCATTGAATCGCTCCACCCTTCATGAGCCCGCTTGCCATTTTCTTAGTTTCGTCTGAGCCGACATTTCCCAGGCGACCTTGACCGGCTACGTCGCCGGATCATGATTCGCTATTGTACCGTCGCCCACCCTACGTCTACCTCATTTTCGAGCTTTTTCTGGTCTTGCGGGCCAAGAAGGCCACTTTCTGGCGTTCCAAAGGAGCTTTTTGACGTCGTGTCTCGTGATCGGCACAGGGTTTCCCCGTGGAAATCCGGGTAAATACGAGAGGTCAATCCGCGGTGGATCGGCTTCTTTATTGGGTATGCGTATTCGGGGCGCTGCCGACGTCAGGCCAAATTCATCGTCATGAGGAATTCGGCGTTGGTCTTCACCTTGCCAAGGCGGGTCGTCAGGAGCTCCATGGCTTCGACCGGGTTCATGTCGGACAGGACGCGGCGGAGCTTGTAGATAAGCTCCAGCTCCTTTTCGTGGAGGAGCAGCTCTTCCTTGCGGGTGCCGGAGGCCGGGATGTTGATGGCCGGCCAGACGCGTTTGTCGACCAGGCGGCGGTCGAGGGCGAGTTCGCTGTTACCGGTGCCCTTGAACTCTTCGAAGATGACTTCGTCCATCTTGGAGCCGGTGTCGACGAGGGCGGTTCCGATGATGGTGAGGGAGCCGCCTTCCTCGATGTTGCGGGCCGCGCCGAAGAAGCGCTTGGGCTTCTGCAGGGCGTTGGCGTCGACGCCGCCGGTCAGGATCTTGCCGGAGTGGGGGACTTCGGTGTTGTAGGCGCGCGCGAGACGCGTGATCGAATCGAGCAGGATGACGACGTCGCGGCCGTATTCGACGAGGCGCTTGGCCTTTTCGCTGACCATTTCGGCAACGGCGACGTGGCGGCTGGCGGGCTCGTCAAACGTGGAGCTGACGACCTCGGCCTGGGTGTGACGCTGCATTTCGGTCACTTCTTCGGGACGCTCGTCGATCAGCAGAATGATGACGACGACTTCGGGGCTGTTTTTCGTGATGGCGTTTGCGATCTTCTGCAGCAGGACCGTCTTGCCGGTTCTCGGCGGGGCAACGATGAGCATACGCTGGCCCATGCCGATGGGGGTGACCAGATCGACGACGCGCATGTTTACTTCGTTTGACGCGGTTTCGAGGATGAGGCGGCGCGTCGGATGGAGCGGCGTCAGATCTTCGAAGAGCGTCTTCTCGGTGACGGCGTTGGGGTCTTCGTAGTTGATCGCCTCGACGCGGAGAAGGGCGAAGTACTTCTCCGACTCCTTGGGCGGGCGAATCTGGCCGGAAACGGTGTGGCCGGTGCGGAGGCCGAAGCGGCGAATCTGCGAGGGACTGACGTAGATGTCATCGGGGCAGGGGAGGTAGTTGTATTCGGGGCTGCGGAGGAAGCCGAAGCCGTCGGGGAGGACCTCGAGGACGCCCTCGCCGTACATGAGGCCGTTCTTGTTGATGCGCTCCTTGAGGATCTTGAAGATGAGGTCCTGCTTCTTGAGGGAGGCAAAGTCGGAGATGCCTTCGCGCTTGGCGACTTCGTGGAGCTCGGTGACGCTCATCTTTTGAAGGTCGCGGATGTGCAACTCGCCGCGCTTGACCTGCTCGTATTTCTCATGAGTTTCGGGGTCGATGGCGACACCGCTGCCGTCGTCGTCGACAGCGCCGTTCGCGACGGGGGCGGCAGGCGCCGGGGTCGGCGCGGGCGCCGGCTTCGCAGCCGCCTGCGGGGGCGCGGTGTGCTTGGCCGGGGGCGGCGTTTCCACGACGGCGTCGTCCAGACCCTCGTCAAAAAACTCCTCGCGCTTGGGAGCCGGCGTCTTGCCGGCCGGTCGCGCGTGCGAGGTCCGGGTCCGTGTGGAGCCGTGTGTCTTAGCCATGATGTTCAAAACCTCCGTGTGTCTAGAAAGGTGAATCGTGCGTTTGGTGTATTGGCGAACCTGCTGCTATTGGTCTCTCGCCCGCGATGATCGGCACGACGTGTTCGTTCTTGGAATCTCGACGCGATCGCCCGGAAGGGAGCGAGGCAAGGTCGATCAACGCCAGCTTACACCATCGAACCCGTGCCGGAAACAATCCTGGAAAAGATGGCTTCGACCGTCTGCCGAAGCGTGCCCAAGTCGGAGTTGTTTATACAAACATGATCCGCTCGGGCTCGTTTGAAATCAAGGGGTCGCTGAAATTTTTCGCGACGTTCGAGTTCTTCGCGCGACCAGCCCCGCGTGACGCGGACGCGCTCGACGCGCGTTTCCACGTCCGAGTCTACAAAGATGACGCTGTCGCACAGCCGATCCAGCTCCGTCTCGTAGAGAAGCGGAGAATCGATCACGATCATTCGGATGGCGGGGTCGCTTTGAAACTGCTCTAGCAATCTTAACCGATGCTGAGCGATTCTAGGATGGGTCAGCGCTTCCAGCCGGGATCGCTCGGCTTCATTGGAAAATACGATACGAGAAACGGCCTGGCGATCAATCGTGCCGTCCTTACGCAGAATGGCCGGGCCCCACCAATGGACGAGGGTATCTTTAACTTCTTTATTTTCAAGCTCTTGACGGTTTAGTTCGTCGGACGAGATGATGGCGGCGCCGAGGCCTGCGAGGAGGCGGGCGACTTCGCTCTTTCCGGAGCCGATGCCGCCGGCAAGTCCCACTATCGGTTTTCGCGTGGCCATCTTCTGATTTGCCCAATTTCCCACTTTTTGCAATGCACGACGGTCATGGACCTGGGGGAGCTGCGGCTACCGGTTTTTCGATGGGGTGTCTCGCGTGGACATGGCGGTCCGGGCTTTGGACGCCGGGGCAGTATAGTCGCGCTGCCCGTGTTTGTCATGACAAAAGAGAGCGGCCCCGACCGCGATCGGCCGGGGCCGCAACCGTGCATCTCGTCTTCCGCTTCGTCGCGGTGTCGCGTCAGCGACCGTTGCCGAAGCGGAAGTTGAAGTTCATGGCGAGTCCGCGCGGCGGGCCGCAGGGTTCCCAGCAACCGGGTCGGACGCAGACGCGCTCTTGTACCGTGCGGGTGCAGGCCGGTTTCACGCAGACCTGGCGCGTCACGGTGTCCCAGTAGCCGGGGCGGACGCAGACGCGTTCGCAGATGGTGTTCCAGTAGCCGGGCCGCACGATGACCGGTTGAGGTTGCACGCAGGCGGCGGCGACCTGAACGCGGCGATTGCCGAAGCTGAGGCCGGCGACCGGCGCGGGGCGATACTCGACGACCGGTTCGACCCAGACGCGGCGTGTGCGTACTTCGAAGACGGGCTCGATCCAGACGCGCTCGGTGCGTGTTTCGAAGACGGCCGGCTCGGTGATGGTGCGCGTTCGCATTTCGTAGACCGGCTCGACCCAGCGGGTGTTCGGGCCGCGATTGGGGCCCGGGCGATAATCGGGTCCGGCGATCGCCGACGACCCCGCGGCCAGCACGCCGGCCAGCATCGTTGTCACGCCCAAGCTCATCCGACCATTCGAGCCATGCCCAAACATGTGTTTCTCCTTTTCGCCGCGGCACTCGCCGCTGCTATGCGGATAGACACAGGGCGGGCGGCGTGGTTGGCTTGCAATAAACAAGCCGCGGCAGCGTTTGCGCGGCCGGTAACAGACGAGCGTGAACCGGATTGTGGAGCGCGTGAGAGTTTCAATCGGGAGTCGTTATGGGTCACACGCGTCGCCGGTGCCATCGCCGTCCGTGTCGATCTGTTCGCGATTGGGGACAAGCGGACAGTTGTCGCAGACGTCGATGATTCGATCGCCATCGCCGTCCGGCTCGCATTCGTCCGGAATCGCGTTGAAGTTACAGTCATTGCTTCGCGATCCTCGACTTCGATTTGAGCGCACCGTTACGCTGCCGTGGTAAATATTCGCCGTCGCGACGTCCGTTCGGCCGTCTGCGTCGAAGTCGCCGATTGCTATGTCATTTCGGTTGATCCCTGAACCGAAATCCACGCCGTACCGAAATTGCCTTTCATTTGGTCGGAGATGGAAATTGATGTACCAGTCAGAGCGAGCGCTCAGCAGGTCCAGATCGCCGTCGTTGTCGAAGTCCGCCGCCACAACCCAGTTTGAACCCGCGGCGCCGCTGCCAATATGCACTTGGAACGTGCCGGTACCGTCGTTGTAGAAAATGAAAGACTCTGTCGCGAGGTCGATATCGCCATCGCCGTCAAGGTCGGCGGCGACAAGCGACGAATCCTCATAATCGACGGTGTGAAAGACCGGCGTATCAAAGGTGCCCGCTCCACGGTTTCGCAAGACGGCGACACGACTTCGCGATCCGTAGAGGACAATTGCCACGTCCTGATCGCCGTCGTGGTCAAAGTCGGCCGCGACAATTTCGCGCTGAGCGGAACCGACCGTCGCGTAGGTCGGAGTCAGAAACGTGCCATCGCCGCGATTGCGCAGGACGGCCATCGACTGGCCGGTCTCAATCGAAGAGACGATATCGGGAAAGGTGTCGCCGTTGACGTCCGCAATCGCGATGGAGCGTTGCCGCCCGGTCGCCGTGTATCGAGCCGACGGTGCGAATTTTCCTGCTCCGGTATTCAGGAGCACCGACACCGAGCCGTTGTTGGCAACGACCAGGTCTGTTGTCGCGTTGCCGTCGACGTCCGCCGCCGCAATGTCGTACGGAAGGCTGCCGACGGGAAGTCGCTGCCGCGACGGATGAAGTGTGCCGCCGTCGTTGATAAGGATGCTGACATCATCGGCGCGGTAATTGCAGACCGCGACGTCCGGGTCGGCGTCGCCATCCAAATCTGCGACGGTCAGCGCCATCGGCGTCAGACCATTTGAACAGGACTGCGGTCCCTTGAACGTCGCGTTTCCTCGGTTTCGCAATGAGACCAGCCTGTTTGCGTAGTCGTCAACAAAGACGACGTCCGAGGGCAGTTCGCCGTCAACGTCTTGCGCAACAGCCGCGATGACGCGGACGCCGCCCGATAGCGAGACTCGCGAGGACACGAACGTCCCGTCGCCCTGGTTCCGCAGCAGTCCCAGCCCGTACGATGAAACATTGGACGTCAGGATGTCCACATCCCCGTCGTCATCCAAGTCGGCCAACGAAATTGTCGTCGGCTCGGCGTCGACGTTATAAACCAAACCATCGTCAAATCCGCCTTTTCCGTCGTTTGGCAGAACCAGGACGGCGGCCGAATACGTGTCCGCGGCGACAAGGTCCGTATCTCCGTCACGATCGATATCGACCGCCCGGATGGCGCGAAGTTCGAAGTTCTCGTACCACGGCAATTCGTGATATTCCGGCGCGGCGAACGCGCCTTCTCCCAGCCCGCGGCACGTGAGAAAGTAGTAGGAATAGTCCTGTCCGAACGCCAGATCGATGATCCCGTCGCCGTCGAAGTCGGCCGCCGCCACACATGCCACCCGTCCCAGCGCGGCGATGATGCGTTCATCTTCAAACGTGCCGTCGCCGCGGTTGAGCAAGACCGACGCGTCGTACGAGCCGTTCACCGTCACCAGATCCGTGTCCCCGTCGCCGTCCAGGTCGGTCGCAATGACGCGCCTCGGGGACTGCCCGACGAGGTACTCGACGCCCGGATCAAATGTGCCATCGCCGCGATTGCGTAGGACCGATACGGTGAACCAGAAGTAGTTTGCAACTGCGATGTCGATATCGCCATCTGCATCGAAGTCGGCCAGCGCCAGCGAGTACGGATGCGAGCCGACTTCGTAGTAGTCGCTCAGCGAGTAGGTTCCGTCGCCGCCATTCTTGAAGACCGTGACATTGTCGGAGTAGTAATTTGCCGTTACCGCGTCCGCGTCGCCGTCGCCGTCCAGATCAGCGACGGCCACGTCCTGCGGCAACGATCCGAGCCGGTACTCCTGGTCTTCGGAAAACTCAATCGGGTTGATGTCGCAGTCGTCCGGCACGCCGTTCCCGTTGCAATCCGGTTCGCATTCGTCGGGGATTCCGTTGTGGCACGCCTTGTCGATGCTGAATCCGGTCGCAAGGTCGCATTCATCCGGCACACGGTTTCGATTGCAGTCGCGGCTGTTGCCGCCTGCGATGTCGCAGGCATCGAGATTGCCATTGCGATTGCAGTCCTGGCCGCTTCCGTCAGCCACCTCGCACTCATCGGGCTTTGCATTGGCGTTGCAGTCGAGGCTGCTTCCGGACGTGATGTCCTGCGAATCCGGTTGGCCGTTGCCATTGCAGTCTGCCTCGCATTCATCCGGTACGCCGTTTCCATTCGCGTCCTCGATGCCACCGTCGGTGATATCGCACGCGTCGGGTATCCCGTTTCCGTTGCAGTCCGGAATTGCTGCGGGAGTCGAGCGATTCATGAGGACAACGACCTCAAATGAGCCGCGAGCCAGGACGGCCACATCGTCCCGTCCGTCGTGATCGAAGTCTGCCAGCGCGGCCTCGACGGGAGTGACCCCCGCGACAAATCGCTTGTCCCGGACGAAGCTTGCTCCGCCGACGTTTCGAAGAACCATGACATCCTGCGAGTTTGGTCTCAGGGAGAGCAGATCGATGCGGCCGTCACCATCCACCTCGCTCGCGAAGACGGCATAGCCGAACGTCGGTGTAGAGCTTGCCGGTGTGAAATTGGCGCTCCCGTTATTCAATACGATGAGAATGGCGCCATCGACCTCGGCCATCGCGGCGACGTCCAGGTCGCTGTCGCGATCGAAGTCACCCAGCGCCAGATCTAACAGGGGTACTCCGAGGTTGAACTCGCGCGGCGCGGCGAACGAGGCATGGCCGTCATTCAGCAGCACCGCGATCGATCCGGAATGCGGATATGTATAGGCGCTCGTCGTGACGACAAGATCGAGATCGCCGTCCCCGTCGAGGTCCGCGGCACGCAACGCGGTCGGTGTGCGTTCGCCAACGGGATAAGTCACGGCCGTCTCGAACTGGCGACCGCCGCGTCCCAAGGCGACGGCCACCGTATCGGAACTCGATGCTGCGGCCGCAATGTCGGCGATTCCGTCGCTGTTAAGGTCTGCGACGACCAGTTCGATAGGGACCCGGCCGTAGAGGCGCAATTGCGAGCTTGCATCAAACTCGCCGGCGCCCGAATTCCAGAAGATCACAGCATCGGCCGCTCCGCTCGGGCATGCAACCAGGTCGAGCGCGCCGTCTGCGTCGACATCGGCGCAGACGATCGACTCTGGCCCATAGGGTCCCGTTGAGAGATGCGATTGCACGACAAATGAGCCGTTGGCTTCATTCCGCAGGATCAAGATTTCCGGCTGGCAGCCGATGACGCCGATCGCCAGATCGATGTCGCCGTCGTGGTCAATGTCTCCGACGGCGATGGCGTTCGCGCAGGCGCACGGAAACGACACCGTCAGCAGCGGCTCGAACAGAATCGTTGGCGCGAGGTCGCACGCGTCAATTTGCCCGTTTGCATTGCAGTCATTGTTGATGAGTTCGCAGACATCCGGAAGCTGATTCGAATTGCAATCAGCACTGGCACCTGACGCGATTTCGCACGCGTCGAGCTCGCCGTTTGAATTGCAATCGTCCGACGCGATCTGGCATTTGTCCGGGATTCCGTCATGGTTGCAATCATCGAGCACGGCGCGCGGCGCATCGTTCAGCAGAACCGTCGCCGAACTTCCGTGGTAGTCTGCGGTCGCGGCATCCGGGTCGCCGTCGTTGTCGAGATCTCCGAAGGCAACACGGAGGGGGTGTGCTCCGGCCGAGAACCGAGCCGGTGGAGCAAACGTGCCGTCGCCCCGATTGATCGCGATGACGATGCTGTCGGAGTTCGTTGCCGCGGCCGTGAGGTCCGGAATTCCGTCTCCATTGATGTCCGCGGCTTCGGCGTTGCCTTCGTGAAGCGCCACGCCAGCGGGGATTTCGAAGCCGAAGTCGAACGATGCCCGACCGACGTTCGGCATGAGAAACCAGCGTTCAAAGCCGGTCGATCCGGCGATGTCGATGTCGCCATCTCGATCGAAATCGGCCAGTGCAATCGAGGGAAGCCCGCCGTACTGCCCCCAAGGCCGGAAGGCGCCGAACGCATTGTTCACCGCGACTCCGAGGTAATTGTCGCCGGCGACGACGTCGAGATCGCCGTCGGAATCGAGATCGGCGACGCCCAAAGCCGAGCCATTGCTGACTGGAATCGAGGCTCCCGACAACCGGAATCGAGCGTTTCCTTTTCCGACCAGGAGTTCCCCGTCGCTGCCCCAATTGGCAACGAACACGTCGAGAATGCCGTCGTGCGTGAAGTCCGCGATTGCGAGGGCGATGGGTTCGCCAGCGAGGATGTAGAGCTGGGATTCGCCGAATGATCCGTCGCCCCGGTTTTGGAGAATCTCTACGGCGTGCGAATACGATCCTGCAAGGGCGAGATCGATGTCGCCGTCGCCGTCAAAGTCGGCGCCGGCGACGAAGAACCCCGGCAAGGACGCCGATATGGTTTTGCCGACTTCGAATTCTCCGTGTTTGTTCCATAAAACCGACAAACTCCATTCGAGCGGATTCGCGATGACGATGTCGTTCCATCCGTCGCCATCGAGGTCCAAGATCTTCACATCGAATGGATTCGCACCAACCGGATACGAACCGGGGGTATGGAATGCGGTCGGGTACAAGTCGCATTCGTCCGGCTTGCCGTTGCCGTCGCAATCGGCGCTGGTGTGAGTGGCGATATCGTTCTCGTCCGGTACGCCGTTGTGATTGCAATCGTCCCCCGTCGCCGGAACGGCAAACGCCAGAGAAGCGATGCCGATCACGACGGCCACAAGCTGGCTCGTGTTCATCGGACAACTCCTTCCCGTTCGCGCGGCATGACGCCAGGCATGGTGCCGATGCGGCGTACTCCCACGCAGTCGCGATGCGATCGTGCGCGCCTTGCCGATCGCCGTGCGACCCTGCTCACCGGCCAAGATCCCGCGGAAGACGCGAGACCTCCATCCTCATAGACCCAGCAATTCCCGTGCCCTTACACACAAAGTAGAAGGAATCTCGGAATGGCCCCATCGACCGCTCTGAGCGAGGCTTACGATCGGGTCCCCGGCGCTTACCCCTTCAATACCCCCAGCCCCCGCAACCCCAGCACGACCGATTCCACAGAGAGTGCCGCCAGGAGTAGTCCCATTACGCGTGACAGGATGTTGATGCCGCCGTGGCCGAGGAGTTTTTGGATTCGGCCGGCGGCGAGTAGCAGCAGCCATTGGATGAAGAGGACGACGAGGAGGACGATGGCGGTGTCGAGCTGATCGATGACGCTGAAGCGGTCGTTGTCGGTGAGGGTGACGACGGCGAGGATCGCGCCGGGGCCTGCGATGGCGGGCATGCCGACGGGGAAGATGGCGGGGTTGCCTTCGACGATGTGTTCGTCGGGCTGGGCCGACTTGGGTTCGTGGAAGATCATGCCCATGGCGAAGCGGAAGAGGACGATTCCGCCGGCGACCTGAAACGAGGCGATGCTGACGCCGAGGGCGTTGAGGATGATCTGGCCGACGACGAGAAAGCCGACGAGGACGCCGGTGGCGACGAGAACGGCCTCGGTCGCGACGCGCTTCAGGCGCTCGCGCGGGACCTTGTGCGTCACGGCGAGGAAGACGGGGAGCGAGCCGATCGGGTCGATGACGGCCCAGAGGGTGACGAAGTTGGCGAGCAGGTCGCGCAGCACGGCGGTGTTCTACGCGAATCGCGGCGGCGGCGGAACTACGGCTTCGGCGGGGGATTGGGGGTTGGGTTGGATGGTGGGGCGACGCGGCTCGGATCGACATAGACACGCGGGTCGATGTAGCGCGGCAGCTCGGCCTGGGTCGTCGGCATCTTCGCGTACATGTCGCTGATTTCGTCGATGATGTCGCCGGCCATGACGCGCCACTGGCCGGCGTCGCGTTTCACGAACATTCCCCGTTCCATGATCATGACGAGCTTGAGGTCGTCGCCGAGCGCGCCGGACGGAACCGTCTTGAATTCCTTTGGGCCGCCGGGCGGACCGACGGGGTAGTCGTCACCGGGTTTGAACTCCTTGACCGGCTCAGAGGGGAGGCGCCGCAGGACGTTCGCGCGGTTGGTCGCGTCGACCCATGGGGCGGAGAAGAGGACGTTGTAGCGGTCATCGGGCTCGATCGACTCGCGGAGGAGTTGGGGGCTTCCGGCGGCCCAGGCGTACATGAAGCGGCGGGCGGCGCCTTCGGGCGAGTTTGCGAAGCTGGGAGCGGGCGGCGCGGTTGTCGCCGGTTGAGTCGTGAGCTGGATAATCGGACGAATCTCCGGCGGCGGCGCGGGCTTTTCCTCGCGGCGGCAGCCGGCGGCGAGGAGCGCGGCAAGGGCGAACGAGATGGCGGCGCGATTCAGCACGCGATCTCCATGAGTTGCTTCGGAGAATGTGTAATGTTGGTGTGGCCGTCCATGGTGATGACGGCGACGTCTTCGATGCGGATGCCACCCCAGCCCTCGAAGTAGAGGCCGGGCTCGACGGTGACGACCATCCCGGGCTCGAGGGTTCCTTCGAGGGTGGGCTTGAGGCGCGGTAGCTCGTGGATCGCGAGGCCGAGTCCGTGGCCGGTGCCGTGGATGAAGCGATCGACGCAGCCCTTCTTCTCAAAGTAGCCGCGCGAGAGACTGTCGGCCTGGCCTTCCTTCATGCCGGGCTTGAGGCCATTGAGGCACGATTCCTGTGCGGCGAGGACCCATTCGTAGACTTCGCGCTGGCGGGCGTCGGCCTTGCCCATGAAAACGCAGCGGGTCATGTCGCCGTGGTAGCCCTCCCAGACGGCGCCGAAGTCCATGAGGACGAGGTCGCCTTTCTTGAGCTTGTTGTTGGGAGAGGGGTGATAGTGGGGCGCGGCGGAGGCGGGACCGAAGCCGACGATGGTGTCGAAGGCGAGGCCTTCGGAGTTGCGGCGGAGGTAGCCGCCGATTTCGTCGGCGACGTCCTTCTCGCTCATGCCGAGGCGGAGGTTGCCGACGATGTGGGCGAATGCGCCGTCGGTGATGCGGGCGGCGTGCTTGAGCAGCTCGAGTTCGGCGTCGTCTTTGATGACGCGCTGGCGGCCGAGCAGTTCGTCGGCGGCGCGCCATTCGATCTGGCGGACGGCTTTCATGAGTCCGAGGGCGTCGGCGTGCAGGATGCTTGCGGATTCGAAGCCCAGCGTCTTGGCGGATTGTGAGAGGATGCCATTGATGACGGAAGAGATTGCCTCGATTCCGCCGGGCGACGTGATGCGGCCGAGCTCCCAGCCGTTCTTGATGGCCGGGGCGGGGTTGTGGCGGTCGTCGCTGAGGAAGGTGAGGCGATCGGGCTGGACGAGGGCGAGGGCCTCGGCGTCGTTGGCGGGCTGGGCGAGCGACCAGCTTCGGCAGCGGTAGCCAGTGAGGTAGTACACGTTGAGCGGCTGAGTGACGAACATGGCGTCGATGCCGCTTTTCTTCATGGACTCGCGGAGCGTCTTAACGCGGTTTTGTGTGGACACGTGAAACTCCCTTCCTCCGTCGGCCGCGACGGTCAGCAGTATCGTCAATATATGGCTACCCCGGGGAACGAGCCAGCATCGGCAAGTCCACGCGGGGACGCCAGATAGAGTCGCTGGCCTGATGAATTCACGGGAAAGCTGACGCCGCGGGGGCGGCTCGTGCGCATTACTTCTCGCAAAGCAACCCTCGTGGCGAGTTACCAACCCATTCAGGAGCGTGCGGGATGTCGCAAACGAAACGACTTGTGGCCATTGCGATCGGCGTCGCAGCCTTTTTGGCAGCGACACTTCGGGCGCTGGGAGACCTCGGTGTGCCGATCAGCACAGTGAAGCCTCTGAATACAAACGCCGCGACGGATGGCAACTCCGACGACGGGTTGATCGGCCTTGCGACGAACGGCAAGGGCAACTGGGTGTGCGCGTGGTCGGCTGGCGGCTCCGCCGGCAATCCGCTCGGTATGGACGAAGATATCCTCGTTGCGCGCTCGATCGACAACGGCGCGAACTGGTCGTCGCCGGTACCGCTCAATGCGAATGCGGCGACCGACGATGGCAACGACGACAACGTCCGCATTGCGACCGATCGGCAGGGACACTGGGTAGCGGTGTGGAGCTCCGCGAGCACGCTGGGCAACACGATCGGCGCCGACTACGACATATTCGTCGCGCGCTCGATCGACAATGGTGCGAACTGGTCGATTCCCGTACCGCTTAACAACAACGCCGCCACCGATACCGGTCAGGACGGAAACCCCGAGATCGCCACTGACGGACAAGGTCACTGGGTCGTCGTCTGGTCATCGTCCGATTCACTCGGCAACACCATCGGCACCGACCACGACGTACTCGTCGCGCGCAGCGTCGATAATGGCGCGAACTGGTCGAATCCGGCGCCGCTCAATTCGAACGCAGCGACCGACAGCGGCGTTGATTACAACCCCGTCGTGACGACCGATCGGCAGGGACACTGGGTCACGGTGTGGTATTCGAACGACACGTTGGGTGGGACGACCGGGACCGACAGCGACATTCATTTCGCCCGCTCGGTTGATAACGGGGCAAACTGGTCGCTTGTAGCGCCTCTGAATACGAATGCCGCGACGGATACCGGCGACGATTCGGAGCCGCGCGTCGCGACCGACGAGCAGGGCAATTGGGTCGCGGTCTGGACGTCGGATGACGACCTCGGGGACACGATCGGCACGGATTACGACATCTTCATGGCCCGAAGCAAGGACAACGGCGCGACGTGGTCAGACCCCGCACCGCTGAACAACGACGCGGCGACGGACAGCGGTGGAGACGGCAGTGTTTCGCTCGCGGTCGACAGATTGGGCGACTGGGTCGCGATCTGGGAATCGAGCAACCCGCCGACGGGGACGGTGGACGACGAGTGGGACGTTCGCGTTGCGCGTTCGATCGACGCGGGCGGGCACTGGTCCAACCCCGTTCCGCTCAACTCGAACGCCGCCGCGGACAGCGGCAACGATTACTACTCGCGGATTGTGACCGATGGGCGCGGGAGCTGGATCGCGGTCTGGGAGGGCGAGGACCCGCTGGGTAACACGATCGGCGGAGACTGGGACATCCTGATGGCGCGGTTCGCGCTGCCCGACTGCAACAGCAACCTGATCGGGGATCCGCTGGAGACGGCGTCGTTTCTTGCACCCGATCTGAACTTCAATTCGATCCCGGACACCTGCGAGCTGCCGTTTGAGGTTCCGCTGCCCGGCCAGCCGGGCGGCTGCGGCGTGGGGCTGTGCGGCACGGGCGCGATGATGTTCGCACCGCTGACGGTGATGGGATTCGTTGTCGTCGGCCGCACGTTCCGCCGCCGAACGCGCGGTGCGGTCGACACACAAAGAAAGGAAACACCTTGATGACGGTCACGAACCGATGGGTTGTTCTTCCGGCGGCGTGCCTGCTACTCAGCCTGCAAGGCCGTCCGGCGCGCGGTGAACTCGGCGTGCAAGTGAGTCCGGTCAGGGCCCTTAACGTGAACGCCGCCGATGACGCCGGCTTTGACGGTTTCTGTTCCGCGGCCACCGATGGACACGGCAACTGGGTGGCGGTCTGGGCCTCGGAAGATTCGCTGGGCGGGACGATCGGAACCGAGGGCGACATCCTGGTCGCGCGGAGCGTCGACAACGGCGAAAACTGGTCCATCCCGGTTCCGCTGAACACCAATGCCGCGACCGACACGGGCCGGGACATGTCTCCCCGCATCGCCACGGATGGCAATGGGAACTGGGTCGTCGTCTGGACTTCGAAGGACAGCCTCGGGAATACGATCGGCACGGACGAGGACATTCTCTTTGCGCGCAGCACCAACAACGGGGCGAATTGGACGGCACCGAAACCGCTCAACTCGAATGCCGCCACCGACACCGGCGTTGACGGTTATGCGCAAGTGGCGTGCGATAGCAGCGGCCACTGCGTCGCGGTCTTTGAGTCGACGGACTCGCTGGGGGGCACGATCGGGAACGATCGCGACGTGCTCTACGCGCGCAGCATCGACAGCGGCGCGAACTGGTCGAATGTGCTCCCGCTAAACAGCAACGCCGGCACGGACGCAGGCGGCGACAGCGATCCGAGTATTGCGACGTCGGGCCAAGGGCGATGGGTGGCAGTCTGGGACTCGCCGATCGGCGGCGATGACGACATCCTCTTTGCCCGCAGCATCGACAACGGCGCCAACTGGTCGGCGCCCGCTCCGCTGAATGCGAATGCGGCCACGGACGCGGGCGGCGATGCGTACCCGGAAGTTGCGTGCGACACGAACGGCAACTGCGTCACCGTCTGGCACCACGACGGCGCGGCGGGCGATGCAACCGGCACCGATCGGGATATCCTTGTTGCGCGCAGCATCGATAACGGGGCGAACTGGTCGCTACCGATTCCGGTGAAGTCCAACGCGACGACGGACGACGACGACGATTCGTACCCGAGCATCGCGACCGACGGCGTCGGCAACTGGGTGGCCGCGTGGGAGTCGAGCGATTCGCTCGGGGGCACAATCGGCGATGACTACGACATTCTCGTTGCGCGGAGCATCGACAACGGCGCGCACTGGTCGAACATCGCACCGTTCAACTCGAACGCGGCCACCGATGCCGGCAATGATGGCAACGCGCGTGTCATTTCCGACGCTCACGGCAACTGGCTGATGACATGGGATTCTCCGAACAAGATAATCGACGTGGCCGTCGCCGACTATGACGTTCACACGGCCCGCTTCGCGCTGCCGGACTGCAATGACAACCTGATCGCCGACTCGACCGAGGTTGTGCTGGGACTGCTGCCCGACCTGAATTTCAACAACATTCCCGATATCTGCGAGTTGCTCTCGCCACCGCCCAACCAGCCCAATGGCTGCGGCGCGGGCCTCTGCGGAACCGGCATGGCCCCGTTCGTTCCGTTCAGTCTCATCGGAATCGCATCGATCCGCCGCGTTTCTCGGCGAAGAAAGTAAGGAACCTATGAACAGGCTCATTCAAGTCATCGGCTGCTCGACATTGCTTCTGGCCGCCGCATCCGCCCGCGCCGACTTCGGCGTCCCGATCAGCCCGGTCATGCCCCTTAACACCAACGCGGCCGGCGACACGGGCTTTGACGGCTCGCAGCACCTCGCGACCGACGGCCAAGGCAATTGGATCGCTGTCTGGTCATCCTTTAACGCGATACCCGGCCCTGGAACGACCGATCGCGACATCCACTTTGCCCGTACGATTGACAACGGCGAGAACTGGTCGAATCCGCTTCCGTTGAACGCCAACTTTGCGACCGAGACCGCGAGCGACGAATACCCCGTCATCGCGACGGATGGAAAGGGCAACTGGGTCGCGGTCTGGAGCGCGGTCAACTCCGGTGGAACCCTCGGCACGGACGTGGATCTCCTTGTCGCACGCAGCATCGACAACGGCGCCAACTGGTCGATCCCGATCCCCCTCAACACCAACGCCACGACCGACACCGGCGACGACTACACGCCCGACGTCGCCACCGACGGTCAGGGGCACTGGGTCGTTGTCTGGCGCTCCGACGACACTCTGGGCGGGACGATCGGTTCGGACACCGACATGCTCATCGCACGGTCGATTGACAACGGCGCGAGCTGGACGAACCCGGTACCGCTCAACTCCAACGCCGGCACGGATAGCGGTGTCGATAGCAGCCCGCGACTCGTGACGGACCGCAAGGGAAATTGGCTCGCGGCCTGGGTGTCGACGAACACCCTCGGTGCAACGCCGCCGGCCGATGGTGACATCCATTTCGTCCGCAGCATCGACAACGGCGAACACTGGTCGCTGGTCGCCGCGCTGAATACCAACGCCAGCAGCGATAGCGGCGCGGACAGCTCCATACAACTTGCCTGCGACGGGCAGGGCAACTGGGTCGCAGTTTGGGCTTCGAATGATACGCTCGGCGGAACTATCGGCGCGGACTACGACCTCCTCGTGGCCCGCAGCGCGAATCATGGTGCAAGCTGGTCGTTGCCCGCGCCGCTGAACAACGACGCGGCCGTCGATTCGGACGCTGATACGTCGCCGTTTGTCGCGACCGACAAGGCCGGCCGATGGGTCGTGATCTGGGACGGGGCCGGCATCGGGGGTCCGCCGAGCAACGACGTCGACGTTCGAATCGCGCGCAGCATCGATAACGGCACCCACTGGTCGAATCCGGACACGTTCAATACCAACGCCGCCAACGACAGCGCCGAAGACGGCGCTCCGATTCTCGTCACCGACGAGAGGGGGAGCTGGCTCGCCGTCTGGGAGACCGAAGATCCGCCGGGTGTCGGCCTCCGCGACGATGGCGACATCCTGACGCAGCATTTCGCGCTGCCGGACTGCAACAAGAACCTCATCGCCGACTCGACCGAGGTGCTGCTCGGACTGCTGCCGGATATCAACGGCAACAACATTCCGGACGTGTGCGAGATCATCGACGGACCGCCGCCGGGCCAGCCCAACGGATGTGGCGGCGGAGTCTGCGGCGTGGGGATGGCCCCGGCGGTTCCGTTCCTACTGCTGGGCATGGGGCGGATGCGGCGATCGCGACGGCGCGGCATTGGAGACCGAAACGCTGGTTCGTAGTGGAGGTGCGAAATATGAGGTGTCGAGCACGATTCTGGATCGTATCGGGCTTGCTCGTCTCGCTGGCTCGAGTCGGACCTGCAGCTGCCGACCTCGGCGTCCCGGTCAGTTCCGTTCAGCCCCTCAACAGCGACGCCGCGACCGACGACCGCAGCGACTATTTCCTAAAGCTCGCGACGGACGGTCTGGGCCACTGGGTCGCCGTCTGGCGGGGGGACGAAAATGCAGTCGGACCCGATGACGAAATTCTCTTCGCCCGCAGTCTCGACAGCGGGGCCAACTGGTCTCCGCCCGCTCCGTTGAACACCAACTTCGCCACGGACACCGCCAATGATTCCAACCCGGCCGTCGCGACGGATGGCCAGGGCCACTGGGTCGCCGTGTGGGACGCGGCGGGCGAAATCCTTGTGGCGCGCAGCATCGACAATTGCGCAACGTGGTCCGTGCCGGCACCGCTCAATACCGACGCCGGAAGCGATCACCGCGGTGACGACGACCCCAACATCGCCACCGATGGCAGCGGAAACTGGGTCTGCGTCTGGTCCGCCAGCGGCGAACCAGCCAGCTCGATCGGAAACGACAGGGACATCTTCGTTGCGCGCAGCATCGACAACGGCGCGAACTGGTCGGCGCCCGTTCCGCTCAATTCCGACGCAACGACGGACTCGGTTCGCGACTGGCACGAGCGCATCGCCACCGATGGCAGCGGAAACTGGATCTGCGTCTGGGAAAGGACCAGCGCGGATCCCGGCGACGATGACGACATCTTCTATGCGCGCAGCACGAATAACGGCGCCAACTGGTCCGCCCCCGTCGCATTGAACGCCAATGCGGCGATCGACAGCAATGACGATTTCAGTCCGGATGTCGCCTGCGCGCCCGGCGGCCAGTGTGTTGCCGTGTGGTATGCCGGCGGGCTGTTCGGTCCGGACGACGATGCGCTGGTCGCCCGTACGATCGACGGGGGCGCGAACTGGTCTTTGCCCCTCCCGCTCAACATCAACGCCGCGATCGACTCGGGCGACGACTCCTATCCCTCCATCACAACCGACCGCCAGGGTAACTGGGTCGCTGTTTGGGACAGGACCGCACCTGGCGGGCCGAGCGGGCCGGACCAAGACATCGCCGTCGCCCGCAGCGTGGATATCGGCGCGCATTGGTCGATCCCGCAGTCGCTCAATTCGAATGCCGCCAACGACAGCGGCGACGATGTATTGCCGATAATTGCCTCCGACGGCCGGGGCAGCTGGGTAACCATCTGGTCCTCCGTCGACACGCTCGGCGGGACCATCGGAAGCGACGACGACATCCTGGTAGCGCGGTTTGCGCTTCCGGATTGCAATCAGAATCTCATCGGCGACGCGCTTGAAACCGCGGCCGGAATCAGCCCGGACATCAACAACAACTCCGTTCCCGATATCTGCGACGTCTTCCCTCCGCTCCCGACGGCCGGCTGCGGTGGCGGACTCTGCGGCACCGGCGCGGCGGCAGGCGCTCAGTTCCTGATGTTGAGTATCGCTGCCGCGCGCAGGCGAAAGCGAAGGTAACGAACGAAGCTCTGTGACTGAAGGAGAAGAACATGCAACGCCACGCAGGAATCTCCATCGTCCTCATCGGTCTCGCCACGGGAGTTCTCGCGACGCCTGTCAGGGCAGACTTGGGCGTGCCGATTACGCCGCCGCGAGGAGTCAGCGTCAACGATGGTCCGGAGGAGGTCGCCAATCAACGGCCTTCGATCGCAACCGATGGTCAGGGTCTCTGGATCGCCGCCTGGGGATCCAGCGCAACACTGAACATGGTCACCAGCGACTTTGATATTCTCCTCGCCCGCAGCGTTGACAGCGGTGAGCACTGGTCGGTGCCGGCACCGCTGTCGCCGGATGCAGCGATCGATAACCGCAGAGACGCCGACGTGCGGATCGCGACGGACCGCCAGGGTCATTGGGTCGCCGTTTGGGTGTCGGCCGCCGCGAATGCGCGCAATGACGTCTTCGCATCCCGAAGCATCGACAACGGCGCGAGCTGGTCCAGCCCCATCGCTCTGAATACAAACCCTCCGACCAGCGTGACTGCGCACTCCGGCAATGAAAGTCCCGTGATCGTGACCGATGGGCAGGGGCTCTGGATCGCCGTGTGGGTGGTTGTTGTCGATATTTTGAACAGTAACGACATCCCCGTCGGAGCGTACGGCAACATCTATCGCTCGCTCAGCACCGACAATGGGGCAAACTGGACCCTGCCCGCTCCGGTCAACAACGACGTCGTCGGCAATAGCAAACTCTACACACTTCCGCGAATCGCCGGCGACGGCCAGGGCCACTGGATCGTCGTATGGCAGGGGGCTGCGACCTACGATAGTCCGCCGGATAGTCGCTTCGCGCGCAGTCTGGACAACGGCGCCACGTGGGACGGCCCGCGTTTCCTCGATCCCAATGGCCCCGACCCCGATGCAGATTACGATCCGGAGATCGTGACCGACGGACCGGGGCACTGGCTCGCGGTGTGGAATTCGTACGGTAATCGAGGCCCCACGCCCGGCAATCTCGGTGATATCCTCGCGATTCGCAGTGTGGATGGTGGCGCTAACTGGTCGCAGCCCGTTCCACTGAACTCAACCGGCCCATCCGGTGATAACTACTCGCATTCCATCACGACCGACCGCGATGGCAACTCGGTGGCCGTTTGGGAGTATTACGATCCGCTCGGCGAGACGGACGATGACAGCGACCTTGTGGTCGCTCGGAGCGTCGACTTTGGCGCCTCGTGGTCAACTCCGCAGCTACTGAATAGCACCGCCAACACAGACGCGAACCAGGACGACTTCCCGCAGATTGCCACCGACACCCGTGGCGAGTGGCTCGTCGTCTGGCAATCAAGTGAGCCCTTCGCGAAACCTGGCCACGACAGAGAAATTCTCGCTGCGCACTTCGGCCTGCCCGACTGCAACCAGAATCTCATCGGTGATCCGCTCGAGACTGCCGCCGGAATAATCCCGGATATCAATAACAATAGCGTTCCAGACTTCTGCGAAGTATTTCCTGCGGCACCCAACGGCGGATGCGGCGGGGGGTTGTGCGGCGGGGGTATGGCGACACTCTCGCCGGCCGCGCTGCTTGGTGCGCTGGCGATCCGGCGCGTCCGGCGACGCCATCGGTTCCGCTTGGAGAGCGATTCATGATCGCAAAGGAATCGTTGCGGGGCCGGCGCAACGATCGCTGCGGGTGATCAGGGCGAAGCGGCCCGCTGGGTCGTGGCCTGCCAGTCGGCGAGTTTCTTGCGCCATTCGTCGGCCTTGCGGTCGAATCCTTGATCGGGTGCGGCCTGGTGGCGTGCTTCGTAGAGTCGGATAAACGCCTTGTAGTAGTCGATTCGGCAGCGTTCGTCCGGGCGGGCGGGTTCCACCGCGGAGTAGAACTCGGGAAGGAGTCGGTCCGCTTCGTCCAGCTTTCCTTGCTTGATGAGCGTGCGAATCAGTCCCATTTCGGCCGAGATGCGCCAGGACTGGCACGGCGAGAGCTTTTTGCGATTGATCGCGACGGCCTCGCGGAAGAGCGGTTCGCCTGCGGCGGGGTCGCCTTCCTCTTCGAGCTGGAGTCCAAGATTCGCGAGACTGAGGGCCACTTCGGGGTGGTCGGGCTCGCGGATGCGGCGGCGAATCTCGAGGACTTCGCGGAGCATCGGCCCGGATTTGGCGAGATCGCCGTCCATCTGATTCATCATGGCCAGATTGTTCATCGTGCTGACGACTTCGGGGTGTTCGTCTCCGAGCAGCTTGCGATAGCTGGCGAGGGCTTCGGCGTAGTAGATCTTGGCCATCGCGCGATCGCCGCTTCGCCACATCACGCCGCCGAGGTTGTTTATGAGCGTCGCGACCGTGACGCTCTCTTCGCCAATGAGCTTTTGCTGAATTTCGATGCAGCGATGGAGCAGCTTCCCGCATTCGACATACTCCCCGCGGGCGTAGAGCATGCCGGCGAGATTGTTGAGGGTATCGGCGTAGGGCTGGCCTTCCTCGCCTGACTTGGCGCGGCGCAGTTCGAGGGCCTCGCGCGTGTTGGCCTCGGCCGCGGCCAGGTCGCCCTTTGCCTGAAGGGCTCCGCCGTAGTCGGTCAGGATGCGCGGCAGGAGGTCGTCGTCGGCGGCGGGCGCGCGGCGGGCGAGGTCGACGGCTTCTCGGAACTGGGCGTCGGCCGCAGCGAAGTCGCCGAGTTCGTAGAGATTTTGAGCGACGTTGTCCATGCTCCGGATGGTGACCGGATGGAGGTCGCCGAGGTGTGTGCGATAGAGGCCGAGGGCGGCGCGGTGCAATTGTTCGGCTTCCTTGAAATTGCCTGCGCCGGCGACCGAACCGGCGAGCTCGGACATGCTGTCGGCCAGCCGCACCGGATCGCCGGCAGCATCGGCCTGTCGAAGTGCGAGGGCCATTCGCAGGGGCGGCTCGGCTTTGGCGAACAGACCGAGCTTGCGGCTCATGACTCCGAGCGTTGCGAGCAGCTCGGCCTGGACGCGGGGCTGATCGGCGAACTGCTTCCTGACGACTTCGACGCCGTTGCCGAGGACGTAATCGTCGAGCACGTGCCGGGCGACGTCGATCGGCTGGACGGGTTCTGTGATGCGGTCGTACTCGGAGATGGACGCGTTGACTTCGTCGGCGGTGAGCTTGCGTCGTTGCGGCCACACGCCGACGAACTGACGGCCGAGGGCGTCGTGCACCTGATCGCGGTAGAGCTTCTTGAAGCCGGCGCCCATCGCCTGCACGTCGATGCCGGAGAGCAGCGAGGATTGAAATCGGGCGACCTGCCGCGTTTCTTCGGCATTGCGCTGGGCCTCGGCTCGCTGCTCCTCAGCGAGGCCGAGGGCGCGGGAGGCGCGGACCGCGAAGGCGATCGAGACCGACGTGGCGAGGACGAGCGTTGCCGCGATGACCGACGCCGCGACGACGAAACCGCGATTGCGCCGCACGAACTTGCGCAGGCGGCAGGCGGCGCTTGGCGACGTGGCCGAAACCGGCTCATCCGCCAGATAGTGCCGAATGTCGCGGGCGAGTTCGCCGGCGCTCTGATAGCGGCGTTCGGGCTCCTTGGCGAGACACTTCAAGACAATGAGTTCGAGATCATGGTCGAGGCCGCGACGGATCGCGGAGGGTTTCTCGGGCGTCGCGTTCGAGATGTGTCGGACGACTTCATCGATGCGGCCGACGACCGGGTAGGGGAATCGGCCGGTGAGGAGCTGGTACAGGATGACACCGAGCGAGTAGACGTCGGTGCGGATGTCGACGGCGTCGGCGCCGCTGGTTGCCTGTTCGGGACTGGCCCACGGCAGCGAGCCGACGAACTGGCCGGTCAGCGTCATGGCCTGCGCGGAAGAGCCGCCGGCGACTTCCTGCGCGAGCTTGGCGAGACCGAAGTCGAGGATGCGCGGCTCGTCCTGCTCGTCGACGCGGATGTTGCCGGGCTTGAGGTCGCGATGGATGACGCCGCGGAGATGGGCGACGTTGACGGCATCGCAGATTTTGACGAAAAGTTCCAGCAGCTGGTCGATCGACAAGTCCGCGCCGGCCACGTAGGCGTCGAGCGGCCGGCCGGCGACGTAGTCCATGACGTAAAAGGCGTGGCCCGCGGAAAGACCCCGGTCGTGAATCGCCACGATGTGAGGATGATTGAGCCGGCTAAGCACATCGACTTCGAGATCGAAGCGTGCCAGCTCGGTTCGGTCGGCAAAGGGTCCCTGCCTCAGGACCTTGATGGCCACCTTCCGTCGCGTAGATTCCTGGAGCGCCTGATAGACCACGCCCTGACCGCCGCGGTGGATTTCGCCAAGAATTCGAAAGCCGGGAATCGCGACCGCCTGCGATAGTTGCGCCGCTCCATTCCTCGTACCGCTTGTCAACCGCTCGAACTGCGCAAAGGCGGCATCGACCAGTGCGCGTTCGGCCGGCAGTGAGTGTTGTGGCGATAGCTTGGAAGAGTCAGACTTCATGCACGCACTTCGACTACCTTACGGCCGTCAACGCTCGCCGGTGTTCACGCATTGTCGTGCCACCGGACTCGAATCGATAATCCACGCGGAACGACTACGGTGCGCTCGATCGGGTTGTTGCGTGAGCCGAATTCAATTTCGTGCGCCACTCGGCGGCCGCCTTGTCAAAACCCTTGTCCGGGTCGGCGGCGTGCCGGGCGTCGTATAGATCCGCTAAGCCGCGCCATACGTCCGCTCGATCGCGCTCGGTGGCGCGGTCGGCCTTGCTCAGGATCGTGTCGGCCTCGGTGAGATTTTTCTCGGCGTCGTCGAGCTCGCCGACGCCGACGCGCGCGCGACCGAGTGTGGAGAGGAATCGGCCCAGTTGCGCGGCGTTTCCGCCTTTGAACTCCCGACGGGCCGCGGGTTCCGCCGGGACCAGCAGGGCGACACCCTCTGTGTATTTGCCCTGCGCCGCGAGGACATCCGCCAGACTATTGAGCGTGGCGAGCGTGCCGGGGTGCCCGTCGCCCAGCACGCGTCTGCGCTTTTCAAGTGCTTCACGGTAGAGGGCCTCGGCCTCGGCCGGTCTGCCTTCGGCCGCGAGCAGGGCGCCCATGTTGTGGATCGCGATAAGGGTATTGGGGTGCTCGTCGCCCCTTAGGCGTCGGTGCTTCTCCATCGATTCGCGGTAGTAGGGCTCGGCTTCGGCCAGCTTGCCCTGCGCCTTCAGAAGCACGCCCATCGTTGATATGGAGATCAGGGTGTTTACGTGATCATTGCCCAGGACGCGGCGTCTCCCGTCGAGCGCTTCACGACAAAGCGGTTCGGCCTCCGGAATCCTGCCCTGTGCCCAGAGCAGCACAGCCAGATTGTTCATCGAGGCGAGCGTATTCGGGTGATCGTTGCCCATCACGCGACGTAACTTCCCAAGGGCTTCGCGATCGAAGCGTTCGGCCTCGGCGAGCCTGCCCTGAGCTTCGAGCAGTCGACCCATCGCGTTGATCGAGGTAAGCGTCTGAACGTTATCATCACCCATCACGCGACGGGACTTCTCCAGAGCATCTCGCAGGAGCGGCTCCGCGTCGGCCGGTTTTCCCTGGGCTGCCAACAGCATCCCCAAGTTATGGATCGCGACAAGCGTGTTTGGATGATCTTCTCCCAGCATGCTGCGGTAGCCCGCGAGCGCCTCGCGGTGATACGGCTCGGCCTCCGCGAGCTTGCCTTGTGTCCGGAGCGCCGTGCCCAGGTTACTGATTGCGATGAGCGTTTTCGGATCGTCGTTGCCCAGCACCCGGCGCGCCGTCGCCAACGACGTTCGCCAGTGCGATTCCGCTTCAGCCAGCTTGCCTTCGGCGTTGAGGAGCGCGCCCATGCTGTCGATCGACTCAATCGTGTCGGCGGCCTCATCGCCCAATTCGCGACGCCGGATCGTCAGGGCTTCCACTTGCGGCCTGCGGGCTGCTTCAATCAATCCCAGTTCCTGCAGGGTGGCCGCCAGGGTCTGAAGTAAGCGTGCTTTCAGCAGCGGCTGGCCGGCGAATTCTCTTTCGATTGCCTCCAGAGCCGGGTGGAAGACGTTTTCGTTCAACGAGCCCAAGGCCATGCCGGTGAAGTCACTGCCGGCGATGATTCGTTCCAACTCTCCGATTCGCGCGACGACGTCGTCGGGTGGCAACTGTGAACGCTCGGCCGCGGCGCGGACATTTTCCACCAGGTCGGCCCGAAGCCTCGCGCCCATGGTCTCGGCGTCGATGCCCGCGAGTTGCGCTTCCTGGAACTTCGCCACTTTTTCGAGTTCGCCGGCCCGCGCCTTTGCCTCGCCCTCCGCCTTCTCGGCGCGCGAGAGCGTCTGCTCCGCGGCTCGCCGTTGTCGCGCCTCGCTCAGCCCGAACGCGACAGAAACGATGGCAGAGATCACCAGCGTCGCCGCGATCGCGGCGCCGGCCAGCACGAGAACCCGGTTTCGCCGCACAAACTTCCGCAGCCGGTAACTCGCGCTGGGCGACGTGGCTTCGACCGGTTCATTTGCGAGATAGTGACGGATGTCGCGGGCCAGTTCGCCGGCGCTCTGATAGCGGCGTTCGGGCTCCTTGGCGAGACACTTCAAGACGATGAGCTCGAGGTCGTGGTCGAGGCCGCGGCGGATGGTCGAGGGTCGCTCGGGACTTGTTTGGGCGATGTGTCGGACGACGTCGTCAATCCGACCGACGACGGGGTACGGGAATCGGCCGGTGAGAAGTTGAAACAGGATCACGCCGAGCGAATAGACGTCGGTCCGAATGTCGATGGCGTCGGCGCCGCCGGTTGTCTGTTCCGGGCTGGACCATGGAAGCGAGCCGACAAACTGGCCGGTCATCGTCATGGCGAGCGCGGAGGAGCCGCCGGGGTGTTCGTGCACCAGCTTGGCGAGGCCGAAGTCGAGGATACGCGGTTCGCCCTGTTCGTCGACGCGGATGTTGCCGGGCTTGAGGTCGCGATGGATGACGCCGCGGAGGTGGGCGACATTGACGGCATCGCAAACTTTCACAAAGAGCGCGAGAAGTGCATCCATCGACAGGTCGGCACCGGCGACGTAGGCGTCGAGCGGCCGCCCGGGGACGTAGTCCATGACATACCAGGCGTGGCCGGCGGTCAGGCCGCGGTCGTGGACGGCGACGATGTGGGGATGATTGAGGCGGCTGAGGACGTCGACCTCGCGGTCGAAGCGGGCGAGCTCGGTGCGATCGGCGAAGGGGCCTTCCTTGAGGACCTTGATGGCGACCTTGCGGCGCGTCGATTCGTGCAGGGCCTGATAAACGACGCCCTGTCCGCCGCGATGAACCTCACCGAGGATGCGGTAACCGGCAAAGGAGACCCAGTCCGGAATGCCCGCCCGGCCGGAACTGAAGCCGCTCGTGATGCGCTCGAACTGTGCAAAGGCGTCGTTGACCAGCCGGCGTTCGGCGTGGCTGGACGTGTCGGCGATATTCGCGGCATCGCGATTCATGCGCGCGGCTCCCTCTCTTTGACGACGTCCACCCGCCGGGTTTCACGCGGATCCGGAAAAAAATTGCGAGGTAGCGCCGAGTTGCTCCCGTAGTCGGTCGTGGGCCCGTGCCCGCAACATGTGGACGGCTCCGACCGAGCGGCCCATCGTTGAAGCTACGTCCGTGACAGAACGACCTTCCAGATCGTAGAGGCGGACTGCGCGGAGATAGTCTTCGGGGAGACGCTGGATCGCGGCTTCCAAGACGGTTACGGCGTCTCGCTGCGTGGCCTCGCGGCTGGGTGTCGTGGTGGTGACGCCGAGACAGTCGAGGAGTCCGACGTAGGAGTCGGCTTGCGATGGGGCTTCGACGCGGCGGGCGGGATTGGGCCGCTTCTGACGCGAGAGACCGCGGACGGCATCGCGGAGGGCGTTTTCGGCGATGCGCGTGAGCCAGGCGAGGAATGATGGCAGGTCGCGGGCGGTGAGCTGGTCGATGTGCAGGAAGGCCTCAAGATAGGCGACCTGCATCACGTCGTCTTCGTCGACGAGGGCCTGCCAGCGTTTGTCGATCCGGCCGGCGATGCGCTGGCGGACCTCGCCGCCAAACCGCTCGAGAAGGGTCCGCAGTGAGGTTACATCGCCCTCGACGGCTAATTGCAGGAGAGCATCGTCGCTGTCGGGCATGGGCGCGACTCCGGGCGAGGCGGCCGGCGATTGGGGGGCGGAGATGCGAGTGAGCCCCCACCGTGGGTCTTACCTAAGCATATCCCGAGAAATACGTGCGTGAAAGTTATGGCGGGGATGTCGTCCATGCAGGGACTGCCGAGCGGGTGCTGTTCGGCGGGCTTTGACGGCCAAATGGAGCGCGAACGGGCGGGACCCGTTCGAGTGAGAGACGTGACCGTATCCGAATTCAGGGCGTGAAGCTGGGGGTGCGAACGTCGTCCAGACTCTGAGGGGCGGACTCGCAGCCGGGCATCGTGGAGTACCAAATCGTGAACCGCATCTACGGAAAACTATTCAGGTTGTGCGTGCTGGTGGCGAGCGCGATGGCTGTCGCGCGGTTTGCAGGTTGCGGCATACCGGGTCCGGCGGCGCCTGCGGGGCCGGAGACATTTCTGCTTTCGCCCAGCCCCGAAGCGATCGACGGGATGACGTTTACGCATGTGGAAGTTGTTGCCGAGTCGCAGCGCGGAAGGCCGCCGCTGAACATCGGTCGATCGTTCCCTGCCGGGGCAGTACTAAACGATCGGATCTATGCGATCGGCGGCGACGATCGGGCGGTTGAGACGGACTCGGTCGAGGCGTTCGACATGCAGAGCGACCAGGTGTGGACGCCGATTGCGTCGCTGCCATCGGCCCGCTCGGGCGTGGCGGCTGCGTCGGCCGCCGGGCGTGTTTTTGCTTTCGGCGGATTTCGATACAACCCGCCGACTGCGCTTGGGGACACACTCGAATACAACCCGGACACGAACGAATGGACGCCGCGGGCGCCGCTGTTGGCGCCGCGCGCGTTTGCGGCCGCCGTGGCCGTCAACAATCGCATCTATCTCATCGGCGGTGCCCGCATCGAAAACGGATTCATCGTCGATCTCAACGCCGTCGACGAATACAACCCCGCGACCGACGTCTGGACGCCGATGGCGCCGATGAACACGGCCCGCTCCGAGCTCGCGGCGGCGGCGATCAACGGCAGGATCTACGCGCTCGGCGGGAGAGGCGGTGGGGCGACGAATGAGGAGTTCGACCCGGCGGCCAACGTGTGGACCCCCAAGACGTCAATGAATGTGAGCCGTCAGTCGCTCGGGGCCTTTGGCTGGAACAATCGAATCTATGCCGTTGGCGGGCGGCAACTGAGCGGGCAGAACTTTGTTCGCGTGGCGGCAGTCGAGGTGTACGTGCCGGACGTCAACGGCTGGGGAAGCTTGACGGGCTTGCCGTTCGAGCGCGCGGCGCTGGGTGGAGCGGCGATCGGGCCTGCGTACTTCATCTTCGGCGGCGACACGGGGCAAGTGAACTTTGCCAGCATCGACAGCTCCGAGTACTTCGCTCGCACCCCATTATTCGTGTTTCGCAAGAACTGATCGAGCAGGGGGACCCGTCGAGCGCCGACGGCCGGACGGTGGATGAACCGATCCTGGCTTCGCCGGTCGTTCATCCGAATCGCTGGGGCATGCAGTCCGGAATCGCGTGTATCGCACGGGCCATTCGTCGTCATGTCCTCTGAGAAAAGGAGATACGATCATGCTTACGCGAAGCCGAAACAGCTCATTGTTGCTCGCAGCCCTGGCCTTCGGAGCCGGAATCGACACAGCCCGGGCGGAGCTCGGCGTGCCGATCAGTCCGGTTCGGTTTGTCAGTGTCAGTGACGGCCCCGAGATCGTTCTCAATGGCCAGCCCGAGATTTCGACCGACGGCGCGGGCCTGTGGATCTCGGTGTTCTCTTCGCGCACCGGAATCAACGCCGTTTTCAGTGACGAAGACGTTTTGTTCTCGCGCAGTCTTGATAGCGGCGAGCACTGGTCGCTGCCGCTGGCGGTTTCGCCGGATTCCGCAAATGACAATCGAACCGAGCGGGACCCGACGATTGCGACCGATCGACAGGGCCACTGGGTTGCGGTCTGGGAGTCCAAGGTCGGCGCGTCCGAGAGTGACATCCTGACGTCGCGCAGCATCGACAACGGCGCGAACTGGTCGAGCGCCGTGCCGCTCAACACCAACGCCGGCACCGATACCGGCGACGATAACAATGCCGTCATCGCGACCGACGGAAAGGGGATTTGGCTTGCGGTATGGAGTTCGAATGAGGACGTCGCCGGTGCGGGAACGGACCGTGACATCCTCATCGCCCGCAGCATCGACAACGGCGCCTCGTGGACGAGTCCGTTTTTGCTGAACACCAATGCAGCCACCGACACGGCCAGTGATACGTTTCCGCGGATCATCGCCGATGGTCAGGGTCACTGGATCGTTGTCTGGATGGTCGAAGCGACGCCCGGTGCGCAGCCCGACTGCTTCTTCGCCCGCAGCATCGACAACGGGGCCAACTGGTCTTCGCCGGCCTTTCTGAACCCGAATGGCGCCACCGCGAACGAGGACTACACGCCTACCCTTGCGACGGACCGGCTCGGCCACTGGGTCGCGGCGTGGGACTCGGTGCCAGCTGGTGGCGGCGTGGAAGACATCCTCGTCACACGGAGCCTCGACAATGGCGCGAACTGGTCCGTTCCCGTGCCGCTGAACACGAACGCCGGCGACCCGAACGAAGACGACTTCTATGTAGACCTCACGGCCGATGGGGCGGGCAACTGGGTGGCGGTGTGGGAGGTGGCTCACATCAGCGGAAGCGAACAAGATTTTGATCTCTTCGTTGCCCGCAGCGTCGACAACGGGGCGACGTGGTCGAGCCCGTCTTTCCTCAACTCCAACTCCGACACCGACGGGAACGAAGATCGTCAGGCCCGGATCGCAACGGATGGTCGCGGCGAGTGGGTGGTGGCCTGGCAAGTAAATGAACAGGTTCCGAACGGCGATCTGGAGGTGTTTGCCGCCCACCTGGGGCTGCCCGACTGCAACCAGAACCTGATCGGCGACCCGCTGGAAACGGCTGCGGGCATCAGCCCGGATATCAACAATAACAGCGTGCCTGACATCTGCGACGCCCTATTTCTGCCGCCGGCCCAGAACGGTTGCGGCGGTGGGCCGTGCGGTGTCGGGGCTGCCAGCTTCGCACCTCTGACACTCCTCGCTGCGACTCGATTCCGGCGCGGAGCGCGCCGCGCGCGGACAGGAGAATCAAATGCGTGAATACGCGTTTCGTGTTTCACTCATCCTTACATTTGCGGCCGCGGCCCGCGCTGACCTTGGCGTACCCGTGAGCACCGCGGCGCCGCTCAACGCCAACGCCGCCACCGACACCGGCGGCGACTTCAGCCCCCGTCTCGCCAGCGACGGCAATGGAAACTGGGTGGCCGTGTGGTACTCCAACGAAACGCTCGGCGGGCCGATCGGTGGTGACTTCGAAATCTTCGTCGCCCGCAGCGTCGACAACGGCCTCAACTGGTCGCTCCCAGTTCCGCTCAACAACAACGCCGCCAGCGACACCAACACCGACGTCGATCCTGATATCGCCACCGACGGCAAGGGCCATTGGGTTGCGGTCTGGTCGAAGAACAGCGCACCCAGCTTCGAGACTGACATCGTCGTCGCCCGAAGCATCGATAACGGCGCCACCTGGTCGGACCCCGTGGCCCTCAACGCCAACGCGGCCACGGACGCCGGCAATGACATTGGCCCGACCATCGTTACCGACGGCCTGGGTCACTGGGTTGCGGTTTGGTACTCAGACGACACGCTCGGCAACACGCTCGGGAACGATTTCGATATCTTCGTCTCACGCAGCATCGACAATGGCGAGCATTGGTCCGCGCCGGCGCCGCTCAACAACAATGCCGGCGGCGACTCGGGCGCCGACTACGTTCCCGCCGTCGTGACTGACGGCCTGGGCCACTGGGTTGTCGCGTGGGCATCCACTCAGAACCTCGGCGGCGCCGACACGAGCGACTCCGACATTCTCGTCGCACGCTCGATTGACAATGGCGCAAACTGGTCGTCGCCGGTCCCGCTCAACACCAACGCACTCACGGATGGCGACTCTTCCAATGAAGGTGTCGCCCTCGCCACCGACAGTCGCGGGAACTGGATTGCCATCTTCTCTGCCTTTGACGCAAATTCCGGCGCCAGCGCCAACCTCGCCGCCCGCAGCATCGACAACGGCGCCAACTGGTCCAGCCCCGTGCCCGTGGAAGTTGCTGAAAGCGGCGCTTATTACTCGCTCGGGATCGCCGCCGGCGCCGACGGGCACTGGGTGGCCGCCTGGGTGTGGAACATTAACGGCACACAGGGCGGCGAGATTACCGTCCGCATGGCTCGCAGCATCGACAACGGACAGCATTGGTCGACCGGCACGCCCGTATCCGGCGACAGCGGATTTCAACTCAATGTTGGGAATAATTCGCATATCGCGACGGACCGCAGAGGTCAGTGGCTCGTCGCGTGGAGTCCATCCGCGGCCCTCGGCGGATCCGACGCCGACATCCTCTCCGCGCATTTCGCACTGCCCGACTGCAATAACAACCTGATTGGCGATCCACTTGAAACCGCGACCGGTATGAGCCCGGACATTAACGACAATGGCCGACCCGATGTCTGCGAAGTGCTCGGCCTCCCGCCGGCCGGAGGCGGCTGTGGCGGCGGACCGTGCGGTGTCGGTTCGGCTGCGTTCGCGCCCGTGACCCTGCTGGGCCTGAGCCGCCTCCGCCGTTCGCCTCGCCGGAACTGCAAGGGGACTTCACGTGCGTAAAGGTCGCTTCGATTCAGCGAGTTTCACTGTCTGCGCCGTCTCGGGATTGCTGTTGCCAGCTGTCGCCCGCGCTGATTTCGGCGTGCCCATCAGTCCGCCCGCGCCGGTCAACAGCAACGCGGGGTTTGACAGCGGCAACGATGCCACGCCGGCGCTCGCCACGGACGGCCAAGGCCTGTGGATCGTCGTCTGGCAGTCGGCCGATACGCTCGGCAACACCATCGGCACCGACTTGGACATACTCTTTGCCCGAAGCGTCGACAGCGGCGCCCACTGGTCGGTCCCCGCTCCGCTCAACACCAACGCGAAAAACGACACGAACGGTGATCGCATGCCGGTGATCGCCACCGACGGCCAAGGGCACTGGGTCGTGGTCTGGAGGTCGGATAATCCAATTGACTCGGACCTTCTGTTCGCCCGGAGCATCGACAACGGCGTCAACTGGTCGAGTCCGGGCGTGCTCAACACCAACTTTGCCACGGATGGTGATGATTCCAATCCGGTCATCGCATCGGACGGTAAGGGAGTCTGGATCACGATCTGGAATTCCGAGACGAATCTCTCGGGGACAGGAAGTGACGGCGACATCCTCTACGCCCGCAGCACCGACAACGGCGCGAGCTGGTCCGATCCGCTGCCGCTGAACACAACGGCGAAAACCGACACGGTCGCGGATTTCGAGGCACGGGTTGCCACCGACTCAGCGGGAAAATGGATCGTCGTGTGGTCGACATTCCAGCCGGGAACTTCGGGCAAGAGCTTCTACGCGCGGAGTATCGACAACGGCGTCAGCTGGTCTTCGCCGGCACTCCTTTGTGCAAGCGGCGGCGCGGACGCGAACGAGGTGGGGCCGACGATCGCTTCGGGCGGCAACGGGCGCTGGGTCGCAATCTGGGGGTCTACCGACTCGCTTGGCAACACGATTGGCGGCGAAGGCGACATCCTCGCCGCGCACAGCGTCGATAATGGCGCGAGCTGGTCGTCGCCCGCCGTTGTCAATTCCAACGCTGCCGCGGCCGGCGGTGACGAAGACTACGACGTCGACCTCACAACGGACCGGAACGGCAATTGGGTAGCGGTCTGGACAACTGAAGAGACGATCGGCGACCTCCAGCCGCAGACGAACAGCCTGATCGCTCGCAGCATCGATGACGGTGTTTCCTGGTCGATCTCGGCGCCACTCAATATCGACGCCCCCGGGAAGCCCGGGCAGGATTCGTCGCCACGCATCGCGACGGACGGTCGCGGAGAATGGGTCGGTGCCTGGGTGGGCGGCGCGGGTGTCTCGGGTAACGACGCAGATATCTTCGCCGCGCATTTCGGCCTGCCCGATTGCAACCGTAACTTGATCGGCGACCCACTTGAAACCGCGGCCGGGATCAGCCCGGACATCAACGGCAACCGTGTACCTGATGTGTGCGACGCGCTCGGGCTGCCTCCGGCGCGGCCGGACGGCTGTGGCGGTGGGCCGTGCGGCGTGGGTGCGGCCGGTTTCGCTCCGTTGACGTTGCTCGCGGCGACAAGACTCCGACGATTGTCGGGCCGCCCGCGCAAGGAAGGGTCAAATGTTTAAGGACGCGTCCCGCGTTGCACTAGTGCTTGCAATGGCTGCGACGGCCCGGGCCGATCTTGGCGTGCCGATCAGCGACGCTGTGCCGTTGAACGCCAACGCCGCGACCGACGGGGCCGGCGACTCGGAGGTACGGCTGGCCAGTGACGGCAACGGGAGCTGGGTGGCCGTCTGGTCGGCACGCGGCACGCAGGGCGGGCCGTTTGGCAGCGATACGGACGTTTTTTCGGCGCGCAGCATCGACAACGGCCAAAACTGGTCGAGTCCGATTCCACTCAACTCGACGGCGGCGATCGATGCCGGCCCCGACAGCGGTCCGGCGATTGCGACGGATCGACAGGGCCATTGGGTCGCCGTGTGGCACGCATTTGCAGGCGGCGGCACGGACTTTGACATCGTTGTCTCGCGCAGTACGGACAACGGCGCGACATGGACCGGCGCCGCGCCGCTCAATAACAACGCCGCCACCGACATTAACGCGGACAACAGCCCGCGCATCGCAACGGACGAACACGGCCGCTGGCTCGCCGTCTGGCAATCGGTGAGGATGGCATCCGGCGCCGACTCGGAGATTCTCTTCGCGCGCAGCGTCGACAATGGCGCGAACTGGTCGAACCCGCTTCCACTGAACAGCAATGCCGCTTTCGATACCGGAGACGATTCGGTCCCTTCGGTCGCTATGGACGAGCAAGGTCGATGCGTGGCGGTCTGGCAGGTCACGGGCGCGGTCGACGACACCCTGGGTGGCGATTCCGACGTGTTTGTCGCCCGATCGCTCGACAGCGGGGCCCATTGGTCGGCACCGATCCCACTGAATGCGAACGCGAGCGTCGACGACGCAACGGACGGCTATCCGGATGTGGCCATGGACAACAATGGGAATTGCGTCGCGGTCTGGTTGTCGTCGGAAACTCCGCTGCGCCTCACTCCGCTGTTCATCCTGACGGCGCGCAGCATCGACGGCGGCGCGAACTGGTCGCTTCCGGCCGCAATCCATCCGCATGACGCCGGGGACCGGCACATCGAGCTTTTCCCGGCGATCGTTACCGATCGGCTGGGCCGCTGGGTTGTCGCGTGGAGGTCTGACGGCGTGCTGCAGACGCCGATGGAAGATGCGGACTTGTTCATTGTTCGCAGCGGGGACAACGGCTCGAACTGGTCGAGCCCGTCGCCGCTGAATACCGACGCGTCCATCGACATCGGCCATGACCTCAATCCGAGTCTCGCCACCGATCGAAAGGGCATGTGGCTGGGCGCGTGGCATTCGAACAAGACGGCGGCGGGAGCGGTGGGAAATGACGACGACTTGAGGGTTGCGCGCTTCGCGCTACCCGATTGCAACAGCAACCTGATCAGCGACCGCGCCGAGATCGCGGCCGGAATCAGCCCGGACGTCAATGGCAACTCGATTCCTGACGGCTGCGAGACGTCATTGGCCGGCCCGGCGATCGCGAGCGGCCCCGGCATTAGCCTCTGCGGCGGCGGAATCGCCGCATTGGCACCGATCGCATGGGCGGGAATGGCGTGCATGGCCCGTGTGATTCGTCGTCGACAGGATGAACAACTGGAGGATGTGTGATGCGTATCCGCTTAAACGTGTTCACGGCCGTTGTCGCCGCCGGGGCGCTGCTATCGGCACGGGGGGCGGCCCGCGCGGATCTCGGAGTGCCGATCAGCGATCCGCGGCCAGTCAACACCAATGCCTCGGTCGACAACGGACTCGACCTCGCGCCGTCGATCGCGACCGACGGCCAGGGCAACTGGATCGCGGTTTGGACGTCCACGAACAGCGCCAGCGGCGTTCCCGGGGATTCCGATATATTTTTCGCCCGCTCGATCGACAACGGCGAGAACTGGTCCGTCCCTTCGCCGCTCAACACGAACGCCAACACTGACAGCGGAATCGATTCCAACCCGCGAATTGCCACGGACCGCCTGGGACACTGGGTTGTCGTGTGGCACTCGAGCGATACGCTCGGCGGCACGATCGGAGGCGAGTTCAACATTCTCGTCTCACGCAGCAGCAACAACGGCGCGAACTGGTCGCCGCCCGCCGCGCTCAATTCGAATTCCACTGTCAGACCCTACCGCGACGTATCAGCTCATATCGCCGCGGACGGTGTCGGCCATTGGATCGCCGTCTGGATGTCAAACGACCCGCTCGGCACGACCGGAATTGACTTCGACATCTTCTTCGCCCGATCCATCGACAACGGCGAACATTGGTCACCGGCGGCGCCGCTCAACGCCAATGCAGGCGCCAACGGCGTCGTCGATGAAGGCGAACCCTTCGTCGCCATGAACAGCCAGGGGATCGCGGTAGCAGCCTGGTCATCCAAAGACACGCTCGGGAGTACCATCGGTACAGACCTGGATATTCTCGTGGCCCGCAGCCTCGACGGCGGCTTGAACTGGTCGGTCCCGATTCCCCTCAATACCAACGCCTCGTTCGACGCCATCCGGGATTCTTCACCGAGCCTTGCCCTCGACGATCAGGGTCATTGCGCCGCCGTCTGGTCGTCCAGAGCGCGCCCCGGCTTTCCTGACAATGGGAATAGTTACATTCTGACGGCCCGCAGTCTCGACAACGGCGCCAACTGGTCCTTCCCGGCCGTCCTTAACGCAAATGCATCGGGCATCTCAGGCACCGAACTATCACCCCGCATCATCACCGACGGCCGAGGCCGCTGGGTTGTCGCCTGGACCAACGATCTGATCTTCGTCACGGCCAATAGTGACGCCGACCTCCTGATTGTTGAAAGCGACGACGATGGCGCAAACTGGACCTTTCCGGGCGTCCTCAACACCAATGCCGGTCAGGATGACGGCGGAGACAACTTTGTCGATCTCGCCACCGACGATGCCGGCAACTGGGTCGCGGTCTGGAGTTCCAACGATTCGCTTGGCGGCACAATCGGCATTGACCCGGACTGCCTGAGCGCACGCTTCGCACGGCCCGACTGCAATTCGAATCTCATTGCCGATGCAGCCGAGACGGCCGCCGGGCTCGCGACGGATGTGAACGGCAATTCCATTCCCGATGCCTGCGAATCGTTCTCGGCCGACCCGCCGCCCGGCGGCGGCGGCATCGGGGCCGGCCTGTGCGGCGGCGGGACGGCCGCGTTCGCCCCCATCTCGCTCGTTGGGATTGCGTGTATGGGGCTGGCCTTTCGTCGTCAGTACTCCTGAGCCAGGAGCGCCCGCCTGCGAGGGAACGGTCGGGAGTGGTTGCCGCGAAACGCCGCGTTCGCCGGCCCGGTGAAGAGGGACCCGACGGACGATGCCGCGCGAGGTGCGTCGGCTTCGAAACCATAATTGGCCTCGATCGCGCCGCTGGAGACTGAGCAATGCAGGTATCTCCCATTTCGCGGATTCGGTTGATCGCGACGATCATGGTGGCCGTACTCGTCGGCGGGGCCGGAATTGCCCGAGCTGCGGACAAGGCGTGGCGTAACGCGCTCGGCGGTCTGTTCAGCGATCCGGCGAACTGGTCGGGCGGAAGCGTCGCCGGAGTCAACGACATCGCCCATTTTGGGCTCTCCGGCGGCACTCAGCTTGGCTACAACGTCACTTTTTCGACCAGCGTCGGCAACATCGCCCTCCGAATCGAGGACGACAGTGTCGCCTTTTTGCTCAATGGCTTCTCATACAACTCACACTCGGCCTCGGAGCATCACATCGGCGACGTTTCGGGCAGGTCCGGCCAGTTGTTTGTGACCGGCGGAACGATGGACGTTACCACCGTACCGACTCTCATCGGCGCGGTGGCCAACTCGACGGGCACGCTGACGATCTCAACCGGAGGGCGATTTGAGTCATCCTCAGGAATCGTCCGCGTGGGCCACTTGGGGACTGGAACGTTGACCGTCCAGAGCGGCGGTGTGGTGCAATCCACCACCGACGTCGTGCTCGCCCAGAATCCCGGCACGACCGGCGCGGCGAACGTCACGGGTGCGACGTCCGCGCTCAACACCGGCCCACTCACGGTCGGCAACCAGGGGGGCGGCGCGCTGAACATCAGCAACGGCGGGCAAGTTCAGGATACAACCGCAATCGTCGGGAATCTCGCAGGCAGCACCGGCGCGGTCACGAATAATGCGGGAACTCACACGGTAACCGGCACGCTGACCCTCGGTTTGAGCGCGGGCGCGACGGGAAACTATGAACTCAACGGCGGGTCGCTCTCAGCGCCCATGCAGTCCATCGGCAGCCAGGGCTCAGGCGTGTTCACGCAGGTCGGCGGTGACAACACGGCCGCGACTCAACTTGACGTCGGCGCCGCCAGCGGCTCTTCGGGTACCTATTCCCTGACCGGCGGCAGCGTCGTCGTCGACGGTCCGATGAGTGCCGGCTTCAGCGGCACCGGCACATTTGATCAATTCGGAGGGTACGTTTCCGTTGCCATGAACCTTCGCGTCGCCCCGAGCCCGTCCGGCAACGGACATTACACCCTCGACGGTGACGGATTCGTCGAGGCCGCGCTCAGCACGGTCGGCGGAACCGGCGGATTTCCCGGCGGAGCAGGACGGATCGACATCTTCAGCGGCATCATGTCCATCGCCGGCCGGTTGAAGATCTGGAATACCGCCAACACCATCGTCAACCTGAGCGGCGGGACGCTCATCGCGAACGAGCTGGATAACACCGGCAATCCTGCGCACTTCAACTGGACCGGCGGCGCACTGCACGTCGTAACCTCAACCGGTAGCCTGGTAAACCAAGGCGGCATTCTCGCGCCCGGTCCGACGTTCTTCCCGCCGGTATACGGCACCACCAGCATCGTCGGCGCCTATACGCAACAGGCGGCGGGTGCTCTAGAGATCGAGATTGGCGGCACGCAGGCCGGGACGACGTTCGACCGCGTCAACGTCTCCGGCGTCGCGGCGTTCGATGGCCATCTCGCGCTGTCGCTGTTCGATGGATTCGAGCCGATGATCGGCCAGACTTTCGTCATCATGACGTTCGGATCGCGGACGGGAACATTCGCGAGCGTCACCGGCCGTGTGGTCGGTCCGGGCAAGCTCTTTGCAGTCCAGTACCACGCAACCGATATCACGCTGCTCGTCGTCCCGTTCGTGCCGGGAGACATGAACAATGACGGGCAACTGACCCCGCTCGACGCCGGAGCGCTCGCGCTTGCCATGACCAACCCGGCCGCGTTTCAGCAACAGTTCCCGAACTCAGAGCCCATGGTCGGAGATCTAAGCCACGATGGTCTGCTCAACGGTCTCGACATCGGCTTGTTCGTCGATTGTCTGATCAGCGGGTGCCCGTAATCTTCGAATGCGGGCGCGAAGGAAGCGTCTTCCCACGCATCGTGAGCGAAACGAGATTAGGTCGTTCGCAGTCGTCGTTGTTTCAGCCGCCCGGCCGCGGCGGAATGTGTGGTGTCGGTGGGGTGGCGTTTGCGCCTATTTGGATCGTGGGGGTCTCTGCCCTGCGTCGCTCGCTGCTGGGCCGGCGGATGGAGAATGATGATGTGTAGGAAACGTGAAATCGGTTCGCGACTTCCGCCGTGCGGTTTGCTCTGTCTGTTTCTGTGTTTGGGGCTGGTGGCGGCAGCCCGTGCCGACTTCGGCGTGCCCGCTACTCCGCCGGGGCTGCTCAACGTCAATGCCGGGTCTGATGCCGGCAACGATCTGAAGCCCCGGATCGCCGCCGACGGACAGGGTCACTGGGTTGCGGTCTGGGAATCGGACGACACGCTGGGCGGGACGGTTGGGCCGGATTTTGAGCTCTTCGTTGCCCGCAGCGTCGACAATGGCGCGAACTGGTCCGTTCCGACGTTTCTCAGCACCGTCGCACCCTCGGACACTGGGACTGACACGAACGCAGACATCGCCACGGACGGCAACGGCGTCTGGATCGCCGTCTGGGAGTCCAACGCGTTCCCCGGCGCCGGAACCAATTTCGACATCCTCAGCGCGCGCAGCATCGACAACGGCGCGACTTGGACGGCCCCGGTGCCGGTGAGCCCGAACCCCGCGACCGACTCCGTGGTCGACGGAAATCCGCGCGTCGCCACCGACCGGCAGGGGCGATGGATCGTTGTATGGGAACTCGCCACCGGTCCGTCCGGGCCGTCCGAGATTGTCTATTCGCGCAGCATTGACAATGGCAGCAACTGGTCGCTTCCGGCTCCCATTACGAACAGCCCCATGAAAGAAGACCACGAGCCCGCCATCGCCACCGATGGTCAGGGCCACTGGGTTGTCGCATGGGAATCCGGCGACGACCTCGGCAACACCCTCGGTGGTGACGGCGACATCCTCGTCGCCCGCAGCATCGACAACGGCGACAACTGGTCGTTGCCCATTCCGCTCAACGCGGATGCCGCCATCGACAACGTGCCGGACGTGGACGTCGAGCTTGCCACCGATCGCGAGGGCAATTGGGTCGCCGTCTGGAGGATTAACGAGATCGGAATCTCGGTCGTCCGCGCGGCCCGCAGCATCGACAACGGCGCGCATTGGTCCAGCCCGGTACCAATCGCCTCGTCCACCACGACCGGATTATTTGGAGCGCCGCGTATCGCGTACGGCGGGCCGGGTCATTGGGTGTCGGCATTCATAGAGGGCACGAGCGGGACGATCGGAGTCCCGATTGGTGTCCTGCTGGCTCGAAGCATCGACAACGGCACGAACTGGTCAGCTCCGGCGCCGATACCGGGCGATGCCGGTACGTTGTCCGGATTTCCTGACGCAGCTTCGATCGCGACGGACGGACTCGGTCAGTGGGCGGTCGCGTGGAGTCCGGGCAACTCTGCGGTCAACGGGCTTGGCAGCGATATCGACCTCCGCGTTTCGCGCTTCGCGCTGCCAGACTGCAACGGCAACCGGATCGGCGATCCGCTGGAGACCGCCATCGGCATCAGCCCGGACATCAACAACAACCGTGTGCCCGACTTCTGCGACATCTTTCCGCCGTTGCCGTCGCCTCCGAATGGCTGCGGTGTGGGGGTATGTGGCGCGAACGCCGCGGCGTTCATGCCGCTGACGGCGGTCGCGCTGGCGGGTCTGCGCAGGCGACGGCGGCTCGGCCGCTGTCTTCGTGGGCGATGCCGAGGATGAGGGCTGCGCCGACGGCGAGGATTGTGTAGACCAACTCTTCGCGGACGGCGAAGCCGTAGTCGGTCAGGAAGGCGGCTATGACCGTCGTCAGGGCGACGCGCAGCTTGCGCGAACGAAGCGGGCGCGCGGCCCAACGCACTTGATCGATCCATGACATTTCAGTTTTCCCCCTATCGATTCTGAGGTTTCCGGTCGCTGGGTTGGGACGGGCCGTGTTCGCGGAATGGGTGGTGGCGCTCGGCGCCGAGGTTTGCGTCTCGCGGCGGGAACTCACCGTCACGATCCCAGAGGTAGTAGACGGGCGGTTCGCCGACGAGCTGGCGGTAGCGGAGGGCCAGCTCGCGCGGTCCGCCGTAGCTGCGGGTTCGGGCCGCGCCGCCGGTGGTCGCGCGGCGCCAGTCGAAGATGGTCTGTTCGACGAGGCGTCGTACGCGGGGATAGCGACGGATGGACGCAGCGAAGTCTTCGGAGAATGGATCGACGCGGAGGCGCCGCATCCGCTCGACGAGGGCCATTCGGCCGCGCGGGATGGCGATGCGGCCGACGGGGTGCATGCCGGCGCGCTCCAGGACGGGATTGACGCCACCCATCGCGGCGAGGCACTCGATGAAGCGAGTTCCGACCTGCGGCAGCGTGCGGCGGACGAACCAATGGCCGAGGCCGCAGCCGCGGACGTCGGGGTGCATGACGAGCCGGCGGAGGATGCGGACCTCACGGTTGAGGCGCTGCGGATTGCCCGCGAAGCGATCGCGGGTGGCGCGGTTACGCAGGGCTAGTTCGATGGGCGACATGGCGTAGGCGGCGACACCGAGCGTCTCGCCGCCGTCGCGGAGTAAGAAGACACGATCGACGAAGCCGAGGCGGTCGCAGGCGCGGTAGTGCATAGGGGCAAACTGCTCGTGGTCGCGGAGCGCGCCGGGTTCGACGCGCGCGGTGCTGACGAATGTGGGCGCGGCAGGCCGGGGCGGCTGGTCGCGGAGGTCGGGCTCGCTACCGCCGAGTCGGATGACGACGTCGGGGCGGAGATCGCCGACGAAGTCGTCGTTGGCGGCCGCGAGGATGAGCGTGAGGCGGAGGCGCGAGACCAGCTTTCGCAGGTTGCAGGCGATGGCGCGGGCGGCGCGGCGGTGCAGTGTCGCGGCGAACTCGTCGCAGATGATCGGAGGCGGGTCGTCCGCCGCGAGGGCCGCGCCAATGGCCCGGGCGAGGCGGGCGCGGAATTGCTCGCCGGCGCAGATCTCGCCGAATCTTCGCAGCCACAGGCGCGGCTCGCTGAGGCCGCACGCAGTCAGCAACTGGAGCGCGCGGCCGAGCGGCTCGCGGGCTGCCACGGCGTCGACCAGGGCCCGATTGCCGGGGAAGCGACGGCCGAGGGAGACTGCGCCGGACGTCTGGTCCGCGATGGCATCGAGCTGCGATGTCTTTCCGGAACCGGAGGGGCCGGTCACGAGGACGATGCGGCCGGGTCCGACCCGCACGCGGAGGCGCGTCGCGATGATGCGAAGATCATCCGTGCGGGAGACGCCGAATCGGCGGCAGACCTCTTGTACACGCGCAGTTGCCGGTGGTTCGTCGGCCCGCCGTTCGACTGTGAGCTCGATCATGCCGGCTTGCATGAGGCACCCTCCCCGGTCAGATTGTGAACCTAACAGAATACGAACATGATAAGGGTTCGGCGTATTGCTGTCAAGTGGACAGCAATATTTAGCAATAATTCGGAAAGTCTCGATCAGTGAATGGTTTACGATGAGACGAGCGGCATGTTCTTTGAACGCGAAGCGGCGGGCGATGGAGCGCGGCTGGAAGCGGCGTTCCGTTGTTTCGCTGAACCGGCAGGTGTACGCTGGATCGGCGGCGAGGCGCGAGAGATTCAGGATCGCTGCAATATCCCCTGGGAGCGGGCGTTAGGCCGCAAGGAAATGCATGGACCGCGAGTCGCTGGCAGAGCTGATTCGACGGGCGCAACTCCAGGAGCCGGCGGCATTTGAGTCGCTGGTCGAGCAGTTCAGCGGACGCGTGTTTGGCTTTGTATATCGGATGGTCGGCTCGCGCGACGAGTCGGAGGATCTCGTTCAGGAGGTCTTCTTGCGGATTGTGCGGACAATCGGCCGGTACCAGGATGACGGCCGGTTTGAGAGCTGGCTGTTTCGCATCGCTGCCAATCTTGTTCGAGATCGGGCACGGAGCCTGGGGCGCCGGCCGGGTCGGACGGAGCTTCGGGAGGATGAGGGCGGGGGCGATGCGCTGGAAGGGCTGGCGCGGTTTGAGAGTGGGCCGAGCCGGCCGATGGAGCTGAGGGAAGACCTGGATCAGATGACCGCGGCGCTGGCGGAGCTGCCCGACGCGGAACGTGAAGTGATCATGTTGCGGCACTTTTCGGATATGTCGTTCAAGGAGATCGCGGAGTCGATGGGGACGCCGCTGGGGACGGCGCTGGCGAGGGCGCACCGCGGGTTGCAGCGATTGCGGGCGGTCATGGATGGCGCGCCGGCGGCGGGTGATGCGACGATGCGAGGTGAGGCACATGTCTGACTTTGAACGCATGCAGCGCGAAGTCGAGGCCGGCGAGCAGTGGCTGCGCGGGCGGATCGCTACGGACGTTCCGGCCGGACTGGCGGAGCGGACGAAGGCGGCGATCCGGGCGGAGCTTGCGGCTGACCGGACGCGGAGGTGGGCATGGCGGCTGAATCGCTGGCAGGGAGGACTGGCGGCGGCGGCGATGATTGCGTTGTCGGTGGTGCTGGTGAGGAGCTGGAATGTCCACGAGCGCGTGCGGACGGAGCGGCGCGCGGCGGTCGATCAGTTTGTGGCGACGTTGAGCGTGATCGAGTCGCCGGATGCGAGTTTGGCGGCGCTGGGAGAGGAGATCGACGCGGTTTGCCAGTCGGGGCGGTCGAGCGTCGACACGGCGATCGACACGCTTTCGGAGTCGATCGAGACGGCGACGGTCGATGAGAGTTCGTCGATGTAGGTGCGACGTGGAAGCCGGATGCAAAAGGGTGATGTCATGTTGAAGCTTCGTTATCTGATGTTTGCGGGACTCTCGGTAGTCGCGTTGTCGGCCTTTGCGGCGCGGGTGTCGGCGCAGCAGCCGCCGCCGGATCGGCCTCACGATCAGCAGGCCGAGGCACCGGATGGACCGGACGGGCCTGATGCGGGTCCGATGGATGGGGACGGTCCGGGTGATGACATGCCGCCGCCACCGGGACCGGATGGCGGTCCGGGGCGTCCCGGGAGAATGCGCGGACCGGGCGGGCCGTTGGGCGGTCCGGGCTTTCGAGGAGGTCCGGAGGGCAAGCCGCCGCTGCCGCCGATGACGGATGAAGAGATCGGCAAGATGCTGGCGTTTGCGCAGGAACACTTTCCTGAGATGGCGAAGCGGTTTGAGGACTTGAAGAAGGATGATCCGCAGGAGTTTCGCCGGGCGATGCGGCGGGTGTGGCCGCGGATGATGATCCTGCGAGAGACGTACGCGCGCGATCCGGAGCTGGGGAAGACACTGGTGGAGGAGCGGAAGCTCGAGGAGCAGATTCACACAAAGGTGCGTTCGTACCGGCAGGAACGCGATCCGGCGAACAAGGACAAAATCGGCGGCGAGCTCAAGCAGTTGCTGGGGCAGCAGTTTGACATTCGCCTGCAGCGGCGACGGCTGGAGCTGGCGGATTTGCAGAAGCGATTGGCCGAGCAGACGCAGCGCGTCGATGCGTGGGCGGCGAAGAAGCAGGAAAACGTTCAGCGGCAGTTTGACCGGATCACGGGTGAGGACTTGGACTGGTAGTTCGTCCCGCCCGGGATCAGGCTTTCATTCGATAGCAAAGCACACGGCCGAGACCGCCCGCTACCGAGAGGTGGCGGGCGGTTCGTTTTT
>CAZJVS010000015.1:0-102352 GCA_964549445.1 uncultured Planctomycetaceae bacterium
AAAGTCTCTCACAAAAATGCGTCCCAAGATTCCGGTTGAACTGTGAGCCAAGACACCAGAGGCGCCAAGAATTTGACGACCGCTCACATTCGAGCAGACCCAGTCGCCACCGGGTGACCGCCTCCGTCCATGCCCAATAGCAACCCCAGAAGGCAACCGTCGCACCGAGCGCAACTCCGGGCCAGACACCAAGGCCGAAGCGTCGCCCCAGCGCGAAGACGATTACGATGAGAAAAGGAATGCCGAGCGCGACGATGCCGAGTGTCATTAGCCGCCATTCGCCCGGCGCACTTGGCATCGCGGGGCGCCAGTGTGCAAATTGCACCGGACCGTCGATGTTTGGAATTGCGTCCAACATTCGTGAACTCGTCGAATCCTGCAGTGCGCAATAGCTAGACGATAAGTGTCACACCGGACATGTCGGCAGGCTGGGGGAGGCCGGCCATGCGCAGCAGCGTCGGGGCGATGTCGGCGAGGCGGCCGCCTTCCTTGAGCTTGCGACCCTTGAAGCGATCGTCGACCAGGATCAGCGGGACGTCGTAGGTCGTGTGGGCCGTATGCGGGCCGCCGGTCGTGGGGTCGATCATCTGCTCGCAGTTGCCGTGGTCGGCGGTCACGATTGCGGTACCACCCTTTGCCAGCACGGCATTGACAACCTTACCAACGCACTCGTCCACTACTTCGACAGCCCGAATCGCGGCCGGCAGCACTCCGGTGTGGCCTACCATGTCGCCGTTGGCGTAGTTCAGGACGAACAGGTCATATTTGTCGGAGGCGATGCGGCGGAGCATTTCGTCGGTGACTTCGTGGGCTGACATCTGGGGCTTCTGGTCGTAGGTGGCCACGTCGCGCGGCGAAGGGATGATCTGGCGCTCCTCGCCGGGGAACGGCTCCTCGCGGTAGTCGTTGAAGAAGAAGGTGACGTGCGGGTACTTCTCGGTTTCAGCGCAGTGGAACTGCGTCAGGCCGAGACCGCTCCAGTAACCGCCGAGGATGTTGGGCATCTTCTCGGGCTTGGGAAAGGCGATGTGGACCGGCAGACCGGACTCGTACTCGCACATGGTGCAGTAGTACAGATCGCGAATCCGCTCGCCGCGGGTGAAGCCCATGAGCTTGATCGAGCCGTCCTTGTCCTTCGACTCGAACGGGAAGTGCTCGAAGACGAAGGCCTTGGTCAGCTCGCGCGGACGGTCGCCGCGGAAGTTGAAGAAGACGACGGCGTCGCCGGGCTGAATGAGGCCGCGCGGGAGGCCGGCTGAGTCGGTGATGACGGTCGGTTCGATGAACTCGTCGCCGTCGCGCGAGGAATCGGTCGGGTGGTCGTAGTAGCGCTGGAAGGCGGATTCGGCCGACGCAACGGGATGGCCGTCGCCGCGCGTGAGGAGGCGGTACGCCTTTTCGACGCGGTCCCAGCGGTTGTCGCGGTCCATGGCGTAGAAGCGGCCGACGACGGAACAGACGCGGCCGACGCCGATCTCGCCGAGCTTGGCCTCGACGCGGCGGATGAAACCGATGCCGCTGCGGGGCGGCGTGTCGCGGCCGTCGCCGAAGGCGTGGAAGCAGAGCTTGTCGCGCTCGAGGCCGCGGCGGCGAGCGAGTTCGGCGATCGCGAAGGCGTGATCGAGGGAGCTGTGGACGCCGGCGTCGGAGCAGAGGCCCATGATGTGGAGCTTGCCGCCGCTGCGGAGGGCCTGGTTCATCGCGCCCTTCAGGGCCGCGTTCTGAAAGAACGAGTCGTCGCGAATGCGGCGGGTGATTCGCATGATCTCCTGATCGACGATGCGGCCGGCGCCGATGTTCTGGTGTCCGACCTCCGAATTGCCCATGACGCCGTGCGGAAGGCCGACGTCTTCGCCGCTGGTGTGAATGAGGACGTTTGGATAGTCACGCATGAGGCGGTCGTCAACGGGTTTCTTCGCGAGATAGACGGCGTTGGCCTTGTTCCACTCGGGGTAGGGATTGTGACCCCAGCCGTCGCGGACGATGAGGAGGAGCGGGCGTTTGGGAAGCGTGGGCACGTTCGGACTCCAGCGTGGGCGGATTGTATCGGCGCGATTGGCGAAATAGAATCACTTCCATGTTCGACGACGCCGAGACGATGGGCACCACGCCAATTCCGTGGGATCCGCGCGCGATCGACTGGAAAGAAATCGAGGAACTGCGAAAGCAGCCGGGGATCGAAAAAATGTACCAGTCGCTGCGACTTCAAGAGATGGCGCGGGGGATGAGTATCCTCGGAATTCGGAATCAGAATCCGGGAGCGAGCCCGGACGACGTTCAACGAATCTTTTCGGAGCGGATGGAATTGTTCTGGAAGCTCGATGAGCGCGACAAGCGAGATTGACGCAGTTCGGGCGATACTTCGGCTGCTGCACGAAAACCGAATTACGCACATGATCGTTGGCTCGCTCTCCGTGAACTACTACGGCGAGCCCCGATCGACGCGCGACGTCGATCTGGTCATCAAAGCGGGATCTAGCGATCTCGCGCCTCTGCTCCAAAGCGCGGCGAGCGAATTTGAATGCGATCGCCAGTATCTGTTCGAAACCATCACCGGAACGACGCGACTCGTAATGACGCATCGTGCGACGCGCTTCAAGGTTGAACTGTTCTTGCTCGCGGAGGATGGGTTTGCGCAGTGTCGCTTCGAACGGCGCGTTCCGATTGAATTTCATGGCGTCCCCACGTTCGTCGCGTCAAAGGAGGATGTCGTGGTTCAGAAGTTGCGCTGGCTGGCGCGCGGCGGGCGTAGCAAAGATCGCGACGATTTGACCAAGCTGCTGGCGATTGTGGGCTCCGACCTGAACATGGAATACGTCCATCGCTGGACAGGTGAACACGGAACACAATCTCTGCTCGAACAGTTATTGATCGAAACCAGAACGCCGCCCGGCGGCGCCCCGAAGTCGGGATAGCGCGTCGGCGCGAGCGGCTTGAGCGTCTGCGACGCCGGAGCTATTCTCTGATCGATGCTCATCGAGATTCGAGTTTTCGCTAATAAGGAGGTCTGTCATGCCTTACGAGTTACCCCCCCTCCCGTATCCTTACGAGGCGCTTGAGCCCCATATCGACGCCAAGACCATGCAGGTGCATCACGATCTGCACCACAAGGCGTATGTCGACGGCCTGAACAAGGCGCTCGACGGGCTGGCGAAGGCCCGCGAGGCGAACGACTTTGCCGCCATCCAGCAGCTTTCGCGTCTGGTGGCGTTCCACGGCGGAGGACATACCAACCACACCATCTTCTGGCACAACCTCGCGCCGGCCGGCAAGGGCGGCGGCGGTGAGCCGGGCGGAGAGCTGGCGACGCAGATTCGCAAGGACTTCGGCGACTTCGCGAAGTTCAAGGCGCAGTTTTCGGCGGCTGCCGCGGCGGTGGAAGGAAACGGCTGGAGCGTATTGGCGTGGCACCCGGTGCTGCATGCGCTGACCGTGCAGACGATGATGAACCAGCAGAACCTGCACGTCATGGGCAGCATTCCGATCCTCATGCTCGACGTGTGGGAGCATGCGTATTACTTGAAGTATCAGAACCGCCGGGCCGAGTACGTGACGGCGTTCTGGAACGTCACCCACTGGAAGGACTGCGAGGCGCGGTTCGCGAAGGCGTCGAAAATCGCCCCGTAGTTGAAACGACAAAAAGCGATTTTGGAACGGCCGGCCCGTGCCGGCCGTTTCTCATTACGGGCGAGACACGCGGAGAATCGAACATGCGACGAATGATCGGCTTGTCGGCGGGAATTCTGGTCGTCGGCGGTGTCTGGATCGCAGCATCGGCGGGCGAGGCCGCGAAAGGGCCGGCCAAATCGGCGAAGCTGAGCGACCTGACCTGGCTGACGGGGACGTGGTACGGCGAGGACGACCCGTCAAAGTATTGCGAAACGTGGGGAAAGCCGGCGAACGGGGCGATCGTGGGCATGTGCCACATGGCGAGCAAGAAGGGTGTGCCCCTTTACGAGCTGATCGTCATCGACGAAGGACCCGACGGGTTGACGTATCGCATCATGCACTATGGTCCCGGGCTGAAGCCGAAACACGCCGAGCCGAACGTCATGCCGGTAATCGAGGCGACGGCCGACCGAATCGTGTTCATGGAGCAGAAGGGCGATAATCCGGCCCGGATTTCTTATCGACGGGAGGGGAAGGACCGAATTGTCGCGCGAGTAGAGCACGTTAAGAATGGCAAGGCGACCGGCTTCGACATCCCCATGAAACGCGGATAACCGGGCCGGACGTTCGTTGAGACGGGTTTCGCAGGCGGGTATTATTGATACCGGGGAGCTGGGCGATCGCACGCGTCGCTGTCCCCGAGGAGGGCCTGTGCGAATCTGCCTCACCGCGGTCATTTTCCTTGCATCGATTCCCTGTCTTGCCGACCAGCCGACCTCTCCGGCCGAACCCCAGATCGTAGACGGACAGATCGTCTGGCCGGATGGCTACATCATTCCGCGCTACGAGACGGAGATTGAGAAGAAGTACCGGGCGATGTACGGCGATGCGCCGAGCCCGCGGGCTGCAACGCCCGCGCCCAGCGGCCCGCTGCACTGCGTGGCCGAGTACGAGCCGATGGAGGGCATCCTGATCAATTGGACGTCTTTCACATCGATTCATACGGCCATGGTCAAGGAGATCACCACGACTGCGAATACGCTGGCGTACATCGTCGTCAGCGGGGCGACGGCGCAGAACAGCGCGACAACCGCACTCACGAGCGCTGGAGCGAACATGAGCAAGGTTCGCTTCCTTACGACGTCGTCCAACACCGTTTGGATTCGGGACTACGGGCCCCGATATTGCTACGAAGGTCAGTGCCGAGTCGTCGTTGATCACGAGTACAACCGGCCGCGCCCGCAGGACAACGTCGTACCGCAGACGTTTGCGAACTACAAACATCACGCCTACTACGAGATGCAGAATCTCTATGGGAACAATCAGCTCATTCACGGCGGCGGGAACTACCACCTCGATGCATTGGGGCGCGGCTATGCAACGCGACTGACGGTCAACGAGAATCCACTGCTCGGGGCGAGCCCCACCGAGCGGGAAACAAACATCATCGATATCTGGGGACACTACTGGGGCGTGAATCACACGTTTTTCGATCCGTTTCCCACGAGCGTCGATCTGACGCAGCATCTGGACATGTGGATGCAAATTGTTGCCGACGACAAGGTGATCATCAGCGACTGGCCGAACAATCCGGGCTCAACGCAGGATAACATCTGCGACAACGCCGCGACCTACATGGCGGGACAGGGCTACACGGTTTATCGCGTGCCGGCATTCTCCGTCAGTGGCGTGCACTACACGTTTACCAACATGGTGATGTGCAACAATATTGTCCTGCTGCCGTTATATACAAACGCTTCTGTCTCGCCGTCGAATGCGACGGCCCTCGCCACGGTGCAGGCAGCCCTGCCGGGCAAGACCATCATTCAGGTGAACTGCCAGTCGATCATCGGCTCGGCGGGGGCGATTCACTGCATCGTGATGCACATCCCCGTTCCGCTCGGCGGGACGAGCCCGACGGCGTACCTGCGGAATTACCGCGGCGGCGAAACGGTTGCGGCGGGGCAGTCGATCACGGTCAACTGGATTTCGGATGACGATGTCGGGGGGCAAAACGCGGACATTCTGATGTCGACCGACAGCGGGGCGACCTGGCCGACGACGATCGTGGCCGCGACGGCCGATGACGGGTCGCATACGTTTTCGGTGCCGAGCGGTCCGTGCGCCCGGCACGCACGGTTTCGCGTTGTCGTACGCGACGTCGACGGCAACACCGGCCACGACAGCAGCACGTCGGATATCACCGTCACAGGGCAGCCGTGCCTCGGCGATACGAACTGCGACGGGCAGGTAAACCTCGCCGACGTACAGCCGATGGTGCAGGCGCTGATCGATCCTGTCGGCTATGCACTGGCATATCCGGGATGTACCAACGGCGACCTGAACCTGAGCAGCCAGACCGAAGGCGACGACATTCAGGGCTTTGTCGCGGCGGTGCTCGCGCCGTAAGCTGGACGTGGTCGGTGATGGCGGTCGTGGCTGACCGGCGCCGGCAACGATTGCTCGCCGACGATGTTTCGCTTCATTTCCACGATTATTGCGGCATCTCTCGCGCTGCTTGCATCTGGTAAGCCCGACGCGACGTCTCAACCCGCGGCGGATGACGTGCTACAGCTGCTGCAACAAGGCAATGAGCGGTTTGCAACCGGCCATGCCGAGCACCCGCACGCCGATCGGCAGCGACGTTTGCAGACGTCGCGCGAAGGTCAGCACCCGGTTGCGGCAATCGTGTCGTGCAGCGATTCGCGCGTGCCGGTTGAGCTGATTTTTGACGAGGGGATCGGGGATCTGTTCGTGATTCGCGTGGCCGGAAACGTGTGCGCCGACCACGAAGCCGGTTCGCTCGACTATGCGATTGAGCATTTTCGGATTCCGGTGCTGGTCGTGATGGGCCACGCGGACTGCGGCGCGGTGACGGCGGTGGCGCGGGGCGACGTGGAGCAAGGTCGCGTGCCGGAGCTGGTCGGACTCATCAAGCCGGCCATCGACAAGGTACGGCGCGAGCACCCGGAATTGCACGATTCCGGCCTGGTGAATGCGGCCGTGCATGAGAACGTATGGCACAGCATCGCTGATCTACTCCACGGCAGCGGGATGGCCCGCCAAGCGACCCGGGCCGGACGGCTGAAGATCGTCGGCGCGGTGTACGATCTTGCGAGCGGCCGGATCGAGTGGCTTGGACCGCATCCGGAGCAGGCACGATTGCTTGCCGCACACTCGGTGGAGGATCGCACGGCGGTCACAGCCGAGACATCGACGACGCAACCGGCGAATCGTGCGACGAACGCCGCGCACGCCGCGGACGGCTCCAACCGCTAGAATGCGCGGATGAACGTCGGTCGCCGCCACCTCCTGAGTGAGACTCCCGACACGCTCGCGGCGTGGTTTGCCGCGGCCGGCGAGCCGCCGTTTCGCTCCAAGCAGGTTTTCGAGTGGGTCTTCCGGCGGATGGCGGCGTCGTTTGACGCCATGACCAACGTGTCCCTTCGGCTGCGACAGCAGCTCGTCTCCGCGTTTGACATCTATCAATCGACGATCGTCCGCCGCGTCGATTCTCGCGACGGCACCGTGAAGCTCCTGCTGAAGTGGCCGGACGAGGCGACCAGCGAGTGCGTGCTGATTCCGGCCGAGGAGGGCGACCGGCGGACGGCGTGCATCGGTTCGCAGGTGGGATGTCCGGTGGGTTGCCGGTTCTGCGCGAGCGGGCTCGACGGCGTCGAGCGAAATCTGACGCCGGGCGAGATTGTCGAACAGGTCATGCGGATTGAACAGATCTGCCGCGAGCTCGAACCGGGCGACCCCGGTGACACGACGCACCGGCTGAGCAACATCGTCTTCATGGGATCAGGCGAGCCATTGGCGAACTATGCGAATGTGCTCGCCTCGGTGCGGGCGATCAATGCCCCGTGGGGACCGCACATCGGGGCACGGAAAATCACGATCAGCACGGTCGGCCTGCCGAAGCAGATTCGCATGCTGGCAGACGAGGGCTTGCAGGTGAACCTGGCGCTGTCGGCCCACGCGCCAAACGATTCGCTGCGGCGCGAGCTGATCCCGTGGGCCGAGCAGATCACCTTGAACGATCTCGTCGCGGCTTGCCGCTACTACTTCGAGAAGACCGGGCGCGAGATCACATTTGAGTACATCCTGCTGGCGGGCGTCAATGACCGGCCGGAGCACGCGCAACAGCTTTCGAAGCTGGCGAGCCAGCTTCGCTGCAACGTAAACCTCATTCGCTACAACCCGGTAAGTCACTTGCCATTCGGGCGGCCGACGAGCGAAGACACGATGCGCTTTCAGAATATCCTGCGGCAGTCGGGAGTGAATGCGCACGTTCGCAAATCGCGCGGGCTCGACATCGACGCGGCCTGCGGGCAGTTGCGGAAACGATTCCGGGACGACGGATTGATCTCGCTCGGCACGCCTGATCCGGCGAGTGCCAAGCCGGCGGCAGATTGATCGCATGTGGTCTGGCCTGGCGCGATTCATCGACTACTCCATCGTGTCGCTGATCGCGATGGCGCGGCCGAGATACCTGCGGAACGAACCCGGGCCGCCAACGGAGCGCTTCATGCCGAAGCTGCTTCGCTGGGAGGGGGCGACGGCGGACCTCTTGCCGGTCGAGGAGTCCGGGCGCGAATCACTCTACCGCGTCACCGTTCGGGGGAATGGTCGAACCTGCGAAACGATTCTGTACTACAAGCGAGCGCCGGAACCGACGCGGCGGTTGATCGTCTCCCATCACGGACTCGGCGAGAGGCCTCCGACCCGCACGTATCGCGTGCTGGTCGGCGACGACTACGCGAGTCTGCCGGCGGATCGAATCCTGCTGGTGGCGCCGGGGCACATTCCGGGACGCGGGGGACTGAGCCAGCTCCTGTCGCGAGTCGATGGATTCGAGGAAATGCTCGCTTGCAGCGTGGTCGTGGCCAAGGCGGTGATCGAGCAGTTTGGCGATCGGTATGATCGTACGGTGCTGACGGGAATGAGCCTCGGGGGAATCGTGTCGCTGACCGAAACGCTGTATCGACCGATGTACTCGGCGAACGTCTCGGTCGTGGGAACGCCGTTCATGGCGTCGGTGCTGCTGCGATCGGCGCTGGCCCGGATGGTGGATGATCGATTTCGACTTCGCTGCGGCTACGAGGCGCTGCGAAGGGCAGTCGACACCGACGAACATGTCGGGCTGAACGGCCGGCGAATCGTGATGATCAACGGCCGATCGGACGGAATGGTCGACATTGATCTGCTGCGGCCGTGGTGGCGAAGCCGGCCGGGAATCGAGGCGCATGAGGTAGCGGAGAGCCACCTGAGTATGTTGGTGCGATCCGGGCCGTTGCGACGTTTGGTCCATGATGTCCTGCGGCGCGAGTTGGGGATCCCGGCGCAAATGGACGCTCCCAGCGGGCGGCCCTAAACTCTGATCGAGGTTTCCGGTAAGTTGATGCGACCGATTGTGTTCGAACGACGAGTCTGTGCGGCATTGCGCGAGGCGTACGCGCTGGAGACGGGCGAGACAATCGTGGCGGCCGTCTCGGGCGGGGCCGACTCGATGGCTCTGCTATCGGCGCTCCGGCCGGCAGCGATCCGAAAAGACGTGAGCTGGCGAGTGCACGTGGCGCACCTGAATCATGGGCTGCGCGGGGCGGAGTCGGATGCCGACGCGGCATTTGTCGCCGGTGCGTGCGCCGCGAGCGGCGTGCCCTGCACGGTCGAGACGGCGAATCTCACCGCAACGTCGATCGGCACGGAGGAGCGAGCGCGGCGTGCGCGATATGCGTTTCTCGAGCGCGTGGCGCGAGCAGTGGGGGCTCGCTGCATTGCAACGGCACATCATGCCGACGACCAGGCCGAGACGGTGCTCCACCACGTCATCCGCGGCAGCGGCCTGCGCGGCGCGGCGGGGATGCGTCGCGCTCGACCGATCCGGCGCGGCAGCGACATCCTGCTCGTGCGGCCGATGCTCGCCCTGACGCGCGAGCAGATTCGTGAATATCTGCGGCAGGAAGGCGTGTCGTATCGAGAGGACGGCTCAAACCTGCGAACCGACCGCACGCGCAATCGTATCCGCCACCGCGTGCTGCCGATGCTGGAAGCGGAGCTGAATCGCAACGCAAGGCGTGCCCTGGCCCGTCTGGCGACGGTCGCCCGATGGACAAACGATTTCCTCGACGACGCGGCGAAGCGCGCAATGTCAGCGGCGTTGCTCGAGTCGCGACCGGACCAGGTTGTGATTGATACGACCGCGCTGGCGGCCGAGCCGCCGATCGTTCGCGTTGCGGTCGCGATGCGCGCGCTGCGACGGTTGGGCGTCGGCGAGCAGCGGCTGCGCTTCGAGCACCTGCAAGCCGTCGCGAAGCTCATGTCTTCGGAACGATCGAAGCGTTCGACCGAACTGCCGGGGCGGCTGACGGCCGTGGCGGCGCGCGGCCGGTTGACCATCGCCCGAACCGCCGTGGCGGCAACGGCCTGACGTGCTCATGGCGAACGCGACGGACTCCCGATCTCGACTCTGGCGAAGGGGATTGTGGACGTGCGTCGGGGTCGCGGCCGTTGCGCGGGTCGCGCTGTGCGCGTATGCGTGGCAGCATCCGGCCCGATTCGACTACCCTGACTCGCGGCGCTACGTCGCGGTCGCCCAGAACATCGCGGCCGGCCGCGGCCCCGCGGAGTCGGACGCGATCCGCTGCGGCACCGATCCGGGTTATCCGTACCTGTTGTCGCTCGCTCCGCTCGCCGGGGTGAAATCCTTCGAGGCGGTCATGAACTGGGGGCGGATCGTCAATTCGGCGCTGGGACTGGCTGCCATCGTCGCGGCGATGACGCTCGCACGCCGTGCCGCTGGCGAGATCGCGGCGATCGCGGCCGGACTGATGATGGCGGTCGATCCGATCTTTCTTTTCTTCCATGGATTGGTGCTGACTGAAGTCGCATATGCGTGCCCGCTCTTGTGGGGTCTGGTCTGGTTGCTTCGATCCGTCGATGATCGGAGCGTCGGGTTCGCCGCGCTCAGCGGCGCGGTCCTGGCCGCCGGGGCGCTGGTTCGAAGCGGCGGGATCGTCATGCCGCTGCTGCTCGTCCCGGTCTTTCTCGCCATTCGGCCCGGGCGGACGGCGTGGGCGACGGCAACGGCGTTCTGCGTCGCGTTTGTCGTGGTGATGACGCCGATGGCGGTTCGGAACTATCGAATACTCGGGGCGATTGTGCCGATCCGCACAATGGGCCCGACGCTCCTCGACAGCTTCGGGCCGTGGGCCGATGGAGCAACCGGCATGCAGCGGATCGCGTGGCCGCAGTGCCCGCCCGATGCGACCGAGTACGAGCGAGAACGCATCTACCGACGAACCGCACTGGGCTGGGCGCGGGAGAATCCGCTGAAGTCCGTGCAGCTGGCGGGGGCGAAGTTGCTTCGCACCTGGTCGATCACATTGCACGCCCCGGGCTACCAGGGAGGAATATTTGACCTGATTGCGTGGCTGACCGTGACACCGGTTTTCGTGCTTGCGGCGGTCGGGGCGTGGCTACTGCGGTCTCGACGCGTGCTGCTCTACACGCTGCTAACGCCCGCGATTCTCACGAGCATCCTGCACTGTGTGTTTGTAGGATCGGTGCGATATCGGATTCCGGCCATGCCCGGGTTGTTTGTGCTGGCAGGTACGGCGATTGCCGCGTTGGCTGCGCGGCGATCGACGACGTCGGCCGACGGACGCGTAACCGAATGACGCCAAGCGAGACATCCGCCGATCGATCGCCGATTCGCCGGTTCACGCCGCGGCCATTCCGCCGCCGGCCGGTCTCGGCGACGCGCGAGCGGATCGGCTGGGGCGTACTGGCGGTGCTGGCGCTGGGAACCGTCGTCTTTCGATGGACGACGTCGGACGAGCAGATACGGAGGCGGGCAATCCAGTTCCTGCGGGCGGCGACGCACGGCGACGTCAGCGTGGGGTCGGCACGATTCTCGATGTTCGGCGGGATCATGCTGACCGGCGTGCGTATCTCGACGCCGTTCGATCCGCAGCTTGATCCGCGTGCAACGTCGGAGGCGGACCGCGCGATCTTCTCGGCGGCGACGCTGACGCTTGTCCCAAACCCGTGGCGGCTGCTGACGTTCAGTCTCGATGTGCGCGAGATCATCGCGACCGATCCGCACTTCACGCTGGCGCAGAACCTGGATACCGGCATCTACAACTGGCAGTCGCTGGCCTCGACGGAATCGATAAAGCGGCCGCGACGAATGCCGAACCGTCCGCGCGTCCGCCTGCGGGATGCCGAGGTGCGGCTCGAATCGATCGACGCGGGCGGACGGCGGACGGAGCAGAGAATCCGGCTCGATGTGGATGCGTCGCCGCAGCCGGCGTCGACGACGGCGTACTGGGTCGATGTCCGCCAGTACGGCGACCAGCCGAATCGAGGGCGGGTCGTTTACGATCCGCTGGCCGGCGCGATCAGCGATATGCCGACCATCGGCCTGCGGACCGTGCGCGGATTGCTGCCGCGGCTCTACCAGGAGTTCTTCGATCAGCTGGGACTGGCGGGCGACGTTCGCTCGGACCAGATTCAGTATCGGGCCGATGCGGGGACCGAGCGCGTCTATCGACTCGAACTCAAGGCGGTGAAGTTCAAAGTGCCGCTGACGATTCTCGGTTCGGCGGGCGCCACGGGCGGTCGACCGTCCGGTGCGGGCTCCGAAACCGTCGCGGCGTGGTTCGACGACATCAACGGGCGGATCGAACTGGTCGGCAACGACATCGCTTTCGACTTAAGCGGCCGGCTCAACAACGCACCGTGCCGCGTCAAGGGCGCGGTGCGAAGCATCGACCAGCCGCTCGATCATGTCGGGCTCGACATCGACATCCGGACTGATGGGCTCGAATTGCCCGAAGGTGTGTCGCGCGAGTCGCTGGAGACGAGCGACAGCGTGCCGGAGGGATTGCGCGACTTCCTCACGGTCTATGACCCGCACGGTCGGATGGACCTGGAGGGCAAGCTCACGCGGTCGGAGGGCGACGCGAGCGGCACGCTGTTCGTGGGCGAGTTGCGGCCGCTGGCGATCGAGGCGGCCTATTACTTCTTCCCGTATCGACTGCGTGACGTGAACGGCGTCGTGCGGTTCACCCCGGACGGCGTCCGACTCGACCCGCTGACGGGTCGGCACGGTCCGGCGCGAGTTCATATCGGCGGACGCGTGACGGACACCGATCCGTGGACCGGCTTCGACGTGTTCTTCAGCGGCGAGGGCGTGCCGCTCGACACGATGCTCTACCAATCGCTGCCGGCCGAGTATCGCGCGCTGTGGAGACGATTCGATCCGCGCGGCCTGGTGCGGGCCTTCGTGCAGGTTCACCGACCTGACAGCGACCGGGAGCACGGCGCCAAGCCATCCACGACCGACGTGCGATTCGAAATGGTTGATGCGGCGATTTGCTTCGACCAGTTCCCCTACCCGCTGGAGCACGTTCGCGGCCGACTACACGTCGCAAACGGCATGATCCGGATCGACGGCCTGACGGGACGAAGCGTATCGACGCAGCCGGCGGGCGACGCGCCAACGACTCAACCCGGGATCGCGCGGGTCGATGGCTATTACATCGATCCGGCGCATGCCCCCGCTGATTACGCCGGAAGCGGCGGGCTGGAGCTGCGTCTCGACGCTCGGAATCTTGCGCTCGACGACCGAGTGCTGGCCGCTTTGCCGGGCGACGCCCGTATCGCGTTCGAGCAACTGAGTCCCACCGGCTGGGTCGATCTGCTCGGCCGGGTGTTCACCGATGGATCGTCGAGCGCGCTGCGATACGACGTTGCGGTCGACGTCCGCGGCGCGGGACTCTGCTACAAGGAATTGCCATACCCCATCCGGGATATGAGCGGGCGCGTGCTCATCACGCCCGAGAAACTGACACTGGTCGATCTCCGCGGAAGTCATGGTCCCACGCAGGTCACGGCCCACGGCGACGTTCGGCAGACGCCGGGCGGCTACGTATCCGACATCACCATCGGATGCCGCGATCTGCGGCTCGACGCCGAGATCGAGCGGGCGCTGACGCCCGAATTGCACGAGCTGTGGAAGATGTTCGACCCGAGCGGGTCTATCCACCTGACGACGACGCTGCACCGCGTCACCGAGGGGTCGCAGACGAACTATCAGCACCGCAGCGATGTCGAACTCAACGGCGCGAGCGCGAGCTACGCCGGCTTTCCGCTGCGATTGACGGACCTGCATGGGGACGTGCGTCTGACCGGTCGAAACATTGCGCTGGAGCACGTCACCGGACGCTGCGGGAAGGGAACCGTGGCCGTGACGGGTTCGATGACGGTCGGCGCGGGCGGATCGAACGGCGTATTGCAGTTGAACGCGACGAGTCTGGCGTTCGACGAAGCGCTGGCGACCGCCATGCCGAACGAAATGCGCGACACCTGGCGGTCCTTGTCGCCGAAGGGCCGCTTCGATCTCAACCTTCGGTCGCTGCACTTCGAGACTGATTTGGCGGGCCGGACGCAATTCAATTGGAACGGCGACGCCCGCCTGTACGACGCGGCCCTGGCGATGGGCGTCGCGGCCCGCTCGGTGAGCGGCACGGTTCGCGGCGAGGGCTCGGCCGGTCCGGAAGGGATCTCCTACTCGGGCGATGCGACGCTGACCCGGGCGATGATCGGCGTGTTCGACCTGCGGAACCTGACATTCAAATCAGTCATATCCAAGGGCACGGATCGTTTGTTGCTCCAGAACTGTTCCGCCGAGCTTTTCGGCGGAAACGCGAGCGGCGAGTGCGCGATTTCACTGGGTCGACGCGGCTCCGACTTCGAGCTGTCAATGAGCATTCGCGACGTCGAATTGCAGGAGTACCTCCGGGCCGCGCAGAAGAACTCGCCGGCCACCCGCAACGCCCGGGGGCTGATGTTCGGTAAGCTGTTTCTCCGCGGAGACTCGGCACGGCCGGATCAGCTTCGCGGCGGCGGCGAACTCTTCATCCGTGAAGCACAGGTGTGGCGATTGCCGCTGGTGTTCGAGATCTTTCGCATTCTGAACCTGTCGCCGGATGAAAACATGTTTCACGACGGGTGGCTCAAGTTCTACATCGAGGGCCGCACCGTTCACCTGACGAAGATCGACCTGCAGGGCGGGGCGATCGCCCTCGTCGGCAGCGGAACCCTGGGCTACGACAATGATGAGCTGAACGTCCGGCTGCTGGCGGGTAGCCCCCAGCGGCTGCGCGTGCCGATCGTGACCGAATTGGTCGAGGGTGCGACGCGCGATTTGTTTGAGCTGCACGTGACCGGGACGCTCTCGCAACCGAAGATCGAGACGCGGCCGCTGAGCAATTTGCGCCGGGCGCTGGAGGCCATCTTTCCCGACAAGGAGGACCAGCCCGGCCGGCGTCCGTAATCGAGATGGATCAGCGAATCGGTTCGCCCTTGAAGAAACTGAGGCCCGGGGCCGTCAAAAAAGCGCTCACAATCCCCGCGGAACCCAGGGCGGCGAACTGAATCGGGGTGGGGCGGGCGATGCCCGGGATAACCAGTCGAATGCCGCGCTCGACCATGGTCGGCGTCCAATGCGGCGAGCCAATGATGTACGCCGCCGAGCCGACCAGTGCGAGCGACACGAACAGCCAGAGCGGCGAGCGGAGCCGCACAAAGGTCAGCGCGAGGACCGTCGCCGCATAGAAGCCGCCGGCGACGGAGAAGAATATCTGGCCCTTCAGAATCGGAGCGACCGGACCGCCCGCCAGCAACCGCACCAGTACGAAGGCCACTATCGTCACGACGACGATTGCGAGCAACGCCCGACGCAGTTCGGCGGCGCTGTCGACCACCTGATCATCCGGGTCGCGCGACGCGGATTCTCCGGAGTCGGGTCCGCTCGACCACGAATCGACCCATCGTCCGACGACGGCTCCAACGGCAATCAGCCCGAGCCAAAGCCAGAACTCGAAGATGAGCGAGCGAATCGGCCACGGCCCGCTTCGCACCGGCAGGCAGAGCGGGAGCAAATCGATGTCGCCGCCACGGATGGAGACGCTCGCCAGGCCGACGGCGATTCCGAGCGGCCCGAACATCGCCGAACGCGGGCCGTTGATCGCCACGGCCAGTCCGGCCGAGACGACGCCGAGGGCGGCGATCTCGATCATGGCGAGAAAAGGGCTCGACGCCAACAGGATCGAAACCGGACCGAATGGATCGACGGGCGCGATGGCCCAGTAGCCCACGTACCAGAACATCAGTGCCGGAACGGCGAGCGCGGCTAACGCCCGAAGCTGCCGAGCCAATGCGGATTGTCCGGGCTCCAGGTCGGCCGCGACGTCAGGGGCGGATGCGGCGTTCACGCGGCGGCCTCCTGCTTGAAATAGCGGTCCAGAGTCGCGACGAGCTTCTGACGATTGGCCGGCGACATGGCGCACATCGGGAGGCGGAACTCTTCCGCCATGCGGCCGCGGATCGCCAAGGCGGTCTTAATCGGCATCGGGTTGGTGTCGAGCGAGAGGAGATCGCGGGCCAATCGGTAGAGCTTGCGATGATGGGTTAGTGCATCGGCCCAGCGCGACTGCAGTGCGGCGGAGGTCAGTGCGACGACGTCGGCCGGGACCAGGTTGCCCAGCACGCTGACAACGCCGCGGGCGCCGACGCTCATCAGCGGAAGGGTCAGTGGATCGTCGCCCGACAAGATCGTGATATCGCTCGCCAGCGCCAGTTCGCACGCGCCGTCGATTGAGCCGGTTGCGTGCTTGATGGCGGCGATGTTGCGATGCTCGGAATGGAGCCGTGCCACCGTATCGACCGCCAGTTCGACGGCGGTGCGGCCGGGGATGTTGTACAGCATGATCGGGGCGGAGAACTCGCGGGCGCAGGCCGAAAAATGCTGGTACAGCCCCGCCTGCGACGGCTTGTTGTAATAGGGATTGACGAGCATGAGCGCGTCGGCGCCCGCCTCCAGCGCCGCGCGACTGTGTTGGATCGTCAGCGACGTGCTGTTCGTGCCTGCGCCGGCGATCACCGGGACGCGGCGGGCCGCGACTCGAACGACGCATCTGATCACGGCGTCGCGCTCGTCGTCGCTGAGCGTGGGCGACTCGCCGGTTGTGCCGCACGGCACGAGACCGTTGACGCCGCCATCGATCAATTCTGCGACCAGCCGTTCCAGCGCCGGAAGGTCGAGCTTCCCACCGCGAAACGGCGTCACCAGTGCAACCAGGCAACCCTCAAACACGTCAACGCACCTCGATCTGCTTCGGACCAAACTGTACGAGCAGGGCCACCATCTGTCGAACGGCCTCGCGCATGCCGACGAACACGGCCCGCGAAACGATGCTGTGACCGATGTTGAACTCGCAGAAGCCCGGCATGGCGGCGACCGGACCGATATTGCGGTAAGTGAGACCGTGACCGCCGTGGACCTCCAGCCCGCAGCGGCGGCCGACCTCGATGCCGGCGGCGAGCCGTTCCAACTCGGCGGCGGTTTCGTCGACGTTTCCGGCGTGGCTGTAGCCGCCAGTCCACAGCTCGACAGCATTGCAACCGATTTCGGCCGAACACTCGACCTGTTCGGGCACGGGCTCGATGAAAGAGCTGACGACGATGCCGCGATCTCGCAGACGGCGCACGACCGGGGCGATGCGTTTGCGAAGTCGTACCACGTCGAGGCCGCCCTCAGTGGTCCGCTCCTGTCGGCGTTCGGGAACGAGCGTCGCCTGATTCGGTTGCAGTCGAGCGGCGATCTTGACGATCTCGGGGGCGATCGACATCTCCATGTTGAGCTTGACGTTGGTCGCGGCCTTGAGCGGATCGAGGTCGCGGTCGGTCATGTGGCGGCGATCTTCCCGGAGATGGAAGGTGACGCAGGTCGCGCCGCCGAGCTGCGCCTCAATGGCGGCCCAGACCGGATCGGGCTCGTCGCCGCCGCGGGCCTGCCGCACCGTGGCCACATGATCGACATTGACGCCAAGCGTTGCCATTCACGCACTCCTGTCACCGGCGGCCGCATTATAACTGGGAGTGCGCCGGGCGTTTGCGGCACGGGCCGATCTCGATACAATCAGCATCGCGATTGCGGCGGTCGGTTCCGATCGCCGGTACACGGCCGACTGACGCCGATACGCCCGACGGAAAGGAGCATCCGTTGCCGCGCAACATCATTGAGCCAAGCAACAAGATCGAATCGCTCGCGATTCTCGACGTCGACGGCAACGTCGATGCGGCCCTCGACCCGCACATCGAGCCCGCCGAGCTCAAACGCGTCTTCCGCGGCATGTTGTTCGCGCGGCGCTTCGATGAACGATTGCTCAAGCTTCAGCGACAGGGCCGCATCGGCACGTTCGGCCCAAGCATGGGCCAGGAAGCGGCGTCGCTCGGACCGGCCGTCGCCATGAAGAAGAACGACTGGTTCGTCCCTTCGTTTCGCGAGGGGGCGGGCATGCTGTGGCGAGGCTGGCCGGTCGAGAAGATCATGCTGTGGTGGGGTGGAAACGAATACGGCGCCATGCCGCCGGAGGGTCATAACGACCTGCCGATTTGCGTGCCGGTGGCGACGCAGTGTCTGCATGCGACGGGAATTGCATGGGGCTGCCAGTACAAGAAGGACGGCGCGGTCGTCGTCTGCTTTGTCGGCGACGGCGGCACGTCGGAAGGCGATTTCCACGAGGCGCTTAACTTTTCGTGCGCCCACGACCTGCCGATCGTGTTTGTCATTCAGAACAACCACTGGGCGATTTCGCTGCCGCGCGAGAAGCAGAGCAAGTCGCGAACGCTGGCCCAGAAGTGCATTGCCTACGGCTGCGACGGAGTGCAGGCCGATGGAAACGATATCCTGGCAATGTACGTCGCGGCCCGCGATGCCTTCGAGAAGGCCCGCAAGGGCGGCGGCCCGACGCTGATCGAAGCCGTCACCTATCGGCTCGCCATGCACACGACGGCCGACGACCCGAAGAAATATCGCTCCGAGGAGGAGGTCGCGTGCTGGAAGCCGCGCGATCCGCTGATTCGCTTCGAGAAGTACATGCGGGCGAACCAGTGGCTCGACGACGCGACGATGCAGCAACTCGAGGAAGACATTGCGGCCGAGATCAAGGCCGGCGTCGAACGGGCGGAGGCATATCAGCCCGATCCGCTCGACAGCTTCCGGCATACCTTCGCGACGATGCCTGATTCGCTCGCGAAGCAGCAGCAGGAGTTTGAGGAGTACATGGCCGAACTCAAGGCCGAAGAGCAGGCGTCTCAGCCGAGCGAGCGGCAACTGGCCGAGAGCTGATCAGCGGGCCGCCGTGCGCGGCTGCTTCGATTCCACTGTTTGAGGAACAATTCCCCACTTAATCATCTCATCGCCCATCGCCTCGGCGACCGCGACATTTCCCTTCGTCGTGTAGTGCACATCATCGAAGAAGTATTCGAGTGACTTCGGGATCTTCTTCTCCAGATCGAAAAAGCGCACGCCGCTCGCCGACGCCACGCGCTGCGCCCGGCCGTTGAAGGCGTCCATGCCACGCTTCATCGACGGCACGTCAGGCTGCACGCCGTTTTCCTGGCAGAGCATCGGGAACAGAATGACCTCGCGCTCCTTCTCGGTCAGGTCGTCGCGATAGAGATACGGCTCGGTCGCAACAAGTACGTCGATGCCGCGGAGCTTGGCCAGATCGACGAAGGCCAGCAGGTTGCGCTCGTAGGCATCGAGACTCCGCCAGCGATCGACCGGCGCCGAGCGGGCTTTGGGCACGAACAGCATGTGCAACCCGCCGAAACCGAGGCCTTCCGGCCCGAGCAGCCGGACGCGGTCGTGTAGAAAGTCGGAACACCAATGCCCGGCGAACGTACGAATGGGCATCCCGTTGAGATCGAAGGAGCGGCCTTTCACCATGCCGGCCACCGGCCCGAGGAAGTTGCCGTAGTCCGGCTGGTATGGGCCGTCGGTGTATTCGCGCTGCTCAAAGCCACGGATCAGATCGTTGATCGCCTGGTAGATGATGATGACGTCGGGAGCGAAGTCCTGCACGTTGCAGGCGAGCTTGATGAGCGAATGCTCGGTGCAGTGCCAGGGCACACCGACGTTTTGAACCTCGACGCGCGTCTCGGGATACTCGCGCCGCAGGCGATTCTCGAGCAGCCGGCAGTGCGATTTCTCGAACGTCGACTCGACCGAGGCGACCGTCGAACCGCCGAAGACGAAAATGCGGCAGGTTCCGGGCGGCTTTTCGCGCTCGATCTCTTCGCCGCGGAAGCCCCAGCGATTGATGCCGGCCGATGCGAAGTTGGGCTTGAAGGCGGTTTGAAGATAGGGGTGGAAGTAATTCGGATCGAGCGCCGCGCGGCGCCGGGCGGCCCAGCTTTGGGCGACCGCGCCGCCCACGCCGAGCAAGAGCAGCAATGCGACAAGCTTCGCGCGGCGGCGAATCACGACGACACGCCCCGAGTCGAAGATCAGCCGCGTCCGACTGAAGACCATGCGGCTGACGACGACGGCCATCGGAGTCAGGACGAGAAACCAGATGCAGAGCGTGATGAAGTAACGGACGTTGTACTTGCCGAGGATGACGGGGTCGAACGACGTGTGAAAGCAGAAGCCCGCCCCGATGAGCAGAAAGAGCAGCAGCGTCAGACCCGTGGCCCAGCGCGATCGTTCGGATTCGGCCGTCATCGATGCAAACCTCCGCGTTCGTCCGTCGCATCCGCCCGCGCGCGGCGACACCGCCGGCGCGAGAGAAGGATCGACCGAGAGGCCGCCTGAAGGGCAATCGACGGCAACCCCGCCGCTCTGCGAACCCGCACTATAACGCCTTCTATCGCCTTATGCCGAGCCGGGTTGCAGGGGTGGCCTGTGCGGCGGCCGTCGCGTAAACTGTCGGCCCGATTTCCGAAGGCCGGCGCTGGCGCCGGCAAACGCGAAAACAAGGAACCGCCGCATGGCAAAGCTGACGATGGTCCAAGCCCTGAATCTCGCCCTGCGCGAGGCCCTTCAGGAAGACCCGGACGTTCTCGTGTTCGGTCAGGATGTCGGCAAGGACGAAGGCGTCTTTCGCGTGACCGAGGGATTACTGCGGGACTTCGGGCCGCAGCGGGTCGTCGACATGCCGGTGGCCGAGGCGTGCATCGCCGGGTGCGCGGTCGGATTGGCGCTGCGGGGCCTGAAGCCGGTATGCGAGATGCAGTTCGCCGGCTTCGATTACCAGGCGTTTCACCAGGTCGAGGGGCACATTTCGCGCTATCGCACGCGGACGCGCGGCCGATTCTCTTGCCCGATTGTCATTCGCATGCCGAGCGCGGCGGGCATCCGCGCCATCGAGCATCACAGTGAAAGCCGCGAGACGTTTTACGCTCACATGCCGGGACTGAAGATGGTTATCTGTTCGGGACCGCGGAACGCGCGGGCTCTGCTGCGGGCGGCCATTCTCGACCCCGATCCCGTGATCTTTTACGAGCCGAAGTCCATCTATCGCGCGTTCAAGGAAGAAGTCCCCGACGAGCCGGAGGAGATGGAGATCGGCCGGGCCCAGGTCGTCCGCGAGGGCAAGAACCTGACGCTGATTTCGTGCGGGGCGATGATGCGGCCGGCACTCGAAGCGGCCGAATCGCTGGAGAGCGAGCACGACATCGACGCCGAAGTGATTGACCTGCTGACGATTTCGCCGCTCGATTCCGAGACGATCAACGCCTCGGTCCGAAAGACCGGCCGGGCGGTGATCGTGCACGAATCGCCGCGAAATCTCGGCCCCGGGGCGGAGGTCGCGGCCCGCATCGCCGAAGAGTCGCTCGAATACCTCGAAGCCCCGATCAAGCGTGTCACGGGGTTCGATGTCATCATGCCGTTCTTTGCGACGGAGAAGTACTTCATTCCCGACGCGCGGCGGATCATCAAGGCCGCGAAGGAAGCAGTGGATTACTAGGGATCGCGCGGAGAATAATTTCGATGGCCAAGGAATTTTTGCTTCCGGACCTGGGCGAGGGCATTCACGAGGCCCAGGTTCTGAATCTCAAAATCAAGGAAGGCGACACCGTCAAAGAGGACCAGATGATCATGGAGGTCGAGACCGACAAGGCGGCGGTCGAGATCCCCGTGCCGTTCAGCGGCGTCGTCTCGAAGCTCTACGTGCAGCAGGGCCAGACCGTGAAGGTCGGCCAGCCGCTGATCGCGGTTGATGGCGGCGGCGCTCCTGCGCCGTCCAAGGCCAGCCCGCCGGCGGCCGCGCCTTCGCGCCCGGCCGCGGCCGTACGAGCAGTAGCGCCGCGGCCCACGCCGCCCCGCGCCCCGGCGCCGCAGCCGCCCGCGCGGCCGATCCACGCACAGATTGGTGAGAGCGTCGCCGCACCGCGACCCGCGCCTGCACCGGCCCGCGTTGCAGCCGAGGCGCCGGCGCGACGAGGCAACACGCCGATTCCCGCGGCCCCGGCCATTCGCCGGTTGGCCCGTGAGATGAATGTCGATTTGGCCGAAGTCCACGGCACCGGCCCCGGTGGTCGAATCGTCCGCGAGGACCTGGAGCGATATCGAATCGCCGGTCCCACTGGAACCGGCGTCGGCCCGGCCCGCAGCGAGCCGGCCCCCATGCCGCGATCCGCGCCGACGGCGTCGGATGACGGCGCGCGGCCGAGCGCGCCGTCCGACGCACTGCCCGACTTCTCGCAATGGGGTTCGATCCGCCGCGAGCCGATCACGCAGATTCGCAAGACGATCGCGCGACAGATGGTTCGCTCGTATACGACCATCCCGCACGTCACGCATTGCGACACGGCCGACGTGACCGACCTCGAGTCGTTCCGCAAGCAGCACGGCGAGGTCTTCAACGAGAAAGGCACGAAACTCACGCTGACGACGTTTATCGTCAAGGCCGTGGCCGGCGCACTGCAGCAGTTCCCGCAACTCAACTGCTCCTTCGACGACCAGGCCAATGAGATTATCTACAAGGAATACGTCCACATCGGCATCGCGGTCGATACGCCGCGTGGCCTCGTTGTGCCCGTCATTCGCGATTGCGATCGCAAGAGTCTGCTGCGCATCACGAAAGACCTGAACGACGTGGCCGAGCGGGCGCGGGCGGCAAAGTTCGACATCGCCGAGCTGCGCGGCGGAACGTTCACCATCACCAACGTCGGACCGCTCGGCGGCACGTTCGTGACGCCGATGATCAACTATCCCGAGGTGGCCATCCTCGGCCTCGGCCGCATGTCGCGCCAGGCGGTCGTCCGGAATGATCAGATCGTGCCGCGCATGATCCTGCCTTTGTCGCTGTCGTTTGATCATCGCGTGATCGATGGCGCCGACGCGGCGAGATTCACGCGGGCGATCATTGGTTACCTCGAAAATCCGCTCAATCTGCTGATGGTTTCGTAGTCCTCCGTCTGCGGCACGTCGCGATGGTGCGCAAGTCTTGTGCGATGACGCACATCCGCGACGATTTTCCGCATTTTGAAACGCCAAACCGCGATTTTGCGGCCTAGGGAATAACCCCGACGGGCCGTCGGTTTATTGCTTCAGAGGCCCATGCACGCCTCATTGACGGATAAACCCATGATCACGATGAGCAGGACAAACATCATGCATCGCAGGCTCCTCTACGCGCTCAGTGCGACCGCAATTGGTCTAGCGATGGCCGGATGCGACCTGGTTCCGGCGCCGCCGCTGCCCGCGGGCACAGTCATCACGCTGAAGCCCGTCGCCGAAGGGCTGACATCGCCTGTGAAGCTCGTCGCCCCGCCCGACGGGAGCGGCCGGCTTTTTGTTGTCGATCAGACCGGCAAGATTCGCATCATCGACTCCCATGGCGCGCTGCTGCCCGAGCCGTTTCTCGACGTATCGTCGAAGATGGTGCAAGTCGGAATCGACTTCGGTAATGGCCTCATCTTCGACGAGCGCGGCCTGCTCGGCCTCGTGTTTCATCCCGATTTCGCATCCAACGGCGTCTTCTTCATTTTCTACAGCGCGCCGCCGGGTGACGAGACGCCCGACGGGTTCAATTGTGAGAATCACGTCTCGCGTTACATCGTTTCGGAGGATGACGAGAACCGGGCGGATGCCGACAGCGAGTCGATCCTCCTGCGCATTCAGAAACCGCAGTTCAATCACAACGGCGGCGACCTCGTCTTCGGGCCGGATGGCAAGCTCTACATCTCGACCGGCGACGGTGGCGAGGCGAATGACGTCGGCGACGGCCATACGCCGGACTTGGGCAACGCCCAGGACAAGAGCAAATTGCTCGGCAAGATTCTCCGCATCGACGTCGACGGCGGCGAACCGTACACCATTCCGCTCGACAATCCCTTTGCCTACGTCCCGGGCGCTCGCGGCGAGATCTGGGCTTACGGCCTGCGAAATCCCTTCCGCATCGCCTTCGACAAGGGCGGGTCGCGGCGGCTCTTCGCGGCCGACGTTGGACAGGACTTATTCGAAGAAGTCGACATCATTACGCGCGGCGGCAACTATGGCTGGAACATTCGCGAAGGGACGCACTGCTTTGACACGAATGCGCCCGGCCAGCCGCCGCAGAACTGCAACGTGCTGGGCGCAGACCTGTCACTGCTGACTCCGCCTATACTAGACTATCCGCACGTCGCGGCCGCTGACGGTCCGTCGGGAATATCGGTCATCGGCGGCGCGGTGTATCGTGGGTCGGCCGCGCCGGAACTGAAGCAGCGTTACATCTTCGGCGATTTCACGCGTTCGTTCATCGCCGCAGATGGAAGCCTGTTCGCGGCAACGGAGCAGGCCGGAGGAAGCTGGACGCTGGACGAACTGGCGATCGCAGGCGAACCGGACGGCCGGCTGCATCGGTTCGTACTCGGGTTCGGCGAGGACGCGGCGAACGAACTCTACATCCTGACGTCCGACAACGTCGGACCATTTGGCACGACCGGAAAAGTGTTTCGAATTGCGACCTCGCCCTGATCGAACGGAAAGACAGAAATGAAAAAGCGATTATTGCAGATTGCGTTGGCCCTCGTCGTCGGTTCACTGGCCGTCAGTTGTGGGACGCCGTCCGGTGGCGGGCCGAATCCGACCGTCAACCTCCCGGCGCCGGGCGAGCCCGTATCGCTTTCGAACCACGTGCAAACGATCTTCACCGCGCACTGCGCAAGCTGCCACCGCGACGGCGGCGGGGCTTCGGTCCTCGTCGGGATCGACATCCGGCTCGACAACGCGAGCAATTCGTTCGCCACGCTCGTCAATCAACCGAGCGCGCAAGACTCCAATTTCACGCTCGTCAAAGAAAACGACTCGGCCAATAGTCTGCTGTATCTCAAAGTCAGCAGCAGCAACCCGCCCGTTGGCAGCCGCATGCCGTTCCTCAGCTCGCCGCTTTCGGATGACGAGATCCGCGTGATCAAGGATTGGATCGATCAGGGCGCGCTGAACAACTGAGCCAATTCGAGCTTGCCCAACCCGTCTTCGCCCACAATAATCTGGGGCGGTCGTACTTCGTTCTCCCGCGACCTTTACCGCCTCGCAGACGGGAATATCACATGTTGATCCAGCCCACGACTTGCTCGCGGCGGCGCACGTTGTGCCTCGCATCCGGTTTGGCCCTGTTTATCGCCATCGCAGGCTGCGACGGGCCCGGCCCGACCGACGCCACGATCGGTCTGCAAAAGCTCGCCGAAGGCCTGACGGCACCGGTCAAGCTGGTCCCAGTGCCCGACGGCAGCGGCCGGCTTTTCGTCGTCGATCAGATCGGTCTGATTCGAGTCATCGACTCATTCGGCAACCTTCGCGAGGAGCCGTTCCTCGACGTGCGCAGCAGAATGGTCACGCTCTCAGCCGCTTACGATGAACGCGGCCTGCTTGGGCTCGCGTTCCACCCAAACTACACGACCAACGGGCGGCTGTTCGTTTTCTACACTGCGCCGCCCAGCGGCCAGACACCGGCCGGCTTCAATTGCGAGAGCCGCGTGTCGCAGTTCTTCGTCTCAGCCGGCGACGTGAATCGGGCCGACGCCAACAGCGAGAAGATCATCCTTCGCATCCAGCAGCCGCAGGGCAATCACAAGGGCGGCGACATTGCGTTCGGACCGGACTCGATGTTCTACATTTCGACCGGCGATGGCGGCGGAGGCAACGACACCGGCACGGGCCACACGCCCGGGCTCGGCAACGGCCAGGACCGCAGCTCGCTGCTCGGCAAGATTCTCCGCATCAACGTCGATCTGGGCGATCCGTACACCGTGCCGTCCGACAACCCATTTGCGAACCTGGCAGGGCTGCGCGGCGAGATCTTTGCATATGGCTTCCGCAATCCCTACCGGCTGTCGTTTGATCGCGGCGGCGAGCATCGCCTCTTTACCGGCGACGTCGGGCAGAACCTCTACGAAGAAGTCGATATCGTCAGCAGCGGCGGAAACTTCGGCTGGAACATCCGCGAGGGCAATCACTGCTTCGATCCGAGCAGTCCCGACAACCCGCCGGCAAACTGCCCGAACGTCGGGTCTGACGGCTCGGCCCTGCTGCCGCCGATCGTCGATTACCCGCACAGCGGCGGATCGGGGCCGCGAGGCGTCTCGGTCATCGGGGGATACGTCTATCGCGGCTCGGAATTGCCCGATCTGGCCGGACGGTACGTCTTCGGCGACTTCAGCCGCGGACTTGGCGCCGACGGCAGCATCCTGCTTGCAACCGAGAATGACGGATCAACCTGGACCCTGGGCGAGGCCGCAATCGCCGGCGAAGCAAACGGGCGGCTAGGGCGTTATGTCCTCGGCATGGGCGAGGATTCGTCGGGCGAGTTGTTCGTCCTGACGCAGGACAATCTGGGACCGACCGGCACAAGCGGCAAGGTGTTCAAGATCGTCCCGCCGTAACGCGGACCATGCGACGATTGCCGCAACGCGTTAGACTCGACCGTCAACCTCGGAGGGCGGCGAGTGGCGACCATCATCCTGATTAACAAAGCGCAGATGGGTCACGGCGATCGCGAGCTGGGGCGCAAGGTCCTCGGCACGTTCCTGCGCAAGAGCATCGCGATCACTGACCTCGAGGTTGTGGCCCTCTACAACGAGGGCGTCACGCTCGCGACGAAAGACTCGCCCATCGCAACCGAACTGACGATGCTTCATGACCGCGGCGTCGATGTCCTGCCCTGCGCGACTTGCGTCGATCACTACGGCGTGCGCGACAAGCTCTGCGTCGAGAAGATCGGCACGATGGACGAAATCGTCGACGCGATGAAGAAGGCCGACAAGGTCATTACGCTTTGAGCGAACCGGCATGAGCGCGAACTACACTCTGATTCACGACGTGGCCGCCCAGCAGGAGATCCCGGCCGACGGCATCCTGACGCGGGCGATCATCAACACCGATGCGGTCAAGGCGGTGCTATTCACATTCGCGGCCGGGCAGGAGCTGTCCGAGCACACGGCTTCGATGCCGGCGATCCTGCATTTTGTCAGCGGGCGGGCGCGGGTGCGGCTCGGTGTTGACGAACATACGCTGAATGCCGGGGCGTGGGTGCACATGCCCGCGAATCTGAAACACTCCATTCACGCCGAAACGCCGGTGACGATGATGCTCACTCTGATAAAGCGGCCCCAGACCGAGCCGTAATTGCTCGCCCCGCCTTACTTCGGAACCGGTTCATTGAGTTACGCCGCGGAACGTCGGCGAGTAGCCGGCGAAGACGGACGAGATGTCGGAGTTGCCGGCCCGGCGAACCAGAACCTCCGACAGTACATCGCGATAGTCGATCGTGATCGCCAGGTCGCGATGGTCGTCGAGCTGATCGGTGTGCAAACCCGGCCAGTTCGCAATCACCTGTCCGCCCGCCACGTGGCCGCCCATGACGAAGATGGTGTTCCCGTGGCCGTGGTCCGTGCCGCGGCTGAAGTTTTCGCCGACGCGGCGGCCGAACTCGGACATGACAACCAGCGTCGTCGTGTTCATCCGCGCGCCCATGTCGGTGTTGAACGCCGACAACCCGTCGGCGAAGGTGGACATGAGGTTGTGCATCTGGCCACCGGCCGATCCTTGCTGGGCATGGGTGTCCCAGCCGCCGAGATCGACTGTCGCGACTTCGAGCCCGACGTCGGCCTTCGCAATCTGGGCAATCGTGCGGAGTCCCTTGCCCCACGGACTGCCGGGATAGACCGCGCCGCCTTCGGGCGAATAGCCGGACGAGTTTAGCTGCTCGATCAGGTCGATCGTCGCGAGGACGTTCGACGCAGCCGTCCTTGCCGGCTCCGGTGAAACGGCGTAGTGACTCGCCAGGAACGCCTCGCGAGCGTCGGTCGATTGCGGCCGGCCGACGAGTCCGTACGACTCGATATCCGGCACGGCGATGGCCTGCGGCGCGCCGCCGAGCGATCGCGGCAGCGCCACGCCGGCCGCCATGGCTCGCAAGCGAATGTCCTGCGGGGCCTGGACCGCCAGCAGATGCCGGGCGAGCCAGCCCGCGAATGACGTCGCGGCACCCGGCGAGCCGGCTTCCATGCGATCCTGTGCGTCGAAGTGCGATCGCGTTGAATCCGTCAGGCCGGTCGCATGGACGATCGCCAGTTGCCCGGCGTCGTAGATCGGCTTGAGCGCCGCAAGCCCCGGGGGCAGGCCGAAGAAGCCGTTGAGGTCAATCGTACTGGGATCGGCGGCCGCGTCCGGCCGAGCAACGGCGATGTTCGGCCGCGCCGCGTAGTAGTCGGCGTCGCCGTGCGGAACGCACAACGTCAGGCCGTCGGCGCCGCCGCGCAGAAACACGCAGACGATCAGGTCGCGGGCCGATGATGAATCGGCGGCGAACGCCATGCGCGGCAGCCACGCAGGCGCGGAGATGAGCGCCGCCGCGCCCATCCGCCAGGCCGTCTCAAGAAACGCCCGCCGTTCCAGCTCGCGATACTCGGAGCAGCCGCAGGCCGCGGTTTCGGATGTCGAGTTCATCGTAAATACTCCGTCAGCACCACTGAAACGACGGCGAGGAGATCGCGAGGGCGAATGATTCGAGATAACGGCGCACTTCGTCACCGGGGTCGGCATTGACGTACGCGGCAATCGCGTCGCGTTCGTCGGCCGGCATCGCGTTGCCGAAGAACATCTGGCTCCACAGTGCCAGCACTTGCTCGGTCGTTGTAGCATTGTTCGCCAATGCGATTTCGCGCGGATTGACCGGCGTCGTGCGGATCGAGTTGCTCGCCATGTACATGGCATAGTTCCAGCGGTGGAGCATGCCCGGCGACCAGTAGGCCGCCGCATCCGGGTAGCCGTTCGGGGCCGGCCACGCGAACGGCAGGTGGCCCATGGCCGCGATGATCAGTTCGAGGCCGCTTTCGACGCGAACCTCCGATCCGCTGCGTCGCGTCACGTCCGCCAGCAGGTGGAACGGCCGCTTGAACGTCGGCTCGGCCCGCGCAAGTGACTCGCGCGAGAACAGCGCCCGCAGTGTCGTGCGAATGTCGCCGTCGGATGACGAGAAAGCCGCCGCGACCGTCTGCACGAGATCGGCCGGTGCACTCGGGGCGATGAAATGGCGAACGAGTTTTCGAGCGATGAACTTCGCCGTGCTCGGATGCCGCGCGAGATAGTCGAGCAACTGCTCGCCGTCGGAGATGCCCCCACCGGCCGGCAGGCTCAACCCCATGATCTGTTTCGCACCGTTGTCGTGTGCGCCGGCGTTGAAAATGAACGTCCCACGGCCGGGAAAGTTCGGCCGCACGCTCCAGCCCGTCAGCGCACGAGCGACGTTCTCGACATCGGTTTGCGTGTAACCGCCCGCGACGCCGAGCGTGTGAAGTTCCAGCAGCTCGCGCGGATAGTTCTCATTGGGGCCGCCCGCGACATTCTGCACGTTGTCGAGATAGACCAGCATGGCCGGACTCTTGCCCGACGCCTGCAGCAACTCGCGAAAGTTCCCGAGGGCGTGACGGCGAATGACATCGCGGTCGTCGATCGTTTTGAGCCACGGCGTGGCGTCTTTGTAGTGAAAGATGTTGAAATGGTCCGTCCAGAACTCGACCATTCGCTCGTGAAGCTGACGGCGGCTGTGGACCGCGCGCGTAAACGTCGCGGCGATCAGCTCATTCCGCACGAGGTCTTCGGGAAAGATGAACAGCACATCGGGCGCGGCGGTGAGCGTGCCGAGCCGCCCGACACGATTCTGTGCGTCGGCGTCGTCGATCGAGTCGGGGTTAAGCTGCTGTTCGAGCCACGCGTCGTAGCCCATCTCCACGGCCGCGTTCACCTCGGCCGCCGTCGGACCAATCGTCGCCCGGTTAAGCAGACGCAGCAGCAGGTCGTCGGGCAATACCGGCGGCGGCAGGATCGGCGGATCGACCCCCGGGGGCGGAATGTTGCAGGCGCCGATCGTTACCGCCGAAGCCCCGGCGCCGATGGCCGTGAGAAATCCGCGACGCGAAAGGGCGCGCGTAGCGATCATGTGAGCTGGACCTCCGCCCCGGCGAGCAGGGGACGTCATGGCTTTTTTGTGCGAGGCTCCGGCGTCCGCGTGCGCCGAAAGTCACGTTGGCGAGGCTGCCCGAAACCCGAATGCGAGGAGACTAGACGGAGCATACTAGAAAGCCGAGTCGCGGTTCAAGCGGAACCGGCCGTCCGCAAATCTCATGCCTCGCGGCACTTAGCGCACGGACACAAGCGGGAGAGATTTTCGAATGTGTAGATACCCGTCTCGTGGCCGTCGCTGAAGGTGAATCGTACGGCGTAGTTTCCAACCGCGGCCGCGCCGGTGATCGAGATATCGGCCGGCACGCGCGAAACGTCGAGCGTCCGCCGGCCGGAGAATTCGTCGACGCAGCCGGCGCAGTTGCACGCGCAGCGAAGCAAGTGGATCGGATAGCGTCCGACGTGATCGGGCGCCCAGGTAATCTCGACGACGCGCTCGGCGCGAATGACGTTGATGCCGATGGGCGGCTGAGTCACGGGCGTCCTCGATGCGGCTACTCGCCGCGCTTGATCTTGCCGGCCAGTTTGAACAACTCGCGGAACGCACGCAGGATCACACCGAACTTGGCGCCGGTCTGCGTGCCGGCCGTTCGCGGATAGTGGTGGACGCCGACCTCCTCGATGCGATAGCCCGCCCGCGCGGCGCGGGCGAGCAATTCGGTGCTGATCAATGCGCCGCGGCTTTCGAGCTTGATCTGCTGCATCAGTTTCCGCGGCAGGAGCTTGAACGCGCAGTCGATGTCGCGAACCTTCAGACCAAAAAGGGCCCGGACAAGCGTGCACCACGCCCACGCATTGAGCTTGCGAATCCACGGGTCGGCCCGCTTGAGCCGGTAGCCGACGGCAAAATCGCAGCGGTCAAGCAACCCGACGAGCAGCGGTATCTCGTTCATGTCGAACTGGCCGTCGCCGTCGGTGAAGAAGATCCATTCCTTGCGCGCCTCGCTGAGGCCGCGCACGACCGCGCCGCCGTAACCCTGGTTGGGGATGTTGTGGACCGCCCGGACGCGCGGGTCGGCGGCGGCGAGGCGATCGGCGATTTCCCCGGTTCGATCGCGGCTGCCGTCGTTGACGACGATCACTTCGAGGTCGTCAGTAACCCGCAGGCCGGCGTCGAGGGCGGCCTTGGTGACTCGCTCAACGTTGGCCTCCTCGTTGTAACAGGGCATGAAGATGGAGAGGGAGGGCAGTCGCTTCATTGGATGGGTCATCGGCCGATATCGCCCTCAAATTCCGTCGGGGACGGCATGATAGCCGAATCCGTGCCACGGCCGAACTGGGTAATTCTGAGTAATTTTCCCCAATAGTTATCGGAATAATCGTACGAATTGCGGAAAACTGCGTAAAAATGGGGACGGAAGCCGGTTATTGACCGAATTTTCTCTGGCACGGCGATTGCCCTAACCTACAACCGGGTGCTTTGTACAAGCATCTGTTGTGTCCTCGCTGCTATTTGCAAGGAGTAGGTCATGTTCGATATTGGTTCACTTGTCAGCACGTTCTTTTCGACGCTGGGCGACATCCTGGGGCAGGTTCCCGTCGTCGGCGACGCCCTTTCCGGCATTGTCGGACAGGTCGCGTCGACAGTTGCATCGCTCCTGTCTGCGATTGGCCTTGGCTAATCTTGCGTTGATCGCGGCAGGCGCGTCGTGCGTCTGACTCGATGAAAAAGAACGAGGCCCGGTCACGTGCGGGTGACCGGGCCTCTTGTATTGCGCAAAAAGCCGGTGCGGCTCAGGCGTGGCCGACGGTCTTCAACGGCTCGTCGAAGATCTGTGCCGAGTCGAAACGCAAGGCCACCGCGAGGCGGTCAACCCCGCCCTCGGAGATCAGCCGCGTGCGAATGATCGTTCCGTAGCAGCCCGTCCAGGACGAGCGGGCCGTCGGGCTCTCATCGGGAGAGCGGCGGATTCGCAATTCGTAGCGTTGTCCAACCGCCAGGCCGTAGCCAATCGGCAGCGTGCAATGCAATCCGCCGGACGAGACGTTGTCGGTCTGGCAGCGCAAAACGGTCATACCCTCGAGATCGAGCAGCCAGACGTCGCACCGGGCCGGCCAGCGCGACGTATCGCGGCGTTCGTCGAGGGCGCCGCGTGTCAGCGGCATTGTCGCGATGATGTCGGCGGCTTCGGTCGGGGTGAATGGATTGGTGCGGGCCGTTGCGTTTCGAGTTGCGGACATGGCGATGTTCTCCAAGTGTGCGTCCTAAGGATGTTCAAACGCCTCGCCATGACCGGGGTCGAAACCGAATTCGATCAACCAGTCGTTGCGAGTCTCCTCCGCTACTCCTTCACCTTTTTCCTCTGGCTCGGCGGATCGCCGCCGGGCCGACCTCAGTTCGGTGTGGACTCGCTCGAAGAAGACGTCCGAATCCACAAAACTCGCGTTTCGCTGACGGGCCGATCGCTGAACTTCGTGATCGCTGCTGACGACGAGACTATCCCGCGCACCGGAATACTGACGCAGCAACTCCGCGATTTGTTCGTCTGCGATCTGACCTCCGCTCTGCAAGACCTCGATCCGCGGATCGCCGAGCTGTTCGGCGAGCGCCGCGTTGCGCACGCTCCCGTCAAAAAGGATCGTAACGCGATGACCGTTATCGCTTGCCCACGCGCCCAGCACTCGACACAGGTGAGAGCGACCGATGCTCTCATCCCCCCAATGGCTCGACCGGGCCGCGTGAAGCAAGTTATAACCGTCAATGATAACGCGCATTCCTGGCAACGCGGTCGAAGACTTAGTTTAAGCTGGATTATCGGGGGATCAAGAGAAAAAGGAACGGCTCGCGCAACGCTGCGAACGTCGCCGTTTGCAAATGCAAAAAAGCGACAGGTTCGTGAAAAAGGGTGCGAACTCGACGCTCTGCTAAGCTTCGTTCGAGTGTGACCTAACGCCATCATCCGCTGAATATCGCACCCGGCCGCCCACGATCGTCCAGGCGGCGCGGCCACGAACTTGCCAGTCGACAAATGGAGTGTTGCGACTCCGCGACGCGAACCGCGCCGGCTGAATCCGCCATTCAATGTCGGGATTGATCAACGTCACGTCGGCGACCGCGCCGACGCCCAGCGTGCCGCGGTCGATGCCCAGAATTCGCGCCGGTTGCGACGTCCAGCAGGCCACCCAGCGCGGCCAGTCAATGATGCCCGGTTCGATCAACGCGCGGATCGTCAACGGTACGGCCGTCTCAAGGCCGACCATGCCGAATGGCGCGTTCTGAAACTCCAGCTCCTTCTCCTCGGCGCCGTGTGGTGCGTGATCGGTGACAAGGCAATCGATCGTGCCGTCGCCGATCCCGGCGACACAAGCGGCGACGTCGGCCTGCGTTCGGAGCGGAGGATTCACCTTGAAATGAGTGTCATACGACGCGCAGCTCTCCTCCGAGAGCAGAAGGTGATGCGGCGTTACTTCGCTGCTGACGCGGACCCCACGGCGCTTGGCCTCGCGCACCATCTCAACCGATCGCGCGGTCGAGATATGCGCAACGTGGTAGTGCGCGCCGGTGATCGACGCCAGGAGCACGTCGCGCTGGATCATCGCCTCTTCGGCCACGGCCGGAATCCCGGGCAAGCCCAGGCGCGACGACGTGAGCCCCTGGTGCATGCAGCCGCCGGCCGCGAGATCGGGATCTTCGCAGTGCTGGATGACCGGCTTGCCGAACATACCGACGTACTGCATCGCGCGAAGCATGACGGCCGAGTTCGCGACGCCGCTGCCATCGTCGCTGAAGGCCGCGGCCCCGGCCCGCACCATCTGGCCGATCTCGGCCAGTTCTTTGCCGGCCCGGGCCTTGGTCAGCGCGCCGATCGGCAGCACGTTGCAGTGTGCCGAACGAGCGGCCTGGCGAAAGACAAACTCGATCGCCGCTTCGTTGTCGAGCGGAGGATTGGTATTGGGCATGCAGGCCACGGTTGTAAAGCCGCCCGAGACAGCCGCGGCCGTTCCGGTGGCGATGGTCTCTTCGTCCTCGTTGCCCGGCTCGCGCAGGTGAACGTGCATGTCGATCAGGCCGGGGCAGACGATGAGTCCGGCGGCGTCGACCGTCCGATCCGCGGAGTCGGTAACCTTGCCAATTCGACGAACGCGCCCCTCGGCAATGAGCACATCGGCCGTTGCGTCATGCGACGAAACCGGATCGATCACTCGGCCGCTGCGGATCAGGATCGATTCGCCGTTCTTCATTCGATCAGCCCGCCGCCGCCTGGTTACAGAGGAACAATACCGCCATCCGCACCGCCAGCCCGTTCGTCACCTGTTGCAGAATCGCACTGTTGGGGCCGTCGGCCACGTCGGCCTGGATCTCCACGCCGCGATTGATCGGCCCCGGATGGAGGACGAGCACGTCCGGTCGGGCACGTCGCATTCGCTGAGTCGAGAGACCGAACAGCCGCGAATACTCCTGCAAGCTCGGAAAGACGTTTGACGCGATGCGCTCCTTCTGCACACGCAACATGCTGATGACGTCGACCTCGCCGATGACTGAGTCAAGGTCGTGGCAGACGCGGGCGCCGAGCTGTTCAAACACCCGCGGGACCAGCGTCGTCGGGCCGACCATGACGACCTCGGCGCCGAGCTTGCGAAGCCCGTGCAGCCCCGAGCGGGCCACGCGCGAGTTCGCCACGTCGCCGACGATCGCGACCTTCAGCCCCTCGATGCGTCCCTTTGCCTGGCGAATCGTGAAGATGTCGAGAAGGCCCTGCGTCGGGTGCTCGTGCCGCCCGTCGCCTGCGTTAATCACGCAACACTTCACACACCGCGCGGCCAGCGCCGCGGCCCCGGAGGCCTCGTGTCGAATCACGAGCAGATCGACGCCCATCGCCTCGATGTTGCGAAGCGTGTCGCGGAGATTCTCACCCTTGCTGACGGAGGAGCCCTTCGAGGAAAAGTCGACGATGTCGGCCGACAGCCGCTGGGCCGCGAGCGTGAAGCTGGTCTTGGTCCGCGTCGAATCCTCAAAAAAGAGATTCACGACGACGCGACCGCGCAGGGCCGGAACTTTCTTCACGCTGCGGGTCGAGACATCTCGAAACGCCTCGGCTGTGTCGAGAATGTGGGTGATCTCGTCGCGCGAAAGCTCTTCCAGCGTCAGCAGGTGGCGATGCGGCCATACGGCCGTCGGCGGCGGCTCGGCCGGAATCGCGGTCCGCGGCGGATCTGCGGCGGTCTGGCCGGTACTCATGTCCCCACCTCCACGCGGTCGGCGGCATCGGCCTCGCGGAGCAACACCCGCACGTGCTCGTGCGGTCGCTCCGTCTGAATGCCGACGACGTCCGGCTGAATCGGCAGCTCCCGCCCGCCGCGATCGACGAGCACCACCAGGCGAATCGCCTTCGGCCTCCCGAGGTCCATGATCGCATCGAGGGCGGCGCGGACGCTGCGCCCGGTGTAGATGACGTCGTCGATGAGGAAAATGCAGCGACCGGCCACATCGAAAGGGATGTCGGTCGTGCGGACGACGGCCGACGGCCCGATCTCCGCCAGGTCATCGCGATAAAGCGTGATGTCGAGCGTGCCAAGTTCGATCGGCGGCAGTCCGCGCGACTTCAGTTCCTCGGCAAGGCGGCGAGCAAGAATGTCGCCACGCGATCGGACGCCGATCAACGCGATGGGGACGCCGTTGTTCGCGGCGGACGAAATCTCGTCGGCGATGTGATCGATCGCGGCCCGAACACCGCGTTCGTCGAGCAATACCCGCATCGCACGTCCCTTCCAACCGGACCATATCGCTCGTTTCCGCGCCTCGCAAGCGAACCGGCACAAGCCGCTATAATGACGCCCGCGAAGGAAAGATGCTGATGAATGACAAGTCGATTTTGATTCGCTGCGGCCATTCGCCCGATCCCGACGATGCGTTCATGTTCTACGCGCTTGCGAAGGAAAAAATCGACACGGGCCCCTACCGCTTCGTGCACGAGATGGCTGACATCGAGTCGCTCAACCGCCGCGCCGAACACGGCGAACTCGAACTCTCGGCCATCAGCATCCACGCCTACCCGTTTGTCCGCCGGCGCTATGCGTTGATGAACTGCGGCTGCAGCATGGGTGACGGCTACGGCCCGATGGTCGTCACGCGCCGACCGATGGAATTGTCGCAACTGTATGGCCGGACCATCGCCGTCCCCGGCGAGCTGACGACCGCGTTCCTCGCCTTGCAACTGTGCCTCGGCAAGGGCGCGTTCTCGCATCGCGTCATGCCGTTCGACGCGATCCTCCACGCCGTCGCAAGCGGCGAGGTCGAGGCGGGGCTCATCATTCACGAAGGACAGCTCACCTACCAAACGCAGGGGCTGCATCTGGTCGTCGACCTTGGTGCGTGGTGGCTGAAGGACACCGGACTGCCGCTGCCGCTCGGCGGCAACGTCATTCGCCGGGACCTCGGCGAAACGGCCATGCGCGAAGTGACACGGCTGCTGCGCCAATCGGTCGAATACGGTCTCGAACACCGCCGCGAGGCGATCGACTACTCGCTCGCCTTCGGACGCGATCTCGACAAACCGCTAACCGACAAGTTCGTCGGCATGTACGTGAACAAATGGACGCTCGACTACGGCGAGCGCGGCCGAACAGCCGTGCGCGAGCTGCTCTCAAGGGCGCATGCAGCCGGCCTGACGCCCGAATCGGGCGAGATCGAGTTTATTTCGTAGTCGCCCCGCCGGACGCGGCACCGCCGCCCTTGCCTTCCTTGAAGTCGAGCGACGCGGAATTGATGCAGTATCGCAACCCGGTCGGCTGCGGGCCGTCGTCAAAGACGTGGCCGAGGTGCGCCCCGCACTTGCTGCACGTCACTTCGGTGCGAACCATGCCGTGCGATCGGTCGTGCTCTTCGGCGACTGCGCTGTCCTTCGCCGGCTTGTAAAAGCTCGGCCAGCCCGAGCCGGAGTCGAACTTCGTGTCCGACACGAACAGTTCCTGCCCGCAAACCACGCACTTATACATACCGTCGGCGTGATTGTTCCAATACTTGTTGGCGAAGGGCCGCTCGGTGCCCTTCTGAATGCAAACGTAGTATTGCTCGGGCGTGAGCTTCTGCTTCAGGTCGTCGTCGTCCTTCGGGCGACTTGCGTCCATCTCGGTTGTCTCCGTTCGTGCCGCCTGGGCAACGGCGGGAACGGTGGCAGCCGGGCCCGACTCGCTCTTCGTACAGCCAGCGGCAAACAACATGGCCAGCGACGCGCTGGCAATCGACGCTAACGTGTTTCGTGTCATTGTTGCTCCGTCGCAACTTGGATGCGACTGCCTGCGATCCAATTACGGCCGAGATCGCTCCACCCTACCTTGTAGGACCTTAGATGTACGATTTCCGTGCATCCTTGCACACCATGATCGGACGAACTGTGAACGGAGACACGCCGTGCTTTCCGGACGCACCGCGAAGGATCGGTTGGATTCTCGCTCAATTTGCGCGAAATCTGCCAAGTATGCGTTCCGTTTGTCCGTTTCTCATCTTAGGATAACTTCGCCGCTCGCGCCGTTACGGCGACAGACCAAATGGGGGCCGTTCGGGTTATGAAGATGGGCGTACGTCAAATGAACGACCGAAGCGCGCACCGGATATTTCCGGTCCTGATTTTCCTTGCCGCTCTGATCTTTCTAATCGACATTCGCGTCCCGCGGGGCGCAACGATGGCGATCTGCTACCTGCCGCTTCTGATGGTCGCCGCGGGTTTCCGTTCGCCGCGGCGAATACTGATTCTCGCCATGCTGACGACGATCCTCACGATTCTGGACGTGTTCCTCTCACCTCCCAACGATCTTCCCCTCTGGGTGACGCTGAATAATCGCGGACTGACTCTGGCGGCCGGCTGGTTCATCGTGCTGCTGTCGACGACCTCGATGCGGCGCATCTGGATTTCCGGACTCTCCGGCATGGACGCGCGCGGTTATCCGTCCTTCGGAGGGCAAGCTCCGTCGCTGGCCGGCGGCCCGGCGATGCCGCGCATGTCGCTCGATGCGACTTCAACCCTGTCCGCCACGTCCGGGTCGCGCCGATCGACGGGGCAGCGCGGTCGCCACGCGGCGCAGCGGATTGCGCTCGTCGCACACACCAATGCGCCTTGGACCGCACCCTACGCACGATACTTCCAGTCGGCCGGACGCGACGTGCAGGTCATCTCATTTCACCCCGATCTCGTCCCCGGCGTCACGACCGCGTTCATCGGCGTCGAACCCTTCGATGCCGAGAAGAACAAGGAGCTCTTCATCACGCGCGTTCCGCGCGCCCGGCGAATCCTTCAGGACTTCGAACCGGACATCGTGCTCGCGTGCTACGCCATCTCGAACGGACTGACGGCAGCGCTGGCATGGAACGGACCGCTCGTCGTCTCGGCCCGCGGCGGCTGCATTCTCCGACAGACCCGGACCGGCGAACCGGGCAAGCCCTCGCTACTTCGTCACCGCGTGCTGAAATTCGTCACGCAGCGGGCGGATGCTGTTCACGCCGTGTCCGCCGAAATCGAGGAGGCGATCCTCAGTCTGGGAATCGAACGCGAGCGCATCCACCGCTTTCCGCTGGGGGTCGACTTGCAGGACTTCGCCTGGGGCGTCCGCGTTCCTCGCGCCGGCGAACTGCCGCACGTGATCTGCACCCGCCGGCACGAACCGGTCTATCAGAATCACGTTATCGTCGAGGCCCTGGCCCAGCTCCGAAACACGGGCCGCCCGGTCCGCTGCACCTTTGTCGGCGGCGGAACGCTGCTGGAAGCCCGGCGGGCACAGGCACGCGACCTCGGAGTGGATGACCTGATCACCTTCGTGGGCCAACGTCCGCCCGACGAGCTGCCGTCATTGCTCCGCGGCGCGAACTTCTACGTCTCGGCTTCGAGCAGCGACGGCACCAGCACGTCCCTTCTCGAGGCGCTCGCGATCGGTCTCTACCCGATCGTTTCGAACATCCGCGCTAATCAGGCCTGGATCCGCGACGGCGAAACGGGCCGACTCTTCGAGGTCGGCGATTCGTCGCACCTGGCCAACGCCCTATCCGACGCGATTGAATCACACGAAGCGTTCGAGGTCGCGTCGCGTGACAATCGGCGTCTGGTCGAGCTGGAGGGCGATCGCAGCGACTGCTCGGCCCGTCTGCTTGAACTGCTCGACCGGGTCAGCAGCGCACGAATCGGCTAGCACGGTTCCCAATATTCGCCACCGCGGTCCGCGGCCGTGTAACATCGCGGCGTTCGCCTGACTTGTCCGGCCGCCGAGCCCGTGACCGTGCCCATCGCATCCCTCTCCGATTCGCTGTTAGCGTCCGTCGCACGTGGACTCGCCCCGCCACTTTCGGTCGCACCGTTCGAGATGATCCGATCGGCCTGTCCGCTGTGTGACGCGGACGACCCGGCGGCGCTGTTCGTCGGACGCGATCACAACTTCGGATTCGCCGGCTCGTTTCCGGTTGTGGGCTGCCGCTCGTGCGGGTTGATCTACTGCAATCCGTATGTTGGCCCCGACGCCGTCGGCCGATTCTTTGACGATTCGTACGCCGCCCACGATGCAGCCGACCGCCCGGCCCGCGTTCGCCGCGGCCGCGACCCGTGGGATCGCGTCGCGCCGTTCGGCGGACGACGGCTCCTCGACCTCGGTTGCGGCGGCGGCAGCTACCTCGCCCGAATGCAGGCCGCCGGCTGGCACGGTCTCGGCATCGACCCCGTCGATCGCGCGATCGCGTCGTGCCGATCGCTCGGCGTGGAAGCGATCGCCGGAACGATTCCCGGCGTCGATCTGGGCGATCGGCGATTCGAGCTGATCACGCTCCGCGGCTCGCTGCCAAACCTGCCCGAGCCCCGCAAGACGTTTGCAGCGCTTCGCGCCGTGGCGACGCCCGAAACGATGCTCATCGCCAACGCGTTCAATTCCGCCGGACTCATGGCACGCCGGTGCGGTCCGCAATGGCTCGGCTACGACTTGCCGCGGCAGCGCTGCCACTACGCGCCCGACACCCTCACGCGCCTGCTGAATTCAACCGGCTGGAACGCGATTCGCGTCGTCCACCGCCGCCGCCCGAACCTGGCACGCCGCAACGTCCGCATCATGGCGCTCGCGACCGGGCGCAGGTCCTGGCGATGCCTCGCCGCGAACCGCTGGCTTGTCGGACTCGTCACGCACTATGCAACCTGGACCCGCCAATCGGACGATATCTGCGTCGTGGCCCGCCCCCAATAGCCCGCATTGGGGAACGGCCAAAACCGTGCTAAACTACGACGTTTCGACACTGTTGGAAAAGCATGAACGAACTTGATTCTCCATTCCTGAAGGCATTGGCACAGCGGGTCATCATCATCGATGGTGCGATGGGCACGAGCGTCTACTCGCGCGAACTCTCCGTCGATCGCGACTTCCACGGCCACGAGAACTGCCCCGAGGCGCTGCTCCTGAGCCGCGGCGACGTGATTGAGGATATTCACGCCGACTTCCTGAAGGTCGGCTGCGACGCGGTCGAAACCAACACGTTCGGCGCCAACAAGGTCGTCTTCGCCGAGTTCGACATGGTCGAGCGGACCTATGAACTCAACAAAAAGGCGGCCGAGATCGCCCGGCGGGCATGCTCGAAATTTGCCACGGCCGCCAAGCCGCGCTTCGTGCTCGGCTCGCTCGGCCCCGGGACCAAGCTCCCGTCGCTCGGCCATACGACCTTCGCGGTCCTTGAAGACAGCTACGCGGAGCAGGTGCGCGGCTTGCTCGACGGCGGCATCGACGCCGTCATCATCGAAACCAGCCAGGACCTGCTCCAGACCAAGTCGGCCATCAGCGGCGCGACGATCGCCATGCGCGAAAAGAACCGGCAGGTGCCCATCATCTGCCAGGTGACGATCGAAACCACCGGAACGATGCTGCTCGGCTCCGACATCGCGGCGGCCCTCACTGCGCTGGAGGCATTCCCGCAGGTCCACGTCATCGGCCTGAACTGCGCGACCGGCCCGCAGGAGATGAGCGAAAACATCCGATACCTCTGCGGCAACTCGTCGCGATACATCAGCGTCGTGCCCAATGCCGGCCTGCCGCAGCTCGTCGGCGGTAAGCCGCACTACGTCCTGACACCCGCCGAAATGGCCAAGTGGATGAAGGAGTTCGTCGAGGTCGACGGCGTCAATCTCGTCGGCGGCTGCTGCGGTACGACGCCCGAGCATCTCGCGGCCGTCGTCGATGCGATCGGCACGCGCCCGCCGAAGAAGCGCGAGCCGCGAACCGTCGCCGCCTGTTCGAGTCTTTACCAGTCGGTCGAACTGCGGCAGGACAACAGCTTTCTGATCGTCGGCGAGCGCTGCAACACGAACGGCAGCCGCAAGTTCAAGCGACTGCTGATCGAGCAAAACCTCGACGAAATCGTTCACACCGCCCTGGAGCAGCAAAACGAGGGCTCGCACGTGCTTGACGTCTGCGTCGACTACGTCGGCCGCGAGGGCGCGCCGGACATGACGGCCGTCGTCAAGCGGTTTGCGACCGAGGTGAAGCTGCCGCTCATGCTCGATAGCACGCAGCTCGATGTCCTCGATGCCGGGCTCTCGCTCTGCGGCGGCAAGTGCATCATTAACAGCATGAACCTCGAAGACGGCGAGGAAAAACTCGCCAAGGTCTGCGGGCTTGCGCGAAAATACGGCGCGGCCGTCGTCGCCCTGACGATCGACGAGGACCCGGTGGAAGCGATGGGCAAGACCGCGGATCGCAAGCTCTCCATCGCAAAGCGGATTCACGATCTTGCCACGAAGACGCACGGGCTGAAGTCGTCCGACATCCTGTTTGACTGCCTCACGTTTCCGATCACGACCGGCAACGAGGCCGACCGGCGGCTTGGGCTGGAAACCCTCGACGGCATCGAGGCCGTCATGCGCGAGATGCCCGAGTGCCAGACGATCCTCGGCCTCTCCAACATCAGCTTCGGATTGCAGCCCGAAGGGCGGAAGGTGCTGAACAGCGTCTACCTGCACCACGCTCGGCAGCGCGGACTGACGGCCGCGATCGTCCACGCCAGCGGCATCGTACCGATGCACCAGATCGACGATGAGGCCCGCCTCGTCGCCGAAGACCTGATCTACGACCGCCGCGGCACGGCCGGCACAAGCAGCGCTGCGAAGCAACAGGGCAGCAGCTACGACCCGCTGCTCGTGCTGAGCACCATGTTTGCCGAGTCGGCCGCAAAGGAAGAGACGTCGGCCGTCGCTCTGCCCGTGGACGAGCGGCTGAAGAAGCGGATTGTCGACGGGAACCGCGTCGGTCTGGAGAAGGACCTCGAAGAGGCCCGCGTCGAGAAGGGTCTGCGACCGCTCGACATCATCAACGACATCCTGCTCGAAGGCATGAAGGTCGTCGGCGATCTGTTCGGCGCGGGCAAGATGCAGTTGCCATTCGTCCTCAAGAGCGCCGAGACGATGAAGGCGGCTGTCGCTCACCTCGAACCCTACATGGAAAAGGTCGAGGGCGTCAGCAAGGGCAAGGTCGTCCTCGCGACCGTCAAGGGCGACGTGCACGACATCGGCAAAAACCTCGTCGACATCATCCTGACCAACAACGGCTACAAGGTGTTCAATCTCGGCATCAAGCAGCCGATCAACGCCATCATCGACGAGTTCGAGAAGCAGAAGGCCGACGCGATCGGCATGTCCGGTCTGCTGGTCAAGAGCACCCTCGTCATGAAGGAGAATCTGGAGATTCTCAACGAGCGGTCGCTCGGCCCGTCGATCATCCTGGGCGGCGCGGCCCTGACGCGGAACTACGTCGAGCACGACCTGCGCGGCATCTATAAGGGGCCGGTCGCCTACGCCAAGGACGCCTTCGAAGGCCTGCACCTGATGGACAAACTCATGGCCGGCGAGAGCATCGGCGCCGACTTCCGGCAGCGACCGCCGATCGCCGCCGCGCCGAAGGCAACCGCCGCAACTGCGACCGCTGTCCTCCCGAAGCGATCAGCGGTTCGCACCGATGTCCCGATCCCCAGGCCGCCCTTCTGGGGCAGCCGCGTAATCGAGCACGTCCCGCTCAAGGCCGTCATGCCCTATCTGAACGAGGTGATGCTCTTCCAGGTGCAGTGGCAGTACAAGAAGTCCGGCCGTCCGCAGGAGCAGTACGACCGCTACGTCGACGCCGAGGTGCGGCCGATCCTGGCCGAGCTGGCGCAGACCTGCATCAAGGAGAAGATCCTCAACCCGCAGGCGGTTTATGGCTATTGGCCGTGCAACAGCGACGGCGACGACCTGATCATCTTCGACCCGGTAGCGGCCGGCGCCCCCGCCGGCCGGGAAATTCAGCGGTTTACCTTCCCGCGGCAGCGAAAAGAGCCGTTCTGGTGCCTGCCCGATTTCTTCCGGCCGATCGAGTCCGGCCAGCGCGATGTGGTCGCGTTCTCGATCGTGACCGTCGGCCGCAAGGCCACCGAAGTCGCGCAGGAATGGTTCAAGGCCAACCGCTACCAGGACTACCTGCACCTGCACGGCCTGTCGGTCGAGTCGGCCGAAGCCCTCGCGGAGTACTTGCACAAGCAGGTGCGGATGGAGCTCGGCATCGCGGGCGACGACGCCCGCGACGTGAAAAAGCTGTTCCAGCAGGGCTACCAGGGCAGCCGCTACAGCTTCGGCTATCCGGCCTGTCCGAACCTCGAAGACCAGGCCAAGCTCTGGCCGTTGCTTGAACCGGGTCGCATCAACGTCGCGCTCAGCGACGAGTTCCAGCTCGACCCGGAGCAGAGCACGAGCGCGATGGTCGTGCACCACCCCGAGGCGCGGTATTTCAACGTGCGCTGACTTGGTTTCATTCCATCCGGGCCAGGATGACCAGCCCGGCAATCACGATGAACACAAACGCCAGTATGCCGATCAGGAGCATTCGCTCGCGGCGCTTCCTCTGCCGATCGAGTTGCTCGAAACGCCGATCCAGCTCACTCCAGCGAGCCAGGGCCGAATCGGGTGGTTCGGCGTCCTTCAACAGTCGCTCACAGGCATCCGCGATCGCGAACAGTTCGTCGCGCAGGAGGTTTCTCTGCTTTCGATATCTCGGCGATTCCTCGATCGACGCCGCGAGCGAGATCCGGCCGCGATCGCAGTTGACCCACACCCGAATCGGCAGATCTGAAATCTTCCTGGCCGTGCGGGGATTCGACCGCCCGTTGTGATACTGCCGGTGAAGCGGCTCGCCCGGCTCGCGCATGAATCGCATCGCGACGAAGATCGCGTCGATCTGCTGAATCACCTTCGCGTCGTCAAAAGTCGTAACAAACGTATGTTCGAGAATCATTGCGCCGCAAGTTTACCGCAACTCGGATATGACAATGAGGAAGTTGTGCAGGAAGTGCATGAGCATTCCGGGGTAGAGCGATCGAGAGCGAATCCGCAGGTAGCACAGAGCGAGGCCGATGAGGAACAGATGCGGAAAGCTGGGCACGGCCAGGTGCAGGACCATGAACATGAGCGACGAGACCAGCGCTGCATCGCGGTTGGACAGAACTCGCTGTAACCCCGCCAGGATGATCCCGCGAAAGGCAATTTCCTCGAAGATGGCCGGTTCGATGCACACGTTGAGAATGACGGCGCCCCAGCCGTAACCCGCTTCCAGCATCGGGTCCGCGTATTCCAACTCCGTTATGCCGAGTCCATGAACCAGGGCGGTGACCGCGACGGTTGCAAGGAGATACGTCGCACCGGCCAACAGCACGGCCGCGACGTACCACCGTGGCGTCGCGACGTTGGAGAGAAACGGCGCGATGGCCCGCCAGCGCCGAATGGACCATAGCGCGATCACCCCCGCCGTGAACCAAGAGATGACGATCTCAACCCGCGTGTTGATTTCCTCGGCAGCCGACGGGGAGGTCGCCATCACGAGAAACGCACCGAGCAGTATCGGAATGAGAATCGCGAAGTACAGCAGGATTGCGTCGCGGACCGGCTGAACCGCAGTGACGACGACGGCGGCGTCAATCGTGTTCGAGTGCGTCAGTCCCTGGCAATGAGTGCACGCAAGCGATTCTGGAACCCACGGCGCGCCGCATGTCGGACAGAATCGCCATTGAACCCCTGACTTCGCCGCCGTTTCGCCGATCGGCGGCTGCAGTTCGGGGCCATCGGAGCCGTCGGGGTTGGGTCCTGACGAGTCTTCCATGTTGCTGTTTCAACCGCCGTCGCATTGGCGCCGTTCGCCCGGACGCACTCAATCACATTCCCTGCTTCACCTGTCGAATCAGTGCGCGGTGCCGCGCGCCGGCCGAGATCGCACGGACGAGCACGACGATGACGACTACCTTGATAATAACTCCCTGACAAATCGCAGCAGGATTCGCGAGTGCTTCGAGGAGATGGAGCGTCACGAAGATCACCAATCCCGTGATGGCCGCCGGAAACGGGCTCCGCCGCGCCCAAAACGCAAGTCCCAGAAAGATGGCCCCGACGGCGTACACAATGATCGCCACCAGGGTAACGTCGGCTTCCCCGAGCTGTTCGCGAACGGCCGGTGAATTCGTCGCGAGAATGATCAGCGTCCCGACCACAACCTGCAGGATCGCCACCAACAGCAGCGCACCGAACGCCTTACGCGACTGCTTGGCGAGCTCTTCCGACTGCAATTGCTGTCCGAGATGAGTCGCCGCGACACCGGCAGACTCGACAATCCGAGGTCCTGCCGGCGCACCCGGCAACGCGCGACCGCAGGAAACACAAAAAGATCCGCCGGCGTCGTTCAGGATGCCGCAATGCGGGCAGGCGAGTGTGCTCACGACTGACTCCCGAGAATGTGCTTTCGTTTCCAAGTTCGCTTGGACAAAGTCCGAATCGTACTGGGTCCGCTCGATGCGGCAAGCCGGGATGCGAATGATCTATGTATCCGCTCGCCCGATAAAGTTGGATGTGCTCGTCAGCGCAGCCGCCGGGCTCGACGCCGCGCGGCTTTCGCGATCAACAGCAGCGGAAGCAGCATCGTTGTGATGCTGGCCGTCCCTGCGCCGCAGCCGCCGCAGCCCATCGGATTCGCCGGCGGCGGTTCGTCGTTGGGGTTGTCGCCCGGGCCGGGGCCAGGTCCCGGACCGGGGCCGGGGCCGGGATCTGCTTGGTCGCAGGCGTCGCCGATGCCGTCGCTGTCCGCGTCGGCCTGATTGGCGTTCGCGGCATTTGGGCAATTGTCGCAGTCGTTGGGGCGGCCGTCCGAGTCGTTATCCGCCTCGCACGCATCCCCGATGCCGTCGCCGTCGCAATCGGCCTGATCCGGATTGGACTTGGTGTTGCAGTTGTCGCAGGCGTCACCCAGAGCATCACTGTCGGAATTGGCCTGGCCGGCGTTTGGCGTGCTTGGACAGTTGTCGCACGCATTGCCCACACCGTCTGCATCCGCGTCGCCCTGATCCACGTTGGCGACCGCCGGGCAATTATCGCAAGAGTCGCCGATGCCGTCGGTGTCATTATCCGCCTGATTGGGATTCGCGGTGTTTGCGCAGTTGTCGGCCGGGTCGTCGATGCCGTCGCCATCGGCATCGCTGCCGCTGACCGTGCACACGAGAACGCCGGATGATCCGTCGGTGAATTCAACGCTCACAACGAGTTCGCCGGATTCATTCAAAACCGTGCCGCGGCCGTCGCCGCTAGGATTCGGCGCCGGCAGGCTGATCTGCGAAATAGTTCGAACGTCGCCCGCGCTGACCTGGATCAAAGCGCCCTTTTTCAGGACTGGCCGAAATTGAAGTGTGAAGTCTTCCAGCCACAGGGCGGCATTGTTCGTCGCGTCGATGCCCGGACCGGAAATCGCCGCCGTGAACGCCGCGCGGCCCGAACCGTTCATCGCAAACCCGGAGATCGATGCGATCGTCACGCCTGCCGCAAATCCGCGGGCCGGGTCGCCCGGACTGACAAGCAGTCCAGGAGTTTCAGAACGATCCGTCCATACTCGCAGATTGGAACCGCCGCCGCCCGACAGGATCGCAAACAGCGTGACGTGTCCGGCGTCGTCCAGCATGGAGTACAAAATGCTCTCAAACGTCAGGCCCGGCGCGCCAGGCACGGCGGCGCCGACGCGGGCAATCAGGTGCAGTCCGGTGGCGTCGTTGCGATCGAGCCAAACGCCAAAGTCGTTCGCAAGTACCAGCGGATTATCGAGACTGGCCGAAACCAGGGCTTTGCCGGAACCATTCAGGTGAGGCAGGCCGAAACCGGAGAATTCAGCCGGCGGATTGGTCTCGGGCGCGTTCTCGCCGGTCCGCGCAAGCAAGGAAAGTGTGCCGCTGCGGTCTGTCCAGATACCCTGGCTGCCATTAGTGTCGTTCAACACAGCGTGCAGAATCGTTTGCCCGGTCGCATTCACCTGGGCTAGTTCCGCCGCAAACGTGGCAAACGTTTCTGTAGTACCAGGCGCAAGATCACCGCCTCGCGCCACCAGGTTACTCGTCGGCGAAAACTGCGGTCGAGCCCAAATGCTCTCCGCCGAGCTACTAAGAACCGACGTGAATATCATCTTTCCGCCGCCGTTCACCACGACGCTTCCAAACGCGTCGTGGGTGACGCCGGCGAGCCCCGAGGCGGGATCGCCTTTCTTGATCACAGACGCCGGCGAACCGTTCTCGGTGCTCCAGATGCCACCGAAATTCGACGTCGGATTGCCCGGCTCGCCAGCGACTCCGAGAAACGCGGCACTGCCGTTATTGTTAATGTCGATTGCGGGCAATGACGAACTGCCCGGTAGCGATACAAACACCGCAGTCGACGGCGGCGGAAGTGCCGCATCACCTTCGCGAACCACCAGTGCCAGACTGCTGGCGTTCTCCAGCCACAGACCGACATCGTTCAGGCCGCCGCTGAGCTGCGCGTAAAATCCGACGCGTCCATTGGCGTTGATAACGGGAACTCCGAACTGCTGGAACGTAACACCGCCCGTCGTCCCCGGAGCAGTCTGACCGGTAAACGCAACCTTCCGAATCGTCACCGCCGCCGTCGCGGCGCGCTCGCAGAAGCCCAGCGCAGCCGACAAGTACAAAACGAACGCAACGACTCGTCCCCTCATTCCCACTCCTCCGGCAACCCCACAAACGAAAGCGAGCGGCCGGTAACCCGGTGGTCCGGCCATCGGCGAGGCCCCTATTGTATGCGATTCGACCCCCGCCGGGCAATTTGAAGGGAATTCCGCCGTATTGCCGCCTACCAGCGACGCAATTGCTTCAGCGAAACCGGCCCCCAGCCGGGGATGGTCAGCCCGGAACCCGCTCGCAGCTCGAACCACGGCGACCCGCGCGACGCCGACAGGACATGAAACGTCCGCGGCGGGCTGCCGCCCTGCCCCAGCAGGGCCCGCACCTCGCCGGACGGATTCGTCGCCACGTCGAGCACCACGACCGCATGGCCCGGCCGACCCGGCACGACGAAGACGTCGCCCGGCTGAACCGTCTCGTCGCTGACCGGCTGCGTATCCTTGAACAGACTGTAGACCGAACTGTACTTGAACAGCGTCTCGAGATACCCGGTGTACGACCTTCGCGAATCGTCCGGAGTCTCGTTTTGCGACCAGGTGACCTGCCGTCCGCTCACGGCCGGCCGTGCGCCGCTCTTCCACTGCTTCCAATCGAACGGCTCGCCGTTGGTGAACGAGAAGCGAATCGTCTCGCGCGGCCCGCACGACCACAGGTACTCGCCGCGCAGCCGCAGCACGATATTCGCCGCGTTCAGAAAGTTTCCGTTACCGGGCTGCAGATCGACTACGGCGGCCAGCTCGGCCGACGTCGCCGGAATCACCGGCTTTTTCGCGCCGTTCAACACCGCCGATCCTTCGGGCCGCAGCGGCAGCCGCCGCAGCCAGTCCCCGAAGCTCCGCGGCTTCACGAAGACTCGCACGAAGCCCTCGGGTGGAGCGATGCGGGCTTCCAGCGGCTGATAGGCCTTCGCCGACGTGCGCGAGAGCCAGGCGTAGTCAGCGGTCTTCACCGCGGCGCCATCAGACGGCTCGACGGTCGCGACCGGCGTCGCGGGAACCGCCAGCGAGTCGGCCGGCCGCGGGCTCGTTCGCGGCTTGGCCACGAGCACAACCACGAGCATCGCGCTCAGGAGAATCCAAACTATAGGATGACTCGGAAACGGATCGCCCCCACGGCGTGCCGGCAGGCTGGCGAGCATGGCGCACTTCCTCCGCCGATGGATTGTATCGACGCGGAGGGCGTCTTTCGATCAGCGGCTGTTATCGAACAAGGGGACGCTGTACGACGGCCGTCGATTCCGACGCGCTCGGCTGCGTCGTCGGGGCCGACGGCGTGGCCGGCGCGGCGTTCAATGCCATGCCGGCCGAGGCGTCGTCAGCCGATGCGACAGCCGGCGCCGGTGGAGTACCCGCGGCCTTCGCCTTGAGCATCGCCAGGCGATCAATCTGAAGCGTGGCGTCGCGCGAGCCGGGATTCAGGGCCAGACTGTGCCGGAACGCCTGTTCGGCCGCGTCAAACTTGCGGTTCGACGCCAGGATCAGCCCGAGGTTGTAGAACGCTGCATCGCGCGGCACGACAATCTCAAATTCCTGCACCGCCTCGTCGGTCCGGCCGGTCTGGGCCAACACGGCCCCGAGGTTCATGTGGGCCCGCTTGTAATCCGGTCGGAGGGCGATGGCATTGCGGAACGATTTCTCGGCGTCGTCAAACCGCTCCTGCAGCACGTAGCAGAATCCCAGGTTGTTATGCAGGTAAGCCCGGTCCGGGGCGATCTCGATCGCCCGCAGGAAGGCCCGCGTCGCTTCCTCGTAGCGCTGCAGTCGATTGCAGGCCACGCCCGTTCGCGTGTAGGCCTCGACATCGTTGGGATCGGCCACGGTCGCGGCGCGATACTGTTCGAGCGCCGCCGGCATGTTGCCCTCGGCCTCGAACATCCGACCGGCCGAGATTCGCGTCGTCGAGCTGAGTTGCGGCGGCGGCGCCTTCTCGGCAGCGGCTGCCGTCGAAGCGTCCTTCACTTCCGTCTTGACGGTCGAGTCCTTGACTGACGCGTCCTTGCCGAGCTTCGAGCATCCGGTCGATAGCGCCAGCGCCATCGCCAGCGGGACTGCAGCGACGTATCTCATCAGCAACCTCACGATCCGGAACCGCTGAAGCTGTAGCTGTCCTGATCACGTTTCGTCGAGAAACTCTCGGAGTTGTAGTTGCGGGCCTGGATTTCCTTGCGGCGCGTGACGGCTTCGGTGCCTTCCATGCCCGGACCGCCCGGCAATCCGACCACGATGTCGATTCTCGCGGAATCGGGCACCGCCTCGGCAAGCACCTTCTCGGCCGCCGCGATTCGGGCACGCACGAGCTGGTCGTCGGTGCTCGTCGTGTCGTAGGTCAGGGTGCCGCCCCGTTCCGACAGCAGCTCGGCGTATCGTGTCAATCGCGCGATGCCGGTGCCGTTGACGGTCGCCGTATGCGGGATGAAATGGATGTCCGCGATCGAGCGGTCCTCCATCATTCCCTGGTCATTCTGATAGTCGAAGAAGTCGTGGGTCTCGGGCTGCTCGGCCGACCAGCCCTGCGGCGGAGCGTTGAGTCGTTTGGGAGTCGGGCCGCAGCCCAGCAGGATCCAGCCCGTCAGAACGGCGATTCGCATGACAATGTGATTGCGCATTGCGTTGATTCCCTCATGGACGCTGGCGCGACGACTCGCCACCGCGGTGCGACCGCGTATGCGGAGTATCGGCAATCGTTGTCAGGGTAAGGCAGCCGCCGGAGCCGCGATGAGCAACCTTGCGCGGATTTGTCGGCGCGGATCGGCCGAATTTGCCGGATCGGGGAAGGCAAGCCGGGCAAACGCCTCGGCCGCTGCGGGCGGAATTCAGGGGGCCGGAGTCTCTTCGGGCGCTTCGCGGTCGTCGGGGCGGGTCGTCGGCGCCAGGCGTCGCAGCACGCCGCCCGATTCACGCGCCAGTTCCTCCAACGCCCCCCCGCCGTCCGCGCCGATCCAGACGACATTGAGCACGACGTGATTCTCGGTCAGGAGCTTCCGCAAATCGGGCACGAACGACGGCTCCAGCTCTGCCGCGGCGACCAGCAGCACCATGTCCGGATGAAGCTCGAGAGCGCGGGCGAGCGACTCGCTTACCCGCTTGGCATCGACCGCCGCCGACTGCAACCGGCTGACGAATTGCTCGGCCCGGGCCGCGTCCTCGCCGCCGCCCGACGCCCAGTCCGATTCCGGAAACGCCCGCACCTTTTCGCCGCGCGGTGCGACCAGCGCAAACGACTGCGGACCGCCGAATTGCTTCACCAGCGCCGACACCGCGCGGCGGGCATCGTTCCATGCGTCGTCGGTTGCGCCTCCCGGCGCAACGACGATCGCGACATGCGGCTTGTCGCACGATATGCCGAGAATCGCCGCCGGCTCGCGGGGCGGCGTCAGCGGCGCCTCGATCCCGCCGATCGCAACTTCGAGACGGATCGGGCGGCCGAAGTTCGATGCTTGACGCCGCAAATCGTCGGCTTCCTTGCGCATCTCGCCGACCGCCTCGGCCCGCTCGGGCGACGCAAGCTTGGCCGCCCATGCGTCGAGAATCCCCGCCCGCAGCGACCGAACCACCGACTGGGCGGGATCGCGGTCGGGGCCCGGCAGCCAGTCATCGATGCGTCGGCCGATATCCAGCAGCATCGCGCTGGCCGAGATCAGTTGCTCGCGATCGGCCAGGGCCCGGCAGCGCTCCACGCGCGCGAAGAAATCGTGCGGAAGCATCTGCGGCGGCGCCGTCGCCCGTGGGAGCACTTGCAGCGTCCGGTCGGGCCGACCCGCCCGGCGGTAGCCGACGGACTGCCAGAAGCGGGCGCTCGCCGCGACCGCCGGCTGAGGCGAATCGAGGTAGGTCGCCAGACCACGGCACGCAGCGAGGATCCGGTCGGCTCGCTCATCGGCCGCAGGCCCTGACGTGGTTGTGCCGCCCGTGTCAGGTTGAGGCGGCGCCATGATTGCCTGGAACAGCGCGATGTATGCCCGCGCCAGTGCGATCCGATCGCGCAACGCCTCGACCGCGTCATCGTCATCCGCGTCCGCAAGCTTCTTGGACGCCGAGTCCAGCAGTTCGCCGGCCGCAGCCGTCCGCTGCTGGACAAAGCGACGGTCGGCGTCCGACGCCATCTCCAGCAACTCGCGCGAAAGCGCGGGCTCGATCTGCCGGACAAGGATGAACTCGGCGGCGCCCACCCCCGCGGCCGGGTCACCCGCACGCGCCGCCTCGACGCGCTGGGCGGCGAGTCTTGCCACTAGCGCCGCGAGGGCCGACTCGGTCAGCGGCTTTTCGCCGATGCGAACCGGCGCCAGCTCCGCAAGCACGACCGCCTGCGTTGAGGGCGCGCTGCTCGTCGTCGGCTGAACCGAAAGTGTCGCCTCGCACATCGATCCGAGGATCGCCCCCAGGAGGCAAAAATAGCCGCTCAATCGCCGCATTTGCATGTTTCTGACCGTACCCGAACGCGATCTGCCGGGCAACGCAGGAGCGGCTCAAGTTGATTCGAGCAGCCGCCGAACATAGAGTTAGATATCTCTCGCGATTGCCTCGAACGGGGTTTCCCGAATGACGCTGACGACCTTGCTCCGAAAAGCCGCCCGGGCCGCCGTATGGACCCTGGCGGGCGCTGCCATGACCGGCTGCGGCACAACGGTGATCAGTGCCCCGCTCCCGAACGCCCCCGGGCTCAACCTCGAAGAGCTTCGCGACATTCAACGCGACCCCACCAAGACCAATGCCGAAAAGCTCGACGAAATTCGAGCGGCCATGAACTACCCGGATGATGCCAGCGGCGACGCACAGGCCCAGTTTCTGCTGAACCTCTTCATTCCATAACTCAAACGGATCGCGCCCGACGTTCTTACGCGCCCAGCAATGCCGCGATGAACGGCTGGATATCCTTGCCGTCCGGAGTGCCGTCGCCGTTCATGTCGGCAATCGCGCGGCGAATGGGGTCCGTATCGAGCCCCAGCAGGATCGCCACGAAGTCAACGCGGTCGACGCCGTTGACGACGCCGTTCCCATCAAAGTCGCCCCGCTTTCCGAAATACACACGAAGATCGGTCGTCGCACCCGCCCCACTGTTCAGCAGCGCGGTCACCTGGTACGCGCCGACGGCCGGATTCGTACCGCTGAAGGAGACCAGCCCACCGTCCCGGGTCGCTCCGAACACAACGATCCCCGGCCCGACCGGCACGCGCATCTTGCTATGAAGCGTGACGCCGCCGCCGACTTCGTTCGTCGCCAGCGTTCGAATGTATTGCGTTGTCTCGCTGACCGTGACGCTCACCTTCTGCGACCGCATCGGCAGGTTGCGGAACGTCATGGTCGTCCAGCCGCTCGGCAGCTTTGGCGAAATGCTCAGCGCGTTGTTGGGCGCATCCGGCGTGTAATCGAGAAACGCCATGATCGCGTCGGCGAACGTCGACATCGACTCCCATGCGTTCGGCCATGCGGTCTGCAGCCGGAAGTCCGACTGGCCGGCGTACTGCAGTGACCCGCAGTTCGGGCAATCAGTCGCCGGACACGAATCAGCACAGTGCGGCGCGATCTGCTCGGCCCCAAAGCCCACCGGCCCGAGCTTGTCGATCAGCAGGTCGATGCGAAGCTTGTGATTGTCGATGTCGGCCTTGTTGGCCGTGAAATCCTGCCGCTCGGCGTAATAGAGGCCGTACCAGAGCGTGCTCAGGAACCACGGGCCCGCGCCCCACGGCGACGCCGCACTGCCGTTGCCCCAGTAGCCGTCGCCGTGATAGCGATTGATCAGGTTCAGCCAGCCGTAGCGATCCGTGAAATTGACCAGCGGGTGATTGAAGCCCGACGAATCCGGCTGCACGCCGTTGATGCGGTCGATGTAGCGGACGGCGCGTGCGTCGGTCGGCTCATACACTCCGAACGGATAGACGATTCCGAGCTGAGAGATGTCGGTGATTTCGCCGTTGGCGTCGAGCTTGTCATCGAGTCCCGACTTGATCGTGTTGGCCCGATTCGTGAAGTCGGTCGCGTCGGGGGCGTTGCCGTGCACGGTCGCGATCGCGGCTGCGTCGCGCAGGCCGCGAACGACGTTCGCATTCGAATAGATGAAGAACCCGTACGAATCCTCCCAGACGTTGTTGCTCCACATCAGCCGTTCCGTGGCGTTGTAGTTCAGGAACGGCAGCAGCGACGGATTACTCGGACTGCTGCTCATCGTGATCGCGGCCTCTTTCACCGTCGCATAGTGCGACGTCAGCCACGGCCCGTCACCCGTCACGAGATACTGGTAATAGACGCCCCACGGAAACACCGCGGTCTCGTCGATCTGCGGCGCCGACCAGATTGTGTAGCCGTCGGTCGTGTACTTCTGCTTCCAGAAACCCTTGCCCCACGGCTCCGGATCGCGATAGCAGACATCGCGCATCCACGCATAGACGCCGGCCGCCTCCGGGACGTGCCCGGTCCGGGCCAGACAGACCGCGCCATACACCGCATCGCGCGGCCAGCAGAACGGATACGCCCCGTTGTGAAAGCCCGCGATCATCGCGCCCTTGTCGCCGTCGAGATGCAGAGCCGTGCTCAGAAGCCCGCGGGCAAACAGCACGTCGTAGCGGTTGTCTGGAAAATCGACCGTCACGCCGCCGTTCAACCAGTCCGTCCAGTACTGATCGGTCTGCGTCTGCGCGTTCAGCATCGAGTTCGAGAGGAACCACTCAAACGCCGGGCGAATCTGCACATCGCCGACGTCCACGATACTCGGATCGGGTTTGAACCCGCCGGCCACCATCACATCAATCTCAACCGGCACGCCCGGCAGCAGCGTAATCTGCCGCCCGATCCACCCCTGGCCGATGTCGCTGCTTGTGTCGGCCCAGCCGTCGCTCGCCGGCGTTCCAGCCGCCGAGCCGACGCTGTTGCACAGCTTCAGCGCCGCGCCGAGAAACACCGAGCAATTCTTCTCGTAATCCGCGAAGAAAGTCGGGTTGTATTCGCCGCGCTGGCTCGCGGTCAGGTTGGCGTTGTCGTATGCGATCATCGCGTTGATCGGCGATCCGAGGATACTGGCGGTGTCGAGATATGCCCCGTCGGTACCGTCGCCGCCGTTGATCGCCCAGTCGCCGTAGAAATAGAAATTGACCGACTTCGCCGACGCCGCCTGGTTCGTCAGCACAAACCGCTGGAGATAAAGCCCGCGATTCGGCTTCTGGCCCGGGCCGTCGGGGTAAGTTGGGTAGCCAAGCGGCCCGTTCTCCAGCTTCGGCGACACATCGACCTGCTGCACCAGGATGTTGTTCCCGTTCGCGTGCATTCGCCTCGATGTGACAACCGAGTTGCTCGTCGGGTGGTACGCCTGCGTCACGTCGGTGTAACCCAGCGCGTTTTCGTTCGAGAGCCAGTACGTGATGCCATCGACGCGCAACCCGGCCATGTACTGATTGACGTGCATCTGCCCCCGTCCGGAGGTAAACGGCGGGAACGTATCGCCGCCGTCGGCGTATCCCTCGTTCTTCGTCGCGATCTTGTAGGCCGCACCCGCGCCGGGAAAGTGGATGTCGTAGATCGTGCCGTTCTGGTCGATCATCGCGTTGATGTAGTTGTTGCCAACGACCGCCTCTTCCTTCCAGAAGTAAACCGGCGGATAGCCCAGCGCCGGGTCTGGCGCACCGGCACCCGCGCCCGGCCACGCAAGTTTGTTCACGTACTGATATGCGCTGAACCCGTTCGCGGCGATCTCGCCGCCCCCGCCGCTGCTCCACGCCGTAATCTTGTAACGGATAGTCTGGTTATAGCCGCGCGTGTTGATTGGCAGCGTCGTCTTCCACCAGTCGCGAACACCTTCGACCGTGTTCTCGTTACGCACGAAGGTCGCGAGACCGTTGATCGTCGAGTGAACTTGCGTCGCACCGGAACCGACGCCAAATGTTCCGTTCGGATCAGAGCCGTCGTTCGTAAAATAGACGGCCACGCGATCGTAGGTGAACTGAAACGAGACGCGGAAAAAAATCGTGACGGCTTCGTCTTCGCGAACGACCTCCGGCTCGCGCTGCGTGACGCCCACCGGCTCGCCAAACGTGGCCACACCGGGCGCGTGTTCGACGAAGCTCGGAGCGGCGACCAACCTTGCGTTCACCCCAGCCAGAATCAGGATCGCAATGACGGGCGCAAGCCGCGCCGGAAGATGCTTCACGCTTCCGCTCCTTGACCCCTCCATTGTATGCTGCGACCCCATGGAACTCGCCGCGTGCTGAAACGTTTCACTAAAGGATATCCGAACGCTTTCGTGCGTTCAATCGTATTCTCACTTAACACCCGCTTCAGTCGGGAGTTACCCCGCTGCAGCGCGGTGTCGCAAGCGAACAATCGCTTCCCGGCTCGTTATTTGGATTGTGGCCGTCAGCGGCCGTGTGCCGTCCGGATATACTCCGACCATCACGAAGGAACCCTCATGAAAACGCTAGCCTTCAGAATTTCATCCGCTCTCACTATCGCCGCACTCGCACTGCCGATCGCGCGTCTCGCGCAGGCCGACGATGCGGCCAAATCGACCGACGCCCCGCTCCAGGAAAACATCCGCCACATGATCGAAGCCGCCCGCGACGGCGTCTTCCCGGCACTCGTCAACATCAGCGTCGTCACCATGCGCTACTGGGACGGCAAGGAACACAAAGGCCGCGCCACCGGCAGCGGCACGATTATTTCGCCCGACGGTTACGTCGTCACCAACCAGCACGTCACCTTCAACGGCAAGACCTTCAAGTGCACGCTCGCCGACAAGCAGGAGATCAGCGCCAAGCTCATCGGCGAAGACCCGCTGACCGATCTCGCCGTCCTGAAGCTGAATCTCTCGGAGCTGAAAGACCCGGCCATGAAGTTGCCGGTCGCAACGTGGGGCAACTCCGACGACCTGCGCGTCGGCGACTCCGTGATGGCCATGGGCTCGCCGCTCGCCCTCTCGCGCTCCGTCACCCTCGGCATCGTCTCCAACACCGAGCGCGTCTTCGCCGGCGGCATGGGCATCGACCAGGACAGCATGGAGCTGGAGGAGGGCCAGCGCACCGGCCTGTTCACCCGCTGGATTCAACACGACGCCCTCATCAATCCCGGCAACAGCGGCGGCCCGCTCGTCAACATGCAAGGCCAGATCGTCGGCATCAACGAACTCGGCGGCGCCGCCATCGGCTTCGCCATCCCCAGCAATCTCGCCCGCCTCGTCGTGAACGAGCTCATCAAGCATGGCGAAGTCCCCCGAAGCTGGGTCGGCGTCAGCTTCCGACCCATCCAGAAGACCGGCTACAGCCACGGTGTCCTCGTCAATTCGGTCGTCGAAAACGGCCCGGCCGGCAAGGCGGGGCTCGAAGCCGGCGACCTCATCGTCAAGGTCAACGGCGAGGCCCTCACCGTGCGCTTTCCGGAGGAAGTGCCGCCCCTCATGCGAACTCTGGCCGAGCTGCCCATCGCCTCGAAGGTCAAGATTGCCTACGAGCGGGCCGGCAAGTCGGGCGAACTCGAAATCGTCACCGAGAAACTTCAGAAAGATCGCGGCGACGAGAGCGCGTTCCGCGGTTGGGGACTGACCGCCCTCGCCATCACCGACTACATGGCTCGCGAGTGGAAGCTCGACTCGGTCGACGGCATCCTGGTTTCGAGCATCCGCCGCGGCGGACCGGCCCAGCTCGCCGAGCCCGCCCTCGACGAAGACGACGTGATTCGCTCGATCGATGGCAAGCCCGTGAAGGATCTCGCCGCCTTCATCGACATCTACAGCGACATCATGAAGCGCAAGCCGCTGCCCGAGTACGTCGCCGTCGGCTTCGAGCGCCGCGGCCGCAACCTCGTCACCCTGCTCAAGCCGACGCCGGACAAGGACGACGATCCGCCGCGCGAAGTCCCCAAGGCCTGGATCGGAATCGCCACCCAGCCCGTCTTGAAGGAACTCGCCAAGCGACTCGGCCACGCCGACCAGCTCGGCTTCCGCGTGACCCGCGTCTATCCCAAGACCCGGGCAGCCGACGCCGGCCTGCAGGTCGGCGACGTCATCCTCTCCGTCAACGGCGACAAGGTGACGCCGCGTGGCATCCAGGACTCGGGCCTGCTCGAGCGAAAGGTCCGCAAGATGAGCATCGACGACAAGGCGACGCTCAAGGTCCTCCGCGGCAAGGAAACGCTCGACGTGAAGCTGCCGCTCGAACGGACGCGGCTCGCCCCCGACGAAGCGCGCCGCGAGCTGAACCGCGACTTCGAACTCACCGTCCGCGAGCTGACCTTCTTCGATCGCGACGAAAACCGCTGGGACGACGACGTGAAGGGCGTCCTCGTCCAGCAGGCCGAGCCGGCCGGCTGGGCGGGTCTGGCCGGCGTGCGAGGCGGAGACCTCATCCAGCGCGTGGGCGACTACCCGATTACCGATCTCGAAAGCTACCGGGCCGCCATGAAGAAAATCACCGAGGCCCAGCCCGATCGCGTCGTTTTCGTCGTCCTTCGGGGCGTCGAAACCCGTTTCCTGTTTGCTGAGCCGGACTGGAAACCCGCGGCCGAATCAACGACCACCCAAAAAACCGATTCAAAGGATTAGAAAGGACCCTATGTTCAAGTCACTCCGCTTGCCCACTTCGCTCGCACTCGGCACGTTCGTCGCCGCCGGCATCGCCTGCGTCGCCGCCGCTCCGGCCCGCGCCGACGATGTTCAGGTTTTTCAAAAGCTGATGGATCAGCGCGGCCCGACGGTCGTGACGCTCAAGTTCGTCCTCAAGATCAAGGGCGGCGGCGGCGAGCAGGAGAGCGAAACCGAAATCAACGGCGTCATGATCGACGCCAAGGGCCTCGTCCTCTGCTCCGGAACGCAGACCGGCGGCTTCTCCGAGTCGATGCGACGACGAATCGGCCGCGGCGGAGACTTCAGCGTCACGCCGACCGACATGAAGGTGCTCGTCGGCGACGACTCCGAAGGCGTCGAGGCCAAGATCGTCGCCCGCGACACCGACCTCGATCTCGCCTGGGTCCAGATCACCAAGCCGGCCGACAAGCCCTACGCCTTTGTCGACCTGTCCAAGGGACCGTCCGCCCGGCCCGGCGAGCAGGCCTACGTCGTCCGCCGCATGGACAAGTTCTTCGATCGGGCCGAGGTGATCAGCGAAGGTTGGATCGCCGGCATCGTCAAAAAGCCGCGCGAGCTCTACGTCCCCGGAGGCACCATCGGCACCGCCAACGGGCTCGCCGCCTTCAACGCCAATGGCGACCCGCTCGGCTTCCTCATCATGCAGATGTCCGATGAAGACGAATCGCGATCGTCGCGCGGCGCCTCGGGAACCTTCATTCTCCCGAACGCCGAGGTCATGAAGGCGACCCAGCGGGCCCGCGAGAGCGCCGCCAGCGGCAAGCCAGTCGACGCCGACGGCGACGACGACAAGAAGTCCGATGACGACAAAAAGTCCGACGACAAAGACGCGGACGCCAAGGATAAGAAGCCCAAATCGGGTGATTCCAAGTCGGACGACGACTAACCCCGTAACGGCCATCGCTTGAACGCATCCAAAACCGGCAGGCGGGCTGGTGGATAGAATGCGTTCATGAATACTCCCGTCGAGACTCCGTCAGCGCCGATTGCCCCCGGCTCGCCCGACAAGCGGCCCGCGCGCCTCGTCTGCTCCGAGGTCTGGGGCGGCAACCGCCCGATTCACGTTCCGGTTGATCTGCCCGGCATCCACGGCGTGCTTTTCTCGCAGCCGGCCAAGGGCGGCCGCGGCGGCGACGTCCATTATCTTTCCGTTTGCGGCTCCGGCATCATGGCCCGCATCTGCCTCGCCGACGTCGTCGGCCACGGCGAAACCGTCTCGCGCATCAGCAGCGAAATGCACGCCGAGCTCCGCCGCCAGATGAACTGGCCCGACGAGCGCCGCGTCTTTCGCGGCCTCAATCGCCGACTGCACCGAATCGGCATCGACGCCATGACGACCGCCGCCATGGTCTCCTACTACCCGCCGCGACGAAAGCTTTCGGTCAGCTACGCCGGCCACCCGCCGGGCTGGTTCTTCGACAAGTCGGAAGACCGCTGGCGGCTGCTCCAGGTCGATCGTCCGACCCGCGCGGGCGGCTTCGTCGACGGCCCGCTCGCCATCGAGGAAAATACCCGCTACTCGCGACACAGCGTGAAGGTCAGCCACGGCGACCGGCTGCTGCTCGTCACCGACGGTGTGCTCGAAGCGCCGAACGCGCAACGACAGCAATTCGGCCCGGCGAACATCGAGCGAGTGCTGAATGAGACGAACCGCGACACCGTCGAAAGAGTCTCCGATCGCCTGCTCGACGCCCTGCTCGCGCACGCCGGACCGGCCGGCCTCGCGCACGACGACGTGACCTTCGTCGTCGCCGAGTTTGTCCCGGGCCCGACCCTCGGCGAACACATCTGGCTCGCCTTCCGAAACCGCCTATTTCCCCCGCCAAACGAGCTTCCGCAGGCCGCCTCGGCCTGAGCGCCGCTTGCGAAATAACATCCCCACGGCGATGATGCCCTGCCCCGCGGGCGTAGCTCAATGGTAGAGCTCTAGCCTTCCAAGCTAGATGTTGAGGGTTCGAATCCCTTCGCCCGCTGTTCGTCCAAATCGTTGCAACTCATTCGCTCGCCGTCGCGCTTCACGCGAAGAGCTGTCATCACCGCGGTCCACTTGTGTCGACGTCGGACGGCTCCTTTTCGCCGCGTTGCTTGACGCGTCGTCGGGTCGCCTCGAGCATGGCTGCCACATCGTCCCAGTAACCGTCGCGCGAATGCAGGACGTCTCGGGCCTGGTGAAGTGACTCTGAGAGGAGCGGCTCGGCGTCGGCGTCACGGCCCTGCGCGACAAGACACTCGCCCAACACGGCCTCCGTCAGCGGCAGCCGCTCGTCGGTGGCCGCCAGCCGGCGCCGGCGAATCACAAGAACCTCGCGCAGCAGCGGCTCGGCCTCTCCTGGACGATTCTGCTTCATCAAGACTCTCGCGAGTCCGGTCAGGTCCACAGCCAGCGCGGGGTGGTCGTTGCCGAAAACTTTCCGATCCAGCTCGACGACCTGGCGCAGGAGCTGCTCGCCGCGCGGCAAATCTCCGCTCGCGCTGACGGCGACCGCCACATTGGCCATGCTCTGAATCACCAGAGGATGCTCCGGACGAAGCAAGCGGCGACGAATCTGAAGCGATTCCTCCAGCAGCGCCAGTGAACCTTTCAGGTCTTGCCTAGCCCGCAGGACGCCCGCCAGGTTGTTCATGGTTTCGGCGGCCTCCAAGCTCTCGCGCCCGCTCAATTTTTCGCGGATCTTCAGGGCTTCTCGAAGGGTTGCCTCGGCTTCGGGGATTTTCCGTTCCGCCCGGCGGACCGCACCCAGGTCGTTCAGTACCCGGGCGGTATCGGGGCTATCCGGCCCGCGCAGCCGACGGTGAGTCTCCAGGCAGCTCACCAACAGCTCTTCAGCATCGGCGTATTGACCCTTTGCATAGTACACGTGCGCGAGATCGAATTGACTCTCGGCAAGATCGTGATGCCCAGGCGGAAGCAATGATTGGCGCAGGGCATGCGCGGACTCGATGTTCCGTTCTGCGTCTGCCAGAAGTCCCAGACCGAGATACGTCCGTCCGAGGGCACTGCGAACCGCCGCCTGGACGAGCGGCTGCTGCTTGAGGTCGGAATCCACGAGAGCCGTGGACGCGTCGAGCACGGCGCGGATCGTCGTGTCGGGCCCCTCGTTCTGCGGGTCGGCCGCGGACATGATGCGCTGAAGGAAGTCGCCCGTTGCCTCGGCCTGGTCCCGCGCCAAATAGGCGGCATCCCGCTCCTGGCGCGCAATCCCTGCCTGCCACAACGCGACGCCGAATCCAACGACAAGCGTGGTGACAGCCATCGCGCCCAGCGCCACGGCGATCGCATTCCGGCCGACGAACTTGCGGGCGCGATAGGCGAGCGAATCCGGACGGGCCATGACCGGTCGTCCCGACAGGTACCGTTCAACATCCCCGATAAGTTGCTCCACGGAGACATAGCGCCGTGCGGGATCCTTCTGCGTCGCTTTCAGCACAATGGTGTCCAGGTCGCCGCGCAGTTTGCGGCTCAAGCGCTCCATCGTCGCTTCGCGGCGACAGCGGGCGGCGTCCGGCCCGCCGGGGGGCGATCGTTCGATTGCCTCGCGCGTCGGCATCGCCGCGGCGCTCGGTGGAGTCAGACTTGCCTCGCAGATAACGCGCCGAACCTCGGCGGCCGTTCGTGTCAGGAAGCGATAAGGCCGGCTCCCGGCCAGCAACTCATAGAGAATGATGCCGAGCGAATAAACATCACTGACCGTGTTGACCGGCTGGCCGGAGGCCTGTTCCGGGCTGGCATACTCCGGCGTGAACCGCTGCTCCTCGAGCGCGGTGACCTCCGCCGATCCCGTCCCAAGCAGCACCTTGGCAACGCCGAAATCCAGTAATTTGGGTGCGCCGTCGTCGCCGACCAGAATGTTGTCGGGCTTGAGGTCGCGATGGACCACGAGCTTCTGGTGCGCCGTTCGCACGGCCTCGCAGACGGTGCAGAAAAGCCGCAGCCGGTCGGCGATTGTCAGACGATGCTCATCGCAGTATCGGTCGATCGCGACGCCCTTGACGTATTCCATGACGAGATAGGGCCGGCCGTTGGGCAGCGCGCCGGCATCCAGCAGTTGAGCGATGTTGGGGTGGCGAAGCGCCGCGAGTGTCCGACGCTCCTGGCCGAAGCGGCGCAGGATTTCGTCCGTGTCCATTCCGCGCTTCACGATCTTGATCGCCACCTGCTGCTCGAATTGTCCGTCGGCGCGCACCGCCGCATAGACCGATCCCATGCCGCCGGATCCGAGTCGTTGAATGATGCGGTAGGGACCGATCAATTGTCCCCCGAGGTCCTCGTCTGACGCCGTCGGTACGGACAGGCCGGCGCCCAAGGCGCTTCCGGAGAGGAATTCGTTCGGCGGCTCTGCATGTTGAAGAAGGGATTCCACATCGGCGTGCAAAGCGGCGTCGGTTCCGCAGGCCGCGCGCAGGGCGTCGGACCGTTCGTCGGGAGGGAGTTCAAGCACGCGGGAGAAGAGTTCCTCGACCTGGCACATGCGTTGCGGGGTCATGATGATTGTGCGCTGCTCAGTTCGCGATGCAGCCACGCGCGGGCGAAGCGCCACTGCCGAGCCAGCGTGCTGGCCGACGATCCGGTGATCAGGCCGATCTCCTCCATGCTCAGGCCTCCGAAGAATCGCAGCTCGACCAGCTGCCCGATTGCGGGTTGCGACTGCATCAGTCGCTCAAGGGCCTCGTCGAGCGCGAGTAAGTCCGGACCGATCGCTTCGACGCCAAGGTCCATCCCGTCCAGGGACGATGGCCTGGCGCCTTCACCTCTTTTCATGCGCCGTTTGGCTCGGGAATGATCGATGAGAATCCGCCGCATGGCTCTGGCGGCGGCGCCGAAGAAGTGGCGGCGATTCTCCCACGTCGTCTCGCCCGGGCCGACCAAGCGGATGTACGCGTCGTGAACGAGGGCCGTGGCCTGAAGGGTCTGGGCGGCGGATTCCTGCGACATGTAGCGGGCGGCGAGCTCGCGCAATTCCTGATAGACAAGCGGAAAGAGCTCGTCGGTGGCCCGGCGGTCGCCGCTCTGGGCCCGCGCAAGCAGCGTCGTAACATTCCTTGCGAGAAGGGGTTGCGGCTCGGACACAAATTCCTCCTCGCTCGCCTGACACATCGTATCGCCGGACGGAGCATGATTCAAAGGAGGGCGATTGAGGTGACTTTCCTCCCCACTCCCAAGCGCGAGCCGCATATTCGATCACGTTCGAGGAGCAACTTAAGATGACTCGGAGAAGTTCGCATCTGCTTACCGGCCGACCCACGCCCATGTGCATCGTTGCGATCACCGGCTTGTTCTGCGCCGCGGCGGGCGGGGTATCGGTCGCAACGGCGGAGATCAACTGGTCCATCTACCGGCCGACCAATACCGGCATTCTGGGCGATCAGAACCTCACCCTGTACGTCGATGATCAGGATCGGCCGTGGGTCGCCGGTTACGATCCGTTCCGAGTTCTCGGCGGCATGTCGCGCAAAAACGCGGACGGCACTTGGACCGCTCTGACCAACGACGTCGACGCCATCTACCCCCAGCTCTCATTCCCCTTGTTCTACGACATAACGGCCGCGCCGAGCGGCGTCGTCTGGATCGGAAACGTCGACGGCCTGCTGAGCTACGACCCGGCCATCGGAGACGCGTCGTTCAAGCGATTCGACAACACCAACTCGCCGCTGCCGTATGGAACGGTCTACGACGTCGCGGTCGCACCCGATGGCACGATCTGGTGCGCCGTTCACGATATCTCAACCGTCTTCGGGGGCCTCGCGCAGTACAATCCGGCGACGAACGCCTGGAACGTCTGGGACTCCAACATGCCGTGGGCCTCGGCCTGCGGCATGTGTACGGCCGTCGACAATCTCGAAATCCAGACCGATCTGGCCGGCAGCGGATACACCGTGTGGTTCGACGGCGACGGCGGCGGCTTTGGATACATGGGGATGGCTTCGTACCACAACGGCTCGTTCACCTGGTACGGAATGCCCTCATCGCTCCCCCAGAACGCGCCCATCACGCCGACCGGACTCTTCAGCAATCGGTCCATCAGCCCGCAGAATGAACTGCTCATGACGACCAATCTGGGATTCGCCAAGCGCTCCCCGACCGGCTCCTATTCGCTGTTGCCGCCGCCGCCGATCAGCAGCATCGATTTTTCCGTGATCGTCCCGTTGAACAACGGCCGAATGGCCGCCGGTTCCTACACCGGCGACCTGTTCGTCTTCGAGGCCGGGACTTGGCAGTTCAAAGGCAACTGGAACGGCAATCACACGTATTCAATTGACGAGGAGTCGAACGGCGCCCTCTGGATTTGCGGCCTCGGCGGCGCGGCGCGTTACGCCAACGGCCAGTTCCAGCGCTATCGAGTCACCAATACCGGTCCGGTGGGGTTCTTCCAGGACGCTGTGGCCTTCGGAGCGGACGGAAACGTGTATCTCGACGGAAATGCGGGGCCCGGCTACGGCGGCTTTGAAATCTTCAACGGCACGACATGGACGTGCGTCAACGACTACAACTACGGATTGGGGCCAGCCTGGGGCCAGTCATCGGATGATGTCGCCGGCCTGTACACCCGCGCGAACGGCCATCTCGCCATCGCGCCCAACGGCATCCAAGGTGTGCTCGATTGGGATGGGAGCAACTATACCGTCCTCATTCCCAACGGATTTGCGGTCAACTACGTTACGGAAGATACCCTCGGGCGCTTGTGGGCGGCGCCGTATGACGAGAACACGCTGCATCGTGTCATCAGTCCCGGCCAGTGGGTGACCTACTCGTCCGGCAACAGTCCGCTGTACCCCGGCAACATCGTCGGCGTCGTCCCCGATCCGAAAGCGCCCGGATTTGTCTGGACGGCGACGCTCTTTGGACTTGTGCATACGGACGGACAGAAGTGGAACCTCTATCCGAGCGACCTGCTCGGCCTGAACCCCAGCAGCAGCATCAATTGCCTCGATCTCGCGCCCGACGGAACGCTGTGGGTCGGATCGGGCCAGGGTCTCTTCCACTTCAACCCTGCCACCTCCGGGTTTGTGCACTACACAACGGCAAACTCCGGCCTGATCAGCGACCAGATTCACAAGGTCCACGTGGCGCCCGATAGCAGCGTCTGGGTTGCCAACCAAAGTTTGATCTATCCCTATCCCGGCGGCCTCTCGCACCTGAAGGGATCGGATTGGACGACCTACACAACCGCCAATTCACCTCTGCGCCATCCGCAGAATGGCTTCCTCGACAGTCGCCCCGTCGATGGTGGATACGAGCTGTGGGTCGGCATGATGAGCGAAGGCGTCGCACGCCTCTTCGTTCCAATACCTCCAATCCCGGGTGATCTCGATGGAGACGGCGATGTGGATGCCGCCGATCGCGAAATCTTCATTTCAGTCCTGATCGGGCATGACAGTGACCCGCAGCACGTCCTGCGGGCAGACCTGAGCCACGACAACGTCGCGGACGGCGAAGACGTGCGACTGTTCATCACCGCATTCCTGCAATAATGATTTTGATCGCGAAGCGGCCCGTATCGGGCCGCAGCCGCGCGCACCGCCTGCATTCCGACCAGCGACGCTGAGAATGAATCCACGTCGGCGATCGTCACCAGCTCATCCCCGTTGTAATCCCCGTTCTTCAAGACGCACGCCGGATACGTCGCCGCGTAGCCGGCCGGGCTGAGCATCGCCTGAACGAACGCCTGCACGTCATCGCCGTTGCGGTAGCCGTCGCAGTTCATGTCGCCGGGCAGGCGCCGCTTGTCAACGTACGTCGTCAGCGAGCGCAGCGTCGCCTCGGTCGCAGTGATCGCCGTCGCCACCGACATCGCGTAGCCGACGTGAATGTGTCCCGAGCAGATCAGCCAGTCCGGATCGCTCACCGCCCCGTGCAGCACACGATACCAGCAGCCGTGATATCCAATGAAATTCGACAGAAACCGCCCATTGTCGATCACCGTCGAGAAGGCGTTCACCGCCGCCCCGGACGCCTGGACGTCCGCGATCATCTGCGTGATCGGCAGCGTCGAGAATCGCTCGGTCAAGGCCGGCTCCTGTATCATGATCGGCAGCTCCGGCGTCGGCCGCGTCGGCGTGAGGTAGTCGGCCGTCCACTGCGACGCGATATACGTCCGGTTCCCGCCCTCAAACTCCCAACCGCTGTCGTTGCCGGCCCGACTGAACGTGATCATCGCGATCGGGTGGTAACTCGGGATGATGTTCCACCAGTCGGCCGACGTGTCCTGGTAATCGACCTCGAAGTCGCCCTGTCCCTTGTTCAGGACGCCGCCCGGAAACTCCGGAAAGAACGCGTAGATGTCGTAGCCGCGACCCTCCCAGTTTCCGCCGATCCAGCCATCGGGATTGTGGGCCGGATCTGCACTGAAGCGCCGAATCATCTCATTCGTAGGCGGCCAGTAGCCGGTGATGACGATGACCGGCAGCGAGCCCGCGCCGCGCGGCGGTGGCGCAATCGGCGTAGTTCCCGTCAGATCGATCCGCCGGGCGTAGGCCGGCAACGGCGTGCCGTCCGGAACGGGTACGTCCTGCGCAAGCGTTACGTTGGCGGCCGTCGTGAGCAGCAACACGGCCGCAAGTGACCAGCTTCGTCGCGTCATTCCGGCAGACTCCGTTCCGTTGCCTCAATTCGTCGTCAAAAAAAAACGCCGGGCAACCCACCCGGCGTTGAATCGAACTTTTCTGGCTCAGGCCGCCTACCGGCCGGTCCGCCGCCGCAGGAGCGGCAACGCCGCGAAGCCGAGCAGCGTGAGCGTCGCCGGCTCCGGAACCTGGATCCGCATGAACGCCTGGCCAATACCCGTACCGTTCGCGTCCCGCAGATTGGCGTTGAAGTAGTACCACAGGTTGTCCGTCAGGAACGCATCGTCGTTGTTGAAGACAGACAGGAAAGCATTGTCGTTGAAGATGCCGTCGCCATTCACATCAACCGGGTCGCCCTCCCGCGCGATGAGCGTCGTACCGTTCAGGACAAGCACGGCGTTCTTGTTGGCATCGGCCGCGTTCGTCGTCCCGCCGATGACGTAGTCGCCGTTGCCGTTAACCACATTCAGGAAGAATGTTGCGGCGAACGGGGCATCGTCAAACAATTCGGTCGAGCCGGTGAAGATCGGTTGATCGGTCGCAGCGCGAACGGTTCCGTCGCCATACACCCAGTCGATCGTGTCGGCGTTGGTGCCCCGGAACAGATAGTGAGTTCCATTGTGGGAAATCTGCTGGCTCCCGCCATCGGATGAGTAATTCAGCACCAGCGAGCCAAACCCTGAACCCGGTAACACGACCCCCTCCTGGGCCACGACATTTCCGTCATAGACCATGACAAGGTCGGTCGCCGAACTCGCAGGATTAAGGTCTGCCCAGTAGATGCTGTGTGCCCCGGTCGCATCCGATCGAAATCGATCCGCGGACAAACTGTCGATCGACTGCGGCGGCGCCACGAGCTGGCCGGCGGGGATCGTCACGTCCGTCTGAGCCATCACGCTCCCAATCGCCAGCGACGTGCACTTGTAGAGAATCTGTTGCGTCGTCGCCGTCGTCAGCGAAGCCGAGCGGAACCGCGTCTCATCATTGTTCAGGATGTGCGTGGCGTCGTTGGTCGAGCCGAATCCGATGGTCCCGCCCATTCCCGGCACGGGCGTCCCCTCGCGGCCCATCAATTCGAAACCACCGCCGCCGGTCCAGCGAACGACAACGTCATCGGTGGTCGTCGCGGCCGTCGTGTCGCCGCCAAATGCCCAGTTGCCGGCGTTGTTGATGCCCATCGACGTATCAAGTGTGGAGTAGACACCGGCGCCGCCGGGCGCGGCATCGCCTTCCTTCACACCGAGAAACGAGCCGGCGCTCGTCAGCCCCGTGCCGATGATGATGACATCGAGATCGGCGACCGGGTCATCAGCAATCGCCCCAAAGATCCAACGCGATCCATCCGGGCTTACGAACGGCCGGTCGAAATCGGTGCTCGAAGTGGTACCGGGATTAAACTTCTTCCCGGGCATCCCCGGCACGTCCGACGTCGGCGACGTCGCAATGTTTGAGAAGATGACCGTTGCTTGTCCGAACGCCGACGCGCCGATTCCCAAAAGCGCGACGACACCGACAGCGAGAGTCGTTCGATGCTTCATTCCGCACCTCCCTTTTTCGTTCTGATGCGATCCAGTTTTTTGTCGAGGCCCGCGTGCGCCCTTCTCCAACTCCTTCGAATGCCTCGACCGTCTCAGAATAACAGAATCCGCAATGCCAGTTCAAGGTGACGGAGCATGATTCGGCCAGGAATTAACCGAATTCTTCCGACATTCGCCCGCCGGCTATCGCAAGTCCATCGCGGTACGACGGTTAGTCGCCGGATCGAATCGATCAGCCGGCCAAGCTCGACCTCCGCATCAATTCGAGCGACCCACGATCTTTCGGACGCACCCCGTTTCGCGGGCTCATCGCACGATTACCGGCAACGTCGGACCGCCGCGCGTCCCGGCTCCGCACGTTTGTCACAGACGTCAAAAACGGAGCGGTCTATCTTGTCGGATTAACCGGAAATTCACCGACTTTGACCCGGATTTTGGCCTTGTCGCGCGGGTTTTTGGTTACAATTGGGAGGCAGGACTTGAGGAGGCGGTGGCGCCCTGCCGCACCGGCGAGCCGGTTTCGGCTGCGGGCGCTCAGTCGAACAGACGACGAACAGAGTGTTAAGCCGGACCGGGCTCGAACTGCGCTCGATCGCTCCTACCGGACGGCCATTTACGAATACGAAGGTCAAGAGTATCGGAAACTGGCAAGGAGGAAGTCAGATGTCATTCGGTTCCACACGCAAGTACACGTGCGCCGCGCTGGTTCTAGCGACGGCCATGGCGCTCGCCGCCGTTCCGGCGAACGCGGCACAGTTCACACCGGGCAATATCGTCGTCGCTGGCGTTCCCAACACGGCCGGCAACCAGCAGATCACACTCTACGAATTCACATCTGCCGGGGGAGCAGCGGTCCAAAGCTACACGATACCGAACAGTGGCACCACACCATTCGGTGGAACGACGGGCACGTCGTTCACCCAACCGCAAATCAACTTCGGCGACGATAGCAATCAGTTGATCTACGCGTCCACCGCCTTCACCAACTCCACGGCAGGATCCGCGGGGTACGTGCGGGTAAACGCAAGCAGTGGAACGGTGGCAATCGACTACGCTCAAGCCGATACGCGAGGCGCCGTCGAAAGCCGTGGGGTGACTCAGGCGCGCTGTCGCGCATTTACTTCGCACAACACCGCCGGCGTTGATCGATCCACGAATGGCGCGCCATTTGAGCAGTTAGTTGCCACGGGAAACGGCCGGTACCTTGAGCATTTCCAGGGGAATATCTACGTCTCAACCGGCAGCACGGGCTATCCGGGTAGCACGGTGACGGGCATTCGCTTGATCGGCGCCGCAAGCGTACCGGCCCCCGCGTCACCCTCAGCGTTCCTCGACTCCCCAGGCGGTCAGGTCTTGGGCTTTTACATCGCCAGTCCGACGGTCGTGTACTTGACGATTACGACCGGCAATGCATCAGCTCCGTGGAACGTCGGGGTGCACAAGGCCACGTTCAACGGCAGCCTCTGGACGGACGAAGGCATCAATACGACGATCGGGATTGGGACCGGCGGTGATCTCTTTGACATCGACGGCAGAATCGATGGCGGCAACGTCACGCTCTATGTCGCGCAAGGCGCCAATCTTTGGAGAATCGACGATACGCTTGGCTCAACCGGCGCAACATGGACGGGCGCAACGACAACCAACATCGCGACGTTGACTGCGCCATCCCGAGCAAAGTCTCTGGCCATCGTGCCGGCAGCAGTTGGACCGCAGAGCTTCAACGTCACAACCGCCGTGAATCCAGGCGCGTCCGGCACGGTTACCAAAAACCCGCCGACCGGACCGTACGCCAAGTGCAGCACAGTGCAGCTAACGGCGACCGCTGCCGGCGGCTTTGTATTCCAGGGCTGGTCGGGCGACGCCAGCGGCAGCGCCAATCCCCTCGATGTTGTGGTTGATAGTGACAAAAACATCACCGCAAACTTCTCGCCGACGGCCGGCAACTCCGTTCTGACAGTTTCCGGCACCGGCAACGGGCAGGTTGACGTCGCGCCGCCCGGATCGACGCTGGTCTTCCCGGGTGGCCCCTACAACGTGGTTCAGCCGACCGGGACGTTTATCCAGCTCGATGCATTTGCCGACTCCGGCTATGTCTTCGATCGCTGGACCGGTTCGCTGGCCCCGGCGCCGCCGAATGACGAGTCCTCTGGCATCAACATCCAGCTCAACGCCAACGGAACGCTCGTAGCCAACTTCAAGCAGCTCTATCAGGTTCGCGTCTTCACCACCGGCAACGGGACCAATGCCATCACCGGCGGCGATCCGAATGACGGCAACCCCGCCGCCGGCGTCTTCCTCTATCGCCAGGGCAAGAATATCCAGTTCACGGCGACCGCCGGCAACGTTGGCTCGCCCGCGACGCCCTGGACATTTGTGCGCCACGCCGACGCCGCCCTGGCCACACTCAGCACGAACGCGACCTACACCTTCACCAACATCTCGGCGAACTTGGATGACACCGCCGAATTTGTCGAGACGCCGCTGAACGGAGCGCCGCAGGCATGGACGGCAGGCAACGTCATCGTCGCCACGATTCAGGACTTCACCTTCCCAGGAGTGGTGAATCTCCGCGAATACAACAAGAATGGTGAACTCGTGCAGCCCCCGGTCGTCGTGCCCAGTACGGGATTGCCCTCCGGCACCGTGAACGGACCGACGGCAACGTCGATCTTTGACATCAACTTTGACGTTTCCAATCCATCGCCGCCGCGGCTCTATATCGCCGTGAGCGACGTCAACGACGCCCTGCCGAACCAGACCGGGTTCATTCGTACCGTCTTCTCCGGCGGTGCCCACACCTTCGACCTGGCCAGGTCCAACCAGATCGCCCAGGACGGCCGAGGCGTGGCCGCCAACGGGAACGATGTGTACTACAGCTATGATGGGCTGATCCGTCGCTACGACATCGGGTCCGACGCGATCAGCAGCGTCATCAGCGGGAACACACGGATGCTGACGATCTTCAACAACGCCCTCTATTCCTCGACGTCCTCGACGTCGACGGCCGGCACCTATGCCTCCGGGCCGGGCATCTACGAAATCTTGGACCCGAATGGCACTCCCTCGGCCATCCAGCGGATCTCGACGCCCATCCTCAGCGGCATCAATCCGCCAGGCCTTCTGTCGTTCAAGTTCGCCGATGCCAACAACTGCTACGTCTGCTTCACGACGGCAGCCGGCTACGCGAACGTTCAAAAATTCTGGTTCGACGGATCGGCCTGGGTGAATCAGGGGAGTCTCACGGCCCTCGGCGTCCAGTTCGGCCGAGGAGTCGATGTCAAGGTCAACGGCAACGACGTCCGCGTCTATATCCAGAGCACGACCGCCACCAGCGAGGGCTCGCTCGGCTACGTCGATGACAAGTTGGACAACTCCCTGACGTGGAGTTCGTTACCTGTCACGACCACCGTCCCGCGAGTGTCACGCGGCCGCGCCGTGGCTGTCGTTCCCGGCTCGGCTGTGCCGACCTGCGCCACCTGTCTCGGCGACGTCAACGGCAACAATCGCGTTGACGGCGTCGATTCGCAGGGCTTCGTCGGCTGCGTGATTGCCGGCGGGCCGCTGACCACCCCGTGCGCCTGTGCCGACATGAACGGCTCGGGCGGAGTCACCACGGCCGACATCGGGCCCTACGTGACCAAGCTCCTCGGGACCGGCGACCCCAACCCGTCGTGCCCGTAAGCGGTCGCGACAGTTTCGCTTAACCCGCGGGCGGGATGATTGAAAAATCATCCCGCCCGCTTCTTTTCACACGCGACGAGTCACGGCACAATTCCCCGCCATGCGGTCTTTCACTCATCGACCGCCTCCACGCGCATGAAGGGAAGGAGGACGACGGATGCCACGGTCGCTGCTGCACGCTCACCTCGTCGCGTTGATCGCCGCCTCGATTCTCGTCCGGACCGCGGCCGCCGCCCCATTCACCCCCGGCAACATCATCGTCGCGACCGCGCCGGGCGTCAGTCCGAGCCCCGCCCCCATCACCATCGCCGAATACGCGCCGGCGTTCGGTACGCCCGTTCAGACTTACACCATGCCCCACACCGGCACGCCGCCAATCGGCTCAACCGTGTACGACGCCGTCAACGCCATGCAAATCGCATTCGACGAAGCCGACAACCAGCGACTCTACGTCGCCACGACCTGGACCAACGTCAGCAGCGGCCCGCGCCGCCCCGGATTCGTCCGCGTCGCCGCGAGCCCGACCCTCCATGCGGACGCTGCCTTCGAAAACGGCGTCGGCGAGTTCCTGTGCCGCGGCGTCGCCGCCACCGCCGGCTATGTCTTCACTTCAACCACTTCGGGCTCGGCTCGCAACGCCGACGCAACCTTCGAAAACTATTTCGGCGGCAATGCCCTCTGGCTCGAGGCCTACAACGGCGAACTCTTCGTCTCATCCTCCGCCTCGGAACCGCCGTTCACGCAAGGGACGGGCATCTACAAGATGAGCCCGACCGGGCCGGCCCCGGCCACTCTCTCGCTCATGATCGGTGCGACCGACGCGCGACCGCTCGGCTTCGCCTTCGCCGACGCGAACACGATCTACGTCGCGATGTACCTCGACGGCGGCAGCTACACCGCCGGCCTCCACAAGTGGACCTTCTCGGCCGGTGCCTGGACGCACCAGGGACGGCTCACCGGCATTTCCGGCGTGGTCTACGACGTCGCAGCGGTCACGAGCGGTGCCTCGGTCACCCTGTACGCGCTCACCGCGACGTCGGTCTGGCGCGTGGACGACACCCTCCCGTCATCCGGCCCGGGATGGACCGGCGCTGCGGCCGCCTCGGTCCTCACCGGCCTCGCCCGCGGCCGATCGCTGGCGGTCGTGCCGCCTTCGGCCGTTCCGAGCTGCTCCTGTTCCGGCGATCTCGTCGCCGACCAGAAGGTCAACGGCCGCGACATCGCCGCCTTCGCCGCCTGCTTGCTCAGCGGCACGGGTTCCTGCGCCTGCGGCGATTTCAACAACAGCACGACCGTCACCGCCGCCGACATCGCGCCCTTCGTATCGCGCCTTCTGACCTTCACGGCCTGCGGTCTTTGATTTTTCGGCCGCGCGTTTTGACCTTTCGCCGCATCGGCGGTCAGATGGGCGCATGAAGCGACCCGACGGCCGACGACCCAACCAGCTCCGCCCCATTCACATCCAGCGAAACGTCCTGCGCGGCGTGCCGGGCTCCATCATCATCGAAAGCGGCAACACCCGCGTCCTCTGCACCGCCTGCGTCGAAGAGGAAGTCCCCAAGTGGCGCGAGGCCTCCGGCAAGGGCTGGGTCACCGCCGAATACGACATGCTCCCCGCCTCCACCGGCCAGCGCCGCAAGCGCGACCGCAGCGGCAAGATCGACGGCCGCACCCAGGAGATTCAGCGTCTCATCGGCCGCTGCATGCGGGCCATCTGCAATATGTCGCTTCTCGGCCCGCGCTCCGTGTGGATCGACTGCGACGTCCTCCAGGCCGACGGCGGAACCCGCACCGCCGCCATCACTGGCGCCTACGTCGCCTTCGCCGACGCCATCGCCTGGTGCCGAAAGCAGAAGCTCCTGACCGCCAACCCCATCACCGGCCAGATCGCCGCCGTCAGCGTCGGCCGCGTCAACGGCCGCGTCATCCTCGATCTCTGCTACGACGAAGACTCAAAGGCCGAGGTCGATTGCAACGTCGCCATGACCGACGCCGGCCGCTATGTCGAAATCCAGGGCACGGCCGAGGGCGAACCCTTCGCCGCCGCCGACCTCCAGCAAATGCTCAAGCTCGCCGGCCACGGCATCCGCGAACTGCTGACAATCCAGCGGGCCGCCCTACGCTCGAAATCGCGGAAAGCCGAAAAGAGTGGAAGCCGACGATGAACGACCTGACCCGCTCACTCCTTGCTCTGACCGCAACCGCGGCGATCTTCGCGCCCGCGTGCAACGACGGTTGGAAGTGGTCGAAGGACGGGTCTGCCGCGAAATCGTCGTCGCCCTCATCTTCGTGGTTCGGCTCCAAGCCGGGCGGCGAGGAATGGACCATTGAATGCGGTATCTACAGCGAAGAAGAACACCGCCGCATCGCCGACGAACTCGCCGAAGGCCTCCGCTCGCTCAAGGAACTCAAGCCCAACCTCGTCAGTGTCAACAACACCGATGCTCGCAGCATCGTCTACTACGGCGTCTACCGCCTCAACCGCGACCAGCGCTCCGACATGATTCTCTTCACCGACGAGATCAACAAGGACCTGCGGTTCATCCGCACATTGTCGCCGGCCAACGGCCAGTTTCCGTTCCTCGCCGCCCGCCCCGTGCCGAAACAAACCGAGTCAAAAGACCCCAAGACCGGCCCGCCCGAGTGGAATCTTGCCAACGCCAACGGCGTCTTCACGCTCCAGGTCGGCGTGACCTACAACACATCCGGCTTCAACGAACGCATCGAAGCCGCCGTCGAATGGGTCCGCGATCTCCGTGGCCGCGGCTACGAGGCGTTCTACTACCACGACACCGGCCGCTCGCTCGTGACCGTCGGTCTGTTCGGTGAAGACGCCGTCGTACCGTCCCAGGACGGCCGCCCGCAATACTCCGACGCGGTCCGTGCCCTGCGAGCGAAGGAAGAATTCTCGCTCAACCTCGAAAACGGGATGAAGACCTTTTCAATCCAGACCGACGGCACGCGCGCTCCAAACCCGTCCTTCCTCGTCCGCGTCCCCAAGGCGAATGTCGCGCCATGAGCGACGCGCCCAACCGCGTCTTGCTCATCGCCACGCGTAACCCTGGCAAAGTCCGCGAGATCGCCGCCGTGCTGAGCGAAAGCGGCAACCCGGTCCTGCGACAGATCACCTGGAGATCGCTCGACGAAGCCGCCCCGGACGCCGCCGACCCCGTCGAAGACCAGCCCACGTTCGCCGGGAACGCCGCCCTCAAGGCCCGCTACTGGTCGAAGCTCACCGGCCTCCGAACCCTGGCCGACGACTCCGGCCTCGAAGTCGACGCACTCAAAGGCGCGCCGGGCGTCTACTCCGCTCGCTACGCCGCCGCCGACCCATCCGGCGGCCGCGCCGCCCAGGACGCCGCCAACAACCGCAAGCTCATCGCCGCTTTGCAGGGCGTTCCGCCCGAACGTCGAACCGCCCGCTTTCGCTGCTGCCTTGCCGTGGCCGACGGCGACCGGATCATCGCGACCGCCGAAGGGGCGATCGAAGGCGTCATCATCGACGACCCGCGCGGCGCCGGCGGCTTCGGCTACGACCCGCACTTTTTCGTCCCGGCGCTCGGCCGGACGACCGCCGAACTCCCGTTCGAGCACAAGAACCGCATCAGCCATCGCGGCCAGGCGCTGCGAGCATTGCGGGAGCACCTCGCGCGGCTTTTTTAGCGCAGCGACCGCGCGTTGCGGCTGATTTTTCTTGACCTGCCCCGTTGATGCTGCTCAACTATACACATTCGCCCTCCGCGCTCCCCACCGACCTTCCGGTCCTCAAGGCTGTCAGCGGCGGACGATTTCTGCAAAGAGGAAAAGAAGAAATGCCGAGAGTGCTTACCCGCCAGTCGTCGCCGACCGATTCACTGCGCGGCTGGACCATTCAGGACGCCATCGATCTCTACAACGTCGCCCGCTGGGGCGACGGCTTTTTCGGAGTCAACGAGAAGGGAAACATCGACGTCTTTCCCCGCGGCGCCGGCGGCCCATCCGTCGACCTCAAGGAACTCGTCGAAGAGCTGCGCCAGCGCGACATCGCACTGCCGATTCTGATCCGCTTCTCCGACATCCTCCGCGCCCGCATCGAAAAGCTGAACGAGGCCTTCCGCGGCGCCATCGCCGAGCACAACTACCGCGGCCGCTACATGGGCGTCTATCCGATAAAGGTCAACCAGCAGCGGCACGTCGTCGAAGAAATCGTCCACTTCGGCTCGCCCTTCGCCTACGGCCTTGAGGCCGGCTCCAAGCCCGAGCTCATGGCCGTCCTCGGCCTGCTCGAAGCCGACGAACCCCTCATCATCTGCAACGGCTACAAGGATCAGGAATACATCGACATGGTCTTGCTCGCGACCAAGCTGGGCAAGACCATCATCCCCGTCGTCGAAAAGTACGGCGAGTTCGAGCTGATCGTCCAGCGCGCCAAGGCCCTCAACATCAAGCCCAAGGTCGGCGTCCGCATCAAGCTGTCGGCCCGCGGTTCCGGCCGCTGGCAGGAGTCGGCCGGCGATCGCTCCAAGTTCGGTCTCACCGTCATGGAGCTCGTCGCGGCGATCGAGTACCTCAAGTCGCAGAACATGCTCGACATGCTCCGCCTGGTCCACTTCCACATCGGTAGCCAGATCACCAACATCCGCTCAATCAAGGAAGCTCTGGCCGAGGCGAGCCGGGTCTACGTCGAGGTCGCCAAAGCCGGCGCCCCCCTCGGCTATCTCGATGTCGGCGGCGGTATGGCCGTCGACTACGATGGAAGCCAGTCCAACTTCCCCTCGTCAGCCAACTACTCCATGCAGGAGTATTCCGCCGACGTCGTCGCAACCATCAGCGAGGCCTGCGAGAAGGCCGAAGTCGAGCATCCGCACATCGTGACCGAATGCGGCCGGGCCATCACCGCCCACCACTCCCTGCTGATTCTCAACGTCATGGGCTCGGCCGAGATGACCACCGGCCCGCTCCCGAAGAAGCTCCCGCAGGACGCGCCGAACATCCTGAAAAACCTGCTCTACGTCCACAACTCGGTCACGCGGAAGAATTTCCAGGAGGCCTACCACGACGCACTCCATTATCGCGAAGAGGCCCTGTCGCTCTTCAAGCTCGGCTATCTGACGCTGGAGCAGCGCGGAACCTGCGAAGCCGTCTTCTGGGCCACCGGCCAGAAGATCCTCCGACTTCTCCGCGACAGCGACATGGAGTACATCCCCGACGAACTCGAAGGCCTCGAGTCGGCCATGGCCGACATCTACTTCTGCAACTTCTCCGCCTTTCAGTCCGTGCCCGACTCGTGGGCCGTTCAGCAGCTCTTCCCGATCGTCCCGATTCACCGGCTGCACGAGGAGCCGACCCGACGTGCGATCCTGGCCGACATCACCTGCGATTCGGACGGCAAGGTCGACAAGTTCTGCGACCTTCGCGACGTCAAGGAAGTGCTGGAATTGCACCCCTACAAGAACGAGCCCTACCTGCTCGGCATCTTCCTCGTCGGCGCCTACCAGGAAATCCTCGGCGACATGCACAACCTCTTCGGCGACACCAACGCCGTCCACGTCAACATCGAAGACGACGGCTCCTACCGCATCGAGCACGTCGTCAACGGCGACACCGTGGAGGAAGTCCTGCGCTACGTGCAGTTCTCGTCCGAAGACCTGATCGCCCGCCTCCGCCGCACCGTCGAACGCAGCGTCCGCGAGAAGCGACTGACGCTCGAAGAGTCAGCCGACTTCCTGCGGCGATACGAGCGCGGAATGAAGGGTTACACGTACCTGCTGGGAAGCTAGTTTACGGCAGAGATTGCCCGCGGCGCGCGGATCACGTCCCCCCCAACGGCCCCAGCGTCGAGTAGAACAAGCTCACGATCACCGGCATGACTTGCGTCAGGAATACGCCCGCGAATCCAAGGAACGCCGTCACGACCTGCGAGAAGATCGTCGCCAAGCCGCCAAGACTGCCCAGCAGAGCATCCAATCCACCTGTCGTGTCCATGGCAAATCCCCTGTATCGGCTAGGCCCCCGCCGCGACGGCCGTCCGCCGCAGGCGACGAAATCATATCGTCATTTCCGGCAATTTCACCCCGCCCGACACGCGATCGTCGCTCAAATTGAACGCCCCAATGGCCGCGGCTGAACTGCCAACATGACCGTGAATTTCATTCGGGAATTGCTCGACTGTGAGCCGTTTCATCCCTTCCGCATCCGCGCCAGCAGCGGAATGGTCTACGACGTCCGCAATCCCGGCCTCGTTGTCATCCTGAAATCGCAGCTTTTCATTGCCGAAGCAAACTCCGATCGCTTCTCAATCGTTCCCCTCCTGCACGTCGCCGGCATCGAGTTGATTTCGAACCGCCACTCCCGCCGCCCCCGGCGATCCGGTCGGTAGGGTGCTCCTCCGCATTAGCAGCGAACTCCCCTATTGTTCAACAACTTCACCCCGCCCGTCAGCGCGCCGCCGCCAGGCCGCCGGCCACAGCACGAATCCGCCCCCACCAACCCAAAGCCCGACGGCCGCCCGCCGGTGATCCCCCGCCACTGTCGGTTCGCATGTCCGATGCCCCGTCAGGTGGTTGTCGTCGTTCCTCCAAGGAACTGCCCGATCAGCGGCAGCAGCGAGTCGATGAAGAATCCACCGATCGCCAGTAGGATGCCGAAGATTTCCACCGCGATCGTGACCGCCGTAAACAGCGTGTCCAGCACAGACGAAAGTCCGGGAGTCGGATTGTAATAGTCCACGTTTTTCACTCCTTCCCACGTGACGGCAGCGGACCGGCTGCCGGTCCGGCATTCCGCGCGTCTCGTTTCACCAGTGGCAAATTGCCCGTCGAGCCGTCCGCCAGCGCCACACCAATCGTGCCCAGCGCCGCCCGAAAGTCCGCCAGCGCCCGAAAGAACTCGGCGATCGCATCAACCTCGCGAACAGCCGAGTCGTTCGCCGCAAGTTCCTGCACGTTGACGTTGAGGATGTTGCTCTGGCCCAGCTCGAACCGCCGCACTTCCGCGACGGCTACTTGACGGGCAAGTTCCGCGCTGATTCGCGTCTGCTCGTACTGCTCGAACGCCCGGTTCAGCGCCGAAGCCGCGTTTCGGACCTCGGCCGTGATCCGATCGCCCTGGAACTTCTCCTGCGCCCGAATCTGCGAAATCAGCCCGCGCACCGATCGGACCCGGCCGCGCGCGTTCCGCTGTTGAATCGGCAACTGGAGGTTTACCATCAACTCCCACTCGAAGATGTTCTTGTTCGAGTACGGATCGGGCGGACCAATGTCCTGTGAGCCCGCGACCGTAAAATCAAGTCCCGGCAGCGTCTGATTGCTCGCAAGCTTCAGCTCCACTTCCTGCTTCTCTCGCGCCAGGCGCAGCCGCCGCAGCTCCGGGCGGTTCCGAAGTGCGACCTGAACGTCCTCCGGCAGGCGGCTGACGTTGTACGCTTCCGCCGACGGAAACTCTCCGGGCAATCGCGAAACGGGCAAGAGCACCGGCTCCCCCATGAAATCTCGGTAGTACAGCGACAGTTCAATCGTCGCCGCCTCGAACTGTCGCACGGCCGCCGCCAAGCGGGCCCGCCGATCGGCGATCAACTGCTCGTTATTCAGCAGCTCGATCTCCGGCAGGTCGCCGCGCGCGACGCGCGTGCGGATCCCCGCGTTGCGCTCCCGCGCCAGTCGCAACAACTCCTCGACGATGCTCAACCGCCGACCCGCCGCCACCGACGTCCAGTAGACTCGCGCTGCCGTCCGCAGAAAATCGAGACGTTGTGTCTCAATAAACGGCTCCGCCGCCGAGCGGTCGATCTGCGCCTGCCGCAGCTTTGCACGTCGGCTATCGATCGGGCCGTCGCGAAGAAACGGAATCTTGAGCCCGCCGCGAAACTCGCCGCCTTCGTAGGTCACCCTTCCGCCCTGGTAGATCGGCACGTCGGGAGTGCCAAATCGATATCCACCGAAAAAAGTCGTGCCCCAGAATGGCGTCGGCTGCTCCAGAACCGTCTCGGCCTGCGTGTTCTTGTAGTAGCCGCGCGCCAGCGTCGAGACGCCCGATCGTAAGTTCAAATCGAACGCACCCTCGGCCGACATCACCTCGCCGTCCGCGACCTCACGCTGAACCATGGCCGCAATCAGAAGCGGGAAATTCTGCTCAACCGACCGGAGCACTTCCTCAAGGTCAACGACCGTTTCGAGCCGTTCCGCGAGCGGCGCCGTCGTCGTTCCCGCAAACTCGAACGCGGGGCGAGTCGCCGTTGGACCCAGCCCCACGCCCTGTAGTCCGCCCGGTTGCTGGGCGGTCGCCGGTCGAATCGGCGTGAAAACCAAAACGAGCAGTGCAACCGCATTGATGCCGTTTCGATTCATGGCTTTCATCCTTGCGGCGGCGGAACCGTCGGCGGAAACCCGTTCAATTGCCGCCAGATTTCCTTCCACAGCGGCACCCGATTCAACAACACCCACCCGTTCGCCCGGACACCCGGCCTCAAAACGCGACCTGCCGGCCAGGCCTGGTGGTCGTCCGGATCCGGCTCCACCAGGATGCGAAACTTTCCGCGGCCGTCGTCCGTCGGGTCGATCAGCCGCACTCGGCCGCCGAATGTCCCGACCGCGACCGACGGCCATCCGACAAACTGCACGGCTGGCCACCCCTCGAACTGCAAGCGTACTTTGCGGCCGCTATCGATCAGCGGCATGTCGACGCCCTCGACCCAGAGCTCGGCGACGGTATCCACCAGATCCGGGACGATCGTGGCAAGACGGTCGCCCGACTTCACGAGCGCGCCGCCTTCGGCCGCATTCGCCAGCAACCGCAGAACCGTTCCATCGCATGGCGCCTTGACGAACTGCGCGTTCTGCCGGTCGCGGCGCACCAGCGCGCTCTGCAACTCGCGCTCGCCGGACGCCATTTCGGCCTCGGCCGTCGCACGCGACGCCCGCGCCGACTGAATCAATGCGTCCGCGTCGGAGACAACCTTGTCACGCTCGGCCTGAGCCGCGAGCTCCGCGCGCTCCGCGGCACGCAGGGCGGCGCGACGCCGGCCCAGTTCGGCCTCAGCGCTCTTGAGCTGCTGCTCGACTTTCTCCAGGTCCAACTGCGAGATCAGTCCGTCGGCGCGCAATTGCCGCTGACGCGGCAGGTTGATCGACTGCTGGTCAAAAACCGCCTGCTGGTCGAGCACGTTTTTGGTTGCCGCCTCGACGTTTTGGGTTGCTCCGGCGAGCCGCTCCGCCGCCGCCCGCTCGGCGTTTTCGCGCGATAGCTTGAGATTCTGAATCTGAAGGTCGAGCGACTCGACCCGTTCGCGTGTCCGCCGGATGCGGTCCTCGATCGCCGCGACTTCCTGCTGCAAGCGCAGCATCAGCGATGGATCGTTGTCCTCCAACTCGACGATATCCTGGCCGCGCTCGACGCGCTGTCCCTCCACGACAAACCACTTCTTGATGCGGCCCTCGATAGGCGCCTGCAATACCTGCTGCCGCCGGACCGGATCGAACGCAACCACCCGCCCTTTGCCCAGCACGTTCTGCTGCCACGGCGCCAGGAGCAATCCAACCGGCAGCGCGACGAAAACACCAAGCAGAATCAGGCTCAGCCACCGCGTGTAGCGCGGCGGCACGACGAGCTCGTCCGTCGGCAGCACGCCCGCGCGCCGTGTCTGGGAAAGGGTCGTCATGCCCCGCCTCCGTCTCCGGTCGCGGCGGCTTCCAAAACCCGTCCGCCGCTGAGCCGAACAATGCGATCGCAGCGATCCGCCAAGTCCGGACTGTGCGTGAGCAGGACCAGCGTCCACGGCGCCGTTCGATCGACCAGAGCCGAGATCACCTGATCGCGCATTTCCTGGTCGATCTCGTCCACCGCCTCGTCCAGCACGAGCACCCGCGGTCGATCGACGATCGCCCGCGCCAGCATCAGTCGTGCCGCCTGACCGCTCGACAGCGGAGATCCGCTGACGGCAAGGCGCGTTTGAAGGCCGTCCGGCAGGCTTTGTACGATATCGAGAAGACACGCCATTCGAAGCGCGGCTCGAACGTCACCCACCGATACGTGCCGGCGGCCCATCGCGACGTTCTCAAATACCGTGCCCTCCACAATTTCGAGACCCTTCACCGTCCCGACCTGTTCGCGAAGCGACTCGCGCGAAAGGTCGCGCAGGTCCCATCCGTCGAGCTCGATCGATCCACTCGTCGGCTCGCGCAGGCCGAACAGCAGGTCGACGAACGTCGTTTTTCCGCTGCCGTTCATCCCGAGTACCGCGACGCGCTGGCCGGCCGCGATCTCCAGATTCAGCCCGCTTAGCACCGCCGGGCCCGCGCCGTAGCTGAACGAAACGCCCCGGAATCGAACCCCGGCCGCCTTCCGCTCCAACACCGGCTTCTCACCCCCGTCGCGTTCCAGAGGCAGGTCCAGCAGGTGTCCGAGTTTTTCAACCGCCGCCATCAGGTCGTAGAAGTTTTCGATCGACTTGCCGAGTTTCGCGAACGACACGACGACCACCGTTACGATCAGCTCGGCCGCCACGAGTTGCCCGAGCGTCAGTTGTCCTTTCATGACCAGCCAGCCGCCGATCCCCAGCAGTGCCGTGCTGGCGAGCACCTGGAGCACCAGGGCACCGACGATCTGTCTGAACAACTTGCGGTAATGCTGGCGCCGCGCCAGCACATACCCGCGAGCGCGCTCGTCGGCCCGCTCGAATGCAAACGCCGCCCCGCCCGCGTGCTTGAATGCCAGCGGATGACGGGCCATCTCCTCCAGCCAGGCCGCGACCGCGTATTTCGCTCGCGACTTGATGATCGACGTCTCGATCGCGCCGCGACCCAGCACGAAGAGAATCACCGCGATCGACGCGATCAATAGCAGATCGAACGCCAGCAGGATGGGATGGTAAAACGCCAGGACCACCAGCCCGATCACCGCCGTGAGCGCCATCGACAGCCCGTCGAGCATGAGCGTCGCCCCGGTCTTCTGAACCGTCATGACGTCAAAAAATCGATTCACCAACTCCGGACCGTGCTCCCGGTCAAACGTCTCCGCGCGAACACGCGGTAGCCGCCACGCAAGGTCCCCCACGACGCGCACGAACAACCGCCGTTGCAGCATCTCCACAAGAAAGATCTGCATCCCGTAAAGCGTCGCCGCCGCCGAGAGGAAAACAAACAGCAGGATGGAAAGTACGATCAGCGGCGTCAGCAGCGCGCCGAATGCCACAAAGTTGACGAGTTGTTGAACCATCAGCGGCGCTGCGAGCGACAGCATCCCGACCGCCGCGGAAAACGCCACCACGCTGATCAGGTCGCGCCGCGCAAAGTGCAGAATCCGCCACAGCCGTCGCCACGGCGCGATCCCCGCCTCGTGCGCCGGTGACGCGCAATGATCATCGCCGGCCGGGGACACAAACTCGTCCCCGCGTTCACTCGAAGCCGCCCGGTCCGTGTCCGCCGTGACCGAGTCCGCTCCGGCGTGTTTTGCCGTCTCCGACTGCATCTTCTTCTCGGCCGTTTCGGGACTGCCGTGAACCGCCCGGAAGTCCCAACAGAATACGCCTCGGCGCGCGTCGCGCGCTTCTCCATGGTCTAGAATCGGGGCGCGCCGGGCGGTTTCTATATAGGAACGTCCCCCCGCGAATTTCAAGCCACACCGCGGGGCAGGCGCCGAATGTCCCTAAAATACTATGAAAAAAGCGCTTACGGATCGCGCGTCGCATGCCGTCGCCCGAACCCCAACCACCCGATCCCGGCCGCGCTTGCGACCGCCCCGAGTACGAGCAGAGCAACCCCGATGGCGACGCGATTGTGCCGTCCCGTGCCTGACTCACGCAACAACCCCAGCAATTCGCGCGGTCCGGCGTCGTGCGGCATCACAAACATTCCGATCGCCATGGTCAGGAACCCAAGCGCCGCGACTTTCAGGACCACCGGCGTTCGACGTTCGCCGGGACCGCCCGGCCTGATTCGGCTGCGGGAAAATCCATAGCCCGCGTAAATCGTCAAGCCGAGAACAAGCCAGCCCACGAAACGCCACCACGATGCCTGCGGGAGGTAGCAGATCAGCCCGAAGCACGAGAGCACCCCGAGCACGGGAAACAGAAAAGGCCCGAACGGAACGCGGAACGGCCGCGCTCGCTGCGGATCTTTCAGCCGCAGGATCGGCACGCCGATGCAAACAAGAATGAACGCAAAAAGCGTCCCGATGTTCGTCAGATCGACCATCTCGTCAATGCTGGCAAATGCCGCGACGCTGCCGACGACCAGGCCGGTCAGTATTGTCGTCACGTGGGGCGTGTGGAATCGCGGATGCACCTTTGCAAACGCGGGCGGCAGCAATCCGTCGCGCGCCATGGAAAAGAAAATCCGCGGCTGGCCAAGCTGAAATACGAGCAGGACGGCCGTGTGGGCGACGACAGACCCGAACGCGACGATAGTCGTCGCCCACGTTTGGTGTGGCGCGACGTGGTCGAGCGCCATCGTCAGCGGCTCGGCCTGCTCGGTCGAAAGTCGCCGGATCAACTCCCCGTATGGGATCATTCCGGTAAATACCGCCGCGACGATGACGTAGATCACCGTGCAGATCACGAGCGACGCGATAATCCCAGTCGGTAGATCGCGCCGCGGATTTCGAGTCTCCTCGGCGACCGTCGATACGGCGTCAAAGCCGATGTACGCGAAAAAGATGACCGCGGCCCCCGCCAGCGTCCCGTGCCAGCCGTTCGGCTGAAAGGGTCGCCAGTTCACCACCATCTTTGACGGCGGCATGAAGTACAGCGCGACGCAGACAAAAAACGCGAGCACGATGAGCTTGATGATCACCATGCCGGCATTGAATCCGGCCGACTCGCGAATTCCCCAAACAAGGAGGACGGTCAGCGCGGCGACGATCAAAAACGCGAGCAGATTGAAGACGATCGGAACGCCGAAGACGTGCGGCGCGCTTTCCAGCAATCCCGGAATCTTGGCGGCCGTGCGGTAGTCAATCGCCAGCCACTGCGGGACGTGGATGTTGAATCCTGCAAGAAATGTACGAAAGTAGTTCGCCCAACTGATCGCGACCGCCGTGTTCCCCACCGCGTACTCAAGAATCAGGTCCCACCCGATGACCCACGCGATCAGCTCCCCCAGCGTCGCATACGAATACGTGTACGCCGACCCGCTGATCGGCACCATCGACGCAAACTCGGCGTAGCACAGCGCCGTAAAACCGCACGCAATCGCCGTCAGCACAAACGACAGCATCAGCGACGGCCCCGCCCCCGGCCGCGCCGCATCGCCCGCCGCCGCCGTGCCGACGGTCGCAAAAATGCCGGCCCCGATGATCCCGCCGATCCCCAGCAGCGTCACGTGAACCGGCCCGAGCGAACGCCGCAATCCGTGCGACGTATCCGCCGCCGCCGCGAGGATGTCGTCCAGCTTCTTGGTCCGGAAAAGTCCCGAGATCACCGTCACCTCACTCGTCCGCGGCGAAAGTCGGGCTATCTTGCCCGAACCGCCCGCCTTCGTCCAAGCGATTTTCGTTCCATCGCAGTTGCGATTTCGCTATGCTAGCGATCCCATCAGGCCGGCCGCGCGGTCCCGGCCTTCACCGCCGACAGGAGACTCCCGTCGCATGTCGCAAAGCAAAGACCAATGGGGCAGTCGTCTGGGAATGATTCTCGCAGTCGCCGGCTCGGCGGTCGGACTCGGCAATTTCCTGCGCTTTCCCGGCAACGCCGCGGCCAACGGCGGCGGCGCCTTCATGATCCCGTACTTCTGCGCACTGATCTTTCTCGGCATCCCCATCTGCTGGGCCGAGTGGACCATGGGCAAGTACGGCGGTCAGTTCGGCTTCAACTCGTGCCCCGCCATCTTCGGCGTCCTCGGCCGCCGCTCGATCTGGCGCTATCTCGGCGTCCTCGGTCTCATCATCCCGATCATCATCTACATGTACTACGTGCTGATCGAATCTTGGTGCATGGGCTACGCCGTGAGTTACCTGCTGGGATGGATCGACATCGGCAAAGACCCGACGCAATACGCCTCAAACAGTGTCAAGTATTTCAACGACTTCGTCGGCGCAAATCAGAACGGCCTAATGCTCGACGGCAAAATCCACATCAGCGTCGTCGTCTGGCTGATCGTCTTCGCCGTCAACTTCTATTTCATCTTCCGCGGTCTCTCAAAGGGAATCGAGGCCTTTTGCACCTATGCAATGCCGCTCATGGCAATTTGTGCGTTCATCGTGCTCATTCGTGTGATGACGCTTGGCACGCCCGACCCGGCCAAGCCCGAACTCAGCGTATTGAACGGCCTCGGCTTCATGTGGAATCCCAAGCCGGTCGGCCACGAAGGCACGTGGGTCAGCGCGCTGGCCCAGCCCAAAGTCTGGATGGCCGCCGCCGGGCAGATCTTTTTCAGTCTTTCGGTCGGCTTCGGCGTCATCATCAACTACGCCAGCTATCTCAAGCGCAAAGACGATGTCGTCCTGTCCGGCCTCACCGCCAGCGCGACCAACGAGTTCTTCGAGGTCTGTCTCGGCGGCCTTATCACCATCCCCGCCGCCTTCGTATTCCTGGGCATCGCCGGCGCCGAGAAAACCGGCGTGTTTAGTCTCGGCTTTCACACGTTGCCGGTCGTCTTCCAGTACATGCCCGGCGGCAGGATCTTCGGCTTCCTCTGGTTCTTCATGTTGTTCCTCGCCGCGATCACCAGCTCGCTTTCCATGCTTCAACCGGCCATCGCATTCCTGGAAGAAGCGCTCGGCATCGGTCGGCGCGGTTCCGTCGCGCTGCTCGGCATGATCACCGGCCTTGGCTCGCTCTTCGTGATTTTCTTCAGCTTCGAAAACAAGGTCCTCGGCTTTCTCGACGACACCATCGGCACCATCACCATCGTCGTACTGGCCGCCGTGCAGACGATCCTCTTTGGCTGGGTATTTGGCGTGAAACGCGGCATTCGTTTCGCCCACGACGGCGCCGAAATGCGGTTACCGGGCTTCTTCCCCTTCGTCATCAAGTACGTCACGCCCCTCTACCTCCTCGTCATGCTCGGCATGTGGTGCTGGAGCGACCTGGGCAAGTACGTCGATCAGATTCGCGGCGACAACGTCATCGCCCTTGCATTCGGCATGGTCGTCGTCGTGACGGTCTTTCTTCTGATCCTGATCAACATCGGCGGACGACGCTGGCGCGCCGAGAGCCGCGATGATGGACGGTTTGACGACGGCGCACAGGATCGCCCGGCCCGTCCCCTCGTGACGGAGGCCCGACAATGACGACCGCCGGTTGGATCTTCATGCTCGCGTCGCTCGGCTTCGTGCTGGTACTGACCTTCTATTGCTTCTTTCGCGTGCTCTCCAAGCCGGCCGCCGCCAACCACATGCACGCCCCGCTCGACATCGACACCCGCGACAAAGAGTCCTGACGCCGCGCCGTCGCACCGCCCCCACCGCAAAACAACGAAGCCCGCGGAGGGCAGCCGCGGGCTTCGTCGCTTGATCAGGAAGTGGTCTCGAACTTCGCCCGCTGGCGAAGCACTAGTTACGCCATGGCCGGCACTGCGTGCTGCGCGAACGACTTGATCGCCGCCTCGGTCGGGGCGAACTCGCGGTCCTCGCGCTCGCGGCTCGGCAGGACTTCCTCCGTCAGAAGCTGCATCATGCACCAGTAGCGAATCCACAGCTTCCGCGACTGCTCGAAGTCCTCGCTGGTCTCGAACGCCATCCGCAGCCCCGACAACGCGATGTGCGCCGGAACTTCGCGGACCGAATCCGCCCAGCGGCAGTCCTCGTCCTTCACGCAGCTCTCGTCGCCCGCCATCAGAACGTCCTTGACCTTCTGCGACTGCTGCGACTCGGTCGAGAGGAACGGCGGCGCCACGTCGATCACGCGCAGCCCGCCCAGCTTCTGGCTCGGCGTGAACGCGATCAGTCCGGCCACAGACCGGGCCTCGTTGAGCAGCGTCATCCACACCGGCCCAAACGCCTGCGCAAGCTGCGTCGGGTCGCCGCACAACGTGTGAATCTGCCCGAAGTGCTGCCGCGCCTCCTCGGCGAAGCCCAGCAGGTGCAGCGTCTGCAGCATCACGTGCCAGCGGATGTAGACCGGCGGCATCGGCGACTCCGGCGAAAACGCAACCGCCACCCGCGGATCCACGCCCATCAACTCGATCATGCCGCTGACGTACGACGGGCCCATCCGCAGCACGCCGAACACGTCCGCAAACAGCGTTTCGTGCCACCGCGACCACAACGCCGCCGTCTGCGGAGACACATTCGCGTTCACGCTCTCGCGCAGAAGCTTGTGCGCGAACTCGTAGCCGAGCTGCAGATCCTGGTAGAGCTGCGCCCCGACTTCATGGGCGACCGCCACCAGGTTCCACGGATCGGCCAGATGCTCGCGCGGAATAGCCAGGAGAGTGATCGGAATCTGCCGCCCGGCCACCGCCGCCGCCTGTGCGTGCTGCCGCCAGACGTACATCGCGTCCGGCGCGTCGGTGATGTACGCCAGCGGCGTCCGCGACAGCGCCTCTTTCGGAATGAGCCCGCGCTGGTGGGAGATCTTCGCCGTCGGCAGGTACAGATCGCGAATCACCGCATCAAGGGCGACGATCTTCGCGAACTCGTCCGGCGCGATCCGCTGCTTGAGCGACCGCCCGACAAACGCCAGCGTGTCGCGATTCGGCGCGACCATCCGCTGCTCGACGTCGGCCAGCACCGCCAGGCACTCGTGATTCCGGCCCTGGTCGATCAAGGCCCGCGCCCGGTCAAACTGCTCGTTGATCTTCTCGAGCAGAAAGTCCGTCCACTTCCGCAGCGTGTCGATGTGCACCGCCACCGGCCGCAGCCGTGCCCGCGTCTGTTCGGCCGTCGCCTCGAACGCCTCGCGCTCGGCCGGCGTAAAGCGGGCGATCAGGTCGCCGCGCATCTCGTTGGAAATCGTGTGCGCGTACAGGGCCCAGCGACGCATGTGGGTCTGCATCTCGCGGGCCTTGGTTCGCAGTGTGATCAGTCTTTGGCGAATGAAATTCATTGTGGGAATCCTCTCCGGGCGAACCCGAAATGGAACTGGCTGGCAAAGGAAAAAAAGGGGCGGGACAACCCCGTTCGACGACGGCCGTCGAACAGGGTTGCCAGCCCCCACTCACAGATCGTGTGATGGTCCGTCACGTTAGCAGACGCCGAAGGTCGCTCCCAACGGATTCAGGCCGCACGCCGCCGCGAACGGATGGTTGATCGCCGTCCGCGCCCACGGATTCAACGTCGTCGCCGCGATCGTGTTCGCGACGTACGGGTTCGTGATGTACGGGTTGACGTACGGGTTCGTCGTGATCCCGTTCGTGAGGTACGGGTTCGTGTTGCACGCCGTCGTGAGCCACGGGTTCGTGAGGACCGTGTTGATCGTCGCGTACGGGTTGAGGCCGTGCAGTCCACCGCCGAAGACGCCGTGAAGTCCGGCCGTGCGAGCCAGCCCGAGAAAGGAGTCCACGGGAAAGTGGTTCACCCCCGTGTTGAAAACGCCGGGAAAGGCGCTGCCCGTCCACGAGGTGTGCAGACCCTGGAAGAGCGGATGCGTCGTCGGAATCGTGTTCAGCGTCGGTGTGACGCAGTTGTTGATCCACGGATTCACGAACGCCGGATGCTGAATGCCCGCCAGGTTGGTCGGGAACGTCGTCGGAATCGTGTTCGGAATGCCTGTCGTGAGGTTTGGAGTCACGAGCGGATTGATCGTCGCCGTCTGGAACGGGTTGACGGTCGGCTGGACGTTGTTGACGTACGGATTCACCGTCGTGCCGAAGCCCGGCGTGACGTGCGGATTGACGTAGTTCGTCACCGGCGTGTTCAGCGGGTTGACGAACGGATTGACCGTCGGCGTCAGGTGCGCCGCGGCCGCGAGCTGCTGCTGAACCAGCGTCTGGGCGACGTACGGATTGACCGTCCCGTACGGATTCACGGTCGCAAACGGATTCACCGCGAACGGCGTGTTCCAGGCCGAGATCTGCGGATGAAACGTCTGAGCGAGCGGGTTGACGAACGAGCCGAAAGCCGCGGTCGGGCAGCCCCACGCCAGCGGGTTGATCGTCGCGTACGGGTTCATCGCAACGTGCGGATTCAACGTGGCATACGGGTTGACCGTCGCGAACGGATTGACCGTCGCATACGGATTCACGGTCGCAAACGGATTCGTCGCAAACGCATGGGCCGCGAGCGGATTCAGCGCCGCGATCTCATGGGCGAAGTTCAGAAGCGGATTCACGGTCGGTGTCGGGATGCCGCCCATCGCGAAGCCCTGCGGCGTCACGTTGCCGAAGACATCGGCGATTCGGGTGGAGTGGCCGTTCACGCCGGCGTTCGGCGCGGCCGGGTTCCACATCGTCTGTGGGTTCTGCACGGTCGTCATTCGGGTGTTCTCCTTCCCATTGCGGGAATCTGGTTGGCCGCCGCGCCGACCTCGCACGGGTTGGGCTCGTCGCCCGAGGACGCGGCAGCGGCACTTGCTGTTCGACGTCGGATGCAAAGACTTGCACAAGCCGGTCCGCGCACCGGCCACCCGACGTTGCAGCCTATCGGGTCCGCCACCGCTCCCAGATCAGCCCGACTCCGCCGTCTTGGTCCGAACCCCGAAGACAAGACTGACAGAGCGTGTCGAGAATTCTCCGCCCCAGCATTGCCCCACACCGCGAACAAAGGTTTCAGCCCTGCCGCAGATGCGCCGTTATTTGCGCGACGGTCTGAATAAAAAATCCAATCTTAATACGAGTGCGCAGCGAGCCGCCGACGACGTGCAGCGCCGTCCGGCAGCCGCATCAACCTTATCAAACCGCGTTTATCAACGCTGCCGCGAGCGGATAACGACCGCGCCGATCCGGTTTCCGCCCGTCACATGCCGCGTTACTTCTTCCGCGTATACCGGAACTTCTCGGTCGCGTCCTTACCGCCGTCGTTCCACGTCCAGTCCTGCGTGAAGTGCTCGTCGTCGACCAGAGTCACCGTCAGGTCTTGCATGTGCCCCGCTTTCGGACTCGCCAGGTTCGTCACATCCACAAATCGGAAGGCAAACGCCTTCGGGTCGTCCGACGCCGGCTTGAACCGCATCCGCGGCTGATTGTCCGCCCCGCAGAAGTGCGTGCACATGATCGTGTCACCGTCGAGGTGATAAATCGTCACCATGTCGGCCGTATCCGGCGACGTCAGCCGCTCCATCAGGCACGTCCCGCCCGATACCATCTCGTACGTCACCGAGACGGGAGTATCCCCATGCTTCCCCTCCCACTTCCCCACGAGTGATCGCAACCGCTCAAACGCCTTTTCCGCGTGACCGATCGGCTTCGCCTTCTCGCCGCCCATTCCCAACGCCGCAAAAACCACCAATAATCCAATCGCGCGCTTCATGGCACACTCCCTACTCGCCGCTCGCCACCTGCTGGGCGGGCACTTCGCCAAACAACTTCGTCATCAACGCCTCGTACCGCTCCCCGATCTTCTTCGCGTCGCGGGCCGCCTCGCCGTACAGCGAGAACCACACGTTCGCGTCCGGCTTGAAGCTCGGGAAACACCCCCGATCGATCTTCACGCGGAGATACGCGTCGCCGAACTCCGAAACGATCGCCGCAAACGCCGCCGGCGGCGTGTTGATGTACACCGTTCCGCTCAGCCGATCCCCCGCCGCCGTCGTCATCGAATACCGGTCGCCCTCTTTCGCCCCCTCGACCCGCCCCTCCGCGAAGAGTCCCTCCCGGCCCATCAGCCGCCCCCACGCCTCCTCCACCGGGATCGTCAAAAATCGTCGCACGGCCACCACCTCGCGCCGCGACCCGCGATGCCGCTCCAGGTAGTGCCGCAGCCCCCGCATCTCGAACGCCCAGCCGCCCACCGTGCCGTCGTACTGCGCATCCCAAGCCGGATCGCTGCTGAACCCCGAGTGCACGATCCGAAGCACCGTTTTGCCGCCTTTCGCTTCGAGGTAGTAATCGCACGCAATCTGGAACGGAATGGGAAACATCGGCTTGCCATCGGGCCCGACCGTCCCCGGCGGGATCGGCTCGCAGTAAATCAACTTGAGGTGCCGGTTCTCTTCCCACGCCGCGATCGGCGACTCGAACTGATACTCGTTCCGCCACGACCCCCACACCGATCCGCCCACGCCCGGCTTGACTCGCGCCTCGAGCGGAAACCACCGCGTCAGTTCCTCCGCGTCGGTCAGCGCCTTCCATACCGCCTCGACCGGCGCGTTGATCACAATCGACGTATCGATCTGCCGCGGCTTGTCCGCCTTCACTTCCGCGCTGCTCATGTCGCTCTTCCTTTCGAATCAGGCCCGATCTCGTTGCCCTGCTCATCCTTGGTGATCGCCGGATACGCTCCGACATTGAACTTGAACAGCCGCCCGCTCGGCGACTTCTCATCGTGATACTTCGCGATCAGATTGACGATCGTGTTCGACAACTCCTCCGTGAACGCGTTCCGCGCCGTTGCATCCGCGAACCGCACATCCGTCTGCAGCGTGAACGTCGCCAGCTTCTTTCCCGCCTTGTCCGCCCGACGTTGAAGGATCGCCAGGTCGCGGATCGTCTTCGCCGCCACCGCCACCTGGTACGCCGACGACAATCGGTCGGCCACGCGGCTCGGATCCGACGCCAGCGGCCCCAGAACCTCCGGGCTGATCAGGTACGACGTCGCCGTCGCCCGCACGATCCGCTCGACGCAATTCCCCTTCCGCCGCTCCTCGACCGGCTCGACCAGCCCCGCCTTTTCCAGCTCGCGCAGGTGATAGTTCACCTTCTGCCGGGGCAGCTTCAGCTTCTTCGCCAGGCCGGTCGCCGAATCTGCTTCTGAGAGGTGGTCGAGCATCCGCAATCGGAGCGGCTCGAGCAGCACCGCCGCCTGCGAAGCCCCCTGCACCACTTTCACTGCCACCGCCGACATCGCACGCCCGTCCCTTCACGCGAACTGTTCGTAGAATATCACCGACAATTCTTATTGTCAAGACAAAAATAATATTCGGAGTTGCTCTGCCACGCCCAACTTCGACCAATTCTCGCCGCGCGCCATCCACCCTTTCGCTGTGAATTTACGCCCCTTCGACGGACCTCTCGGGTTCCGTTTCCGACGAACCTCCCGCCCCCACGGCCGTATAATCCAATGTGGTGGTTCATGCCTGACTTGGTCCCCACAACCAAGGAGTCCCCAATGGACATTCAGATCACGGGAAGAAATGTATCGTTGGACACCGAGATGCGCGCGATGGTTGCGCGCCGATTGGACTTCGCCATCGGCCGCTTTGCCAAGCGCATCAGCAGCGTGCAGGTCCGCCTCGCCGACCTCAACGGCCCGCGCGGCGGAGTCGATCAGAGTTGTCGAATCACCGTCCAGATTCGCCCCCGCGGCGAACTCATCATTGAAGAATGCAGCGCCGAAATCGAGTCCGCGGTCAGCCTGGCCGCCAACCGCGCCGGCCACGCCGTCCGCCGCGAACTCGACCGCCGCCGGACCGCTCGCGCGCGCCGCTCGGTCCGCGCAGCGTAATCGGTCAACCCGTCACCGCCGGGTCGGCCGCCTCGATGATCTCAAGTACTTCCCGCGCCGACCGCGCCTTGATCAGCCGCTCGCGCACAAACTCGCTGTGCGCGATGCTCGCGATCTGCCCCAGCAGAAACACCTGCAGGTTCGGCCGCTCCGACGGCGTGACCAGCAGAAACAGCAGTTGCACCGGCTCCGTCGACTTCGGGCTGAAGCTGATCCCCTCTTTCAACCGCCCGAACACCAGCACCGGGCTGCGCAGCCCCGGACACCGCGCGTGCGGAATTGCCACGCCGTGACCCACATCCGTCGCAAGTTCCTTCTCCCGCGCCGCCGCCAGCGACCCGATGTCGACACCGGCCGGCAGCCGATCCGCCGGGATCACCGCCGCCAGCGCCCGGATCGCCTCCTCCGGCGTCTGGGCCTCCACGTCCAGCACGATGCCGCCGCCCGCCAGCCCCTCCTTCAAGAACACCTTCGGCAGCCGCGGATACTCGTCCTCAATTCGCCCGACGATCTCCTCCAGGATGTCTTCCAGCGTAATCAGCCCGATCGACCGATTCTGCTCCATGACCACCGCCATGTTCGCCCCGTCGCGCTGCAGGTGCTGAAGCGTCGCCTCGAGCCGGTCGCGCGGCCCGACCACTCGCAGCGGCCGGATGAGCGTCGTCCACTGCGAGCCGGCCACGCCCGCAACAACCAGATCCTTCGCGAGCAGGTACCCGACCGGCCGACCGGTCCGCGGCTCGACCACCGGCCACCGCGAATAGCGATGCTCCGCCACCGCCCGCAGTACTTCCTCTCCGCTCGCCGTCTGCGACAACGACTTCACGTCCGACCATGGAATCATCGCATCGCGCACCGTCTGCCCGCCGAGGTCGAAGATGTTCTCCAGCACCAGCAGCCGATTCAGCGAAAACTCGCCCCGCGACTGCGCGATCGACAGCAGCATCCGCAGCTCTTCCTCCGAATGCGCGACTTCGCCGTGTTCGGCCCCCAGTCCGATCTGCCGCAACAGCCAGTTCGACGCCCCGTTCAGCAGCCGCATCGGCAGATAAAAGGCGAAGTACGCAAGCCGAAGCGGAAAGGCGATCGCCAGTGCGCTCTGTTCCGCCCTCCGGATCGCCAGACTCTTCGGCGCCAGCTCGCCGATCCAGATATGCAGAAACGTGATGATCGCAAACGCCGCCACCGCCGAGATCGTGTGGCTGACCTTGCCGGTCCACCAGCCCGGCAGATCGACAATCGCCCGCAGCACGCCCGCAAATGCCGGCTCGCCGATCCACCCCAGCCCAAGACTCGCCACCGTGATGCCGAGTTGCGTCACCGACAAGTAGTTGTCGAGCTGTGTAACCATCGCCTGGGTCATCTTCGCCCGGCGATTGCCCTCCCGCGCCAGCTCCTCGATCCGGGTCGCCCGCACCTTCACCAGTGCGAACTCGGCCAGCACGAAAAACCCGTTGATCAGCACCAGCACGAACGCGAAGAACACGTAAACCAGCGTCGTCCAGTCGTACGTCAGCGCCGCTCGATCCATGTCGTCTCCACGCCCTGTCGGTTCCGGGTCGCTTACCCGATCGACCGGCCCCACAGCTTACACGGAACCCCGCCGACAGGCGTCGGCTCCTCAGGTTGACGCCCTCGCACACGCCGACCAAGCTTCGACTACGATGAATGACGATGCCCACCGGCCCCGCCGAAGATCCCAGTGCAAACCCGGGCGGACGACCGCCTCGCCGCGCGCGCTATCGCGGCACACATCCCCGCCGCTTCGACCAGCGCTACAAGGAACTGCAGCCCGACAAATACCCCGGCATCCACGAGCACATCCGTGCCCAGGGCCGCACCCCGGCCGGCACGCACGTACCCGTACTCATGGCCGAGGTCATGGAGACGCTCGCCCCCGCACCCAGCGAGATTGTGGTTGATTGCACCGTCGGCTTCGCCGGCCACGCCCGCGAATTCCTCGAGCGCACCGCGCCCGACGGCCGCCTGCTCGGCCTCGACGTCGACGGCGAACAGCTCGAACGCGCCCGCGAAACGTTGGCAACCTTCGGCTCGCGCGTAACGCTTCATCGCGGCAACTTCGCCGGCCTGCCCAAGGCCCTCGCCGCCGCCGGCCTCGACGCCGCCGACATCATCTTCGCCGACCTCGGCGTCTCCAGCATGCAGATCGACGACCCCGCCCGCGGACTCTCCTACAAGCACGACGGACCGCTCGACATGCGCCTCGACGGCCATGGTCAGCGCACGGCCGCTGCGATTCTGGCAACGATCCAACGTGACGAGCTGGTCGCCGCCCTCCGCGACTTCGCCGACGAACCCGACGCCGAGCGGATCGCCGACGCCATCATCGACCGCCGCGCGCGCGAACCGATCACGACCACGCGCGAATTGACCGATCTCATCTTGTCGTCGAAGCGCCTCACGCGCCGCTCGTGGCGAAAATCTTCCGTTGCCGCCGAAGGTCACCCCGCCGCCCGCGCCTTTCAAGCTTTACGAATCTTGACGAATGACGAACTCGGTGCGCTCACCCAGCTTCTGCGGACCGCGCCCACCTCTCTCAAGCCCGGCGGACGCCTCGGAATCATCAGTTTTCACAGCGGAGAGGACCGCATCGTCAAACACGCCTTTCGCGAGGGTGTTCGAAATGGCATCTATGCCGATATAAACTCCGATGTCGTCCGACCCTCGCGCGACGAACTCCGTGACAATCCCCGCAGCGGTTCCGCGAAATATCGCTGGGCGCTCCGGGCAATGCCCGGATGATGCGTGGCGATTCCGCCGCACCCGCTGTAGAATCTCGCAGTCGGATCTTCGCCTTTCGTCGCGGCATCAGTACCGGCACCCGGGCAGTTTTTGGCAGGAAAGACCGACGCCCGGAATCCGCTATCGATAGGGGCAGCCTCGCTTCGTCCTCGTGAAAGGCACAGGAACTACTGAATGAGCGCCATGTCAAATCCCACGACCGGATTCCTCGCCCGGAAGAATCGCAAATTCCTCATCGGCGGCGGAATCGTCATTGTCCTGCTCATCGCCTTCTTCGCCCTGCGCGGCCTCTCCTTCGCCGGCTTCCTCGACGGCGAAATCGAGAAAGTCTCCATGGGCGACCTCGTCATCCCCATCACCGCCCCGGGAACCATCGACGCCAACGAGCTCGTCGAGATGAAGGCCAAGGCCAGCGGCGAAGTCTCCATCATTCACGTCGTCGAAGGACAGATGGTGAAAGAGGGCGACCTCCTGATCGAACTCGATCCGGTCGACGAGCGCCGCAACCTCGAACGCGCCGAGACCAACCTCGCCCGGGCCGAGTCCTCGCTGAATCAGGCCCGCATCCAGCTCACCGAAAACGAGCAAACACTCCCCATCAACACCCGCCGCGCCTCAGCCTCGCTCGACGACGCCCGCGCTCGCATGAGCGTCGCTGAAGTCGACTGGGAAAAAACCGACGCGCTTTACAAAAAAGTCCCGCCCGTCGCCAGCAAGCAGGAGTGGACCCTCCGCAAATGCGGCTTTGAACAGGCCCAAGCCGCCGTCGTCTCCGCCGAAGGCGAATACCAGCGCGCCCAGGTTCAGGAAAAGACCGTCCTCGACAACTCCAAGCAGAACCTGAAGCTCGCCGAGGCCGCCTTCGCCGACGCCAAGAAGCAGCTCGAAGAGGCCCAGCTTCGCCTCCGCGAAACGCGCGTCCTCGCCCCGAAGTCCGGCATGGTCTATGCCGTCCGCACCCGAAAGGGCGAACTCGTTCAGAGCGGAAAGACCTCCCTCACCGGCGGAACGCCGCTCCTCTACATCGCCGACATCAGCAATCTCGTCGTCATCGCACAGGTCGACGAAGCCGACATCGGCGCCGTCCGTCGCCTCTCGCCCGAGCGCGCCCAGCCAGGCCACACCCGCCGGCTCACCGACGACGAAAGAGCGACGCTGATCGGGAATCCAATCGGCGAGACGACGACGACCACCTCCGCGCCCGCCGACCCCGCCCTCGAAGCAGTCGTCGGCCGCCCGGTGAAAGTCACGGTCGAGGCCTATCGCGGCGAAGTCTACGAAGGCGTTATCGAGCGCATCCTTCCGCAGCCCCAGAAAGTCAACACCGTCCTGACCTTCGATGTCCGCATCGTGCTGCGAGGAAACGACATTCAAAAGCTGCTCGGCATGCAGGCCGACGTCGAGTTCACCGCCGACAAGGTCGAAAACGTCATGCGCGTCAAAAACGAGGCCGTCTTCAGCGAAGGTCGCGAGGCCTTCGTCTACATCCCCCAGAAGCAGGCCGGCTCCAACCGCCTCGACGAAAAGAAAGTCCCCGTCAAAATCGGCGTCACCGACGGCATCTGGACCGAAATCCGCAGCGGCTGGCCCGCGGGCGTCACCGATTACTTCATCAAGCGCCCCATCAAGACTCAGCGCGAAAAAGAAGAATCGGAGAAGAGCAAGTAGGCCGCACAGCGCGCCGCCGAGATCGCATGGTCATTCGCATCCGACAACTTCGAAAGCACTACGAGATGGGCGACAGCGTCGTCCGCGCCCTCGACGGCGTCGACCTCGACGTCCGTGAAGGCGAGTTTCTCGCCATCGTCGGACCCTCCGGCAGCGGCAAGAGCACCATGATGCACCTCATCGGCTGCCTCGACCGCCCGACCTCCGGCACCTACGAGCTCGACGGCGAACTCGTCAGCAGCATGTCCGACAGCCAGCTCGCCGTCGTCCGAAACCGCAAGATCGGCTTTGTCTTTCAGACCTTCAATCTCATCCAGCGGACCAGCGCCGTCGACAATGTCGCCGTTCCCCTGTTCTACGCCCGCAAGACCTCCGTCCGCGAGCCCGCCCTCAAGGCCCTCGCCCGCGTCGGACTCGAACAGCGCGCCTGGCACAAGCCCAACGAGCTCTCCGGCGGCGAGCGCCAGCGCGTCGCCATCGCCCGCGGCATCGTCAACGATCCCAAGATCCTCCTCGCCGACGAGCCCACCGGTAACCTCGACTCCAAGACCGGCCGCCAGATAATGGAAATCTTCCACGACCTGCACCGCTCCGGCGTCACCATCGTCCTCGTCACCCACGAACTCTCCGTCGCGCTCCAGGCCAAGCGCATCGTCCGCATGAGTGACGGCCTCGTCTGCGACGATCGGCCGGTCGACGACGCCCTCCGCCAGGAACTTACGACCAACACGCTCGTCCCGGACGCCGCATCGCACACGACACCACCGCCCGCTTCGCGTCCGCCGGCCGAACCGCCGCCGACGACCGCCCGCATCCCCGTTGCACGCCCGGTGAAGGTGTAGTCGCATGATGTTTTTTCTCCGCATCGTGATGATGTCGCTCCGCAGTCTGCGGATTCACCCCTTGCGGACCATTCTCGCGACCATGGGAGTCGTCATCGGCGTCGCGGCCGTCGTCTCGGCCATGTCCATCCTCGAAGGCACGCGCCGCCAGATGTCCGACCGCTTCGCGACCATCGGCACTTCCAAGCTCTTCATCACCCCCGGCCTCCAGCGCGATCGCGGCCGCTCCGTCGGCAACGTCCTGACCCTCAAGCTCGAAGACGCCGACGCCATCGCCGAGAAGTGCCCGGCCGTGAAAAACGTCTCTCCGCAGGTCATGAGCGGCGGCATTCTCCTCAAGTATCTTTCCAAGAACACCCAGGCCAACGTCCTCGGCACGACCGAAACCTACGCTGAGTCGAACAACTACAACGTTCTCGACGGCCGCTTCATCAAGCGCGACGACATCAACGGCGAGACCAGCGTCGTCGTCCTCGGCTCCAAGGTGAAGGAAGAGCTTTTCGGCGGACGCCCCGCCATCGACGAGTGGGTCAAGATCACCGGCCTGCTCGGCTCGCGCAGCTTCCGCGTCGTCGGCGTCATGGAGAAAAAAGGCAACATCGGCTTCACCGACGTCGACCGCCAGGCCATCATCCCCATCACGACCGCCATGAAAAAGCTCTACGGCATGAACGCCGTCGGCGTCATCCTCGTCGACGCCGTCACTCCCGACCAGAAAGACGTCGACGAAGCCAAGTTCCAGATCAAGAAAATGATGCGCCAGCGCCACCGCATCCGCCCCGGCCAGAAGGACGACTTCGAAGTCCAGGCCCAGGGCGAGTTCCTCAAGCAGTTCGACCAGTTCCAGAAAATCTTCGCCGTCGTCCTCTACGCCATCAGCGGCATCTCCCTCGTCGTCGGCGGCATCGGCATCATGAACATCATGCTCGTCGCCGTGACCGAGCGCACCCGCGAAATCGGCGTCCGCATGGCCATGGGCGCCCGCCGCGGCGACGTCCTCCGCCAGTTCCTCGTCGAGGCCGCCGTCGTCTCGATGCTTGGTGGCGGCTTCGGCGTCCTGCTCGGCTGGGGCATGGCCCAGATGCTCGAACGACTGACGCGCGTCCTCGAAGTCTCAACCACAACCGGCGCCATCATCGTCGCCCTCGCCATGGCCACCGGCACCGGCCTCGTCAGCGGAATCTACCCCGCCTACAAAGCCGCCAAGCTCGACCCGGTCGAAGCACTCCGCTACGAATAACGTCATCCGCTTCGCGCGGCGGCCATCATTGCGTTCGCATACAATAAGCAGGAGCGATGAAGCCAACCGTGTACATCGAGACGACCATTCCGTCGTACTACTGCGACACGCGCCCCACTCTCGCAAAGGACATCGCCCGCACGCGAGAGTGGTGGGACAGCGAGCGCGACGCATACGAGTGCTTCACTTCGCTCTTTGTCTTGGAGGAGCTTGAGCGCGGCAACTACCCGACGCGAGCGGCATGTCTCGAACTTGTTGAGACACTGCCGCTCTTGGACGTCGCGCGCGATCTCGATGAGATCGCGGAAGTGTACTGGTCGAACGGTCTGATGCCGCGCCCCCCCGTACGCGACGCATACCACGTGGCCTTCGCATCCTTCTACCGAATGGACTTTCTGCTCACATGGAATTGCACCCACCTGGCAAATATTAACAAGGCCGTTCATCTCGAAGCTCTGAACGCCCGCATGCACTTGGGCCTGCCGCGGCTCGTAACACCGGAACAACTACGTCCGTTGGAGGAATACTCATGACGAACGACGGACCTATCGTCGACGAAGTCCGCCGCAGAGCGATGGAGATCAGCGCAGAGTTCAAGCACGACGGCCGCGCCTATTCCGAACACATTCGAAAGCGTCAGCGCGAGGAACGGTTCCGCGACCGGATCGTCAGCCAGATTTCAATCGTGCCGGCTGATTCCGCCGCAAAGCCCACTCGTTGAACAGCGACCCATGAAACCCCTCGCCAACAAGCGAATCCTCATCTTCGTCGCTAAGGACTACGAAGACCTCGAACTCTGGTACCCCAAGCTCCGCTTCATCGAAGCCGGCGCAGCCGTCACCCTCGCCGGCCCCGAAGCGAAAACGACCTACCCCGGCAAGCACGGCTACCCGGCCGTCAGCGACGCCGCCATCGCCGACATGAACGCGGTGGACTTCGACGCCGTCGTCCTCGCCGGCGGCTGGATGCCCGACGCCATCCGCCGCGACCCGAAAGTGCTCTCGCTCGTGCGCGAGTTCAACGAATCGAAAAAGCCGATCGCCGCCATCTGCCACGGCCCCCAGATCAGCATCTCCGCCGGCATCTGCAGAGGCGTCCGCATGACCGGCTCACCCGGCATCAAGGATGACCTCATCAACGCCGGCGCGATCTGGCTCGACGAACCCGTCGTCGTCGACCGCCACCACATCACCAGCCGCCGCCCGGCGGATTTGCCGGAGTTTTGCCAAGCGTCCATCGAGCATCTGATCGAGCAACGAAAATAGCCCGCCCTTCACAGATTGAGCTGCACCAGCCCTCGGCAAAGCAAGCCGACCAGCGCCGCTGCAAACGCAATCGCGCGGGCATGCGGCAGTCCCAGATACTCTCGAAGGCCGGCGCCAAGGTAAATGGTCGGAATCGCCAGTGATAAGACTACGGTCAGCGGGAACCACACGTTGTCCGCCAAGAGCGCGTGCGGAACGAAATATGGACCGCCCGTTACCCTGCTCGCGCCGATGCCTGCCATCGTCACCAGCGTTTCAAGCAGCGCGATGGGAATCGCAGTGTATGCCACGATGCGCAGCACGTGGACCGGGCGCACGCGACACTCCCTCAACGTCTGCCGCAGGATCAAAATCACCCCGAGCACGGAAAGCATCATCACCGCCATGGCGATCGCGAGCCGGGACGCGAACGAGAGTGGTATCGCGGCGCCGACGCCGAGCGCAGTCAACGTATTGAGGACGACGATGACAACGCGTCTCCAACGGGTTCTCCACCACCAATAGGGACTGGCGTTGTAATTCTCGATCAACCTGATGCACAACAGACTACCGTGGCCGACAACTCGTACACAGACTGGGATCAGCACGACTGAGATTACGAGAAGGAGGGTCAGCGGCCCTGCTTCGATCCGCTCATGAATCGACACCGACCGCCAGAATTTCCTCGGCCGAAAGCTCCGCCACACCGTCACGACGAACGACCGAATCGGCCGCCTGCGCCACTGATGCTCGAACAGAAAATCGCTCTCCGACACCGCCTGCCGCAGCGCAAGCGCCCACTCAAACTCCAACCCGCACTCCGGACACCGCGGCTGCGCCAGCCCGCGCAGGTTGTACCCACACCGCGCGCAGCAAACGTCAAACTCAATCCGCTCCCAATCCGGAACGCCGTCTCGAAGAACCGACTCAACGTCAAACGAAGCCGTGTGCACGA
>CAZJVS010000016.1:0-99185 GCA_964549445.1 uncultured Planctomycetaceae bacterium
CGCCGGGGGTGATGGCCCTCGCCGTGTGCGTTTTCGCGCTGCCGCCGATCGCCTTCGGACACCCGTGGTCGGAGTGGCTGTACCGGTCGCTCGTCCTGCTCGTGATCGCCTGCCCGTGCGCGCTCGTGATCTCAACTCCAGTCAGCATCGTCGCCGCGCTTACCGCTGCGGCCCGTGTCGGCATCCTGATCAAGGGCGGACTGCACTTGGAGCAGGCCGGCCGCATTCGCGTGGTCGCCCTCGACAAGACAGGGACGCTGACCGAAGGCCAGCCGCAGGTGCAGTCCGTCGTGGCGCTCGCTGGACACACCGAGCGCGAGGTCATCGAAACAGCCGCCGCGATCGAAGCTCGCTCGGAACACCCGCTGGCGCAGGCGATCGTCCGCCACGCCGACTCACTTGACTTACGTCCGGCGCCAGCAGAAGGCTTCCAAGCATTGAAAGGCAAAGGTGCGACAGCCGTGCTGAACGGCGGGCCAGTCTGGATCGGCTCGCACCGGCTGTTGGAAGAGCGCGGTCAAGAGACGCCCCAGATGCGCCAGCAGTTGGAGCAGCTCTCGGGCGCGGGGACGAGCGTCGTCGTCGTAGGCCGCGAGGACCACGTGTGTGGCTTCATCGCCGTCGCCGACCGTGTACGGTCCGAGGCCGCCGCTGCTGTTGCGGCCCTGAAGGCGGCCGGCATTGAGCGCGTCATAATGCTCACTGGTGATAATCGCGCTACCGCCGAACGCATCGCTGCGGCCACAGGCGTGGACGAGGTCCAGGCGGAGATGCTGCCCGAAGCGAAGGTAACGGCCATAGAGGAGTTGGTTGATCGTTACGGACAAGTCGCCATGATCGGCGACGGGGTTAACGATGCGCCGGCCTTAGCGCGTGCGAACCTCGGGATTGCGATGGGCGCGGTCGGCTCCGACGCGGCAATCGAGACTGCCGATGTGGCGCTGATGAGCGACGACTTGTCGCGCATTCCGTGGCTGATTCAGCATGCTCGCCGCACGTTGCGGATCATTCGGCAGAACATCGTCGCGTCGCTGGCAGTGAAGGCGGCATTCGTCGTATTGACGTTGCTTGGACACGCGTCGCTATGGGCCGCCATCGCAGCGGACATGGGTGTATCGCTACTCGTAGTCGCCAATGCGCTGCGCCTTCGGAGGGATGCGAGTACTTCCGGGAATCGGACGGGCTCGAGGTAGCGGGAGGGTTCATTGCGCGCCATTTCGGTTTTCGTTCGAACTCTCAGTGGGTCAAACGTGGGTCAGTCGCCACGTGAAAGCCGCTTGTTTGTGACTGATCGTCAGCCTGTCAGCCGCTTGCGAGCCTCATTTTCAGCCAAAAACCCCGGCATAACCGCCGCTGACACAAGGGTTTGCAAGCGGAAACTTGAATTCCCAAGCTGGACGTCGAGGGTTCGAATCCCTTCGCCCGCTTTTGTAAGTCATTATGTCATCTATAATTATGAACTCGTGGTGTGATTATCCAATAGTCTCCCACTACCGGCTCTACCGGTTTGCGCGGACTGTTCGTCGCCTCCGTGATCCGCGGAGAAGTCCATAGAAACCAGCTATTTGCGCCGGAATGTTGGGAGGATAGTCGTCCAGCCGACAAGGCTGACACTCGTAATCGGTGAATTGCGGATCGAGTCGTGGGTGACTTAAATGAAGCCTGTGTGGCGATGGCGCCAAGGCGGTTTTCGGCGACGCGGCCGCTCATCGGGACGATCGGACCGAGCATGATCATGATTATCGAAATACAGGGGACCGGTCTCAATAATCTTCTCGATCAGCGGTTAGGCAGATGCAGATAGGGCGAACGCTGGCGGCTGCAACCCGATTTCGATGTCGAAGTGGCGCTCCCAGGGCGTCGGGGTTCTTCCCCCGGGGCGGCCCTCTTAGAGCATACGTAAAAGTCGCCGAGTGTTGCCCTCGGAGGGCCTCGAAGGCTCTTGTGCCTCTGATCACTTAACAGATTACCAGCATCTGATCCTTGCCAGATCCGGCAAGAACGCGTCGATTGACCTCAATCCGCTGCGTGCTACACTTATTGGCATGCCACAGCGGTTCGGCTCGTACTTGATGCTCTTGGTTATGGGGACGTGCCCGGTCCTGTGCCGATCCTCACTGGCGGCAACGCGACCCGTCGGCGATGCAGCTTGGAAGGCGCTTCGAGGCTCGGTTGACTCCTGCTGCGACGCTCCCATGGACGGCCACGAGCCTACCGCGCCACACGAGCCCTGCAAGAATACTACGTGCTTTTGTTCGCCATTTGTCATGCACCAGACGAGCAGCGGCTTGGCGGCTCTGCTTGCTTTGACGGCCGGGCCCGATCTGGCCACCTGCGAGGAGCATGCCGATTCTTGGCTATCCCCGATGCAGACTGGTTTTTGGGAGAAACGCCTTGATCCCGCCAGCTTCGCCGACCATTCGGTTGCTTTGCCCCTTCTGATCTGAACTCCATTTCATCTCACGATGCACCGAGCGCAGGCGTTCCCGCGCGCTCACGGATATCGTGAACTTGATTTTCCAGTGGTCCTGCTTCGAGTGTGCTGTTTTCTGGGTCAGACTGAGAGCTTTTCTGAAATGGCTGCAAATCAAAACGATGAACGTAATCCGCCAAACAAAGACGGTCGCGTTGCCGGAGCGAACGCAAATCGCCGCGGCATCCCCCCAATCATTAAATCGGTGTTGCATCGCTCCCCAACGCTGCTTGTCCTCATCGCTTTCTGTGGCGTTGGATTGTGGGGGCACAAGAACGATTGGCGCGCGCCGAAGTTCGCATCGCTGTTCGGCTCACCCGCACACCGCGAGGCCGAGGATTGGTGCGCGGAACATAACGTGCCCGATTCAAGATGCATCAAGTGCCACCCTGAACTTGTCGGTGAGAAAGCTAAGGATTGGTGTAAGGAGCATGGTGTTCCTGAGTCGCGATGCACGATCTGCCATCCCGAAATCCTCACCAAGGGCGTGGCTGGCGATTGGTGCAAGGAACATGGCGTGCCCGAGTCGAACTGCACCATCTGCCATCCGGAAATCGCTGTCAAGGGCAAAACGCCAATGGCGGAATCCGATGTAACGGTCGTTGCGTCGGGTGATGTAAGACGGTCTTCGGCGACCAAGCCCGCAAGGGACCCTGCGACCTGCCAAACACATGCGTTGCGGGTGCAATTCGCGTCGCCAGCATCTGTGAAGAAAGCAGGCGTGCAGCTTGGCAGCGTCGTCGAGCGACCAATGGAACAGACGATCATCGCGAACGCAGAGACGCAATACGACCGAACGCGCTACGCGCAGGTCGCCTCGCGGGTCCCGGGCGCCGTCTGGCGCGTGGACAAGGAGATCGGCCAGACTGTTCATAAGGGCGACGTGTTGGCGCTTGTGGATGCGGCGGAAGTAGGCCGAGTCAAGGCGGAGCTTCTGACCGCATCTGCGCAGCGAGAGCTACGTACCCAGACCGTCCGGCGAATCAATGAACTCCTGCCGCAGAAGATCAGCACGACAGCCGAGCTTCAGGAGGCTCAGTCAGCCCTGCGCGAAGCGGAGATTCGCGTGTTCAACGCCCGGCAGGCGCTGATCAATCTGGGGCTCACCGTCACGGAGGAAATTGAGCGGCTTCCTGACGAACGCGAGCTGCGACTCTTGGGCTTGCCGAAGGAGGTCCAAGCGAGTCTGGGCGTTGGAGCGCCATCGGCAAACCTCGTTCCGCTCATCGCGCCTCTCGACGGCGTCGTCATTCGACGCGAAGTCGTTGCCGGCGAGGTCGTCGAGGCTTCCAAGCCGCTCTTTACGGTTGCGGACCCTAGCCGAATGTGGCTCATGATCGACGTGCCGCAGGCACAAATCGGGCGCGTCGCGATGGGGCAGCACGTCCGCTTTCAACAAGAGCGAACCGACGAAACGGTCCAAGGGACGATCACGTGGATCAGCACCACCGTTGATGACCAGACGCGAACGGTCAAGGTGCGAGTCGAAGTGGACAATTCTGACGGTCGGTTATTGGCGTCTACATTCGGTCGTGCACATATCACCGTGCGAGAGTCGCCCAAGGCGATTGCCGTGCCTAACGAAGCGATCCAGTGGGAGGGTTGCTGCCACATCGTTTTCGTCCGGCTTGCCGACGACATCTTTCAGACCCGTAAGATCAGGCTCGGGGCCCGTGATTCACACTACACCGAGATACTCGCAGGCTTGTTGCCGGGAGAGGTTGTCGCCACGGCAGGAAGCCACGTCCTAAAGTCGGAAATCCTGAAGAGCAACCTCGGCGCCGGCTGCTGCGTAGAGAAATGAATGCTCTGAGGATCGAGACGTGTTGAATTGGATCATCAATTGGTCGCTTCGCCGCCGGCTGCTCGTGCTGGGCCTGACGCTGGGGTTCATCGTCTGGGGACTCATCGCGATCAGCCACCTCAATATCGATGCGTTCCCGGACACGACGCCCGTCCAGGTTCAGATCAACACCGTCGCACCGGCGCTCGGCCCGGAAGAGGTCGAGCGGCAGATCACCATCCCGGTCGAGCAATCCATCAGCGGCCTGCCCGGCTTGGCCAATGTGCGCTCCATTTCCAAATTCGGCCTATCGCAGGTCGTTGTCACGTTCGAGGATGGCATCGAGATCTACTTTGCCCGTCGATTGATCGGAGAGCGCCTGGCGACGGTCAAACTGCCGGCGGGCATCGATTTGCCGGAGATGGGTCCCGTGGCCACCGGACTCGGCGAGGTCTTTCATTACATCCTCACCTCACAAACGCGCGACCTGACCGAACTCCGTACTATTCAGGACTGGACCATCAGGCCGGTCCTTCGGACAGTTCCGGGCGTCGCGGAGATTAACAGTTGGGGCGGCAAGGAGAAGCAGTATCAGGTACGCATCGATCCGAACCGGCTGATCAAGTACGGCTTGTCATACGACGAGGTCATCGAGGCCTTGGAGAAGAACAATCTCAATGCCGGCGGCGGGAGCATCGCCACGGGCGGTGCCATGCAACTCGTGCAGGGTGTTGGCCGCGTGAGCAATCTCGATCAGATAGGCGATATCGTCATCAAGGCCAGGGATGGCGTGCCAATCCACGTTCACGATGTGGCCGATACCGAGATCGGCTCAGAGATTCGTCGCGGCGCGGTCACCTACGGCGGAAAGGGTGAAGCCGTGCTGGGCCTCGGGTTCATGCTCATGGGCCAGAATACGCATGAGGTCACTTCGAGGCTCAAGGCCAAGCTGGAGGAAATAAAGAAGACGCTGCCTCCCGATGTTCATGTCGAAACAGTCTATGACCGCACGGAGTTGGTCGATCACGTCATTGATACCGTCCGCAAGAACCTGTTTGAGGGCGGATTACTCGTCGTCGCCGTGCTATTCATGTTCCTGGGAAATCTTCGAGCCGGTCTGATCGTGGCGCTGGCGATCCCGATATCGATGCTTTTTGCCTTTTCGGGCATGCTCCAATTCGCCATCGCCGGCAGCTTGATGAGTCTTGGCGCGATCGACTTTGGCCTTGTGGTGGATAGCGCCGTGATCCAGATCGAAAACGCGACAAGACACATCGCTCACGACCGGCGTAAACGCAACATTATCGACGTGGTGCGAGACGCCGTGCTGGAGGTCCGAAAGCCGACCATGTTTGGCGAGTTGATCATCGTGCTTGTGTATGTCCCCATCCTGGCGCTGGAGGGCATCGAAGGAAAGCTCTTCCGCCCGATGGCGCTCACCGTGATCTTCGCCTTAGCCGGTTCGCTCGTGCTCTCCTTGACTCTGATGCCCGTTCTTGCCAGCGTGCTCCTTCCACGCCGCATGGAGGAGCGTGATCCGCTGCTCGTTCGAATGGCGCATTCCCTCTATAGGCCGGTGCTTCATTTCGTCATGCGGCACAACGTTGCAGTGTTGGGCCTGGCGATTTGCGTGCTGGCCGCCGCCGCAATCGTCGCACGCGGACTTGGAACGGAATTCATCCCCCGCCTCTCGGAGGGCGCGATCATCGCCAACGTCATACGATTGGCCGGCACCGACCTGGAGGAGTCGGTCCGCTACAACACCCAGATGGAACGAGCGTTGCTTGCTGCCTTCCCGGATGAGATTCGCCACGTCTGGAGCCGCATCGGTACGGCCGAGGTAGCCACAGACCCGATGGGCGTCGAGCTGACCGACATCTTCCTGTCCCTCACGCCACGCCATCAATGGAAACGAGCCACGTCGCAGGCCGAATTAGTCGAACTGATTCAGCGAGAGCTGCGCGACATGCCCGGACAGCGAGTCGCCATGACGCAGCCGATTGAGATGCGCATGAACGAGATGATCGCCGGTGTCCGCGGCGACGTGGCCATGAAGCTTTACGGCGACGATCTTGAGGTGCTAAAGTCAAAGGGCGACCAGATCGGGGCCTTACTTGGTTCGATACCCGGCGCAGCCGACATGAGCACGGAGCAACTCACGGGGCAGCCGGTGCTTCAAATCCGGGTCGATCAGGAGGCTCTGGCCCGTCATGGCGTCCCCGCGAAGGCCGTGATGGACATCGTCGAGTCCATCGGCAGCAAGCCGCTTGGCGAAGTGATCGAAGGGCAATTGCGCTTCCCGCTGGTCGCCCGTCTGCCGGATACGTATCGCCGGGACACGGACGCGGTCCGCTCTATTGTGCTTCCAACGGCGTCCGGCCAACGTGTTCCGCTGGAGAATTTGGCCACCATCGAAGAACTCGAAGGCCCTTCAACGATCACACGTGAATGGGGCCAACGCCGAACGACGGTGCAGGTCAACATCCGCGGTCGGGACGTTGGCAGCTACGTGGCGGAGGCGCAGCGTCGCCTCGCCGCGGAGATTCAGATTCCGCCCGGACGTTATCGCATCGATTGGGGCGGTCAATTCGAGAACTATGAGCGCGCCCGCAATCGGCTGTTGATCGTCGTTCCCGCCGTACTGGTCATGATCTTCGTATTGCTCTACGTCACCTATAATCGGGTCCTCGACGCGATCCGTGTATTCACGGGAGTTCCATTCGCCATTGTCGGTGGGGCGATTGCCCTTTGGGTTCGCGATATGCCATTTTCCATCTCGGCCGGTGTGGGATTCATCGCACTCTCGGGCGTCGCTGTTCTGGGTGACATGGTCCTTGTTTCCTACGTGCGCCAACTGCTTGCCAAGGGACTGACCCTCCATGATGCGATCGCGGAAGCGGGCTTGACGCGGTTGCGCCCAGTACTGATGACCGCGCTCGTCGCATCGCTTGGATTTGTGCCGATGGCACTCAGTACAGGCGTGGGGGCTGAGGTCCAGCGCCCCTTGGCGACCGTCGTCATCGGCGGCGTGATTAGTAGCACACTTCTGACGCTGCTCGTGCTGCCCGCGATCTACCTTGTGTTTGGGGCGTCAGCGGCGGCGGCGCGGTCAGCGGAGAGGTCGGACGATAACGAAGAAACGATTCAAGCTTCGAGCACGGTCGGCGGACCGATCGGCGCAGAAGTGGAAACTTTGCACGCGTAAGGAGCACGTAAAATGCGGATCGGGACGAAATGTCGTACGTTGGTCTTGGTTATCTTCAGCACACCGTTGATGTTTGGCGGCTGCGGCTGCGACCGCAAGAGCGAACCGCCGCCCGCGGCCGTGCCGCCGAAGGCGCAGGCACCGGAGTCGGAAAAACCCAAGGAACCATTGATCAAGAAGGCTGAAATCGCCAACTGGTGCCCGGAACATGGGGTGCCTGAGTCGATCTGCACCCGCTGCAATGCCAGTCTGATTGACGGGTTCAAGAAGAAGGGAGATTGGTGCGCGAAGCATGGATTGCCCGAATCGCAGTGCCTTGTCTGCAATCCCAAATTGAAGGCGAAGTTTGAGGCGATGGCGCCGAAAAATGGCTGATGGCAGGCTGTCCGCCATCAATCAAGCAGCGCCGCTACAAACAAGGGCACATCCTGGTAATCCACCGCGCAATCGGCGACGAAATCGCCGCGCACAACGACCGTGGGGTCCGCTGATGCTCCCGCTACCAACGTGTCGGTGAATAACTGTACGTCAAGGCCATCCACAAGCCCATCCAGATTCATGTCTCCGTGCAATAGTGCGGGCGGATTCACCGGTTGCAGTTCGACGCGCAGCGGGACGGGGGAATTACCGACAGAAACCGGAACGTCCTGAGTTACATAGCCGGACTTGGACACGCGCACCGTGTAGGTGCCGTTTGCCGGCACCACATACGTCCAGCGTCCGTACGGCATGAAGGAATTGCGCGCCAACTCGCCGGTGTCGTACACGTAATTGGTAAGTGTAATCTCCGCGGAGATCGGAACGCAACCGCTCGTCACGTGAACGTCAATACGCGCCTTCCCCAGCCGTTGGTAGAGATACTTCCACCCCGCGCGGTTGCGAGCAATGTGCCCAGGCACCGTGCTGAACGCCGGCTCGAAACTGCTGCCCACCTCAACGATGAATGGGTACACGCCGCGATGGGCATAATACCAGCTCGTATCATCGCCGTTTACGCCACCGGCCGGCACCGGTGTATTCGCCGAGTAGGTCACGCCATCGACCGACGAAATGGCGCTAGCCATGGCGATCATCATCTCATGGATGACCGGGTGCTCCGGCATCTGCCCAGACGGGGAGCCGTTGCTGCACGCATAGGGATAATCAATGAAGTTCCCGTACGAGTGATACGACGTCGCCATGACGAAATGATAGCCGTCCTCCAGCGCGATCATCGCCTGGCTCTCAAGCTCGGACGCCGACAAAGGCCCGCGGTAGATTTCGTTGGTGCACGCCCCGCTTGACCCGCACCCCGGCCCCCACAGATAGGGGTAATTGCGATTCAGGTCCACGCCAATACAACTGCCGCCGTAGTTCCTTCGATTCTTGCGCCACAGGTTGTTGACGCTAAACACGTACTGCACGCCGTCGGGGTTGACCATCGGCACGCACACGGTCTTGTAGTTATTCACCCAGTCGGTGATCTGCGGATCAACCCCATAGTTGTCGGTGAGCTGAGTGATGACATCCATGACGATGTGCGACGTGATCACCTCTCGGGCGTGATGCTGCCCGTTAAACTGGATGGCCGGCTCATCCTCCGTCACGCCGGGCCGGTCAGAAATCTCGACGGCACGGATGGGCCGCCCCTCCGGCGTGGTGCCGATGGTGAACACGGAGGTGATCGCCGGGTAGGCCGCATGGATGCTATCCAGCAGGGCGACGATCTCGCCCGGGTCATAATACTGTGATTGCACGCGGAGCGGCCCCTCCAACGGGTGCGGCTCGAACTTCTCCACGATGGTGAAACCCGCGTTGGTCAGCGCCCCACGCTGATCCGGCCCTTCCAATTCCACGAAGAGTTCCCCCGCCGCCGAGTCCATCCCGCAGCGGTCCACCCCGATTCCCCGCTGCGCCAGCCAATCCCGCCATTGGCGCAGGTCTGCGAGCGTCGGGGCCTCCCCGTCGCGTTGGGGGACGCGCACCCGGACCATCTCGTGGATTTGGCCGTCAACGACGACCGGCTCATCGCCGACCGCCGCGACAACGTGGAAAGCGATCAGCAGGCCGCCCGCCAGGACGATCCAACGGCTAGACGCCATGAATGAACCCCAGCCAATATCCCTCATCGCGCCCGCCGCGATAAGAAGTCTACATGATACTCGAAAGGCGTTACCGATTGTGCGAAAGGGCGGAAATCGTCGATTGGTGTCCGGAGCATGGTGTTCCAGAATCGGTTTGCACCCGCTGCAACGCAAAGCTAATCGCCGAGTTCAAGAAGAAGGGCGCTTGGTGCGCCAAGCACGACCTGCCCGAATCGCAGTGCCTCATCTGCCATCCCGAGCTGAAGGCGAAGTTCGAAGCCTTGAGGCCGAAGAACGGTTAGGCGTGAATTCCTTGCGTTTCATCCACCACCACGCCACCCCCAACGAAACGACGGTCAGACTAGCCATGAGGGGCTTTGCAAAAGGCAAAAACTTCGCTCCGAACAGGTTGAGCCAGACGACCAGCATCGGTGATCCACAACAACCCACCAGGAAGCATCCCGCGACCGCCAGCACACCCGAGATCGTGATGCCCCCGATGGCCAAATTGCGGTCAGCACAGTGGCGCCGCTCGCGGTAGCGCCGAAATGCGACCGTCGCGAAGGTCAGCGATGCGGCGTACGAGAAACCCAGGTATTCGTGCTGACCACCGATGTAGGCCTCCACCCAGGAGGGTGGCTGTGCAGGCGCGGCGCAGGCTTCTTCGCTGCACTGCTCCCCGGCGCACGTCTGACCCGCAACGGCATCGCATTTCTCGGGGAACAAGCCGCACCACACGAAGTGTCCCGCCCAGATGGCAATGAACACGGACGCGGGGACGAGCCAGCGTGGAATTCGGACGCGGCCCGATCCAAATGTGGCGCTCGTCGCATGGCCGGTCGCGCCACTTACGGAGGCGGAGGCCGGACCACAACATTCACCGCCGGGCGAGCAGCATGGCGCGGCCCGGTCCGCTGCGCCCTGCACGAAGGGCGCGTCGCTGCTCAACGACCCCAAATCGTCTGCGACCGTAGTCGGCCGAGATTTCATCGCTCCGTCCTCGCCGTTGCGGCCGTCATGTGAGCACCTTGCGTGCATGCCGACGTTCGATATCCGGTCCAGCTATGCATCTTGGAATCCTCGAAACCCGCTTGCGCCAGCATTAGTAGGAACGACCGTTCCCACACCGCGCCCGCGATTCAGTCCGACCAGGCACCCTTCCGCGAGACCTCCTCTTCCGTGACGTGCGCTTCGAGAAGGATGTCTGCCATCAGCAGACGGCCCCCTGGGCGCAGCACGCGTCGGATCTCGGCCAGGGCCTTCGCCTTGTCCGGGCACAGGTTCAAGACGCCGTTGGAGATTGCGATGTCGGCAACGGCGTCGTCTACCGGCAGCGCTTCGATGTCCCCGCGCAAAAACTCGACGTTCTCCACGCCGGTGGCCCGGGCGCTGCGTCGCGCCTTCTCAAGCATCTCATCGGTCATGTCTACGCCGATCACCCTGCCGCATGGCCCCACGCGCCGCGCTGCGAGTATGCTGTCCAGACCGGCTCCACATCCCAAATCAACCACGGTCTCGCCGGGGCGTATCTCGCCCAACGAGAGCGGGTTGCCCACGCCGGCAAACGACTCGGTTACTGATGTAGGCAACCGGTCGATTTCATCGGGGTCGTAACCGAGCGCCTTGGCGCTCTGGGCGCCGACGGGAAATTTCTTTTCGCTGCCTGGCGATAAAGCGACTGCTGCGAATCGCCCGCGCACCGTCGCGCGCACTGCTTCAGGTGTATCACTCATGGTTCAAGGCTCCTGAACTGGACATTTCGAACCGCTTCCGCATCCGCACACAGCGCTCGTGGGTGGTCCACCGCGTTCCGGCGCCGCGTCCTGAACAAATGGTTCGCCGCTATGTAGCGCGTGCTCGGCCCGCGCCAGCTCCCGGCCTAGATAGGCGGCGTGATCAAGCCGCGAGACGAGCTTGCGGTCAACAGCGGGTATATATAGCTCCGCGGCGCTGCGGCCTTCGATGACGATGTCCAGTGCGCCATCATTGCGGTAGTGTTCGAGCAGAAGTACGCCGCGGGTGCTGTCGGAGTAGACCACGAAGTACCCGTTTGGGTCAGAGGTCATCCGCTGCGGGATGTATCCGAGTAGCGACTCGATCGCGCGGACGGACGGCGGGGCTTCGGCAGGACCGGGATTGCGTTCGGCGCATTGCTTCGCCGCGTCAAGAATGCGCGAAACGTCCGACTCACCAATCATGTCGATGACCTCGATGGTCTCGCTGAAGTGCTGAACGATTTCGCGCGTGAGATTCTTGAGCACGGGTCGGCGTCCACGGGCGCCGATGATCCGCATTTTCTGATCAACTCCAGATTGCCCCAACACGACCAGTGATTGGCCCGGCAGGTGTCCGATGGCCTGGCGCGAGTCCGAGCCACATACAATCAGGAAGCGAATGTTCGGATTGGCAATGACGTTGGTGATGATGCGCTCCAAGCCAAGATTCTCAGTGTATACGTTGCCGACGATGGCGATGGCGTCGCCGGCCTGCTGCGCCATGTCGGCGGCGAGCCGTTCGTCCGTCAGCGTGCAAACTGCGACCGGCGCAAGGTATCGGTGTGTGGTATAGCGACCTGGCAGTGGCGGCCAGCCCGTTCGGGCTTCGGCTTGATCGGAGGGACAGGCGTCTCCGTCGATGTCGAGGGCGTTCATCGCTTGCGGCGGCCAACATACTTCACAGCCGAGGCAGTCGTATTGGATCGGCGTGAGACGCCCGCGCGCGGCGCGAATCGCGATATCCAGTTCGGCTGGGCGCTCGTCGGCCGGAAACGCCCGCTCGATGGAACCAAGGGAGTTGTGAAGGCAGCCGCAGCCCCAGCACTTCTTGGCGGCAGTCGCCTCGCCAAGTTGCGCCACAGCATCGAGGATGGCGGCGGGCGGAATAACCTTTAGCGGCGAGTTCATTTGGATCGGTCCTTCGAATCCTCGCTGAGGCACAGCCCGCGATCCAGAAGCGCCATCACGCAGGGGTCCACGATCCGGTAGTAGATGCTGTTGCCCTCGCGTCGGGGTTCGAGGATGCCCTGTTCGGCTAGGCGCTGAAGTTGGTTGGAAACGGCTTGAGGTTTCATTTCCACCGCGTCGCACAACTCGCCGACGTTGAGTTCACCCGCTCGGGTCAACGCATGGAGCAGTCGTAGTCGGGTGTCGTTTGCCAGAACCTTGAAGAGGGCCTCAAGATCCGACGCTTGAGTGGCGGTCAGAAGCGGACGCTCCGCTAGTGAACGCTTGCGCAGGAAGGGGCCGGACGAAAGGACTGGTCGGGTCGACATCTATTACATTGTTTCGTGTAATGACGGCGGAGTCAAGTCGCTGCGGCATTCCCGGCGACGACCTCGACCCCATGCCCTTTTGTCCCTAGCGGAGAAGTCGCGCCGCTAGGGACCGGCCGATCTTGCCGAATAGGCGGACCGCTGTGTGCCGGTAAATCCGTGTTGTCGACGCTCGCCCAGCGACCTGATAGCATCATGACAATGTGGCTTAGAGTGCTTCTGGCTTCGATGCTCTCCGTGGCGGCACTCGCGTGCCCGGTGCTGTGTGCGGATGCGCCCACGCCGCACGATGAATCCGGGGCACCATGCGCGCCCGAAGACCATCATCGCCCCTGTGACAATGCGTGCTTCTGCTCCGCTACAGCCACACCACAGACTTCGGATCGGTCTCTCATTGAAACCGATTTCACGTTTGCGGCGTTCATCTACTCTGTCGCAGGTCCTTCCGACTCGCTGGCCGAGACCGCCCCGATTTCCCCGTGTACGATGATTCAACCCGCACCCACGGGTGAACTCGCACTACCTCTTCTAATCTGATCGGCAGCCCCATCTGAGCCGGCATGCGAGCGCTTCGCGCGGCGCTCGCGCCCGCACCCGCACCCGCACTCTACCGTTTCGTCCACCTGGTCCACTTGGAGCCCGATTGCATGGGCACGAGCCTTCGATACACGGTAACCGTTGGAGTCACCCTTGCGGCCGCCTTCGTCTCGGGTTGTGCGCGGGTCAACCCCAAGCCCGATTACGAGCGGGCGGGCAAGGCGATTTCCGACGCGACCGGCTCCGAAGACTGGTTCGAGCCCGGACAGGGTGACGCGGTTCAACGGAAGGTCTCAGCGCTCCTGGCCGACGGCATCACCAGCGACGAAGCCGTCCGAATCGCCCTGGTCAACAATCCAACACTGGCCGCGGCGTTCTCGGAGATCGGGTTTGCAAGGGCGGATCTGGTTCAATCCGGGCTGTTCTCCAACCCGACGCTGGCGATGTCGATCGCCTTTCCTGATGGCGGCGGGCTGAGCAACATCCAGGCAACGTTCGCCCAGAACATCGGTGACTTATGGCAGATTCCGGTCCGAAAGAAGGCAGCCGAACGTTCGCTCGATGCTGCGATTCTCAACGTGGCCCAACAGGCCGTGCAACTTACAAATGTCACCAAGACGTCGTACTTCACCGCTGTTGCGGCGGATGAGACGCTTCGCATTGCCGAAGAAAACCGCGACCTCGCGGCGCAGCTCCTCAAGGTCGCCGAAGCGCGGCAACTGACGGGGGCAGTCGGAGAACTTGACGTCAACCTTGCCAAGGGCACAGCCTTTGTAGCCGATCTGGACTTGCAGCGGGCACGACTTGAATCCCGGTCGTCCCGTCGCCAACTCGGGATCGCGCTCGGGTTGACGGACCCGGTTGAGCAACTCTCGCCTACGACGCCGTTGGCGGTGGATTCGGCGTCGTTACCCCGAGCCGAGTGTATCGAAGAAATTGCATTGGCCGATCGACTTGACATCCGGGCGGCGCGCGAGGTGGTCGAAGGCAGTCAGGCCCGAATGCGGCTTGAGTACCTCAAAGTATTCCCCGATCTGTCAATCGGCTTCTACAACGAACGCAACGAATCTCGTTCGCTTCCAGGCCGGCGAATCCCCGCCGATACCGCCCGGGCGTCGGTTGCGGCCGGGCAGCTAACTGCACCGGAGATTCAGTCGCGCGGACAACGACAACAGGAGCGCTCACAGGAGATCACAAACATCTTCGGGCCTGCGTTCAATCTGACCTTGCCAATCTTCGACCAGAATCAGGCCCAGATCGCGAAAGCGAAGCTGTTGTATGAACAATCTGCCGTGGAGCTGGATGTACTTGAACGCGCCGCACGGCAGCGGATACGCGAGGCCCTTGACCAAGTTGAGACGACAAGAAACATGTCTCGCTACTTCCGTGATACGCTCCTGCCTCAGGCCCGGTCCAATTTGGAGTTGTCGCGTAAGTCGTATGAGGTAGGGCGCGCGTCAGTCATCGTACTCCTTGACGCACAACGGATGCTGCTCTCGACGCGCCGCGATCCAATCGCCGCCGAACTCGGTCATTCGATCGCGATCGCCGAACTTGAACGAGTAGCCTCCCGGCCATACGCCACCCTTGTCGCCGCCGCCTCGGAGACTCCATCGGCAGCGACCTCACACAGGCTGGCACCGAAAGCGCTGAGCCTCAAACGATCACTGCGGGAGAAACGCAATGAGACAAACTGATTGGCGCTTGAATTTCGCTCGCGCTTGGTCGCGCGTAGTAATGTTGCTGATGCCGGATAGTCATGGAGGAGTGAGCCCATGCCCGCGAACAGAATCACGATCAACCGCGCACCCGTCCTGACGCTCTGGACTTTCGTCGTCGCCGAGCGGCTCGGGCACAAGCCCGACGAGGCGTTAACGCTCGCAAAGGCAGTCGTCGGCCTGACGGCTGGCGCGAAAGCCAAGCGACTCGGGATTCATCGGCCACGCGAGGCGGGGAAAGAGTCCAAGCCGAAGCGGAAGGCGGAGAACGACGAGGGCAAGCGCGTTGAGCTGCTCGGCTGGTTCGTCCCCGTGACAGCGACACCAAAGGGACTTCGCGCGACGAAAGACGGATCGGCGATCCGGCCGGAGTCCGTGATTGCCTACCTCAACAAGGCATTTGGCGACGATCTTGACGAGGCCCGCGATGCGATGCGGAAGCTCGCGGCGGCGCACAAGCCGGCGGAACTGGCGACCGACGCATTCTCACTCTATGAGCGATTCCGGCCGACGGTGGCACCAGGCGCGCGTGGCTGGGGACAAAAGGGCGTGCTTGACCTCTGGCTGATTCGGTCGATGGCGACGTAGTTGCCCATGCCGAGCGGCTGGCGGTACATTTCGGTTTCGATTTGGTTGAATAACCGAAGTAGATAAAGCATGCGTGCCGCATCTGCGCTCGCCGTCATCACGACAATCGCACTCATCACTACAGGGTGTGCGCCATGCGGAAATGCGGAAGCCCGCGACAATGTGCCACGCGACGTGACGGTGCTGAAAAAAGACCTGTCGCCGCTCCGAAACGCCTTCAACGCGCACACCGACCGATGGCGCGCATTCGCCCTTGTGTCGCCGACGTGCAGCGAGCGCAGCCTCGGAGCCGAGGCGGTTGAGAAAGAAATCGTCCAGCGATACGCCGCTGATCGCGTCGAGACAATCGTCGTCTGGATACCGATGCTCGAAACCGACAACGAGAAAGCGGCGCGCGAGTCGGCGACGATCTTTCCCGTCAAGCGCGCAATTCAGTTTTACGATTTGGAGCAGCGCGTCGGGCTGGCATATTCGCGCGGCACGTTCGTTGGTTTCGTCAATCGTGCTCGCAAGTCGCTGCCGAAAGGGCATCCATTGGAGGACAAGCTCAACGATCGAAGTGAACCGGAGCGGCCGCAGTGGGACCTCTACATGCTCTACGCGCCGGGTGTTCGTTGGGACGCGAAGAATGAGGAGCCGCCCATACCGACACACTGGATTCGGCATTGCGGACGAATGGACGGCGGGAAATCGCCGTACTGGCGAGACACGCCCGAATCCGGCCCCCAAGAGGGCAGTCTTTTCGAGGCGATGCGCACAATGGCGGATCAGGCAATCGGGGCGATCAAACGCTGACCGCTGCAACGTAGCGAGCGCGCCGAGTGCCTCAGGGCGCGTTCGACAGCACATCGGTGGCCGTTGAGATGAGCGTCTAGCTTTGAGCCCATCTCCGTTGCCACCCACGCGAGAGGCGGGGCCTACATTCCGTTCGCCGAATGACAGTTCAAACACACATTTGGATTCGTCTTGTAGTCCTGCGGATGGGTATCCGGCAACGGAAAGATCGGGTCTTCTCCCACGTGACACAACACACACGCCTCGACCGGCTGCGAGTGCGCATCCGTCCGCGCCGCGCTCGCGTACGTCCGGAAGAACCCGCTGATCCCCTTACCGCTGACGGTCCCGGCATCCTGATTCACACGGCCGCTGAATCCCTTGTCGTCGTCAACGCCATAGACCGCGACTTCGCGATTTGACGAGTATGGTCCGTCGGAATAGAACAAGATTGGAAACTGCACCTGCTTCCCGCCGTTGTTCGGCTTGAACAGCACCCGCCAGTCGCCGCAGCCGCAGCTCGCCAGCAGGAACACCCCGTTGTCTGTCTTCGACTCTGGCAAGCACTGCAGTGTCCCGAAGAACGGCTGCAAATTACTGATCCCGCCGATGACGATGTCCTTCTCAGCCGGCGCAACGATGAACGGCGCGAACAAGTCGTTTCCGCATCCGATCAGAAATAGCAGCCCGACAAACGCCGCCCGTTTATATAACTGATTCTGCTTCCCCGTCATTCGAAGGTTCCCGCTCACTGCAAGCCCCCGCCATTGTATGGGAGTCCGATTCGCCAAACAAACCCGACGTTGGGCCGCAGAATCCCTCGCAACGCAGTGTATTGCTGTCATTGACATATCATGCTGTCAAAAGGTATATTAGGTTACATCATATGGATAAATATACAGGCAGTAGATCACGCCTCCTCTGCCGCATCGCGCTGGTCGTCCTCGCGCTTGCAGGTCGCGCAAGGCCCGAAGAGGCGACGACTCAGCCCACGTCCGACGATTCGAAGCCACTGAGCATGTGGCGCGTGCCCCTTACCGAGCCCATCATCACCGATCGCCCGGACTTTACGGAAAGCGCCGTTACCGTCCCGCGCGGACACTTGCAGCTTGAGACCGGATATACAGGCGCTTACGACCGCGAGAATGGACGCCGAGAAAGTGCGCACTCATTTCCGGAAGCGCTGCTCCGAATTGGGTTGATGACAGACTTCGAGCTTCGGCTGGGCTGGACGGGCTACGTCTATCAGGAGGAGCTGTTCAGAGAGAAGAACGACGTCGGGCGGACGGTATCGCGCAATCCGCACGAGCGTAATGCGGCCGACATGTACGTCGGGTTCAAGTGGCACCTGCTCGACCAAGGGGGAGGGCTGCCGGACTTTGCGATCATTCCGGCGATCACCGTGCCGACGGGGCAGAGTATCGCTACGTCGGGCGACGTCGATCCGGAGATCAAGCTGGCGTGGTCGTACGACCTGACGGAGCGCGTGGGGGTGAGCGGGAACTTCAATCTGCGCGTGCCGACCGAGGACACGCATCGGTTTGTGCAGACTGCGGCGTCGGTGTCGGTGAATACATCGATCACGGAGTGGCTCGGGTGTTACGGGGAGTATTTCGGTTTCTATCCGAACGCGATCGACAGTGACTGCGCCCATTATCTGAACGGAGGCTTCACGCTCCTGGCGAACGACAACTTGCAATTCGATATTCGTGTCGGCAAGGGACTAAACGAAGAGGCTGTGGACGCCTTCATCGGTGCCGGCGTTTCGTTTCGATGGTAAAGGAAGGACGACCATGAACTTTTTGATGGACATGCTGTTTGTGATAATCAGCGAGATCCTCGTCAACGTCGTTTCGGGTTTCGCCGAGGTTCCGATGACGCTCTTCACCGAATTCGTGTTGGGACTGATGGGGCGCTAGCCTAAGTTGCGGCGACGGCAACTGTTAGAAAAAACGCGCCATTCCTAGATCGGTCATGGACCGGGTGCAGGCTTCAGCGTACGATTCCATCATGTTCCAGCGGTGCCTATCCATTGCGTTGGCATTGTCCATCTTGCTCTGCCCCGTCTATTGCGACGCAGAAGTGGCGCATTCGTCGTGCCTTCTCGCAAACGAATCGCCGGTTGAGCACCATCACGAAGCTACTTGCGACTCGCACGCGTGTTTTTGTTCGTCTGTCTCTGTGCCGTCGCAATCAACGACTCATTTATCGATCGCGGCCGCTTCTATCTGTCCCGACGCGATTCCCAGTGCGACCACGCTTGAAGTCGATGCAAATACCTGCGGCCTTCTAACGCTCAGTGGTGAAATCACCCCGCCTTTAATCGGCCAAGGTCGCTTCGTCACTCTTCTGATCTGATCTGAATCCGGCACGTTCGCGTTGCCACTCGTGCGTCCACGCCCGGGCGGTTGCTGTTCTACGTCCATCGCCGGATCAGTTCGATGCAAAACCTGAAAAACTGCGCTCGTTATTGCATTGCAATCGCGCCGCTGCTTAGCGGATGCGCCGCTGTGCGTCCGAACGCCGACTACCAGCGAGCAACTCAGAACATCGTGGAAGCGACAGGCGTCTCGGCGACAACGCAGCCTCATTCCGCCGATCAAGCCGCATTCGACCCGGACTCGATGCTCAAAGACGGCCTGTCGGTTGCGGAGGCGGTTCAGTTCTGCCTCCTGAACAATCCACGGTTACTGTCGGCGTTCTACGACATCGGTGTCGCTCGCGCCGATCTCGTGCAGTCCACGCTTTTCTCCAATCCGACGCTAGCGATGTCGATCGCCTTTCCGGAGGGAGGCGGACTCAGCAATATTCAAGCGACATTCGCGCAGAACATCGTCGATCTCTGGCAGATTCCATTCCGGCGGCGTGCCGCAGATCGTGCCCTAGACGCCGAAATCCTCTTGGTTGCTCAAAGGGCCGTTGATCTCACCAACGAGACGCGCGTTGCGTATTTCACCACCGAGGCCGCCGACGAAACAGTCGCGATCGCCGATCAAAACCTCTCGCTGGCGAATCAGCTTCTCGAAGTGGCGAGAGCCCGCCAGGCCGCGGGGGCCGTCGGTGAATTGGACGTGAACCTCGCACGCGGAACGGTTTACAGCGCCGAATTGGAAGTGCAGCGTGCTCAATTGGGTGCGAGAACCGAGCGTCGGCGGCTCGCCACGGCTCTAGGGCTTACGAGTTCGATCGACGACGTTGCGCTTAGTACCCCGCTCGCGACGGATCGAACCATCGCTCGAAGCCCGGAAGAGGTCGCCGAAATCGCAATGGCGAATCGCCCCGATATTCGCGCGGCCCGGGAACGGGTTGAACGGAGCATTGTTCAAGTCAGGCTCGAGTATCTCAAGATCTTTCCCGATTTTTCCATTGGTTTCTACGACGAACGAAACGAAGCACGCTCGCTTCCCGGCCGGCGCATTCCTTCGAATACCGCTCGCGCTTCCGTCGCCGCCGGTCAACTAACCGCGCCTGAAATCCAGTCACGAGGCCAGCGGCAGCAAGAGCGCTCGCAGGAGATTTCGAACATCTTCGGGCCTGCGTTCAATCTCACGCTTCCCATCTTTGACCAGAATCAGGCCCAGATCGCGAAAGCGAAGCTGTTGTATGAACAATCTGCCGCGGAACTGGATGCAATCGAGCGCGTCGCATCTCAGCAAGTCCGTCAGGCAGTCGATCAATCGGCGACGACGCAGAGAATCGCCTCCTACTTTCGCGACAAGTTGATCCCGCAGGCGAATAAGAGTCTTGATCTTTCGCGCCGATCGTACGAAGTGGGGCGAGCATCGATCATTGTCTTGCTTGACGCACAACGAATCTTGCTGGCTACGCGTCGAGAGTCTGTCATCGCGGATCGCGACCATTCCATCGCAATCGCGGAGTTGGAGCGAGTGACTGCGCGGCCATATTCCGCACTCGCTCAGGGGACGACGCCGCAACCGGCGGCGCGCGCTCCCGAAGACGCTGCGGATGATCCTCGATCGATTGCAGTTAATGGAGCGAACCAATGAGAGAGCGATTGAATCCTTCGTTCCGACGTGTGGTGCTAGCGCTGGCGATACTTACGCTCCCGGCGGCGATTGGAAGTTGCACGCCAGAGGAGGAGAAAATGATCTCGGACGCAATCATCACTGCCGCCGTTGATTCGGTTTCCAGCTTCGTCGGGTTCGTGCTGAGCTTTGCAAGACAGGGACTCGCGGCGTTTCTTTTCTAGAGGAGTCGCGTCGTGACAACATCGGGATTACCACGCGGTCGGCTTCAATGGTTGCTGATCGTCGCGCTAGTCTTAGCGGGCTCCGCGGCCGGAGCAGTCGCAATGCGGAAGTGGATGATCGCTTACCCGATCAATGATCGCTCATCCGTTGCCGCTGACCGCAGCCATCCGACGGAGAGCCACGATCATGACTCGGATCATCAGACCGGACGCGACGATGGGCACGAGCACGGAAGTTCCGAGCACGACAAAGACGAGCACGATCACGGCGGCGAAGGCATCTGGTTATCACCGGCAGCGAGAACCACTTTCGGCGTCGAGACCGCTGAAGCCGGCCCCGGCAAACTGGAGAGGACGATTACGCTGCCGGGTGAGGTACGACTGAACGCAGATCGTGTCGCTCACATTGTTCCGCGCGTATCAGGCATGGTGCGAGAGGTGCGCAAGCAGCTTGGCGACGCGGTGACGCCTGGAGAAGTTTTGGCCGTGCTCGACAGTCGGGAGTTGGCTGACGCCAAAGCGGCGGATTTGGCCGCGGCGTCGCGACACGAGCTTGCGAATCTCAACCTAGAACGAATTCAAAAGCTCTTCTCGCAGAAGATCGCACCAGAAGAAGAGCTGCTCAAGGCAAAACAGTCGCTTGCTGAAACCGACATCGAACACCGCACGGCCGAAGCAAAGCTCCACGCTTTGGGTCTAACGCAGGAGGAAGTTGAGAGCCTCCACACAGAGAGAGACACCGACTACTCGCGTTACGAAATCAAGGCACCGTTTGCCGGCACAGTCATCGAAAAGCACATCACGCTCGGCGAAGTCGTAAACCCTGACACGAGCTGTTTCGTTCTCGCCGATCTCTCGGATGTATGGGTGGATGTGACTGTCTATCCCCAAGACATCCCTCAGATCACTGTGGGCCGCGCTGTAAACGTTTTCGCAACGGGCATCTCCGACGCACACCGCGGCAAGGTCGCGTACGTCAGCCCCAAGATTGACGAGGGCACACGAACTGGTATGGCTCGCGTCGTGCTCCCCAACGCCGATGGCCATTGGCGACCTGGCATGTTCGTCCGCGCGGACCTTGTGGTCTCGGATGAGGACGTGGCCATCGTCGTTCCAAACACCGCGATTCAGACCATCGAGAATCAGACCGTTGTGTTTGTCGAGGAGCATGACGAGTTCAAGAAACGACCGGTTCTCATCGGGCGGACCACGGGTAATCAGAGCGAAGTTCTCAAGGGTCTAAACCCAGGCGAGCGATTTGCGGCTTCCGGCACCTTCATTTTGAAGGCAGAGCTGGGGAAGGCAGAAGCTGAGCACGTACATTAGAGAGGAGATTACGAACGCGATTTAGGAATGAGGAACGCTGATAGGACACACGTAGACGAGTGGTGCGTTGCCGCTCGCATCTATTTGGAATCAGGTGAGCTTAGGAGTCCGAACATGAAAACGACAAATAGCAAGGCGTTGCTGACTTTTCTCATTATTGGAGTTGCCGCCGCAAGCATCGCTGGCAGTTTGATGGCCCAAACAGGTCAGACGCCGCCGGCACGTATCGAACCTCAGTACTATGTTACGGGTGACGCGGATTTCGCACACTTGTGGGTTCGTGAAGGAACGAAACTTCGCTGCCTCGGCCACGGGGAGTGCAAGGCACACGCCGGACACAAACACGGAGACGAGCACGATCATGACAAGGATCATGGCAAGCCGTAGGCGCCTTCCCCGCGCGCACGTAACTAGACGCCTCGCCGCCAAGGTCGTATTCGATGTGTTCTTCTGTATCGGGCTCGGCTGCGCGGCCCTGAGTCGAGATCTGCAAAGCGAGGGTGCGGTCCGACTGGAACTCGCGCCGTCTGAGATTGCTAGGGTCTCTCGCGTTCGCGTGTATGGCGGTGCCGACGACTTCTTTGTTTACGGTCAGATCGGCCGAAAGGCCGGGGTGACTGGTCGCGCGGACGCCACGGTCCGCGTGGTTGCCCGCTTCCCTGACGGTCGCATGGTTGTTGCGACAAAGCGCGCTTTTCCGCCGTTCTTGCCGATGAGGCGTAGCCGGAAATCCAACTTCTCGGTGCGTTTTCCCGGCCTCCCGCCTGCCGGAACAATCGTCCGCATAGAGTGCCCACCAGTTCCCGTGAGCACTCCGGCATGCTCATCGCCGGCAATCGTGTTTCAAGAGAAGGAGTCGCGACCATGAAAGAAATAAAGGCCATCATCCGCCCGCATATGCTGACCAGGGTCATGCAGGCGCTTCACGCCTTACCGCACTTTCCCGGCGTCACCGTAAGCGATTGCCAAGGCCAGGGACGCGGTCGCGGCAGCGGCGGGGGCTATGAAGCAACCGAGGAGACGATTTGCTTCGCAAAGATGACCAAACTGGAGTTGTTCTGGCCGGCGAAGTGGATCCGGAAATCATCAAGCCTCCCTCTGCAACGCAACAGGGAGTACAGCCGTGAAAGTGCAACGAAAAGAACGGAACACCCTATTCGCTACCACCTGCATGATTGGGTTGTTGATCGTGGGATGTACCACGGGAGACCGGGCGTCTATCGCCTCATCGGGGGACCCGATCTCAACGTTGGTCGGTTTTGCAATTGATATTGGCCGGCAGATACTTGCCGCGTTCCTGATTTGAAGGAGTTCTATGTGTCAATGCTAACTACAGGATTGCGGAGTCGCTGGATCGGCCTCCTGGGGGTTGGCCTCCTTGCCGGCCTCATGTGCGGCGCGTTCGGCATGCGCTTCTGGATGACGCGAGGCCCGGACCGCGCCGACAAGCATGACCCTGCACACGAAGAGGGAGAGCATGGCGGGCATGAAGAGGGTGTTGTCAAGCTAACTCCCAAAGCAATGAAGACAAACGGCATCGAAGTCGCCGAAGCAGGGCCGGGCAATCTGGAGCTGACGATCACGCTACCGGGCGAGGTGCATCTGAACGCCGACAAAGTCGCCCACATCGTGCCACGCGTTTCCGGCATGGTGCGCGAGGTGCGGAAGAATCTCGGGGACGGGGTCACGCCCGGTGAGGTCATCGCCATTCTCGACAGCAGGGAACTCGCCGACGCCAAGGCAGCGGATTTGGCCGCGTCATCGCGCCACGAGCTGGCCAAGGGCAACGTCGAGCGAATTGAAAAGTTGTTCGAAAAGAAGATCGCGCCGGAGGAAGAGCTCCTGAAGGCCCGTCAGGTTCTCGCTGAGACCAAAATCGATCATCGTACGGCCGAGGCCAAGCTACATGCGCTGGGTCTTACGTCGGAACAAGTCAAGCGCCTGCACGAGGAGAAGGACGAGGATTATTCGCGCTACGAAATCAAGGCGCCGTTCGCCGGCGTGGTGATCGAAAAGCACATTTCGCTCGGGGAGGTAGTAAGCCCAGAAACGAGTTGCTTCGTGCTGGCCGACCTCTCCACGGTCTGGGTAAACATTACCGTCTACACGCAAGACATGGGAAAAATCAGTGTCGGGCAGCCGGTTCAGATTCAGACGGATGTTTCGGGCAGGACGGTGACGGGCTCCATCTGCTATGTGGCCCCTGTCGCCAACGAGGCGACCCGCACTGTGTACGCCCGTGTGGACCTGCCCAACCCTGAAAGGCAATGGCGGCCGGGCACGTTCGTAACGGCCTCGATCGAGCTTGATCGTCAGCCCGTGCCGGTGCTTGTGCCCATTGACGCACTTCAGCGGCTAAAGAGCGAGAGCGTAGTTTTTGTGACGGCCGGCGAGGGATTCGAGCCGCGCACGGTCAAGTTGGGCCGCACCAGCGGTACGCACGCAGAGATCAAGGATGGGCTAGCGTCGGGCGAGCGCTATGTCTCCAAGGGTGCGGTCATGCTGAAGGCAGAAATCGGTAAACGCGAAGCGGTGCATGAACATTGAACGAACTGCACGGAAAGGAACCAACATGAAGGAAATCAAAGCCATTATTCAGCCGCACATGCTGAACAAAGTGATGGACGCATTGCATGAGTGCGAGCACTTCCCCGGTGTGACGATTGGAGACTGCCAGGGTCAGGGGCGCGGACGCGGCAAGGGCGGACACTTCGAGCCGAACCAAGAGACCATATTCTACGCCAAAAAGGTAAAGCTGGAAATGTTCTGTTCAGATGCTGCGTGTGACCACCTGGTCGGCGTCATCCGAAAGGCGGCGCACACGGGTAATTCGGGCGACGGCATCATCATGGTGGCTGATTTGTCCCGCCTCATTCGCATTCGTACAGGCCAGGAACAGGACGAGGCGGTGTGACCACACCTGCCCATATAGAGTAAACATGATCGCTCGCATCCTTCAATTCGCCGTTCACCAGCGATTGCTCATGGTCCTGCTCGCCATTGGCGTAGCCGCGCTGGGCGCTTGGAACTTCACGCGCCTGCCCATTGACGCCGTTCCGGATATCACCAACAAACAGGTACAGGTCAACACAGCTGTCACGGGTCTTGCGCCGGTCGAGATCGAAAAGCAGATTACGGCCCCGATCGAGTGGGCGATGCAGGGCATTCCGGGTGTCGAGGAAATCCGTTCGGTCTCGTTCTACGGCGTTTCCCAGGTCACCGTGATCTTCCACGACGAAGTCGACCTCTATCGTGCGCGGCAACTTGTCAGCGAACGGCTCGCTGAGGCCAAGGAAAGCCTGCCCGACACGGTCGGCGCTCCATTGCTCGGCCCTATCTGGACCGGCCTGGGTGAAATCTACTTCTGGAGCGTTGACGCGATCGGCCCGAAGCCCGACGGCACACCCTACACGCCGATGGACTTGCGGACCATCCAGGATTGGGTCATCAAGCCGCAGCTTCGATCCGTGCCTGGCCTGACCGAGGTGAACGCCATCGGCGGATACGAGAAACAGTACCACGTCACGCCTGACCCGATGAAGCTCATCGCCTATGGACTCGGTTTCCGGGACGTGCTGGACGCACTGGGCGCGAACAACGCCAACGTCGGCGGCGGATACATTGAGCACAGCGGCGAGCAATACACGATCCGCGCCACGGGGCTCATTCAAACCATCGACGACATCCGCAACGTCAAGCTCGGCTCCGAAGACGGCGTGCCGATTTTTGTGAAGGACGTCGCCGAAGTCGGGATGGGCAAGGAACTACGGACAGGCACCGGGACGGCCAACGGACACGAAGCGGTCGTCGGAACGGCGATTCTTCTCTACGGCGAGAACAGCCGTACCGTTGCACATCGCGTCGCGCAGAAACTGGACGACATCAACAAGATGTTGCCCGCAAACGTGCGGGCCAACACGCTCTACGACCGCAGTTACCTGGTAGATGCAACCCTACATACGGTCCGCGAAAACCTGACGGTGGGCGCTATCCTGGTGATCGTGGTGCTGTTCCTTCTGCTGGGCAACATCCGGGCTGCCCTCATCGTAGCGATCACCATTCCACTCTCGATGTTCTTCGCGATCACCGGAATGGTCGAGAACAAGATCAGCGCCAACCTAATGAGCCTCGGCGCCATTGACTTCGGCATCATCGTCGATGGCGCGGTCGTGATGGTCGAGAACTTCATGCGCCGCCTCGGGCAGCGACAACATGAACTGGGGCGACGGTTGACGAAGGCGGAGCGTTTTCAGCTTGTGGAAGAAGCCGCCCGCGAGGTTGCCCGCCCGACGATTTTCGGCGTCGGCATCATCATGATCGTGTATCTACCGGTGGTGACCCTCTCCGGCATCGAGGGCAAGATGTTCCGACCGATGGCCCTGGTCGTCTTGCTCGCCCTGGCCGGCGCGCTGCTGCTGACCTTCACGGTCGTACCGGCGCTGGCCGCCTTGCTGCTCGGCGGCCGGGTAACGGAAAAAGACGTCTTTCTGATCCGCTGGGCCAAGGCGATCTATCGACCGGCCCTGCACTGGGCCCTCCGACACCGTTGGGGCGTGTCTCTTGGGGCGATTGCAATTGTCGCCGCGACGCTCGTGTTGGCATCGCAGATGGGTAGCGAGTTCGTGCCCAAGCTCGGCGAAGGAGCTCTCGCGCTCCAGCCGACTCGAATGCCGAGCATTGCCCTGACGACCAGCGCCGAGATGCAGGAGCGGGTTGAACAGGAGCTGCTCAAGGCGTTCCCGGATGAGATCGCGGCGATTTTCGCTCGGACCGGCACATCGGAAGTCGTCACGGATGTGTGCGGCCCCGACGTCTCCGACACATACATGCTGCTCAAACCACGTGAGCAATGGAAGAAAGCCAAGACACAGGAAAAACTGGCGGAAGCGATGGAAGAGGTGCTCCGCGATCTGCCCGGGCAGAACTATGAATTCAGCCAGCCCATCGAACTGCGCATGAATGAGCTGATCGCCGGCGTGCGGAGCGATCTGGCGGTCAAGATTTACGGCGATGATCTCGGCACGCTTCTGGAATACGCCGGTCGTATTGCGGAAGAATTGCAGCAGGTGACCGGGGCGGAGGACCTCAAAATTGAACAGCTCGCCGGCATGCCCATGATCACCATCGATATCGACCGGGCGGCGGTGGCGCGCTACGGGCTGAATGTCCAAGAAGTGCATGAAGTCGTCGAAATCGCGCTCGGCGGCAAGGAGGCCGGTCGTGTGATGGAAGGCGACCGGCGATTTCAGCTGGTGGTCCGCATGCCTGAACGCCTGCGCGGAAACATCCGGACGATCGGTGACCTGCCGGTTCCGCTGCCCAAGCGCGAGGCAGAACGCTACGCGCTGGCAAGTACGGGCGGCGATAGTCATCGCCGCCGCGATAGCGACGCAACCGTAGCGGTCCCGGCCGGCTACATTCCGTTGTCGAGCCTGGCGAAGATCGAGATCAGCGAAGGCGCCCGCATCATTCGTCGCGAGGACGGCAAGCGTCGCGCAGTCGTGCAATGCAACGTGCGCGGCCGTGACCTAGGTGGCTTTGTGGCCGAGGCGCAGCGCCGGATCGAACTGAAGATCGGCAAGATGCCGGAGGGCTACTGGCTCGGCTGGGGTGGGCAATACGAGAACCTCGTCGCGGCACGCGAACGGCTCATGATTGTCGTCCCGCTCGCGCTTGGCCTGATCTTCATCCTACTCTTCGCCACGTTCAACTCATTGCGCCAAGCCATCCTGGTGTTCACCGGCGTCCCGCTGGCCTTGACGGGCGGCGTCCTCGCGCTGTGGTTGCGCGGCATTCCGTTTTCGATTTCTGCCGGCGTAGGGTTTATCGCGCTCTCTGGCGTGGCGGTGCTCAACGGCCTCGTGATGGTCACGTTCATCAACCAACTGCGGCGCGAAGGACTGCCGGCATACGAGGCCGTCGCCGAGGGTAGCCTCACCCGTCTGCGACCCGTGCTGATGACCGCGCTGGTTGCATCGCTTGGTTTCATACCAATGGCGATCGCAACCGGCATGGGTGCCGAAGTCCAGCGCCCCCTCGCCACGGTCGTCATCGGTGGGATTATCAGCAGTACGCTGCTCACGCTGATCGTGCTACCCGCGATCTACGGGTGGTTTGACCGTAGAGACGACACACAGATACTGACGGTCACGACCCCTGGGACTGCGGTGGACAGTTAGGTCAAACCGGCGATCGGTTGCATCTGATTGAGTAACGGTGCGATGATGATAGTTGAGTTCAAAATCGCCGGGATGGACTGCGCCGACGAGGTTGCGACGCTAAAGAAAGAGCTCGGCCCCATGCCCGGCGTCGAGGAACTGCGTTTCGACATCTTCAACGCGAAGATGACTGTTATCTATGCAGAAGACAAGATCACGTCTGATGATCTGCGAGCAGCGGTAAAACGCGCGGGGATGAGAGCTGACCTGTGGAGCGAGAAAAAGGATAGCCTACAGCCGCCAACGCTTTGGGCGAGGCGGGGGAAAACACTCCTTACCACAGCAAGCGGCGTCTTGGCGGCGCTCGGATTTCTGGTCCACGTACGCCTGGCTGGTCTGCAATCGACGATAAGCGAAGGAGAGGTACCGCCGCCTTTCGTCGTCAAACTGCTTTACGCATCGTCAGTAGTCATGGGGACTTGGTTTGTTGCACCCAAGGCGTGGCTGGCACTCCGCCGACTGCGGCCGGACATGAACCTGTTGATGGTCGTCGCCGTGGCGGGGGCCACCGTGATCGGCCAATGGTTTGAAGCGGCAACGGTCGCGTTCCTGTTTGCATTGTCAATACTGTTGGAGGCGTGGAGCGTCGGCCGCGCCCGCCGAGCCGTCGCCGCATTGATGGCCCTGACGCCGCCCAAGGCGCGGGTGGTTCATGGCCCGGATGAACACAGACCAGACGCAGAGCACGAGCACATGAGGGACGTGGCGGACGTGCCGGTCGGTTCGACGGTCCTCGTGAAACCCGGCGAGAAATTTCCCCTCGATGGCAAGATCGCCAAAGGGCAGACCAACGTCAATCAGGCGCCGATCACCGGCGAGTCCATGCCGGTTCCCAAGTCGCCCGGCGACGAAGTCTTTGCCGGGACGATCAATGATGACGGCACGGTTGAGTTCAAGACGACTAAGATCGCCGGTGATACGACGGTCGCGCACATCATCAAGTTGGTCGCGGAGGCCCAGAGCCGTCGCTCGCCGAGCGAGCAGTGGGTTGAAAAGTTCGCCCGGTACTACACGCCGGCAGTGATGATTTTGGCGGTTGGTGTAATCCTCGTCCCTCCACTTTTGTTCGGGAGCGCGTGGTCCAAGTGGTTCTACGAAGGCTTGGTGCTGTTAGTCATTGCCTGCCCATGCGCGTTGGTCATCTCAACGCCCGTCAGCATCGTGGCAGCGCTGGCGGCGGCGGCGAAGAACGGCGTCCTCATCAAGGGCGGGGTTTTTGTCGAACTCCCGGCCAGACTGCGGGCCATTGCGATGGACAAGACCGGCACGCTAACAGAGGGCAAACCTGCCGTTCGAGAAATCGTTCCGCTCTCCGGACATACGCAAGCTGAACTGATTGAAATTGCCGCCGCTATTGAGTCGAAGTCCGAACATCCCTTGGCACGAGCCGTGATGGCGCACGCCGAGACGCTTGGCGTGCGGCCCAAGCGCGCGGACGACTTTCAGGCAATCATGGGGAAAGGTGCGAATGCCGTGCTCAACGGGCAACCCGTCTGGATTGGCTCACACCGCTACCTGGAGGAGCGCGGGCAAGAAACACCGCAGATGCACGAGAAACTGGAATCCCTCTCCTCGGCCGGTTCCAGTGTCGTGATCGTCGGAAACGACGAGCACGTTTGCGGTTTCATCGCCGTGGCGGATCGAATGCGGAGCAACGCAAAGGCGTCCATTGCCGATCTCCACGCCGCGGATATCGAGCATATTGTCATGCTGACTGGCGACAACAAAGGGACGGCCGAGGCGATCGGTCGCGAAGCAGGAGTGGACGAAGTAAAGGCAGAGATGCTTCCGGAAGACAAAGTCAAGGCCGTGGAAGAACTCGTCGCTCGCTATCAACAAGTTGCGATGATCGGTGACGGCGTGAACGATGCCCCGGCGATGGCCCGCTCATCGTTGGGGATTGCAATGGGTGCGGCCGGAACGGACGCCGCCATCGAAACCTCGGACATTGCGTTGATGAGCGATGATCTCTCGAGACTCCCGTGGCTGATTCGGCACTCGCACCGCACTCTGCGCATCATCCGTGTCAACATCGCCGCCTCTCTTCTCGTCAAAGCGGCCTTTGTCGGCTTGACATTGCTTGGCAAGGCATCGCTTTGGGCGGCGATTGCCGCCGATACCGGTGTGTCGTTGCTCGTCGTTTTGAATGCACTGCGTCTCCTTCGAGGTGCGGAGCAATCTGGGATACCTAACCATGCTTGAAAGAATTCTTAAGTTCTCCATCCAGCATCGCTTCCTCATTATCTTACTGACGTTGGCCGCGGCGGCGGGCGGAGTTTATTCGCTGCTCCACTTGCCGATTGATGCCGTCCCGGACATTACCAACAACCAGGTACAGATCAATATCGAGTTTCCGGCTCTGTCGCCCGTGGAGATCGAGAAGCAAATCACTTTTCCCATCGAGACGGCGCTCGCTGGCATTCCTGGACTTCAGTCCACACGTTCACTTTCACGCAATGGCTTTTCCCAAGTGACCGCGATCTTTGACGACGACGTGAATATCTATTTCGCCCGCCAACAGGTGAATGAGCGCCTCTTGGAGGCGCGAGAGAATCTACCGCCGGGGGCCGAACCCAAGATGGGTGCAATATCCACGGGGCTTGGCGAGGTATACATGTGGACCGTGGAGTACGAGCACCCCGACGGCAAAGGGGCAAAAGTAGTTGACGGTGAACCCGGTTGGCAGAGTGACGGTTCCTATTTGACGCCGGAAGGCGAAAGGCTCGCGACACCACTTGAGAAGGCTGCCTACCTCCGAACCGTGCAGGATTGGATCATCCGGCCGCAGCTGAAGGGCGTGAAAGACGTGGCAGGAGTCGATGCCATCGGCGGCTACGTCAAGCAATATCATGTCCAGCCCGACCCAATGAAACTCGTCGCTTACGGACTCACGTTTACTGACGTTATTGAGGCGCTCGAAAGGAACAATGTCAGCGTCGGCGCAGGTTACATCGAGCACAAGGGCGAGGCATATCTGGTCAGAGCCGCCGGCCGGATTCGAAATGAGGACGAAATCGGCAACATCGTCCTCGGCGTTAAGGATGGCACGCCAATTTACGTCCGCCATGTTGCCGACGTGCGAGTTGGCAAGGAGCTTCGAAGCGGAAGCGCCAGTGAAGACGGACATGAAGTCGTCGTCGGAACGGCGCTCATGCTGATCGGCGCGAACAGCCGAACCGTCTCGGCCGGCGTCGATGAGAAGCTCCAGCAAATAAACAAGACTTTGCCGCCTGACATTCGCGCAAAGACCGTTCTCAACCGAACGAAACTCGTGGATGCAACGATTCATACCGTGGCCAAGAACCTGACCGAAGGCGCAATCCTCGTTATTGTGATTCTGTTCTTGATGCTCGGAAACATCCGTGCGGCTTTCATCACGGCGTTAGCCATTCCGCTCTCGATGCTCCTGACCGCCATCGGCATGGTTCAAACTCGTGTCAGCGGAAATTTAATGAGTCTCGGGGCCATCGACTTCGGACTCATCGTCGATGGTGCGGTCATCATCGTGGAAAACTGCTTGCGGATGCTGGCCGAAAAGCAACACGAACTAGGCCGAAAGCTGTCGCTCGCGGAACGCCTTGAAGTTGTTTTCGTCGCCAGCAAGCAGGTCCGAAGCGCCACCGCATTCGGAGAGGCCATTATCATCACAGTCTATATTCCAATCCTCGCTCTTACCGGGATCGAAGGCAAGATGTTCCATCCGATGGCGCTGACGGTCATCTTCGCTCTGGCTGCCGCGTTCGTGCTCTCGCTCACGTTTGTTCCCGCGATGGTGGCGTTGGGAATCACCGGCAGGGTTAGTGAGAAAGAAAATATCCTTATCCGCGCTTCCAAGCGGATGTATGAGCCGACCGTTCGGCTGGCCATTCATCACCGAAGGGCGGTGGTCCTAAGCGCCGTGGCGGCATTTGCAGCCTCGTTGCTCTTGTTCCTCACGCTTGGTCAGGAGTTTGTTCCGACGCTGGACGAAAAAGACATCGCGATGCACGCGATGCGCATTCCAAGCACCTCGCTCACCCAATCGTCCGACATGCAGTTCGAGGTCGAAAAAGTAGTCAGCCAGATTCCAGAAGTCGCTTTTGCATTCTCTAAGACGGGCACGGCTGAGATGGCATCAGACCCCATGCCTCCAAACGTCTCCGATACTTTCATCATTCTAAAGCCGGAGGCAGAGTGGCGCACTGAGGCCGAACTTGAAAAGCTCATTTCCGAAAAAACGGAGGAAAGGGAGAAGGCCGGCGGGCACGAGAACGAGAGCAAAGGTCATGAGGAGGGAGCGCATGAGCACGAGGAGATTAAGATCGAAGGTCACAAGGGTAAGCTCCTAAAGCTGATCGAGCTAACCGTTAAAGAGCTACCAGGCAATAACTATGAGTTTACGCAGCCGATACAAATGCGCTTCAATGAACTGATCGCCGGTGTTCGCGGCGACGTGGCCGTGAAAGTCTTTGGAGATGAGTTTGAACTGATGGAGCCGTCCGCGCAGAGGATTGCCAATGTACTTCGAAGCGTGAAGGGCTCCGCTGACGTGAAGGTCGAACAAACCAAGGGTCTTCCCGTCATGAATATTGAAATCGACCGGGCCGCCCTTGCTCGGTATGGACTGAACGTCGCCGACGTGCAGGACGTAGTCGCCATCGCTGTCGGCGGGCGAGATTCCGGGTTGGTATTCCAGGGCGACCGTCGCTTTGACCTCGTAGTTCGCCTTCCGGAGCATCTTCGGAGGGACATCGAGGCAATCAGAAGCCTCCCCATTCCGCTGCCACAGCACGAGTCCGCCGACTCCACCGTGCGCATCGCTTCGATTTCCGATTCCAACCCTCGCGCCATGCCGGGGGGGTTTGTTCCGCTCGGAACCGTCGCACGCATTGAGATTGCAGAAGGCCCGAATCAGATCAGCCGCGAGAATGGCAAACGCCGCGTTGTCGTGCAATGCAATGTTAGAGGCCGCGACATTGGCTCCTTTGTTGTTGAAGCACAGAGCAGGATTAATGAGCAGATTAAGCTCGCTTCTGGGACGTGGCTCGCTTGGGGTGGACAATTCGAGAACCTGATCGCTGCCCGGGAGCGTCTGATGATCGTCGTGCCGATTTGTTTCTTTTTGATCTTCATTTTGCTGTTTAGTACGTTCAACTCGGTTAAGTATGCCGCGCTCGTCTTCAGCGGCGTCCCGCTCGCCATGACGGGAGGCATTGTCTCTCTTTGGCTTCGAGACATGCCTTTTTCGATCTCGGCAGCGGTCGGCTTCATTGCGCTTTCGGGCGTTGCCGTGCTCAATGGCCTTGTCATGATCACATTCATCAACCAACTTCGTGCCGAGGGGCAGGAACTCGAACAGGCCGTCATCCACGGCTCCTTGACCCGACTGCGGCCGGTTCTAATGACGGCGCTTGTCGCAGCACTTGGCTTCGTGCCAATGGCGCTCGCCACTGGGACCGGCGCGGAGGTGCAGCGACCGCTCGCGACTGTCGTTGTCGGCGGCATTGTTTCATCGACACTCTTGACGCTCGTCGTGCTCCCCGCGCTTTATCGCATGTGGCATAGGGCCGTTCCGCCAGACGCGCAAGTAAACGAAGGGGTCTGGGACCACCAAGATGCGGCGAAGGACTAACCACTACGGACGGCGGTCGTACAGACGTGATCGGAGTCGGTCACGCCGCGTGTCACACATCGTGGCCTTCATACTGAGTGCGGCACTCGCAACCTTCTTCGACTGGGAACTTTACAGCGAAGCAATGCGGCACCGTGCTAAGTTCGGACACATGCATGTTCATCAGGATCTCTTGGTAATGGCGATGATTACGTCGGGGTTGGCTTTGTCGGCATTCCTATTCACTGTCGGTTCTTTTGTCTGCCATCCCCACCGGGACGACGCCTAACGCACCGTCCGGCTTGTGCCCCTGCCGCTCGGCGACGGCGGACGCCCAAAGGGTCAGGACGGGCGCGCGATTGATTGTGATTTGTCTCCGGGTCAGAGGATCTCACTCCTGATCCAATCCGCGGTCGTCCCAATGTTTCGAACAAGTCTGCAGGCGTTACTTCGGTCCGCCGTAGACTTTGGGGAGCGTGTTAACGATCGCCATGGTCTCGACGCGGACGCGGACGACTTGCCCAATCAGGCGGACGATGCATTCGGGGTCGTCGCGGCGGTTGGGGCCGCTCGTGATACCGCGGCACTCGGCGGGCGTACGTTTCAGGCGTGGCGTAGTGGTCTTTGATTGCCGTGTTCGTCGGTTTGCGAGCGGGCTTGGTGTGCGGCAAGCGACAAACTCCGAAGATTCTCGGGACCGGCAGAAGGATACGGCGTACCGAGACGGCGGCCAAATGAGATCAGACTGCACCGAGCTTGGCAACCAAGCTACCGATACTGCGACATATTCAGTTGCCGACACATCGACGGGCGGCTCCCGGATATCGGCGTTCAACGACTCGCCCGGATCATGCATCAGGCGAGGACCGCCCCCTAATCGGTAAAACCGGCGACACCCCCAACGTCCAGGGGATCGTCCCGCGCCGACGCGGTAGAATCGCCGATGCGCCGCATCTGCGGAGTCAGCACCTATTGGCAGGCTGCGGGGAATGCGTAATTCGGTCTATGATTTCACCCAATTGGATAATTGCGGGACAAACCTGATCAAGCCATGCTGAGTTGGCAACTCGGCACGAATGCGGTGGAGTAGTCCATCACCTCCGGATTCGGTTCTCACCCCCAGACTGAATCCACGATAGACACGAGGGGCGTTGGTTGAGTGTGTCCAACGCCCCTCAACCTTTCTCTCGCGTACAATCGCCGATCCGCGGAATGATGTTGCCAAAGTTACTTCATTGCGTGACCGGGCCGGCAGCGGCGCTGAGGCGGACGGGTTTGGCGACGCCCTATCCTTCGCTCTGGCGACCACCGAAAGGCCCCCGCGCACCAAGATCGCGGTCAACAAATCAATTTCTGATGATCCTGCCGATCAGTCGGTCGAGGCCAATGAAGAGGACGGTACTGGTACCACAATTGAAATTCGCGCTTCCATGTCCCGGCGATCATAGCGCCGGTAGGCGGTCAGTGGACTGCGTTGCGTATGGAGTTCACCGCTGCGATCTCGATTGCGACCGGTCCCGGCCGAGACTTCGAGCACCTCGGCTGCCTGCGATACAATCAGAAAGTTGCGACGCATTGCGGACGGATGCGAGGGGGTTTGAGGAGAGTTCCGGCACTCGGACCGGGTAAGAACCGACTACCGGTTTGGTGTGCGAGTACCGCGTCAGAATGCGACGAAATGCGACGCCGTGCGATGGATTGCGAAAGCTACGCTGGATCGCTAAACTGGAACCGTTGAAGGACTTCCGGCGTTTTGGCGCGTTTCCGTCGAGGTGCTTCCCAAGCTGGACGTCGTGGGTTCGAATCCCATCGCCCGCTGTTGAGCGTGTGAACAGGGGATTGCGGGGTGGGTATATAGCCCCGCCGGGGGGAGCACCGTTCGATGCTTGGCGACGCCAGCTGCCGCGATCGTCAAGACTATTTCAAATACAGTATTTCCCGATACGACGGCAGCGGCCAGAGGTCCGCCGGCACGTGGTTCTCCAGGTCGTCGCCCGCTGCGCGCAGCACCTGCATGAGTGGAATGATCTGATCCCGCAGATACTTGGCGTGCTCCAGCGGCTCGTGCGATTCCAGGTTGTCGGCCTCGGCCAGCCCTTCCAGGGTCGTCGTGAAGCGGCGCACGCGCTCCATGAATTGCTCGAGCATGGCCTGCCGCTCTTTGTGGTCGACGCCGGCGCTCCGCAGCGCGGAGACGGCCTCGGCCAAGATCGACTCTTGCGCGATGGCGGCGGGCAGAATCATCTGGCGTCCCATCATCACCATCGTCTCCGACTCGATGAGAATCTGCTTGCAGTACCGCTCGAGATACGCCGTGACGCGGCTTTCAAGCTCCTGACGGTTGAGCACCTGGTACTTCTCGAAAAGTCGGACCGCCCGGTCCGAGGCAAACCGCGGAATCGCGGCGACACTGTCGCGAAGATGCGGCAAGCCGCGCCGCTCCGCTTCCGCGTGCCATTCGGCGGAATATCCGTCGCCATTGAATATGACGCGCTTGTGCTCTTTGATGACCTTCTGCAGCACGCCGCGGACCGCGGTCATTAGCTTGTCTTGCGACGGATTCGAACCAATCGCCGCTTCGAGCTGAGTTGCAATCTCATCCAGCGATTCGGCGACAATCGTATTCATCACCGTGTTGGGCCAGGCCGACGTTGCCGACGAGCCGACCGCGCGGAACTCAAACTTGTTGCCGGTGAACGCAAAAGGCGAAGTGCGGTTGCGGTCGCCCGAGTCGCGCGGCAACTGCGGAAGCGTGGCCGCGCCCAGGTCCATCGCGCCTCCCTTGAGGGTGCGACTCAGTTCGCCCTTCTCCAACTGCTCGACTATGTCGGTCAACATGTCGCCGAGAAAAATCGAGATAATTGCCGGCGGCGCTTCATTCGCGCCGAGCCGATGATCATTGCCGGCCGACGCAACCGAGGCTCGCAACAGGTCGGCGTTAACGTCCACCGCACGGATCACCGCGCAGAGGAACGCCAGGAACTCCATGTTCGTGTGCGTCTCTTCGCGCGGGTCGAGCAGATTCACGCCGGTGTCGGTCGACATGGACCAGTTGTTGTGCTTGCCCGAACCGTTGATTCCCGAGAATGGCTTCTCGTGAAGGATGGCGTAGAGGCCGTAGCGCGGCGCGACCCGCTTGATCGTCTCCATCATCAGCATCTGGTGATCGCAGGCGAGATTGGACGTCTCAAAGGTCGGCGCGATTTCGAACTGGCCCGGCGCCACTTCGTTATGTCGCGTCTTGACCGGCACGCCCATGCGGTACAACTCGCGTTCGAGTTCGGCCATGAAGGCGAGCACGCGGGGCGGAATCGACCCGAAGTAGTGGTCTTCCAATTGCTGGCCCTTGGGCGGTCGCGCGCCGAAGAGCGTACGATCGCAGGAAACCAGGTCTGGGCGCGTAAAGTAGAGATGCCGATCGATCAGGAAATACTCCTGCTCCGGCCCGACGGTCGTCAGGACCCGGCGCACCCCTTTATCCGTTCCGAAGATCCGCAACACGCGCAGGGCCTGCTTCGACAGTGCATCCATCGATCGCAGCAGCGGCGTCTTCTGGTCGAGGGCGGCGCCGGTCCACGAAACGAAGGCCGTCGGAATGCAAAGCGTGACCGTGTTGTATCCACGAACGAGGAATGCGGGACTCGTGGCGTCCCAGGCGGTGTAGCCGCGGGCTTCGAAGGTGGCGCGGAGTCCGCCCGACGGAAAGCTCGACGCGTCCGGCTCGCTCTGGCACAGACTGCTGCCGGAGAGCGCATGGATCATCTCGCCGTCCTTGCCCAGTTCGACGAGCGAGTCGTGCTTCTCGGCCGTCAGGCCGGTCAGCGGCTGGAACCAGTGGGTGTAGTGGGTCGCGCCGCGCTCGACGGCCCAGTCCTTCATTTCGGCCGCGACGATGTCCGCAACCTGAGGATCGAGCGGCTCGCCAAGTTCCACCGTGCGCATCAGGCGCTTGAAGATGTCCTTCGGAAGGCGCTGTCGGATCGTGCGCTGATTGAACACATCGCAGGCGAAGTACTTGTCGATGCGGGTGGCGTTCGCGTCCCAATCCACTGGCGCCGGCGGAAAGCTCCATGATGTTGCCGCGGCTACGGCCGCGATTCTCGCCTCGGCTGGTTCCATTCTGCGTTACTCCTGGCTGGACAATAGCCGCGGCGTTCCGTGCGGCCACGATCCGGCTGCTGCATGTTCTCGGGCTCGAATTTGCCTGCCCTGCTCGTCATCAGCAGTTTCAAGTACGAGCATTAAGTCCAAGGCGCAGTGCGCGCCCAAAGTCCTCTAATCTCATCCGCGGGAGGCGGCGTTCGGCGTTCCGTCGATCGCGCCTGCGACGTTATTGCACACTTCAAACAAACCTAACATCCCCGTCGTCTGTAGCACCTGGACGATCGCCGGGTGGATCCCCGCCAGCTTGAACGAGCGCTTCTCTCGTGCAAATCGGCTGCGCAGTTCAACCAGCGCGCCGAGCGTCGGGCTCGGCATGAATCGAACCTGCGCCAGATCCAGAATCAGCGGCAGACTCGAGTCGCCCAGCGAAGCGCCGGCCATCTCGTCTCGAAACTGCTTCGTGCGCTGAAAATCAAACTCGCTGCACACGATGGTTACAATGGTGGCGCGCGGATCGCAGCTTACCTGTAACAAGGACTGATCGTTCATTCCGAACTCCTCCCTTTCGGATATTCTCTTCGATCGCACGCCGCGTTCGCGGGGGTTATCGTATCCGATTGCCGCCGGCCGGCCCGTACGCATGAGCCATCACGTCGCAATCAGCCGATACGACTTCTCGCCGTGAATGCTCTGATCCAACCCGGCGCGTTCCGGTTCTGCCGTCACGCGCAGTCCAATCGTGGACTGGAGAACCTGCGCAATGACGAACGTCCCGATCGCCGCAAACAACGCCACCGCCGCCAGTCCTACGGCCTGTTTGACGAGCTGGTTCACGTTTCCGTCTATTATCCCCAGCGCGGGCATAAAACAAAAGATGCCGGTCGCAATCCCGCCCCAGGCACCACCGACCCCGTGCACGCCGAACGCATCCAGCGCGTCGTCGTACACGCGGGCCCGAATCTTGAAGTGCACCGCAAAGTAGCAGATCACGCCGGCCACAAGCCCGATCAGCAGCGCCCAGCGAGGTTCGACGTAACCCGCCGCCGGCGTAATGGCGACGAGCCCGGCCAGAATCCCCGAAAACAGGCCCAGACTCGTGCAGCGTCCCGTTCGCATGAACTCGACCACGATCCACGATCCACGATAGAGCGCCCGCCGCGGCCGCCGTTTGCGTCGTCGCGAATGCCAGCCCCGCGACCGGGCCCGCGGCCGGCGCCTCGGCGGCGATGGCGCTGCCGGCGTTGAATCCGAACCAGCCAAACCACAGGAAGCCGGCGCCCGTCACCGTGAGGATGAGATTTCCCGGCTCCATACTCTCGTTCGGCACGCTGCGCCGCCGGCCGATCATCATGGCCATGACCAGCGCCGCAACTCCGGAGGAGACGTGCACCACGGTGCCGCCGGCAAAATCGAGGACGCCGTAATTGAGCAACCATCCGCCGTCGCCCCAGACCCAATGCGCCAGCGGACAAGAGATCAGCGTCGACCACAGCAAGATGAACAGCACGTAGCTCGACAGCTTCATCCACTCCGTGACCGCGCCGGAAATCAGCGCCGGCGTGATGATCGCAAATTTGCCCTGGAACATAACGAAGACCAGCTCGGGAATGTGCTTGTCGCCGTACATCGCGTTGTACGCATTTCCACTGAGACAGAACTTGTCCCAATCGAAGCCGATGATTTCCGCGTGGTCCGCGCCGAAGCACAGCACGTATCCGATGACGATCCACTGAACGCCCAGCACCGCCATCCCGAGGAAGCTGTGCATCATCGTCGAGAGGACGTTCTTGCGGCGAACCAGCCCGCCGTAAAACATGGCCAGACCCGGAGCAATCAGCCGAACAAGTGCGCAGCTTGTCAGCTTCCAGGCGGTGCTTCCTGCGTCGATCGTTGACGCGTCCGCGGTGGTTGGAGGGGTCAGGGCGAGCATTCAGAACGGCTTCATTCACCAAAATTCCGCATGGTAAATCGTTTCAGCTGCGCGATCATTCGAAAGCGGGCATGATAGGGAGCGGGGGGGCGTTGGCAAGTGATCGACTGTCAGAATCGAGGAAGTCGGGTCAGTTCGGACCGACGTTCGTTGGCTGGACCGCTGGAATCCAGGGGTTTTCCGATTCGGCGGGATCATCGCGGGAAGCACTGGAGAACTCTAGCGATCGCAAATTCGTGTGGTCGTCGCTTGAATCACCGCGTCGCGTGCGAGGACCGGCCGCCAGCCGCCGATCGCGCATCCGGGGGCGCCGCGGACGCGTCGCGCGATCTCAGGAGTTCGTACGTCTGAGCGGCAATCACTCCCTCTTCGTCGGTTGGAATAACCCAGACGGACGGCGTTCGGCCGGGCGGTGAGATCGAGCGTAGGTTCCGACTATTGGCCTCGCCGTTCACTTCGACGCCGAGCCAGCCAATGCCGCGGCAGATTCGCGCACGAATCTCCGGCGAGTTTTCACCGATTCCAGCCGTGAAGATCAGGGCATCCAGGCCGCCGAGCGACGCGGTCAGAGATCCGATCTCGCGCGTCGCTCGATAGACGAAATACTCAATCGCCTCGGCCGCGAGCGGCGACTTGCTTTCAAGGAGCTCGCGAATGTCATTGCTGACGCCCGAGATGCCCAGGAGGCCGGACTGCTTGTAGAGCAGGGCTTCGATCCGGTCCGGCGACCATCCGTCGCGGAGCAGAAAGAGCAAGACGCCCGGATCGAGACTGCCGCAGCGAGTTCCCATCGGCAGGCCGTCCAGCGCCGAGAAGCCCATCGTCGTATCGATGCAGCGGCCGGCCTTCATCGCGCACATGCTCGCGCCGCTGCCGAGGTGGGCGACGATCACACGTCCGGCGGAAATCTCCGGTGCGATACGGCGGAATTGCTTCGAAATTGATTCATACGACAGGCCGTGAAATCCCCAGCGGCGTACACCGCGCTGGTAGAAGTCGTCGGGCAGGCCGAGGCGCTCCGTGACCTTGGCCCTTCCCTGGTGAAATGCCGTGTCGAAGCAGGCGACCTGCGGCAGATCCGGTCGCAATTTCGCGACAGCCCGGATGGCCGCGAGGTTGTGCGGCTGATGCAGGGGGACAAGCGGGATCAATTTCTCCAATTGCGCCAGAACGCTCTCATCGACCAGCGTCGGTTCGATGAATTTTGAACCTCCATGGACGACGCGGTGGCCGATTGCGAGGAGTTTTTGTTTGCTGGCGAATCGATCCCGCACCCACTCTGCCAGGTGCGAAAAGGCCTCCGGATGGCCGATGCCCTTCGGCGGCCCTTCCAGAGCGCAATCCACTATTGACTGACCAGCTGAATCTTTAGCCTTGAAACGCGGTGCAGTGCCCAAACCGTCGATCTGCCCGCGCGATTCGGGACGGAGCTCCCCCGCGTCGAGCGTGTAAATTGAAAACTTGAGACTCGATGAGCCAGCGTTCAGAACGATGATTGCGCCACTCATTGGATTATTCCCTTGATGCGCCTTTGGCGAGGCGGCCCGCGCCCTATCCCATGATGCTCAGTCCGCCATCCACGTATGTCGTCGTTCCGGTGATTCGACGCGCGTAAGACGTTGCGAGGTACGCGGTGGCCATGCCGACGTCGTCGATTTCGACGAGTTCGCCGACCGGGGCGCGCGTCGCCGCTTCGTTGAGAAGCAGATCGAAGTCTCTCAGTCCGGACGCCGCGCGGGTCTTGATCGGTCCGGGCGAGATGGCGTGGACGCGGATCCCCTTCGGACCCAGTTCGAGCGCGAGGTAGCGGACGGCCGCCTCCAGAGCAGCCTTCACCGGACCCATGACGGCGTAGTTGGGGATGACCTTGTTCGCGCCATGGTAGCTCATGGCGAAGAGCGTACCGCCATCGGGCATCAGCGGGGCCGCGAGTCGGGCCATGCGGATGAATGAGTGGCACGATACGTCCATCGCTAGATTGAAGCCCGCCGCCGAACAATTGAGCAGTCCGGCCTGCAAATCCTCCTTTGGCGCAAACGCGATTGAATGCAGTGCAATGTCGAGCCGGCCCCATGTCCGGCGGATGCGCTCGAAGACCGCCTCCAGTTGGCCGGCCTTTTGAACGTCCAGCGGCTCGAAGATGGCCGCCTCCAATTGCCGCGCCAATGGCTCGACGTACGGCTTCGCCTTGTCATTCAGATAGGTGATGGCCAGATCGGCACCGAGCTTGCGGAACGCGCGGGCACAGCCGAACGCGATCGAGTGTTCGTTGGCGATACCGAGTATCAGCGCTTTGTGCCCCGCCAGGGGCGGAGTACGGACGTCAGACATGGCAATTCCTCCGAAAACTTCTGACGACTACGCCTTCCCGCCGCGTTTTCCGGTGCGGCGGGCATTTGCAACCAGCAGTGCCACGCCACACGAGGCCATCCGCGCGCGAACGCTGTCGGCGCGGCTCGTGAGGATGATCGGAACCCGTGCACCCAGCACCAAGCCAGCCGCGTCAGCCCGGGCCAGAAACGTCAGCAGCTTGGCGAGGATGTTCCCGGCTTCCAGATCCGGCGCGAGCAGGATGTCGGCGTCTCCCGCGACCGGCGAGTCGATCCCCTTCGTCCGTGCGGCCTCAAGATTAACGGCATTATCCATGGCGAGCGGCCCGTCGAGCACCGCGCCGGTGATCTGGCCGCGTTCGGCCATTTTGCAGAGGGCCGCAGCTTCGATGGTCGAGGGAATCTTCGTTGTGACCGTCTCAACGGCCGAGAGGATGGCCACCTTGGGTAACTCGCGACCGAGATCGTGGGCGAGGTCGATGGCGTTCTGGACGATGTCCCGTTTTTCATCAAGCGTCGGCGCGATGTTGATCGCTGCATCCGTTATGAGCAGGGGCTTGGGATAGGTTGGAACGGCCATGATGAACGCGTGGCTGATCCGCCGCCCGATTCGCAGGCCGCTCGTCGAGGAGACGACCGCGCTCATTAGTTCGTCGGTGTGCAGACTGCCTTTCATGAGCACCTCGGCGCGGGCCGATCGGACCAACTCGACGGCCTTCGCGGCGGCCGCATGGCTGTCGGGCACATCTTCGATGGGATAGGCGTCGATGTTCAACCCCGCGGACTTTGCGATCTCGCGGATTTTCTGCCTCGGACCAACGAGAATCGGCTCAATCAGTTTCGCTTCGGCCGCCTCGATCGGTCCGGCCAGTGCCGTCTGCTCGCAGGGAAACGCTACGGCCGTTACCGCGGGGTTCAGCGGCTTGCAGCGTCGGAGCAGATTCTCATAGGCGTCGTGCCGTTGTTCGCTCGACTTTCTCACGGTGGCTGTTGTGCTCATGACTGGCACCTTTCATTCGGTCAGACGGCCGCAACCGCTGCGGTTCGAAGCGGTTCTCGCAGGTCCATTCCCAATACGGCGGAGAGTTTCTTCGCCAGCGGACCGTCCACCCGGACGTCTTCCGGCGCAAGCATGAGGATTTGCCGAACGACTTCGATTGCAAGACGGCGAAGGTCGGCGTTGGGCAGCATGATCGCGAGCGCATTGAGGGCCCGATCGCGGTCGACTCTCAACAGGCGGGCCTGCTGCTTGAAGAGTTCGCGCACCACTTCCGGCTTCGTGCCCTTGAACTGGCTTCGTTCCAATACTGCGCGGAACACACGAGCCGAGCGGCGATCGAAAACGCCGACCTCGATGACGGCAGCAGCGATCATGCGCAGCACGGCGGCAAGCAGGCCGCCGGACTCAAAACTGTCGTCCACTAACGGGGCCTTCGATTTCACTTCGGCGGCCCGCGACGGTGACTGAAGCGTCGGCGGGAACAGGGCACCCAGTCCGAACGGGCCGTAGATCATCCGGAAAATGCCCTCGCTCCACGTATCGCGGAAATCACGGGCTGCATCCAGAGCCGAAGTAATCGCCGTCGAGGCGATCCGTTCGAATGCGAGGAACGGGTTGTTTGGGCTTACGGTGCGTCGGTTCTCTCGCGCGGCCTCGGCCGCCGCGGAGACCGGCGACAGTAACGGATTGCGATCGGAGAACCATTCGTGCTGGATCCGCAGCGGATGGAACGCCCGAAGCGACTCGGCCGACTGCGGCGTCGTCATTGCGCGGATCCACGGGCTGACAAACGTCTTGTAGAAGAAGTTGTTGATTTGCGAGACAGCGCTGACGGACTGGAAATACGACTCATCCTTTCGCGAGTCGTCGAGCGCGCGGATGTCGTCCATCTTTCGCGCCACAAACCGCACGATGTATTCGCCGGCTTCGAGCGCGGCGTGCCTCGCGGTCGGGTCCTTTCGCTCGACGATCATCTCATACAAGCCGGCCGGCAGGGCGTCGATCATTTCCAGCGTCTCGACCATTTCCTTGTGTTCTTTCGCGGCCACGCGGCCGGAAACAAAGATGCCGAGGTGGCCGACGTCTTCGTGCAGCAGGTATATGATGACCTGGTCGTTGGCGATGATGGCCTGCTCGTCGCCGTAGACATCTTCGATCCAGTTCAGGGCCTGCTGCGGCGGCGTGATATTGTCGCCAGCGGATGCAAACACAACGATCGGCGAGCGGATGTTTCGCAGGTCGACGGTCCGGCCGTCGGGGCTCGCGATGCGGCCGCTTGCGAGCTTGTTGCCGATGAAAAGCTCCGACACGATGGCGTCGATTTCCTCGCGATTCATCAGGAAATAGCCGCCCCACCACGTCTCGAATCCCAGGAACCGGCGCGGTTCGGTGTCGATCTTCGAGTACAGGTTGTAGTACTTTTTCCAGAGGGTGTTCGCCGGGTCGAGGTTTTCGAAGTTCGAGACCAGATGTGCGCCATCGAAAAGGCCGTCGCCGAGGTCGCAGGCCAGCGATTCAAGCCAGTTGCCGCCCAGCAGGCCACCGGCGTATCGCATTGGGTTCTGGCCCGACGAACCGGCCCAGTACGAGAGAGGCGCGCCGTTGAGGATCACCGGTCCCATGATTTCCGGCCGCACGGCTGCCAACGCGGCGACCGCCCAACCGGCCTGGCAGTTGCCGACGATGCACGGCTTTCCCTGTGCCTGGGGATGACGTCGCGCAACTTCTTCGATGAAGGAGGCCTCTGCCGCGGCCACGTCGCGGAGCCGCTGGCCGGGCTCCGGTTCGGGGAAGAAGCTTACGAAATAGACGGGATGACCCGCACGCAATGCGACGCCGATTTGCGAGTCGTGCTTCGATCCGCCGATGCCGGGTCCGTGGCCGGCTCTCGGGTCGAAGACAACGTACGGCCGCTTGCGCGGATCAGTCACCTGTCCAGTCTCCGGAATGATCCGAAGCAGCGCGTAGTTGACAGGTCGCTCCAGCGTCCGGCCGTCGATGATCGTCTCATACTCGAATTGAAGCACGGGCGGTTGGCCGCGCTTCTTGTGCTCGAGGTAGTTGTTTCCGCGTTGTCGCAGCACATCCCAGAACAGGACGCTTCGCTGGAACGCGTCGAAGAGGTACTCCTGTGCGCTGCTGATCGGGTTCGTTCGATTCGGCGATACGACTGGTGTCTGCTCGTTCATGTTGAATCCTCGTGGAGATGCGGGCGGTCGCTGAGCCCTGGACGTAGCTCTAGTTCAGGAGCACGTATTGTGCCACGAACTACCCGAGGCGACTAATTGGTCTAAGCGGCTAGGGGACCGAAGGTTAAGGCGGTGTCGCAGCGCCGGCGTATTTTGCGAGGCAGGCGTAATCCGGTTCAACTCGCCGTGGAATATTCCGCGGCGGGCCGGCCGCGAGCGGCGGTCGCTCGTCTCGATTTCACAGGATACGCTAATGGGCGTGGCAGCGAACGTGATTGAAAACGTGGAACGTCTGGCGCTCGACGGGTGCCACTTGTGGTGGGCCGAGACGGCGGGAGTCGATGCCGTCGGGTTGGAGCGATGCCGGGAGTGGCTCTCCGACGAGGAAAGAGGTCGGCTGGGACGGTTCGTCTTCGAACGCGACCGGCACGTATTTCTTCTGTCCCATGCGATGTTGCGCGACGTGCTGCATCGCTACTTAGGGGAGCCGCGGGCGGCGTGGCGGTTCGTGACGACGGCGGGCGGGAAGCCGGTGATCGAATTTCCGAAGCTGTCACGGCGCGTGACATTCAATCTCTCTCACAGCCAGGGCGTTGCATTGTGCGGCGTGGCGATCGATCGGGAAATCGGAGTGGATGTCGAGGACATGGAGCGGCCGGTGGAGTTTGTCGAGTTGGCGAATCGGTATTTTGTGTCCAGTGAGGCAGCCGATGTTCTGCAGCGCACGGGTGGCGAACAGCGACGGCGATTCTTCGAGTACTGGACGTTGAAGGAAGCGATACTTAAAGGCGAGGGGGCGGGTATTGCGAGTGGGCTGTCCGGGTTCGCAATACAGTTCGGATCGGATGGCGTGGTTGACGCGACAGCGAGAGTGGGGGATCGCTGGGATCTACATCTGGTCACGCTGCGAGATCGATATGCCATGGCGGTCGCGCTGGAGCGCCGAAGCGAACGGACGAGACCTCGCATTTGCGAATGGCGGCCACCGCCGCAGGTGTGAGCGCTCAGCGATCGAGCATTTCCTTCAGCAAAACGTCTACTTCGCCGTCGGAGAGGTCAGAGACGCTTGCCAGCAATTCACGCTCGGCCGGTGGCGAATCGTCGCCGGCCGGCGGAACTGCATCGCCGCCGGTGGGTGTTACCTCCGCAAGGTACGCGACGAGGCCGTCGATGGTGGGGTGGTCGAGGGCGACGGTCGTTGGCAGCGAGCAGCCGAGGCCGGTTTCGAGGCGGCTCTTGAGTTCGATTGCCATCAGGGAGTCGAGGCCGAGTTCGCCGAGGTGCTGCGTGGGGGCCGGGGTGCGGGTCGGCGGAAGGCCGAGGACCTTCCCGGCCTGTTCGGCGACGAAGCCGCGAACGAGTTCGGGTCGCTCCTCGGGACCGGCCGCGAGCCAGCGGGCGCGGAAGGCGTCCGTCTGGGCCGGCGCTGCGACGGCCGCGCGTTCGGGTTCGTCGGCGGTGGTCGCGAGGTCGGATGAGAGCGGCGAGCGATAGTGTTTCGTGAAGAGCGCGACGTTCAACGGCATTACGGCGATCTGAGCCGCGTCGCGTCGTAGTGATTCGCCGAGGGCATCGAGGCCTCCGTCGGTTGTGATAGAACCGACACCGCTGGCCTGCCACTTACGCAATGCTTCGGCGCCAAGTTCCTGTGCTGCACCGATTTCGGACCACGGCCCCCAGTTGATGCTGGTGATACGGCGGCCGCGGGCGCGGCCGGCGTGGGCGAAGCTGTCCATGAAAGCGTTGGCGGCGGCGTGATTGGACTGCGATGGCGGGCCAACCAGGGCGGCCATCGACGAGTAGAGCGCGAAGAAGTCGAGGGGTAGCGCGGCGGTGGCGTCGAAGAGCAGCTTGGTGCCGATGATCTTCGGGCCGAATACTTTCTCGAAGCGCGACCAACTTTGCAGGCCGAGCACGCCGTCGTCGAGGACGCCGGCCGAGTGCATGATCCCGCGGAGCTGCGGCATCTCGGCGGCGATCATCGAGACGAGCTTGGTGACATCGGCGGCATTGGCGACGTCACCCTGAGCGACGCGGATTTGGGCGCCGGCGGTGCGGAGCTTTTCGACGAGCGCTGCAGCCGATTCGTTCGGGGCGCGGCGACCCATGAGCACGAGGTGTCGCGCGCCGTGGGCGACCATCCAACCGGCGACGGCCGGGCCGAGCCCGCGGAGTCCGCCGGTAATGAGGTAGGTGGCATCCGGTCGGAACGAGCCGTCGGCGGGTGGCGGGGTGTCGTGCTGCGAAACGACGATCTTGCCGATCTGGCGGGCCTGGGCCATGTAGCGGAAGGCGTCAGGCGCTTCGGTGATGGGGAAGGCACGCAGGGGCAGCGGGCGTATTTCTTTGGTGTCGAGCAGCCGCAAGACCTCCTGAAGGAGATCGTGAACGCTATCCGGGTCGGTCTGGACCATGCGGTCGAGCACGATGATGTGGTTTTCGACATCGGGGCGATAGGAGCGGACCTGTTCGTCGCTCCAGACGCCGGTCTTGCCGAGCTCGACGAAGCGTCCGTTCGGGGCGAGGACGTCGATGCTGCGCGGGATGAATTCGCGGGCGAGACAGTTAAGTACGATGTCGACGCCGCGGCCGGCGGTGCAATCCATGACGCCGTCGGCGAAGTCGAGCGAGCGGGAATCGAAGATGTGCTTGACGCCGAGACGACGGAGGAAGGCGCGCTTACGCGGGCTTCCGGCGGTGGCGATAACTTCGGCCCCGGCACGCTGAACGAGCTGGATGGCGGCGAGTCCGACGCCTCCGGCGGCGGCATGGATGAGGACGCGGTCGCCAGCTTTCATGCGGGCACGACGGATGAGACCGTAGATCGCCGTGGCGAAGGTTGTGGCGACGGTCGCGCCTTCGTCAAAGCTGAGAGACTTCGGCTTGCGGGCGACGAAGCGGGCATCGACCGTGAGGTGCGACGAGAAGCAGCCCGCGGCGAAGGCGACGACTTCGTCGCCGATGGCGAGCGACTTCACGCCGGGGCCGACTGCGACGATCGTGCCGGAGCATTCGCCGCCGAGCGGGCCGCCGGCGGCCGGCAGGGCGTCGAGGGCGTTGAGCACGTCGCGGAAGTTGAGGCCGGTGGCGGCGACGCGGAGTTCGACTTCGCCGTCGCGCGGGGCGCGGCGTTCGACGGGTGCGAGTTCCATTTCGTCAAAGGTGCCGGGGTTGCGTGTCTGGAGCTGGAACGCGCCGGTTGTTGGGAGTTGGAGGCGACGCGCGGCGGGCCCTGCGTGCGGCTCGCATTTCTGCAAGCGGGAGACGAAACGCCGGCCGGCGCGGTAGGCGACTTCGTCTTCGGCGTCGCGATTCATGACTTCGCGGAAGAGGTCGGCGGCGGCCTGTACCGGATCGGCGTATGGATCGAGATCGACGCGGACGCAGCGCAGAGCCGGAAACTCGTGGGCGATCACGCGGCCCATGCCCCAAAGCGATGCCGCTGCGCCGTTGGGGAGTTCTTCATCGGGCGTGACAGGCTGGGCGCCGCGAGTTGCAAGCCACAGTCCGCCGGGAACGCCATCGGAACCGGACGTCAGTGTCTGGACAAGGTGAAGACTGCCGCCGCATGTGAGCTGTTGGGCGTTGCGTACGCCGTCCGCAGGCAGGTCGAGGGGATTGGCGGTGTCGATCGGCCAGAGATTGACCACACCGCGGAGCGGCTCGCTTGACGATTCGCGAAGGTCGGCGGCGAGTTCCTTAAACGCTCCGGCGTCGGCGGCACTCAGTGCATACTCCCGCCCGGAAACGACGCGTTCGAACTTTGAGCCATGTCGGACGAGTACGCAGTGGCGGCCCGAGTCGCGAAGTTGAGCGGCAAGGTGGTCTGCAACGCCGGATTTGTCGGCGAAGACGAGCCAGCGGTCTGACGCCAGAGCGGTGCTCGATTGCACCGGGGCTGCGTCGGCAAGCGGGCGGCGGGCGACGATCAGCGATTGGAAAACGCGGCGATCGGTGTCGGCGTCGACGACGGCCGACGCGCCTTCGTAGGCGACGTTCGTGAGGAGATCGAGCCACTGGCGGGTCGTCAGAAGGGCGCCGTCGGGTCGGAGCTTGTGATCGGCGAACTTCCACCAGCCCTCGGTCAAACCAAAAACGAGGTCGGCCCAGTTCATCTTCCAAGTTGTCTCGACGAGGAGCAGAACGCCGCCGGGGGCCAGCATCGACCGAGCGTTTGCGAGCGTCCGGCTGAGATCGGATGTTGCGTGAAGGACATTGACGGCGACGGCCAGGTCAAACTTGCGATCGGCGAATCCCTGATCGGCCGGGGGGCGCTCGATGTCAAGCATTTCGAACTTCATGCCGGGCTCGGCGGCGAATCGGCGACGGGCCTGGGTGAGGAACATGGGCGACACGTCGGAGAAGACGTATTCGCGATCGCGGCCAGCGGTGGCGGCGAGGACGTTGTCGGTCGTGCCGCCGGTGCCGGCGCCGATTTCCAGTATGCGCACGCGGCGATCGGTTGGAACGTCGGCGAGGGCGGCCTGAATCGCGGCCTGCACGGCGCGGTTGGTCGCGCGGGCAAAGGGCGACTCGCCATACACGCGGCGGAGCGGCTCGACCGAGCCATCGGGGAATAGCAGCGTAAGCGGGTCGCACGCGCCGCGCAGAACGCCGGCGAGGTTCTTCCCGCAGCGATGGAGCAGTTGCAACTCGGCGTCGCAGGCGGGGAATGTCTTGCGGATTCGGTCCCAGTGTGTTTCAGCGGACTCGCCGTTGAACTCCGTGCACACTTCCCACGCGCCCTCGCGCGATCGAACCACACCGGCGCGGGCGAGGATGTCAGCCATGCGTCCGAGCAAGCGGCGGTGCGGGGCGGAAGCGCGGATCGCGTCGGCGAGGTCTTGGGGCGAAAAACGTGAGCCGGGCCGGATGGGAATGCCGAGCTTTGTCAGGGCTTCGGCGACGTAGCGCTCGCTGAGGCGCTCCATGTCGTCGAGCATGCTGGCGTGGCGCGGGAGGTCGTACTCGAGCGCGGCGGCGGACCAGACCGGGCCAACACTTTGCACGATGTCGGCTGGAGATGTCAGCGAGGCGGAAACGTCGGCTGCGGCGGATTGCGGTTTCCACCGTATTTCGTAGAGCCAGTCGTCGATGCGGCGCGAGCCAGCGCGGCGAAGCGATTCGCGGGCGGCGCGCTTAAGGGTCAGGCCGTTAATGGAGGCCGTCAGGCGGCCGGCGTCGTCGAACAGACGCACGTCGACGTGGAGCGAATCGGCGCCGTTTTGCGGCGGGCGGATCGAGGTGTGAACCCAGGCCGAGCCGCCGGGCGATGCGAACAGGTCGAGCGAATCGACGCCCATCGGGATGAAGAGGCCTTCGGCGGCGTTGGGCGGTCGAATGGCAGCCACAGTTTGCCATGCGGCGTCAAGCAGCAACGGATGGAGTCGGCAGGCGCCGATGTCGGCAGCTGCGTCAGCGGGAATGCGGATACGCGCGAAGCTCTGATCCGCGCCGCGCGAGATGGACTCGATGCCGCGGAAGCGCGGGCCGAACTGGAGGCCGCAGGCGGCGAGACCATCGTAGAGACCAGCGGTGTCGACCAGTTCCGTGCATCCGTCGCGAGCGACCGACATCGCATCGGATGACGACGAGTCGGCGTTCCGGGTTGCACGAACAATTCGCCCGAAGGCGTGGGTGATCCATGCGGCGTCGGGTGATGCGTCGTCGTCGGGCTGGCTGAGTATCTCAAACCGAGCCGTGCCACCCTGTTCGCGGTGAACGATGCACTGCAGCGTCCGCGTGTAACCCGATTCGAGGACGAGCGGCGATTGAATTGCGAAGCCCTCGAGTCGGACCGGGCCGTTGCCGTGCAGGTCGCGGGCGGCGGCGAAACCCATCTCGACGAAGCACGCGCCGGGCAAAAGGACCATCTCATAGACGCAATGATCGACGACATATGCGGGAGACTCGGTCGACAGTTCGGACTCGTATTGGACGGCGGAGAGGGCCGAGCGTAGCCGTCGTTGCAGGAGCGGGTGCTGGGTGGACTTCGCCCCGCGGCCAACGTCCGCGCCGCCCGGGCGGCGGAGACGGCCGTCACCGATGGGGTAGGCGTCGCGCTGGAAGGGATAAGTCGGCAGGGCAACACGTCGGCGCTGGAACGGCCTTTCGAACGCCTCCCAGTCGATTGATGCGCCTCGGGCGTAGAGCGCTGCGACACTCTCGGAGATCTGCGCGGCCTCATTGACGCCGCGGCGAAGCGACGCGAGCGATGCGATCTTGCCGGATGCGCCGCCGGCGCGGGCGAGACTGAGCAGAGCGGTCCCGGGTCCGATTTCGATGATTGCGTCGACATCCTCCGAGAGAAGCGTGCGGACCGAATCCAGGAAACGCACGGGGCGGCGAATGTGATCACGCCAGTATGTCTTATCGAGGATTTGGTCGGCGCGGACGAGCTTGCCGGTAACATTGGAGACGAGTCCGAGCTGCGGAGCGGCGAATGACAAGCCGGCGGCGCGCGATTCGAATTCGGCCAGGATCGGTTCCATCAATGCCGAATGAAATGCATGTGATACACGGAGTCGCTGGCCACGCAGTCCCTGTTTTTGCGCCGCGGCGAGGACGGCGTCCACGGCGGCCGTTTCGCCGGAGATGACGGTCTGGCTCGGGCTGTTGACCGCGGCGATGACAGCGCCGGGCGTCAGCAGCGACATCACCGCCTTCTCATCTGCGGCGAGCGCGGCCATGGCGCCTTGTCCGGGCGCGTTCTGCATGAGCCGAGCGCGCTCGGCGATCAGGCGGAGCCCGCCTTCGAGAGAAAGGACACCGGCGATGCACGCGGCGACGTATTCGCCGGCGCTGTGGCCCATGACGAGCGCCGGCTCGACGCCCCAGGACTGCCACAGGCGGGCGAGCGAATACTCCAGAGCGAAGAGAATGGGTTGCTGATTGGCGGTCTGTTCGAGAAGTTGCTCGGATTCGAGGAGCTTGAGGACCGGCTGACCCAGCAGCGGCGCAAGGACGGCATCACAAGCGTCCATCGCTTTGCGAAATACGGGCTGCTTTGCGTAGAACTCGCGGCCCATGCCGGCATACTGGCTGCCCTGGCCGGTGAAGAGGAAAGCAATGCGCGTCGGGCGACCGGTCGCGCGAACGCCGCTGGTCACGGCGGCGGCGTCGCCGGCAATGAACGCATCGAGCTTGGCGGCGGCTTCGCCGGCGCTCGTTGCAACGAGCGCCAGGCGGTGATTGAAATGCGAGCGACCGGCGTTGGCGGTGAAGCAGATGTCGGCGAAGGTGGAACTCGGCGAGGACTTCAGGAATGAGGCGTAGCGCTCCGCGAGTGCGCGGAGGGCCGCGTCGGATTTTGCGGAAAGCGTTAGTACGTGCGGTGCATTGTCGGCTCCCGCTACCGTCGACGGCACGGCAGGCGGTTCTTCGACGATGACGTGGGCGTTGGTGCCGCTGTAGCCGAATGAACTGACGCCGGCACGACGTGGCTTGGCACCAGCGGGCCAGGGCGTCGGCTTGGCCGTCACTTGCAACGGCAATGTCGACCAATCCATCTTGGGGTTCGGTGTATTGAAGTGCAGGTGCCTAGGAATCTCGTTTTCGCGGAGCGCCAGCAATACCTTCATCAGTCCCGCGGCGCCGGCAGCGGTCTCAGCGTGACCTATGTTTGTCTTGCAGGAGCCGATCTGGAGCGGGCGGTCGTTGGGTCGCGCGGCGAACACCTCGCTCAACGCGCGCAGCTCAATTGGATCGCCCAGTGCCGTGCCGGTGCCATGGGCCTCGATGAGGTCGATGTCGGCCGGGCTGACGCCGGCGAAGTTCAGAGCGCTGCGGATGAGGGTTTCCTGCGCGGGGCCGTTGGGAACCGTGAGGCCGCTGGTGCGGCCGTCCTGGTTGATCGCGGAACCGCGCAGCACGCCGACGATGCGATCGCGATCGGCGATTGCGTCGGAGAGCCGCTTGAGGGCGAAGATGCCGCAGCCGTCGCTGCGAACGAAACCGTTGGCCGAGGCGTCAAAGGTCTTGCAACGCCCGTCGGCGGCGAGCATCCGCATTCGACAGGCGAGGATGGTTGAGATCGGGGAGAGGATGATGTTGACGCCGCCGGCGAGGGCGAGGCGGCACTCGCCGGTTCGAAGACTCTGGCAAGCGAGGTGGACGGCGACGAGGGCCGACGAGCAGGCCGTGTCGATTGAAACCGTCGGACCTTGCAGGCCGAGGGCGTAGGCGACGCGGCCGGCGGCGATGCTGCAGGCACTGCCGGAACCCATGTGGACATCGATCGCGGGGAGCTTGCGATCGTCGATCATCAAACGCATGTGGTCGTTTGTTGCGACGCCGAAGAACAGGCCGGTGTTGCTCCCCGAGAGGCGATCGGCGGGCTGGCCGGCGTCTTCGAGGGCTTCCCAGACGGTCTCGAGGAGAATGCGGTGCTGGGGATCGATGGAGGCGGCTTCGCGCGGGGCAATTCCGAAGAAGCCCGCGTCGAATTGCTCAATGCCTTCGACGTAGCCGCCGTAGCGAGTGTATATGCGTCCCGGCGTTTCGGGGTTGGGGTCGAAGTAGGCGTCCACGTCCCAGCGGTCGGCTGGGGTTTCCGAAATCGCGTCCACCCCGTCGCGAAGCAGATTCCAAAACTTGTCCGGAGTATCGACTCCGCCGGGCAGGCGGCAGGACATCCCGATGACGGCGATCGGCTCGCGACCGCTGCGTTCGGCGGCGGCGAGGCGGGCCTCGAGCGATTCGATCGCGACGAGGGCTCTCGCCAGCGCTGCCCTGCCAGTTGAGGTGTCGCCTTCCTGCTTCATAGCGCGCCCCTCGATTCGATCGACTCCAACTTCTTGAGCAGGAGGGCTTCCAGCTCGGGTTCTGACAATGACCGCAACTCGTCAATCCTATCGGATTCGGCGGGAGAATCGACTGCTGTGGACGCGTTCTCGTCAGGGGCCATGAGGCCGGAGAGGTAGCGGCCCATTCGCTCGATGGTCGGGTGGTCGAAGACAACGGTCACGGGAACGTCGCAGCCAAGTTCGGCGACGAGGCGCTCGCGGAGTTCGACCGCGCGCATGGAATCGAAGCCGAGTTCGTGCAGCGGGCGGTCGCGGTCGAGCGGAGTGGCCGCATCGAGGCCGCTGACTTCGGCGACCATCTGACTCAGGCGGTCGTTGAGGAGATCTTGTCGGCGCGAAGGGATTTCGCCGGCCATTCGACCGCGAACGCCGGGATCGTCGTCGGTGGTGGCGGCACTCGTCGCGGCGCCGGGCGTCGGGGTCGAGCACCAGAAGCGCGTTTGTGCGAAGGGATAGGTGGGCAAGCTGACTTTGCGATGAGGGCCATCGGTCGAGTCGATCGCGGACGCGGAAATGAACTGCCGTGCGATGGGTGATACGTCGGGATTGCCGATGACGTCGCCGGGATCGCCGACTCCCGTTGAAAACGCATGGAGAGAGGCAGAAATCTCCATTGCCGTGCTGCCGACGACCGCGAGCCGCCGGTCGAAATGGGTCCGGCCGTGCAGGGCGGTGTGGCAGATGTCGGCAAGGGGATCGGACGTCGTTTCGAGGTGGTCGGCATAGCGGCGGGCGAGTTCGCGGAGGGCGTCGTCCGTCCGCGCTGAGAGACAGAGTGCATGAACGGCGGAGTCCCGCGGCGTGGAACCGGCCGGAAGCGGCGGCGGACCCTCGACGACCATGTGGCCGTTCGTGCCGGACATTCCAAAGCTGTTGATGCCCGCAAGCATCCGACCGTCGGTCGGCCAGGGCCTGAGTGACGTCGGGATTTCGACGGGGAGGCCGGTCCAGTCGATCTTGGCGCTGGGTGTGCTGAAGTACAGACTCGGCGGAATCCGTCCGTTCTTCATGCCGAGGACGGTCTTGATCAGTCCGGCGACGCCAGCGGCGGATTCGGTGTGGCCGATGTTTGTCTTGACGGAGCCGACGCAGCAACGCCGAGGCGGCGTGCCACTGGCACGAAGAACGTCAGCGATGGCGGGGATCTCGGCGGCGTCGCCAAGCCGCGTGCCGGTGCCGTGGGCTTCGATGTACTGCACTTCGGCGGGCGAGACTCCGGCGGCTTCGTATGCGTCACGCATGACGGCGACGACGGCGTCTCGCTGCGGCGTGGCGAGACTGTCGCCGCCGCGGCCCTTGTGTCGTAGAGCGCTGCCGAGGATGACGGCTTCGATGCGATCGCCGTTGCGCAGCGCGTCGTCGAGTCGCTTGAGGGCGACGAGCGCGACACCCTCGCTTCGAACGTAGCCATCCGCGGCAGCATCGCCGAACTTGGTCCGGCCGTCGGGGGCGGCAGCGCTGCCGCGCGAAAGGCAAATATGGATATAGGGTTCGAGGATGACGTTCACGCCGCCGGCGAGGGCGAGCGTCGATTCGCCGGTACGCAGACTTTGACAGGCGAGGTGCACCGCCGCGAGCGAGGACGAACAGGCGGTGTCGACCACCATGCTCGGACCTTCGAGGCCGAGGGCGAATGAGACGCGGCCGGCGGCGCTGAAGCGGCTGCCGCCGGTCATCGAATGGAGGTTCAGCTCGTTGGGGGAGGCGAAGAGCAGGTCTTCGTAGTCGTTGTAACACATGCCGACGAAGACGCCGGTGCGGCTTCCGGAGAGGGTGTGGGGGGGGATCGCGGCGTCTTCAAGCGTTTCCCAGGCGGTTTCCAATACGAGGCGGTGCTGCGGGTCGATGCGAACGGCTTCGCGCGGCTCAATGTCGAAGAAGGCGGCGTCGAAGCAGTCGACGGACTTGAGGAAGCCGCCGCGACGCGTGACGGTGCGTCCGCGCTTGGCGCGGCCGCCGGCGTAGTAGGCATCGACGTCGAAACGACTGCGGGGAACGTCGGTTATGGCGTCGACGCCGTCGCGGAGCAGTGCCCAGAACTCGGCGGGCGAGTTCGCACCTGGGAAGCGGCAACCGAGCCCGATGATGGCAATCGGGTCGGCACGTCCACAGGATTTCGCGGTATGCTGAGGTGAGGAGCTATGCATGCTCACCCAGGGGCTCCTTCGCGAGGAGACTTTCGACGTAGCCGGTCAACAGGCGCTCATCGACGCCCGGACAAACGACGCCCGCCATTCTAAGCGATTCCGTCGTTTTCCGGCAGTCGATCTGCGGCCGGCGCAGGGCAGCCATTAGGAACTGCGGCGGAATGCGTGCAGGGATGAGACTAGCGAGGGGCAGAATAGACTCGTCCCGGGTTTCCCGCAGCAGTTTCTGGAGGGCGGCCATCCATGTATCAACGGAGACGGTTTCGATGCGGTGCCCGGCGGCACGCACGGCGGCGAGCAGGGTCGTGATATTGACCGTTTGCGGATTGATCAGGTGCCAACTGTTTACACCATCGGGCTTGCGTTGTGAGAGGGCAACCAGGGCGCGGGCGACGTAGTCGACCGGCGTGATTTCAACCTCGCCATCCAGCATGGGCATAGCGCCGAGGGCGATGCAGCTCTTGAGCAGGGAACGGACGAGATCGTCGGCGCCGGCCGCGCCGGTTCGGCTGTCGCCGCTGATCCGGCCGGCACGATAGATGGCGACGTCAAGGCCGCGCTCGGCCGCGTCGCGGACGAGTCGCTCAGCGACCCACTTGGTCTGTGAGTAGCCGCCGAAGAGGGTGCCGCCGTGATCGAGCGGACTGTCTTCCGTGTAGGTCGGGCGGCCGCCGGCGGCGGGGGCGGCGAACACGGCGAGCGTCGACACGTAGTGCAAAGTCTTGGGGCGGCCGTCGGCCGCAAGTCGTAGGACTTCGATGGTTCCGTCGACGTTTGCGGCCTTGAGTCGGTCGTAGGGGTGGACGAAATTCACCCATGCGCCGCTGTGATAGACCGAATCGATTGAAGCGGAGAGATCCACGAAGTCAGCGGGTGACATTCCAAGTCGCGGGCGTGCGAGGTCGCCGCGGACGGGGACGACGCGAGTCAGGTCGGCGCCGGCGGCGATGCCATAGCGGTCGAGGGCAGCGCGCAGCCGATCGAAGGCGTCGGCGTCGGAGTTGCCTCGAACGAGGCAGTGGACGCGCGCGTCAGATCGGTCGAGCAGGTCGCGGAGCAAGTACGCGCCGAGAAAGCCCGTTGCGCCGGTGAGCAAGATGTTTGCCGGAGCGGAGATCGGACTCGCTGCCCTCGACGGCCGGATATCCGCGGGAAGGACGGCGCGCTGCGCCAACTCCGTGGTTGAGGCGCCGGCGAAGGGACCCCCTGGCGCGGCGTCGGTTCGCGCGACGACGGCATCGCGCTCGTAACCCAGTTGGACCGCGAGTTCAGAAGTCGGCTCGCCGAGCGCGATCGCGGCCTTGTTGGCGCGCCAGCGATCGGCGACGGCGGGATTGATCGCGCCATGTTCATGGAACTTGACGTCGCCGAGCATCCGCGACTCTTTTGTCACACCATCGGTCATTCGGGACTTGCGGTCGGCATAGGGTTGCAATATCGCCGGGTGGAAATCGATGCCGAGGAATTCGCAGATGCGGCGGGCGACCGGTTCGGGCTTCGAAACAAGTTCCTCGAAGCGAACCTGCATCTGGCGATCGGCAGGGATGTCGGCGAGGAACGCGCAAATATTCCGGTGCGACTCGACCCAGAAGAGCTCACCAATCTCGCGTGCGCCTCCGTCGACCGGCTCCGAGAACAGCGGCGAAAAGAGAACGTGCAGCTTTGCATGTTCGAATGACTCGATCGTTCCGCGCGGGTGACGGATCAGGTGGATGTACCGAGGGGCGTCGAACTGCGCTTCGGCCCGCCGGAGGACGCTCTGCTGAAGGGCATAGGGCGGCGTTTTGTCGACCAGCACGCGGCCAGCAAGCCGTTCGTGCATGTGGCGGAAGATGTCGGCGGTCGTCCAGCCGTCGCGCGTGCACTTGTCGAGGAACGACTTTGCTTCGTCGGGACCGCAGGCGTGTAGCTCCATGATGGTGCGGATGAGTCCGTCAAGCCAGAAGGCGTCGCGGCCGGTCAGGGTCTCGGCGCGCTGGGACATCGTGTCGAAGTTGAGCAACATGAGCTCGGGCGGCGCGAAGAGTCCTGGGTGGCCGCCGAGCATGACGCGGAGGAGCGTTGATCCAGATCGCGGAGGTGAGAGAACGAAGGCGAAATTGCCGGGCACCCTGGCCGCCGGGGGAGCGACTGAGACAGTCGGGAGGATCGATCGATGGAAGCGCTCCACGTGGGCTGCGTCGATCGTTCCGGTCGCGCGGGACTCGGGTGTGCCGTATTCGCCCAGGACTTCCTGGCCAAAACGCATGGCTACGGCATCCGGGTGGTGCCGGACAAGGTAGGCCGACAGGCGCGCAACGGTCGGGGCGTCGAAGAGCGCGACGACGTAGACATACACCCCGAAGGTCTGTTCCATGCGATAGATGATCTGTGCGCCCTGGATCGAATTGCCGCCGAGGTCGAAATAGCCGTCGTGGATGCCGACGCGGTCGACCTTGAGGATCGACTTCCACAGTTCGGCGAGGTATTGCTCGAGTTCGTTTCGCGGCGCGACGTATTCCTCGGCCTGTCCGGCGGCCGCGTCGGGTTCGGGCAGGGCGCGTCGGTCGAGCTTTCCGCTGGACGTGAGTGGGAGCTTTTTCAGGAAGACGAAGGCCTCGGGGAGCATTCCGTCGGGGATTTTTGCGGCCAGGTATGCACGGAGATCGGCGGTGGTGAGCTGCACTTCGCCACGGGCCACGACGTAGGCGACGAGCCGGGTGGCCGAGTCGTTGTCGCTGCGGGCGATGACGGCCGCGTCGGCGACATTCTTGTGTGCGCGGAGGGCAGTCTCGAGCTCACCTGTTTCGACACGCTGGCCTCGAATTTTGACCTGCCCATCGATTCGGCCGAGGAACTCGATTACGCCGTCGGGCAGCCAACGGCAGCGATCGCCGGTGCGATACATGCGGCCTGCGGCCGGCACAAACGGGTCGGGGACAAACTTGCGGGCGTTGAGCTCGGGACGATTGACGTATCCTCGGGCGACGCCGATGCCGGCGATGACGAGCTCGCCGGGGACGCCGACGGGCGTCGGACGGCCGGCACGATCGAGGATGTAGAGTCGGATATTGGCGATCGGGCGTCCGATCGGCACGAATTCGAGAGAGTCGTTTCGAACGCAAGGCCAGTGAGTGACGTCGATCGCAGCTTCGGTCGGACCGTAGAGATTGTGCAGCTCCGCCGGGGAGCGCTCAAAGAATGCGGATTGCAAGTCGGGCGTCAGGGCCTCGCCGCTGCAAATGACACGTTGAAGACTCCGGCAGCGACCGGGTCGCAATTCGTCGAGGAAGGCGCGGAGCATCGACGGCACGAAATGCAACGTGGTAATGTCGTTGGCCTCGATGGTCTCGGCGAGATAGCGGCTGTCGCGATGGCCGCCGGGGCGGGCGACAACCAGGCGAGCGCCGACCATGAGCGGCCAGAGGAATTCCCAGACCGACACGTCGAAACCGTAAGGCGTCTTCTGCAGGACGTGGTCGTTGCGCGTCAGGCGGAACTGGTCCTGCATCCAGAGCAGGCGATTGCAAAGTCCACGATGTGTGTTCGCGGCGCCGTTGGGGCGACCGGTCGAGCCGGACGTGTAGATGATGTACGCTATGTCTTCGGGGCCCGCCGAGACCTCGGGTTCACTGTGCGGGTAGTCGGCGAAGTCGGCCCAATCGTCGAGTTGAACGATGTGAGCAGTGGTCGGCGGGAGCGGGTTCTCCGGCTGGGCGTGCGTGAGAATGATGGGTGCGCCGACATCCTCGAGCATGGCGGAAACGCGGGCTGCCGGATACTCGGTATCGAGCGGAACGTACGCGGCGCCGGCCTTGAGCACGGCGAGGATCGCGACGACTAGTTCGGTCGAACGCTCGAGATAGAGGCCGACCGGCGTTCCGACGCCTGCGCCCAGTTCGATGAGCCGCCATGCGAGCTGGTTGGCGCGTTCGCCGAGCTCGCGATATGTGATGGAGCGGCCTTCAAAGGTAACGGCCGCGGCGTCGGGCGTGCGGGCCGTTTGATCGGCAATCAACTCATGGACGCAGCGGTCAAGGGCATATTCGCGTTGGGTGTCGTTGAAGGTCGAAAGCACGCGGCGGCGCTCATCCGATTCGAGAAGGGTCAACTTGGAGAGCGGTCGATCGGCGTCGGCGGTCAGCTCAAGCAGGGCCCGCTCGAAATGAGCGAGCAATCGCTCGACGGCGTCGTGCTCGAATCGGCGGGCGTCAAAGCCGACCTGCATCAGCATTCGCTCGCCCGGAACGACGACCGCCATCAGGCCGTAGTTGGTATGGACGAGCGATCGTTCGACTTCGCTGACGGCGAGGTTTCCGAAGCCGGCGCCGTGGCCGGTTGCGAGGGCGTGTGGGTAATTCTCGAACACGAGTAACGTGTCAAACAGCGGGACGTTGCCGGGCAGGCCGCTCCAGCGGTGGACGTCGGCGAGGGCGGTGTGCTCGAATGGCTGGCGTGCGGTGTGAAGTGCCTGCACCTTGCGGAGCCATGGGCCGACGCGCTGGCCCTCCTCCACGTTGATGCGCACCGGAACGGTGTTGATCAGCAGGCCGACCATCGACTCGATGTCGCGAATCTGCGCCGAGCGACCTGACACGGTTGCACCAAACACGATGTCCGAGTCATCGTTGTAGCGGCTGAGAAGCAGTGCCCAGGCGGCCTGGACCATGGTATTGAGCGTGATCCGTTCGCGGCGGGCGAAGGCATCGAGGTGATGCATGGCGTCGGCTGAAATCCAGCGGCGCACCTCTCCTCGCCGCGCAATTCCGGTGGACGGCCGAGCCGAGCGTTTCTCGATCGAGAGGGGCTTCGCACCGTCCCAGCCCTTGAGGTTTTCGCGCCAGAAGGCCTCGGCGACTTTTTCGTCACGTTCGCGCAGCCATCGGACGTATTCGGCGAAGCGCGGGCGGATTTCGCCGGGAATTTCGGCGGCGCGACGCAGGGATTCGTAGGCGTGGGCGACTTCGCGCAGCAGCACCGCCAGTGACCAGCCGTCGAAGAGCAGGTGGTGGTTGCTGGCGGTGAGCCGCCAAGCGTCGTCGGCGATACGGAAGAGGCCAATGCGCAAAAGGGGCGGCCGGCGGAGGTCGAAGCCGCGGGATCGTTCGGCATCCCGGAAGGCGGCAACCTCTGCCGATTGCTGTTTGGCGGCCGTGCCGCGAAGGTCTTCGGAATGCCACGGCAGCTCGGCGCGGGCATGGATGAGTTGGACCGGCTCGTTGAGCCCTTCGGTGATGAATGCGGTGCGCAAGGCTGCGTGGCGATTGACTGCTTCCTGCCAGGCGCGACGGAGGAGGGACTCGTCCAGATCGCCGCGAAGCGTGCAGGTGACCTGGGCGAAATAGACCTCGGGGTTCGGCTCAAACCGGCTGTGCATGAGCAGGCCGGTCTGAAGTGGCGTCAGCGGCAGGATGTCTTCGATGTCGCCCGCCTCGGCGAGCAGGCGATCGAGTTGCAGCTGGTCAAGCTTAAGGAGCGGGAAGTCAGCGGGTGTGCGAGCAGCCAGCCCCTCGCTGCGGCGGTCGCGAACGAGCTGGTCGACTTCGGCGATGTAGTCGGCGGCCAACGCATCAATTGTCTGTCGCTGGTGGGCATTGCGGCTGAAGGTCCAAGCGAGCTGGAGGCGGCCGTCGGAGACGGCGGCGTTGACGTCGATCAGGTGTGGGCGGCGGACGCGGCCGCCGATCATCGGGCCGAGCGGCTCGTCGACCGGGGCGAACGGGACGTCGAGCGGAATCTTTACATCGACCTGGCCGAGATAGTTGAAGCTCAGTTCGCAGCGGGCGGCGGGCAGATCGGCGTCGCGACGGAGGTAGCGAAGGAGATTGTAACCGAGTCCGTGGTTGGGCGTCTCGCGGTGTTGTAGCTTGACTGCCGCGACGGCGCGGCCGATGCCCGCGTCCGGTTGCAGTTCGATGTACAGCGGATAGAGGGCGGTGAACCAGCCGACGGTTTGGGCGTGGTCGATGTCGTTGAACAAATTCTCGCGGCCGTGCGATTCGACGTGCAGCGTGAGATGGTGACGGCCGGTGCGGCGCGTGACGGTGCGAGCGAGGGCGGTGAGCAGCAGTTCCTGGATGTTCGCACCGTAAGCGGCGGGCGCATCGCGGAGGAGTTCGGAGGTTTGTCCGGCATCGAGTGAGACACGGATGGTTTCAGTCGAGGCCACGTCGTTCACGCCGTCGGTGATGTCGCGCGGCAGCGCGTCGCTGGGCGATTGAACCACCCGACGCCAGAAGCCCAGTTCGGCTGCGGCCGAATCGGTCGCGGCATGGCGGACGAGCCGTTCGGTCCAGGCCCGGAAGGAAGATGTCTTGGGCGGCAGTTGGATGGGTGCGGGCTTCTCCGACTGGCGGTAACCCAGCAGCAGGTCTCCGAGCAGGATTCGCCACGAAACACCGTCGACGGCGAGGTGGTGGATGGTGATGAGAAGGCGGTCCCGACGTCCCGCGGTGTCGAACCAGACGACCCGCAGCAGCGGGCCGAACGCAAGATCGATCGACGCGTGGGCGCGGGCCATGCGATCCTGTATCGCGGCTTCGAGGTCGCCGTCGGATGACTTCGTGAGATCGGCGACTGCGAACACCTCGTCGACCTCGGCCGGGTGGTAGGAGGCGAACTCCTGCCGCCAGCCCGCGGATGCCTTTTCGAATCGGAGGCGGAGGGCATCGTGATGCGAGAGAAGTTTGTCCACGGCGCGCTTGAGCCGGGCGGGATCGATCGATTCGCGCGGTGCAAGCAGCACGGCCTGGTTGAAGTGATGCACGTCTTCGCGGATCGTGTCGAAGAACCACGACTGGATCGGCGCGAGCGGCGCGGGACCGGTTAGAGCCGACTGTTCAGCGAGGACGCCGCTCGACGACGCCGAGCGGGCCAACTCGGCGATGGTGGGGTGCTCGAAGACTTGTCGCGGCGTCACATGAACGCCGGCCTGCGCGGCGCGGGCGGCGACCTGAATGCTGAGGATCGAATCACCGCCGAGTGAGAAGAAGTTGTCGTCGATACCGACACTTGGAATATTGAGGACTGTTCGCCAGATCTCGGCGAGCGTCCGTTCAGCGGGGGTGCTGGGCTCGACGTGAGCATCGCACGGAGCGACGTCGGCCGGCGAAGGATCGGGCAGCGCGCGGCGGTCGGCTTTCCCCATGCCGAGGCGGGGAATTGCGTCGATGTGGACGAAAATCGATGGGATCAGGTGGTCGGGGAGTGATCGCTGCAAGGCGTCGCGCAATGCACGCTGATCGGGCGGACTGCTGTCGGTGGTCACGACGTACGCGATCAGCTTCGGGCCCTGACCGACGTCGCGTGCGGTGACGGTGGCCTCCTTGATGCCGGGGCATGCAAGCAGGGCGGCTTCGACCTCGCCGGGTTCGATGCGGTAGCCGGCGATTTTCAGCTGGTCGTCAATGCGCCCGAGGAACTCCAAGGCGCCATCGGCTCGCCAGCGAACCCGATCGCCGGTGCGATACATGCGGCCGCCGTCGCCGTTTGACGCGGCGTGACCGACAAAGCGCTCGGCGGTCAGTTCGGGGGCATTCAAATAGCCGCGGGCAACGCCGGCGCCGCCGATGTAGAGCTCGCCGGGCACGCCGATTGCCGCAACCCGCCCGTGCGGGTCGAGTACGTGAACGGAGACATTGTCGATCGGACGGCCGATGGGGATTCGGCGCCTGGGATTGGCCGCGAGCCATGCGGGCTCGATCTCGAAGGCCGTGGCGATGACGGTGGCCTCGGTTGGGCCATAGGTGTTGATGAGACGAACGCGATCGCCGCCGGCGCGGAGCCATTCGTCGCATCGATCGCGATTGGCTGCCTCGCCGCCGATGACCACGAGGCGCAGACCGTCGGGCACGTGCGCTCCGGTCTCCGTCAGTTCGCGAACCCATGCGTGCCAATACGCGGTGGGAACGTTCAGGACGGTGACGCCGTCCTCTTCGACGAAGCGCCGTAGTTGGTCCCAGGATGGGGCGGAATAATCGTCGCTTACGACGAGCGATGCGCCTGCGAGCCAGGTCGGGAATATCTGTTCGACGGTGATGTCGGAGCCGAAGGGTCCGAGCAGCAGGACGCGGTCGTTGGGCCGAATGTCAAACAGCGCGGCGGCGGCGCGGTTGTGATTCACGACGCACGAGTGCGGGATGAGGACGCCCTTGGGCTTGCCGCTCGAACCCGACGTGAACATGACGTACGCAAGATCATCGTCGCTGATGGGGATTGGTGTACGCCGGGGGTGTGCCGCAGCGTCGAGCGGCGCCGCCGCGTCGACTCGGATGATTGAGTCAAATCCTTCGGCGGTTTGTGCGTCGGTCAGGAGCGTCGTTGCACCGGCGTCCGTCGCCATCTGGACGCGGCGCTCGAGCGGATCGCGGGGAGAGAGCGGCACATAGGCCGAGCCGGCCTTGAGCGTCGCAAGGATCGCAAGCAAACCGTTAAGCGGGCGATCGCAGCAGACCGCAATGTTCGACGCGGGCTTGAGGACGGCTGCGAGCTGCTCGGCGCGGCGGTTGAGTTCGTCAAAGGATATCTTGCGATCGCCGGAGATGACGGCCGGCGCGTCGGGGTGACTCGACGCGGAGGACTCAAACAGGTGGTGGACGCCCATCGTCGCGGAACGTTTCGTTTCCCGGCCGGCGCTCCAGCTCGCGATGCGGCTTCGCTCGTCGTGGCTAACGATCTCGAGTTGGCTGAGCGGGCGGGACATGTCACTGGTCGCGGCATCGAGAAGTCGCTCGAATCGCTCGACCAGCAGACTGATGGTCGAAGCTTCGAACAGGGCGGTGTTCCACGTGAGCCGGCCGGTGAAGGCGTCGTGGAGTTCGACCATTTCGGCATCGAGGTCGAGGATGGAGCCGCAGGGCGGAATGGCCATCGCTTCGAGAACGAGTTCGCCGAGCTGGATTCGCGAACCGGAACTGCGCAGCTTCGATTCGCCGAATGCCGCGCTTTCGGCGCCGGCTTCGGTGCGGCCGAGACCACCCTCGCGGGCAAAGCGATGGACGCTTTGCAGGGTGAACATGACGTCGAAAAGCGGCGAGCGGCTCGGCTCGCGTTGGACGCCGAGCAGGTCAACCAGGGTCGCGAAGGGCATGGCCTGGTGTTTCAGCGCGCCGCGGACGCGGACGCGTTGCTGCTCGACGAGTTCGGCGAAACTGGGGTCGGATGAGAGGTCGGCCCGCAGGACAACCGGGTTTGCGAAGTAACCGATGACGTGCTGAAGTCCACTGCGGAGGCGGCCGGCGGTGGGTGAGCCGATCCAGATATCTTTCTGGCCGCTGTATCGGGCGAAGAGGGCCTGAAAGCCGGCGAGCAACACGACGAACGGAGTCGCGTTGGCGGCGCGGGCGGCGTCCTTGATCTTGCGGCTGAGTTCTGTCGGAAGCGCAAAGTCGAGGCCGGCGCCCTTGCTTTCGGCAATCTTTGGACGCGGGAAATCGGTGGGCATGTCGAGGATCGGGACTTCTCCGGCGAGCATGCGCGTCCAGTATTCGGCCAACTCCCGACCTTCGTCCTCGTTGGCGAGTCCGGATTGCCAGGCGGCAAAGTCGCGGTACTCCAGTGTGAGTTCCGGGAGATTCGGCGCGGCGCCGGATCGCTCGCTGGTGTAAAACTCGCGGAGTTCATCGAGGATGAGCATGCCGCTCCAGAAGTCGATGGCGACGTGGTGGCAGACCATCAACAAGACCGAACTCTGCGGCCCGCGCGGGAAGAGCCGGATGCGCATCATCGAGTCGACGGCGAAGTCGAAGGGCCGCGTGGACTCCGCGGCGATGCGCGCCCGCAGTTGAGCATCGTCCCAGTCGGCGGCGTCGACGACCACAAAGTCGAGCGCGCGCTGACGGGCGACGCAGGCGATGGCCCGGCCGTCGCGCATGGGATAGGTCGTGCGCAAGACGGCGTGGCGCTGCTGGATGCGACTGAAGGCGTTGCGGAGAGCGGCTACGTCGACGGCGCCGTTGATTCGAAATGCATAGGCGAAGTTGTAGGCGGAGCTGCCGGGCGAGACCTGCTGCAGGGCCCAGAGAGAACGCTGACCCACGGAGAGTTCGTGTTCGCCCGACCAGGTCTGCGAACGCTCGGCAAGTAACCGCGCGAGCAAGCGTCGCTTCTCGTCGGCCGACATGGATGAGCGCTCGGAATCGGCAGCCTTCAACGCTGTCCCCTCGATCCGCCGGCGGCCGCGGCCTGCGGCGGCGTTGGTCGAATCGGTCGGTCGGTGCGAGCGCAGACTTCTTCGAGAACTTTGCGATACTCGGCGAGGAATTGAGCGGCGGCGGATGGGTTGATTGCGGTCAGACGGTGGGTGAACTCGCCTTCGAGGCGGCCGTCCTTCTCCTGGAGGATCAGACTGAGGTCGTAGCCGGCGACGCCGGGATCGACCACTTCGGGCTTCAGCTGCAGTCCGGCGATCTCGAGCGTGGGCATCGGGACATTGAGCAGGGTGAAGACGACGCGGAAGAGGTCGCCGCCGATCGCGGCGGGTCCGCGCATTTCATCCAGCAGCAGTTCGACCGGCAGGTCGTGATGTTCCTGCACCTCGAGAACCGCGGCGCGGACTCGGCCGAGCAACTTTCGGAAAGTCGGGTTGTCATCTGCGCGAACGCGAACGGGAAGCGTATTGGCGATGAAGCCGACGACGTTCGCCCATCCTTCGCCGTCGCGGTTGGCCTGCGGCGATCCGACGACCAGGTCGGTCTCGCCGGTGTGACGGTGAAGCGCGGTCATGAAAGCGGCGAGGAGCAGGGCATAGAGAGTGCAGCCCTCGGCCTGCGCGATGCGGCGCAGAGCCGCGACATGCTCCAACTCGAAGTGATGCGTCACGCTCGCGAGAAACTCGGCGGTGGGAGCGGTGGGGGGCTTCGGGTGAATGCCGTCAAGTTTCCGTGTCCAGAATTCCCGGAGGGCTGCCCCGCGCGGGCCGGCGAGCGTTTCGCGCTGGTGGGCGACGAAGTCGGCGTATTGATGCCGTAGCGGCGGGAATGCGGGCTCGACGCCGCGCGTCAGGGCTGCGTAAGCTGCGAGAAACTCTTCCATCAGCACACCCGACGACCACCCATCGCCGACAACGTGATGCAAGGCAACAACCGCGAGGTGCTCGCGCTCGGACATTCGCACCACGAGGAACCGCATCAGCGGCGCGACGGCGAGATCGAACGGGCGGGCGGCCTCCTGGGCCGCGATCCGGCGTGCGGCGGATTCTCGTTCGGCTTCCGGGCGATTCGTCAGATCGACGGTTCGGACCGCGATCCTGGCTTCAGGCGCGATGTGCTGCACGGGCGCAGCGTCGAGCTCGATGATCGAGGTGCGCAGGGCTTCGTGGCGTGCGATCACGCGGTTGAGCGATTCCTCGAGCCGCGCAACATTGAGATCGCCGACGAGCCGCACCGCGCGTGCATTGTTCATGGCGGCCGACGCGGCCGGAGCCAGGCGATTGACGGTCCAGATTCGTCGCTGCACGAATGATGGTTCGCTGCGGCGCGCTTCGGTCGGCACGGTCGGCGCGGCGCTCGCGGCCGGCTTCGTTGGAGCGGCGGTCGTCGCCCGGCCGGCATCGCCGCCGAGCCGCGTCATGAGCGAGTCAGCGAGTTGCTCAACGCTCGGGCCGCGCATGAGTTCAACGGTCGGAACGCTCGCGCCAAGTTCACTCTCGATCCAGTTGCGGATTTCGACGCCCATGAGCGAATCGAGACCGAGTTCGGTGAGCGGCTTCTTCGGATCCAGCTTCTCCGCGGCCGCACCAAGAATGCGAGCGACCTGGGCGACGAGCAGTTCGACGAGCACGTTGCGGCGTGCGTCGGCCGGAGCCGCCATGAATCGCTGTCGCGCGCCCGTGCCGCCCGAGCCCGTGGATTCGGCCTTGCCGGACGAAGCGCCGATCAACATGTCGAATCGCATCGGCGGCGCGCCGTTCTGCGTGAAGCCGCGCCAGTTTCGCCAGTCAAGCCGCACAACGCCGGCCTGGGTGGCGTCGTCGAGAAGGAGCCGCTCGAGCGCGGCGAAGATTTCGTCGGGCTGGAGACCACGGATGCCTTCGCGGGCAAAGCGATCGATGATTTCCTTGCGTTGGGCGACGTAGCCGACGCCCTCGATCGAGCCCCAATTGATCGCAATTCCGGGCAGACCGCGGGCGTGGCGATCGAAGGCAAGCGTGTCGAGGAACGAATTACCCGCGGCGTAGTTCGCCTGGCCGCCGATGCCGAAAACAGACGTCATCGATGAGAACAGAATGAAGAAATCGAGCGGCAGCTTTTCGGTGAGGCGGTCGAGGTGCCATGCGCCGACAATCTTCGGCGCCATGACGCGATGCAGGCGTTCGGGCGTCAGGTTGTGAATCAGGCAATCGTCCAGCACCATTGCGGCGTGGATGACGCCGCGCAGCGGCGGCATGTTTGCGGCGATGCGATCGAGCATGGCCGAGACGTCGTCCTGGTTGCAGACGTCGGCGGTCTCAACGATGACGTTGACGCCGCGAGCGCGGAGCGAGTCAACGGCCGTCGCGGCCTCCGGCGAATGAATCCCACGGCGACCCATCAGCACGAGATGGCGCGCGCCGCGGTCTGCCATCCAGTCCGACATTGCAAGGCCGATGCCGCCGAGGCCGCCGGAAATGAGATAGGTCGCATCGTCACGAAACGCGAGCCGTGCGCCGGGGCGGTCGACCGTTCGCACATCCTGGCCGACGGTGCTCAGGACGACTTTTCCGATGTGCCGGGCCTGCGAAATATGTCGCATGGCTGCGGCGGCCGCCGAGACCGGAAACGCGCGGTGGACCAGCGGGCGATAAGCGCCGCGTGAGACGTGGACGGCGATCTCGCGGAACAGTTCGGCACATAGGGTGCGCCGCTCGCGAAGTCCGAGCTCGAGGTCGATCGACATGAACGAGGCGTTGCGCTTGAACGGAGCCATGCCGAGGTGGCGGTTGGCGTAGATGTCGCGCTTGCCGATTTCGAGAAAGCGACCATAGTTGCGAAGCAGTCCGAAGCTCTGGACGAGGCCGGCCCCGGCCAGCGAATTGAGAACAACATCGACGCCCTCGCCGTGGGTCTGTTCGCGGATCTGATCGACGAAGGCCAGCGAGCGCGAATCCATGACCGATCGGATTCCGAGGCGGCGAAGGAAGTCACGCTTCGGCGTGCTGCCGGCGGTTGCGAAGACTTCCGCGCCGCATCGCTGAGCGATTTGAATCGCGGCAAGACCGACGCCGCCCGTGGCGGCATGGATGAGAACGCGCTCGCCTCGTTGAATCCGAGCAAGGTAGACCAGCCCGTAATACGCGGTGAGGAACGCGATCGGAATCGTCGCCGCGTCCTCGTGAGTCATGTCGGCCGGACGCTTGGCAATCAGGTCTGCCGAAGCCAGGACGTGCGACGCGTAGCTTGATGTCGTAGCGCCATACACGAGGTCGCCTTCGCGGAAATCGGCAACGCCGCGCCCCACCCGGGCAACACGCCCGGAGCATTCGAAGCCGAGCGGAATCGGGCCGGCGCCGAGCCCGGGGTAAATACCCAGGACCTTCATGACGTCGGCGAAGTTGACTCCGGCGGCGTGGACTTCGATCTCAACTTCTCCGTCACGCGGCGGGTGTCGATCAAGGGGACGCGGGAGCAGGCGATCGAAGACGCCGGGCCGCGAGATTTCGAAGCGGTAAGGAATGCGCTCCCGCACGCGTCGCGGACGACGTCGCTCGTAGCGGCGAATGAAACGCTCGTCGCCACGAAATGCAATTTCGTCCTCGCGCTCATCGGCCACGATTTCGGCGATGACGGCTTCGACTTCGGCGTCACCCGGCTGCGCGCCGACGTCCACCAGGGCGGCGCGAAGCTGCGGATACTCGGTGATCACAACGCGACCCAGGCCGATTACGGCGGCCTGACCGAGGGCTGGTCGCTCGCTGCTTTCGTCGACGACCTGCGCGCCGCGCGTAAGGATGAACAGGCGCAGCCAATCAGAGCGATCGGCGCGGCTCAGCGACTGGCACAACTGCACCAGACTCAGGCAGCCGTCTCGCTCGAACACGTCCAGCGATTCCAGACTGATGCCGTCGCGGGCGGGTGCGTCACAAGCCCATGCGTGAATGATTCCGCGGCAGTTGGTCGTGAAGCCCGAGACGAGAGCATTCATCTCGTCGGCATCACCGGGCGTGATTCGTAACGGACCGGCGCCGGCAGCCAGGCGCGTCGGACCGGGTTCGACAACCTGAACGTGGCCGCCGCCGGCCCGCAAGCTCTCGGCAATGCGGCGGCCGACGCTCCCGTGATCAGCGAAGACGAGCCAATTGCCTTCGCAATGTCGCTCGCGGACGACGGACGTTGAATCGTCCGCGATATTTTCCGGACCGCGGGCGAGGATGACCGCATTGGGAACGAAGTCGCGGCCGGTGATCTCCGTCGGGCCGCTGAAGCCCTCCTCGGTCAGGAGCTTCTGCCATCCGGGGATGGTGAGAAGCGGATAGTCCTTTCGAAGATTGAGATCCGTGTAACGCCACCAGCCCTCCGTGAGGCCGAAAATGACATCGGCCCAGCGGTGGCGCTCGATGGCCTCGATCAGCAGCAGCTGTCCGCCGGGAGCGAGGAGCGTCTTGACGTTTCGAAGCGTCTGGCGAAGGTCGCGCGTCGCGTGAAGAACCTGCGAGGCGGCAATGACGTCAAACTCGTGACGTTCGAAGCCCTGTTCCAGCGGATCGCGCTCGATGTCGAGGATCCGGTATTCGACGCCGGTGAATCCGGCAAACCGCTGTTCGGCGCGATTGAGAAAGTGGCGGGAAAGGTCGGTAAAGACATAGTGCATCGACCCGCTTCCAAGTCGCGGAAGCACGTGCGCGGTGAGTCCGCCGGTCCCCGCGCCGATTTCGAGGACGCGCAACGGACGGCCGGTCGGCAGATGGCGGCCGACTTCGGCGATCGACTCAGCCGCAAAGGCACTCTCCCAACGGGCGCTGGGCGAGTCCTGGTACAGATGCTCCGAGGTCGAAAGTGATCCCTCGGGGAAGATGCACTGCAGCGGATCGGCCTCCCCTCGCAGAATCTCCGCGAGGTTCTCGCCGCAATTGGCCAGCAAAGTCAGCTCGGCGTAATAGCTTGGAAACTTCGCGAGGAAACTGCGCCATTCAGACGTGACGTCGCCCGGTTTGGGCTCGGAGACGACCTTCCAGTCCTCACCGGAATCGGCCAGCAGGCCGTCTTCGGCCAGCAAAGCAAGATAACGGTGGATCAACCTCGCATGTCGATCGACGATGCGAAGCTCCTTCATGAAGTCGGCCACGCGGACGATCTGGCCGCGGGTCGGCTTCCAGCCGAGTTTTGCGAATGCACTGAGGATGAAGGAAGTGCAGAGCGGTTTCAGCCCGGCTGAGTAGAGCGCGTGGCGGGGAGTGAATTCGGGGTCGATTCGTACGTGTTCGGAAATCGCGCGAGCGACATCGGACGGCTCGCAGCGAGGTGCGTGACGAAGGATGTGAGTCTTGCTATCCCTGGTCGACGTGAGTTCACGGCTGTGCCAGCGGTACTCGTACAGCAGCCCATCGAGCCCGCGACCGTCGGCATCATCTTCGAGGGCACGAGCGCGAAAGCCCTCGATCATGGCGATGGGGTTACCGGCGTCGTCGTAGACGTTCAGGTCGCACGAAATCTCTCGCCCGGTCCACTCGACGATGCGGGCATGGCTCCAGACGTGATGCGTGCACGGCCCCAACAAACGGACGCGGGCCACCTGGGTCGGTAAATAGACACGCATTCCGGGCGAGTTGGCTTCGGTATCGGGCATCGCACCGCAGATCGCCTGAAGACAGGCATCAAGCAGGGCGGGATGGAGCAGGTAGTCCCCGAGATCTTCTTCAACGCCTTCGCGGGCGACGACTTCGGCAAGTGCTTCCCCCTTTGCGGCCCAGAGCCGTTCGATGCCGCGGTAGGTCGGACCGTATTCGAGTCCGAGCGCGAGCATCTGCTTATAGCATTCCTCGCCCGATCGTTCGTCCGACATGCGGCGGCGGAGACTTTCGAGGTCGATCGGCTTGTCGCCTCCTTCGGCCGGAACGGGGCGGGCATGCCCGACGGCAAACTTGGTCCATTCCTCGCGTTCCGCTGCGGCGTCGCAGGATTGCGTGAGACGCGCCGGGCCGCAGATTTCGAACCAGCCCTCGGCCACTTCGAGCGAGAGTTGAATTGAGCGCGGGCGGTCGTCATCGAGGAACCCGGCTTGGAGGAATTCGACGTCTTCCAGCGCAAGGGACGCTTCGGTCTGAAGCTCGCGGGTGGCCGCAAGGGCCATCTCGAGGAAGCAGGTTCCGGAAAGCAGCAGCTGCCCTTGTACACGGTGATCACGCAAGTATCCCATGACGCGCGCGTCGAGGCGATTCTCCCAAGTGGGAGTCGGTCCGGTCGATCGCGCGCCCAGCAGCGGATGGCCGGGCGTACCGATGCGGCGCGTCCGGACAGCGTCGTCTTCGTGCCAGAATTTCTCGTGCTGCCACGGGTATCGCGGCAACGGCACAAATCGGCCGGTGGCGCCGAGGACCGCTGTCCAGTCGACCGCGCGGCCGAGGCCGTGCAACCCGCCGAGCGCGACTCGGGCGGTCGTCGGCTCGTCGTGTTCGCGATGGAGCGTATGCAGTACGACCGCGGACTTGGAGGAAGACGATGATTCAAGGCACTCGGAAATGGAACTCTTCAGGACCGGGTGCGGACTGAGTTCGAGAAAAACTTCAGATGCGGCGTCGTGCAACGCGCGAACGGCATCGTGGAACTGCACGGGCTTGCGAACATTCTGCCACCAATACTCGGCGTTTAGCGAGCGACCGTCGATCAGCGCGCCGGTGACGGTTGAGATCATCGGAATCCGCGTTTCGCGCGGCTGGATGGACGCGAGCGCCTTCCGAAGGCCCGCTTCGGCCGGGTCCATGTGTGAGCTGTGGAAGGCGTGGCTGACTCGCAGGGCACGGCAAAAGATGTTCCTGGATTCCAAGTCCTTTTGGAGCCCGACGAGTGCCTCCCGGTCACCGGAGATGGTGACCGAGTGGGGGCCGTTGACGGCCGCGAGCGTAATCGCGCCGTCATAGCGGGCGATTTCGGCGCGGGCCTCATCGGCGGAAAGGGCCGCGGCGAGCATGCCCCCGTTTGCCCGGGTTTGCTCCATCGAATGACCGCGATGAAAGATGACGCGGGTCGCATCGTCGAGGTCGAACGCGCCGGCTGCGAGTGCGGCGGCCACTTCGCCGACGCTGTGTCCGACCACGATGTCAGGCCGGATGCCCCATGAAGCATAGAGCGCCGCGAGTCCGGCCTGAACGGCGAAGATCGCGGGCTGAGCAATCGCCGTTTGCTGCATTCGAGAAGCCGACTCGGGAACGCTCATTTCGTTGAGAAGCGACCAGTCGCCGAGTTGTCGAATGACAGCGTCGCAGCGCTCGATGGTCTCGCGGAAGACGCGCTCGCTGCGAAGAAGGCCGCCGCCCATGCCCCACCACTGGGGGCCCTGGCCGGAAAACACGAAGGCAAGTTTGGGCGACTTCTCACGGGCGCGTTGATGCGAATAGTCAGGTCGCTTTCCGCCATCCAGGAACGCCCCGATCGCCTCGGCGGCGTCGGCGTGGGTACGGGCGACAATGGCGAGGCGTTCGTCATGATGGGTTCGGCGAAACGCGGCCGAATGAGCGATATTGTGGAGCGATGTGGCGGAAAGGGAGCCGGACGCGGACAAGGCCGTCTTCCAGTTACCGGCAAGCGCCTTCAACGCCGCCAGATTCTTTGCAGCGAGGGTGATGATCACCGGCGATTCGCAGCTCGGGCTTGACGCGGTTGCGGTGGGCTCGTTTGGCGCGCGCGACAGCACCACGTGTGCGTTCGTGCCACCAAAGCCGAACGAATTGACGCCCGCGTAGGCATCGGGGCCGTCGCCTTCACGGCGCGGCCAGGCCTCCAGCCGCGTGGGAATTCTCAGCCCCAGCTCGCCGAACGGGACGGCGGGATTGGGCTTCTCGAAATGGAGACTTGCGGGCACCGCGCCGCCACGGAGCGCCAATGCAGTTTTGATCAACCCCGCGACGCCGGCGGCCGGCTCAAGGTGGCCGATATTGGTCTTGACCGATCCGATGAGGCATTCGCGCCCGGGTTTTCCGTTAGTCCGGGCCCGGCCGAGTGCGCGGGCTTCGATCGGATCGCCGACCGGCGTGCCGGTGCCGTGGGCTTCGACGTACTGCAGTTCGTCCGGGTCAATGCCGGCGCGGCGACAGGCCTCGCGAACGAGTGCGAGCTGGGCTTCTTCATTCGGGACGGTGATGCCCTTGGTGCGGCCGTCCTGGTTTACGGCGGAGCCGCGGATCACGGCGTAAATGCGATCGCCGTCGCGAACAGCGGCAGAGAGCGGCTTGAGGACGACCACGCCGGCGCCCTCGCCGCGCACGAAACCGTCGGCCCGCGAGTCGAACGCCTTGCAGCGGCCGTCCGCGGCAAGCATGGATGCGCGGCTGAAGCCAATGAAGGCTTCGGGCTTGATGAGAACATTCACGCCGCCGGCGAGCGCGGCACTGCAGTCGCCGTTACGGAGCGACTCGCAGGCCTGATGGATCGCGGCGAGCGACGAGGAACAGGCGGTGTCCATCGCGATACTGGGACCGCGCAAGTCAAAAATGTAAGAGATGCGGTTCGCGGCGATGCTCATGGCATTGCCGGTATTCGAGTGGGCGTCAATCGTGGAAAGGTCGGTCGAGGCGTTTTGCAGAAGCATGTAGTCGAGACTGGAGAGCCCGACGAAGACCCCCGTTGGCGTACCCGCCAGGCGGCGGGCATCGATCCCCGCGTCTTCGAGCGCTTCCCAAGTCACTTCGAGGAGGATGCGCTGTTGCGGATCCATACGGGCCGCTTCGCGCGGGGCGATGCCGAAGAACTCGGCGTCGAACTGTTCGATTCCCTCGATGAAGCCGGCCCAGCGGCTGTTGGTCCGACCCGGCACACCGGCGTGCTTGTCGTAGTAGCGCTTGAGGTTCCATCGATCGGCGGGGATTTCGGTGACGGCGTTGCGGCCGGATTTCAGCAGTTCCCAGAACGCATCCGGGTCGTTGGCCCCGCCCGGAAACCGGCAACCGATACCTACGATCGCGATTGGCTCTTCGGTGCCGCGCAAATGAGCGATTGTCACGTACCCACCCGCCTTCCCATCCATGTAGCGTCCCGCGGGCGTCCTGCCCGTGGATTAAACGTCTGAAAAGTCGAGCCCGCGTCTGTAGCCGAACGTGCTGCCAAGTGGTAGCATATCTTCGTTCGCCATAACCGCAACGTCCAACCTCGCCCGGGTGCGGAAAAACATCGTCGCAGGAGAGGTCCGATGACTCCCGCCGTAGCAACGCCGCGCGAAACGCCGGCGCGTTCGTCGCGCACAGGCGACGACATCGTCGCACTGTGTCGAACGTTGGCGGAACAATTCGCGCCGCGCGCAGCGGCCTATGATCGCGAGGCGCGATTCCCGCGAGAAAACTTCGAGGATCTCAGGAGGGCAGGACTCGCTGCCCTTATGGTACCCGAAAACCGTGGTGGGTTGGGAGCCAGTTTTTTCACGTATACAAGAGCACTGGAATGCCTGGCCGTCGGCGATGCGTCGACGGCCCTTGCATTCAATATGCACAACATCGTGGTCGGCAGTCTCGCCGAACTCGATCTCGACGGAATCGAAGGCCGTCGCGGCGAGACGATGAACGCATTTCGCGATTGGGTCTTTCAGGAGGCGAATGCCGGCCGAATATTCGGGTCGGCCACGTCGGAGCCGGATGCCGGATCGCGTCTCAGCGCACTGAAGACCAGCTACGTGCGCGCCAAACGCGACGGCCGGGACGGCTTTATCCTGACGGGATTCAAGACGTTTGTGTCGCTTTCGGGGTTTGCGGACTACTTCCTGATCGCGGCGCGGCCGGCCGATGAAGGAAACTCGTCCGGCGGCTCGGCTTCGGAAACGTCGCATGGGACACACCGGGTCGTGTCGTACCTTGTTGTCGAGGCCGCCAATCCGGGTATGCGAACCGAGCAGGTCTGGGACACCATGGGCATGCGGGCGACGTGCTCGAACAACATGCACCTTTCGGAGTGTTTTGTTCCAGCTGATCGGCTGTTTCTGGGGATCGAGGGAGCGGCGCTCTACAAGGCGATCCGGGAGCCGCACTGGCTGGCCGGGGGGTACAACGGGGTCTACCTCGGGTTGGCAAACGCGATATTCGACTACACGGTGGCAGCGCTGAAAAAGAAAAAGAACCCGACCACGGGCGAGCCGCTGATCAACGATCGGCTGATCCAGCATCAGGTCGGCCAGATGAGTGTGGCGCTGGAGGCGGCGAGGGCCGTCACATACGACGCCGCGCGGCGCGTTGATGCGGCGCGCGGCGCGCCCGAGACGAACCTGGCGATTCACCGCGCCAAGTACATGGTCAGCGAATTGGGGCCATCGCTGGCATCGACCGCGATGCGGCTCTGCGGAGGGCGATCGATTTTCCGGTCCCAGCCGCTGGAGCGGTACTATCGCGATGCCCGATGCGGCGGCCTTATGCCGGCGACGAGCGATGATTGCCTCGTTTACGTCGGCAAAATTGAAATGGGGTTCGATCCGCGTTCTGATGCGGTTTCGTACTGGTAGGGGAGTGCCAATGTCGCTTGCAGCGGAGTTGCGGAGCACGATTTCCACCCGGTTTCTGCCCGATCGCGCGGCGGAGCTGTCGGATGACGCCGATCTGTTCATGTTGCTCGATTCGCTGGATGTCATCCGCCTGGTCAGTCAGCTCGAGAAGTCCTATCGTGTCGAAGTGGCGGACAGCGAAATGACCGCCGACAACCTCAGCTCCATCAAGCGAATCGCCGCTTTCATCGACCGGAAGCGCGGCAGTGCCTGACCTCGCGACCGAACCGACGCGGGAATCGGCCGCGGCGCGCCGCCCGGCGCCTGAAGCGGCGGCCGGCTCGCGAACCCTGACGGCCGTCGATCGCATGATGCTGGCGGCGCACCAGTCCCTCCGACGTCTCGGGTATCCCGGGTTCATAAACCTGATGATCGTTGAACTGGGCGGCCGGATTAACGCGGCCGACTTGCGCCGTGGGATTGCGCGGCTTTGCCGGGCCCACCCGGTCCTTTGCTCGCGACTTGTGGCGGATGGAGGCGGTCGGCCGGCGCACTGGCAGTTCCGTCCCGGGGCGTCATGCGAACTGCACGAAGAGGAGCTGGCCGGTTCGGATCGCCTGGCTGTGCTCAGTCGCGCCGCGGAGATTCTCGCCGTACCCGCAGCGCTCGATCAGGAAGATCCGGTCGTTTTCCATCTCTGCCGACGGCCGGACGGTCGCGACGCGATGATCATTCGCTACGAACACGCCGTGATGGACACGAGCCCGCTCGACAAGTTTCTCACCGACCTGGACGAATACACCGCCGGGCGCGAACCGCCCGCGCCGGGCCCTGAACCCGACGACATCCACGATCATCTGATGCAATTCCCGTTTCTTCAGCGTGCTCGCGCGGTGACGCGAACGCGCGTGGGGCCGCCGCCATGGAAACTGGGACTGCCGGTTACGATCGCCGCGCAGCGCGACGTGTTGCCGGGCCCGCGCACCTACCGGATCGCGGTGCGCGAGATCCCGGCGGCGACGATGGCGCAGGTCGCGGCGAGGGTGACGCGAGCGTGCGGCTACCCAAGCTTGTCGATGGGGCTGCTGGCAAGCACCTTTCGCTCGCTCCTGCAGCATTCGCCGCGCAATCCGGAGCGCTACGACCGGCTGGTGACGCACATCGGCTTCAATCTGCGAAAACCCGGCGTGCCGCTGGCTGTGCGAAACATCGCGGCGGTGATGCCGATCGGGGCCGGAATCGAAGAAGCGGGCGATCGCGATGAGCTGGTGCGGACGCTGGCCCGGCGGCTGCGCGAACGGTTACAGCGCGGGACCGACTTGGGCCTGCTGCAACTGATGTACTATCACAGCCGCTGGATGTGGCTGGTCCGGCGACAGACGCGCAGTCTCTTCATGAAGCGGCAGTCCCTGAACTACGGCTGCTTCAGTTCGAGTTTGCCGTTGGGCGCCACGTTTGCGGGCGCTCCGATCGAGGCCGCCTATCACGCGGCCTCCGCGAGTTCGCCTCCCGGCCTGTCATTTTTGGCGACACAGTTCCAGCGGCGGCTGATCATCGCGGCGGCGTACGTGCCGGATGCGATTGCTCCATCGCGGGCCGATGCCTTTCTCGATACGCTGGTGTCCGACCTGACCGCATGATGCCGCGATGAGCGTTGAACCTGCCTGCATACACACCCTGTTCGAGCGAGTGGCCGCGTCCCATCCCGACCGGACGGCCGTCACGTTCGAGTCTACGCATTTGACCTACGCCCAACTCGATGCCCGCGCAAACCAGCTCGCCAACGTTGCCATCTCGCGCGGATTGGAGCCCGGCGGGCTCGTGGCGCTCTTCGTCGAGCGATCGCTGGACATGGTCGTGGCCATGCTGGCATGTCTGAAGGCGGGGGCGGCCTATGTTCCGCTCGATCCGGTCTATCCGTCGTCGCGAATCGATTTCATGCTGCAGGATTGCCGGCCGACTCATCTCTTCGCGCATGCGCGACTCTGCGAGCGCCTGCCGACCGTCGCTCCGGAGCCGATCTGCGTTGACGATCCACGAACGGTTGCGGATCAACGGACAGATTCACCGCAGCGTCCGGTAACACCGGATGCGCTCGCATATGTCATGTATACGTCTGGATCGACCGGCCAGCCAAAGGGTGCGTGCATCGCCCACCGTGGTGTGGTCAGTCTCTGCCTCGATCGACGCTTCGCCCCGCTGACACCGGAAGACGGGTTTATCCAGATCGCATCGCCATCGTTCGACGCATGCACATTCGAAGTCTATGCGCCGCTGCTGGCCGGCGCGCGTGTCGCGCTCTTCGCGCCGGGATTGCCCTCGCTGCCGTCGCTGGCGAGGCGGTCAAAGCGAGGCGAGTTCAACACGATGTTTCTCACGACGGCGCTGTTTCATATGCTGGTAGAAGAGAACCTGGACGACTTCGCGGGCCTGAAGACATTTCTGTTCGGCGGTGACGTGATTTCGCGCGATCATGTCCTTCGGGCGTTTCGCGGGTTGCCGCGGACCCAGCTGACGATTTGCTACGGTCCGACTGAAAACAGCGCGATCACAACGTGCTGGTCGCCGCGCAGCGACGCGGACATCCTGCGGCACGAAACCGTGCCGTTGGGCCAGCCCGTGGCCGGCCGGACGGTCTACGTTCTGGGCGAGGACCGGCAACGATTGGGTCCGGGCGAGACGGGCGAACTCGTCTGCGGAGGAAATGGCGTTGCGCATGGTTACCTCAATCGACCCGAACTGACGGCGGAGCGATTCATCAACGATCCGTTTGATTCGACCCCGGGCGCGCTGCTCTACCGGTCCGGCGATCGGGCCCGCTGGCTTGCGGTCGGCGAGCTGGAATTCGTCGGCCGGTTTGATCACCAAGTCAAAATTCGCGGCTTTCGCGTCGAGCTGGGGGAATTGGAGACCGTCCTGCGCAGCCATCCGGGCGTGCGCGACGCGGTCGTGCTGGCGCCGACTGATTCCCTCGGACGCAAGCGGCTGGTGGCATATATCGTGCCCGCCGTGCCGGAGCGCGGGCTATCCGATGTGCTGGTCAATCACATGAAAGAATCGCTGCCGCACTACATGATCCCGTCGGCGTTCGTGGAGATGGAGCGATTTCCGTGCACGCCCAACGGCAAGATCGATCGCAAAGCACTGCCGCCTTCGACGTCCTGATCAGCCCTGCGACGGGGGCGTGACGCGTTCGGCGACTGACAGAAACTGCTTTACGGCGAGATCTTCCGTATTCGCTTTGGTGTACGCCCGTAGCGTTTCGCGGCCGGCGACGGCTTCGCCGCCGAAGAATTGAACATAACCCAGCAGGAACTGAGACGGGCTCCCGTTCGGCTGCGACTTTGCGACTTCCTCCAAGGTTCGTCGCAGGCCGCCGAAATTGCCTGTTGCCCCGAACCGCTGCCGCAAGTCGAGCGTCGTCCGGGCCAGATCCGGGTTGATGTTGATGGTCTCGTGCAGCGCCGACGCCGCGTCGCCGAAATTGCCGAGTGCCAGCGAGCAGACGCCGAAGCCAAGCAGGCACTGCCCGTCATTGGGCGCCATTTGCAGCGCATTCATGAGCGTACTGCGCGCCTGGTCGTAGCGACCTCCCTGCATCGACTTTTCCGCGTCCGCCAGCAATGACGCAAGGCGGGCCGTGTCGCTCGGTTGCAAGGACGACGACTGCGCGGGCGCCTGCGGTTGCGGCGTGGGCTGCATGGGCTGAGCTGTCATCGGCTGCGCCGGAACGATCTGCGATCCGTCTGCGGCAACGGCGAGTCCCGGATCGTAGGCGACCGGCTCGCCGATAACGGCCTCGCCGCCGACGTAGCCCGGATATGCCGCGTAGCCGTACGAAGGTGCATAGATCGGATAGGGTGCGACGTACGAGTCATACCACGTCGGGCCCCAGTAGTTGCCGAAGCCGAAGCTCGCGCCGATGAAGAATCCGGAAGAGCCCCACCACGAGGGCCCGCACCAGGAAGGGGCGCACCACGACGGGCCGCAGCCACCCCACGTCGGACCACACCACGAGCCGCGACCGTTGTAGCAGCCGGCGCCGTACCAATTGCCGCCGTTGCCGCAGCCACCGCCACCCCAATAACCGCTCTTGCCCCAACCGCCGCCGCCCCAGCCACCGCGACCCCAACCTCCTCCGCCCCAGTTTCCACCGCCGCCGTTCCAGTTGCCGCCCTTACCCCAGTTTCCACCGTTCCAGTTTCCGCCTTTACCCCAGCTGCCACCGCCGCCGTTTCCCCATCCGCCGCCGGTCCAGCCGTTGTTGCCGGCGTTCCAGTTGCCGCTTCCGAAGCGCTGACCCTGCGACGAACCAAAGCCGCCGTTGCTTGCGCCCCGGCCGAAGTTTCGACCGCCGAAGCTCCCGCCGCCCTGGCCACCATTCTGACCAAAGCCGCCGAATCGCGATCCGTTTACGGCCTGGCCGCCATTTTGTCCGAAGCCACCGAAGCGCGAACCACTGGCGCCGCCGACAGACGGCGATCCGCTTGATCCACCGCGACCGAAGCTCCGGCCGCCGAATCCGCCGCCAATATTGCTTCCGCCCGTCGAGCCCGCCTTGGGTCGCGAAGGCGCCGATCGGGAGAACTGCGGACCGCTCGAACCGCCGGATCCGCGAATCGTGGCCGGACCGCGCGAGAAGCTGGGGCGAGAACCGCCGCCGACCGCGCCTCGAGATGCACCGGTGAATGATCTTGGTGCACCGCCGCCGGAGCGCATCATTGAGCCGCGCCCGATCGACGAGCCGATGCCACGTCCGCCGCCCGAGAAACCTCGGCTGCCGCCGCCTGAGAAGCCCCGGCCCATGCCGCCGCCGGAGAAGCCCCGCATTCCGCCTCCGCCGCGCATACCGCCCCCACCGCCGCCGCCACGACCGGCGGCATCGCTGGGCGTCGAAGTCGTGAAAACGATCAGTGAGACGATGGTGAGGACGACTCTGAGATAGGGCCGGTGGAGCTTCATGGATGTTTCCTCCGACGATGAGATTCTACTTCCGCCGGTCCGGAAAAGCGAGGCCGTTGAGGGCCCCGGGGCGGAAATGGACCCTCCACTTCTGCATCAGACACGTCCCCGGCCGATCGGTTAGGGGCCACGGCCGACCACAAATCCGTCTGCCACGTGCTTGAAAGACGCCAACTGGGCCGCAATCCAGCCGGCGTCACGTCCGAGCTCACCGGCCAACAAGTGAGCCGTACGAGGGGCCATTTCGAGTGCAACTCGTGAATTCAGAAAAAGGGCCCGGGTGCGGCGTGCCAGGACGTCCTCGACGGTGCGGGCCATTTCGTTTCGGGCAGCCCAGACCACGTGTGCGGCGCGGTACGGGAGCGCCTGGTGCAAGAGATCTCCGAGCTTCCGATCTGCGCGAATGATTCCCTCGATCGCCGCCGCGTCGGAGCCGTAGCCGGTCTCGCCTCCAGCCGTGCTCGTTTCGGTCGCACCGTGGATTCGCAGTTCGCGCGTCACGCACGGTCGTTCGTCCAGGTGCGCGAGCAGAGCGGCATGCTCGACGCAGTCTTCGGCCATGTGGCGGTAGGTCGTCCATTTTCCGCCGGCGATCGTGACCAGTCCCGATGGGTCAATGTGGATCGTGTGATCGCGCGAGAGTTTCGCCGTGTTCGATTTTCCGCCGGCCACGAGCGGCCGAACGCCGGCGAACGCACTGAGCACGTCGGCGCGCGTCGGCGGGCGTTGGAGGTAGAGCGAGACGGTCGAGAGGATGAAGTCGATTTCCTGCTCCATCGGCCGTGGATCGATCGGCGCTTCCGGTAGCGCCGTGTCCGTCGTACCGACCAGCGTGTGACCGTGCCATGGGATCGCGAACATCACGCGGCCGTCGCTGGTATGCGGAACCATGATGGCCGTGTCACCCGGCAGGAATGAGCGATCGAGTACGAGATGGACGCCCTGGCTTGGTGCGATCATCGCCTCCGCAGCCGGGTCGGCCATGCGTCGGATGGTGTCGCTAAACGGACCGGTGGCGTTGATCACGACTTTGGCGTCGATGCGGAGCGAATCGCCGGTTTCGACATCGCGTGCGGCGATGCCGTTCACGATGTCGTCGCCGTTTCGAAGCAGGGCGGTGGCCTCGACGTAATTGGCGAGCGTCGCGCCTTGCTCGGCGGCAGTCTGGACCAGGTTGATGAGCAGTCGGGCGTCGTCGAACTGGCCGTCGAAGTAACCCACGCCGCCGCGCAGACCTTCGGTTTTGAGAGTTGGAATCCGCTGCAGCGTTTCCTCGCGCGACAGGTTTTGCGACCGGCCGAAGCCGTACTTTCCGGCGAGTACGTCATAAACCCGCAGCCCGATCCCGTAGAACGGACCCTCCCACCAGTCGTAGGTCGGCACGACAAACGCAAGATCGTGGACGAGGTGCGGCGCGTTTTTTCGGAGAATGCCCCGCTCCTTCAGCGCGCCCATCACGAGTGAGATGTTGCCCTGTTCGAGGTATCGGACGCCGCCGTGGACGAGCTTGGTGCTGCGGCTGCTGGTGCCCTTGCCGAAGTCGGCCCGTTCGACGAGCACGACGTCGTAGCCGCGCGACGCCGCGTCGAGCGCAACGCCGACGCCCGTTGCTCCGCCGCCGATGATGGCGATGTCCCAAGCGTCGGAGCGCTGCCGAATCCGGCGAATCATCTCGTCGCGCGTCATGCTTTCGCCCACCCTTTTGCTCTGCTGACGGCTTCGTTCCACCGGGTCCGCAGGTTCGCTGCATCCTTTGGGCTGATTTTCGGCTCGAATCGCGGCCCGGACTGCCAATGCGCGGCGATCTCTTCCACGCTGTTCCAGAACCCGACGCCCAAGCCCGCGAGGTACGCCGCACCGAGGGCCGTGGTTTCCGAGACGGCAGACCTTACTACCGGTACGCCCAGAATGTCGGCCTGAAACTGCATCAGCAGTCCGTTCACCGACGCTCCGCCGTCCACGCGCAACTCCGGCAGCCGCGAGCCGGAGTCGTTGTTCATTGCATCCAACAGATCCGCTACCTCGAACGCCGCTCCCTCCAGCGCCGCCCGCGCGATGTGCGCCGCGGTGGTTGCTCGGGTGAGGCCGATGATCATTCCTCGTCCGTACGCATCCCAATGCGGCGCGCCCAGGCCCGCCAGCGCCGGTACGAAATAGACGCCGCCGCTGTCCGGGACCGACGCTGCGAGTCTCTCCACGTCCGCCGATGACTGGATGATTCCCAGACCATCCCGCAGCCATTGCACGATCGCGCCACCCACGAACACGCTTCCCTCCAACGCATACACCGTCTTCGGGCCCAGGAGCCACGCCGGCGTCGTCAAAAGGCCATGCCGCGACTCCGCCGGTCGCTCACCCGTGTTTTGCAATAAAAAGCAGCCGGTTCCGTAGGTGCATTTGCTCATCCCCGGCCGCGTGCACGCCTGGCCGAACAGCGCTGCCTGCTGGTCGCCGGCGATCCCCGCGATCGGGAGACCGGCCAGTTCTCCGGGCTGCTTGATCTCGGCGTACACCTCACTGCACGACCGCACCTCCGGCAGCATTGCCCGAGGCACGCCCAGCAAATTCAACAGCTCGTCTTCCCACCTCCCGGCATGAATGTCGAACAACATCGTTCTGGCCGCGTTCGTCGCATCCGTGACGTGCGCCGCGCCATCGGTCAGCTTCCACACCAGCCAGCTATCCACCGTGCCGAACGCCAGTTCCCCGCGCTCGGCCCGCCCACGTGCGCCGGCCACGTGGTCCAGAATCCACGCGATCTTCGTGCCGGAGAAATACGGGTCGATCACCAGGCCCGTCTTATGACGCACCATTGATTCCACGCCGGCGGCCTTCAGCCGATCGCAGGCTTCGGCCGTTCGCCGGTCCTGCCACACGATGGCCGGGTGGATCGGCCGGCCGGACTTGCGGTCCCAGACGAGCGTGGTTTCGCGCTGATTCGCGATTCCGACGGCGGCCACGTCGGAGGTTCGGATGTTTGCCTCGCGCAGTGCCGCGATGGCGACGGGCATCTGCGACTGCCAGATCTCGGCGGGATCGTGCTCGACCCATCCGGCTCGTGGAAAGTGCTGCGCGAACTCAGTCTGCTTCTCGCCGCGAACCCTTCCCGTGTGGTCGAATACGATCGCCCGCGAACTCGTCGTTCCCTGATCCAGTGCGAGGATGAAGTTTGCCATCGGCGAGGATCATCGCGGCGGTTCGGCGATGTGCAAGCGCTCTCGATCGGTAAGCTGAGTCGCAGGCGAAGCGGGGAATCGTCGGTTCGCTTTGAAATCGTGCGGGCCATGTGAGGCGTCGCGCGGCGCGCCGTGGGCGGTCGCCTAATCTTCTCCGCGGAGTCGGCGGAGCCGAGCGAATTCTCTTGCGATGGATTCGTCGGTGGATTTCGGAGGGATGCGCGAGAGTGCATCGGAAAGGGTGCCAGCAGCATCGGCGAGGCGGCCACAGGATTCGAGCGCATGCGACTGCAGCACCCGACAGTGGAACGTGTAGTAGTCCTCGGTCTCCGGCAGCTTTTCCCAGATGGCAAGTGCGCGCTGCGTCTGTTCCAGCGCTTCGGCGGGGCGGTGGAGTTGCAGCAGAAGCGCGGACAAGCTGAAACGAGCAATGGCGAGTCGACGATCCGGCGCCATGCTGCGCGACTCAAGTGACTCGATTGATTCGCGATACAGCCGCTCGGCGTTGGCATTGTCCGGCGGAGCCTGGGCTTGCCAAAGGGCGAATGCCAAGGCCGTCTTTGCCTCGGCGGTCGCGGGGTGTGATTCACCGAGTCCGTGGCGGCGCAGTTGCAGCGCTTGGCGCTGGTTGTCGATGGCCGCCGATTCGTGACTGAAGGTTAGTGCGCGGCCGTGGAGAACAAGGCAGTCGGCGAGGAACATGCCGTCCGATCCGGGGTGTTCTTTCGCGAGTGCCAGGGCGCGTTCGGCGTGCAGGCGCGCTTGTTCCCAATTCCAGAGTCGCGAGTAGGCTTCGCCCAAGGCGTACTCGAGTCGCGCGAGCACGACCGGGTCGTTCGCAAAGCGCGCCCGGGCGGTGCGCGACGCGTCGGCCAGCAGATCGGCGAGCGTGAATCCACCGGCGTGGCGGTAAGGATTAGCCATCATGATCAGTTCGCGCATGAAGTCGGCGGCGCATTGCGCCCTGTCGGCCGATTCGATGGCTAATTGGCGTTCGCGTTGAGCAGTCGCCTCGGAGCGGCGCGCTGCTTGCATGCTTCGAATTGACACAACGAGGCCTGTGCTGAGAGCAACAAACGTGGTGAAAAGGAGCGTGAGGGACAGTCGATTGCGGGCCGCGAAGCGCGTCGCGCGGTATCGCAAAGTTGCGCGGCGTGCGAGGACGACTTCGCCATTGAGGTAGCGACGCAGATCGGCGGCGAGCAATTCGACCGACGGATAACGGTCGTCCGGGCGGAGTTCCGTTGCCTTTCGCAGTATCGCGCCCAGATCGCCCCGATCGATTCGACGTCGTTGAGCGGGGCTGAATGCGCCCGGCTGCGCCGGATTCGTCGATGCCCCGGAGCCGGGGGCGTCGTGCGGACGGCGAGTCCCGAGCAGCAGTTCGGAGAGTATGACTCCAAGCGAATAGACGTCGGTGGCGGTTGAGACGGGCCGGCCGGAAAACTGCTCGGGGCTCGCGTATCCAGGCGTCAGAAGCTGTATGCCGGCGGTGCGATCGGCCTGGCCAGTTGCCTCGTCGAGGAGTTTGGCGATACCAAAGTCGAGTAGTTTGGGATTGCCGTCCCGGGTAACGAGAATATTCGCGGGTTTGAGGTCACGATGGATGAGCAGGTGGCGGTTGGCGAGAGCGACCGCATCGCAGACCTTCAAGAAGAGTTGCAGACGATCGCCAACCGGGAGGTCGGACTTGCTGCAATACGCGTCGATCGGGCAGCCGCGGACGTACTCCATGACAAGATACGGAAGGCCATCGTCCGTCGTTCCGCCATCGAGCAGTCGCGCGATGTGCGGGTGGTCGAGCGCGGCGAGCGCGCGACGCTCCTGATGGAAGCGCTCGACCATGCGAGGCGAAGCGATGTCGCGACGAATGATTTTGAGGGCGACTTCGCACTCGAGCGGACCGTCGGCCGGTAGGGCGCGGTACACGGCGGCCATGCCACCGACGGCAAGCAACTCGCGGACCTCAAAGCGGCCGACGCGAGCGCCGACGAGTCGCTGAAACGAGTCAGAGACCGACTCCGGACGGTGATGCGAATCCGGGGCGTCGTCCAGGAAGCGACCGGCGGCCTCGGACGCACGCAACAATGAGCTGATTTCATCACGGAGGCGATCGTCGCCGGTGCAATGGAGTCGAAGAAAATCCTCTCGCTCAGCCGCGTCGAGTTCGAGCGCTTCGCCGAACAGAATGTCTATGTCACGATGCAGACCTGTCTTCATACATCAGACCCTGAGTTGAAGCCGTGCCGCAGTCCATCAACTCGCGAAACAGCCACGCCCGCGCGTATCGCCAGTCGCGTTCGACAGTTCGCTCGGTGATGTTCAAGGCGCCGGCGATTTCGGCGTTTGAGAGCCCGCCGAAGTACCGCATCTCAACGACGCGTGCCTTACGTTCGTCGTGTTGCGCGAGGCGGGTGAGTGCCTCATCCAATTCGATCAGATCGACCGAATCCCCTTTCCGAGCGACCTCGAGCGATTCCAGCGGCACGCGCGCCCAATTGCCCCCACGCTTGCGGCGGCCTGAGCGGCGGGCCTCTTCGACCAGAATGTGCCGCATGGCCAACGCGCCAAGTGCGAGGCAGTGCGTACGGCCTTTGAGATCCGGGGTGCACGAGCGAGCGAATCGGAGGAATGCCTCGTGAACCAACGCCGTCGTTTGCAGCACGTGTCCGGGGCGATCCCGGCGGAGCATGGAACGGGCCAGGACGCGAAGGTCGTCGTAGATCGCCGGGAGTTGCCGCTCAAATGAGACGGCCTCCCGCGCGAACGGGACGAGCATCGGACTCGATGGCACATTTCGTTCGGGCGTCAATTCGTGCCTCCAGGAAGAAAACGTGTCGGTCGGGCGCCATTTTCGGCGCATCCATTATATGCACCTGTGAACCGCGCCTTTCCAAGGCGCCGAACCCGTTTGCAGGTGCGAGGGAAGCGCAGGGCCAGTTCGGGCCTCACGGCGGACGTTTCGCGCGCAATTTGCGCACGTGCCTAGAGCGTCCGCGAAGAACCCGTGCCGGCGACCAGGAAATCCGAAGAAGGCTCACTCAGGAGCGGACGAATGCACCCGTTGCTGGCGGCCAGAAACTGGCGATTCAAGCGGATTGGATGTCTGATGGCTTTGGGGGCCATGGCGATTTCGCCGCGGAACGCGCTGGCGCAGTTTGTCGAGCCGGGCACCGTCGTATTGCAGACGTTTACGGGGCAGTTTGCGGGCGATCAGTTTGGTTGGGTGTCTGAGGATGTTGGCGATTTGACCGGCGATGGGGTGCGCGAAGTGGCAATCGGTGCGCCGGGCAACGACATCGGCGGCGCCGAGCGCGGGCGGATCTACGTGTACAACGGCGCCACGGGACTCCTCGCGTTTCCCGCGATTGCGGGTGCGGTGAACGGAGGACGTCTCGGGCACGCGGTCGGGTATGTGTCAGACGTGAACGGCGACGGCAAGCGTGACATTCTCGGCGGCGCACCGTCGGCCGGGCAGGGGCGCATCGGGATTTACTCCGGAGCTGATGGGTTGCTGATTCGAACGATTGTCGGAGAAGCCAGTGGCGATATGTTCGGTTGGGCGGTTCGGGGGTTCGGAGACCTGAATGGTGACGGCATCGGCGACGTACTGGTTGGAGCACCGGGAAACGACGTGGCCGGCGCACAAGCGGGTCGGGGGTATGTCTATTCCGGAGCGGCGGGATCCCAGCGGCTGTGCGCCTTAAATGGCGTGGACGCAAATGATTCCTTCGGCGGATCGCTCGATGTCGTCGGCGACGTGAACCATGACGGCACGCCGGACTTTGTCGTCGCAGCTGAGACGGCCGCCGCCGGCGGCGGGGCAGGAACGGGCTTTGCCTACGTCTATTCGGGAGCGGCTTGCCTACTTCCCCCCAGCCAGCCACCGCCGTTGCACGTGCTTGAGCCGGTAGGGGTCTCCGCAGCGTTTGGGCAGTTTTTTGTTGACGGGGAAGGCGATGTCGACGGCGACGGCACGCCGGACATCTACGTGTCGGACTTCAATGTCAACAAGGCCTATGTCTTCTCGGGTGCGACCGGCGGCGTCGTGGCAACCTATTCCGGCGATGGGAACGGCGGATTCGGCATCGGACGCATTGTCGGGGACGTGGATGACGACGGGTGGGCTGATCTGATTCTCGGGGCATGGTTCAGCAGCGCCGGGGCGACTCAGGGCGGCAAGGTGTTTGTGTATTCCGGGCGCACGGGCGGTGTACTTCAGACGTTCACGCATACGGTCGTCGGTGCGCATCTTGGCTTTGATGCGAACGGGATAGGAGACGTGAATGCGGACGGTCGAACCGACTTTCTTCTGACCGCCGCGGACGACGCTTCGTCGCGCGGGAAGGCGTATCTTGTGGCTGGAAACGTCATTCCGTACTCGCGCGCGGACATCGATCTGGACGGTGACGTCGATGGCGTTGACGCGGATGCCCTTGCGAAGTCGATCGTCGGCCTGCCGACGACCGTCGTTCAAACGAAACGAGCCGATGTCAATCGTGACGGCATTCGCGACGGCCACGATGTCGTTGCTTTCGTCGGCTATGCGTTGCAGCCATGAAGTGTCCGCGGATCGACGATGGGCTCAGCACTCGCCGGACCGCAGGCAGAAAGGAAATTGAACGCTACCGGCGCGAAATACGGTGCATGAGGCGCTTGAAGTCCTCAAAGTCGAGGGCCTGAGGACCGTCGCTGAGTGCTTTCGACGGATCGGGGTGGATTTCGACCATGATTCCGTGCGCGCCGGCTGCCAGCGCAGCGACCGCCATGGGAGTGACCCAGCGGCGCGTGCCACAGGCGTGCGAGGGATCGACGATGATGGGCAGGTGAGTCAGCTCCTTCACGACCGGGACCGCCGAGAGGTCGAGCGTATTCCGGGTCGCAGTTTCAAAAGTGCGGATGCCGCGCTCGCAGAGGATGACCTGCTGGTTGCCGTGGGCCAGGATGTATTCAGCCGCCGCGAGCCACTCATCGATCGACGCCATCATGCCGCGCTTGAGCATGACCGGCCGGTGCATCCGGCCGACTTCCTTGAGCAGCGAAAAGTTCTGCATGTTGCGAGCGCCGAGCTGGATGACGTCGGCCTTTTCGGCGACGGCATCGAGGTCGGCGGGGTGCATGACTTCGGTGACGATCGGCAGGTCAAACGCCCGGCCGGCCTCATAGAGAAGGTCGAGACCCTCGTATCCCATGCCTTGGAAGGCGTAGGGAGACGTTCGCGGCTTGAAGCAGCCGCCACGGAGCAGGTCTGCGCCGAGTTCGCGGGCGATCTTCGCACAGGCCATGATCTGCTCGCGCGATTCGACCGAGCAGGGGCCGACGATCAGAATCGGGCGCGGGCCGCCCACGTCGGCCTGCCCGACGCGGATGACAGAGTCCTGCGACCGCGACGCGCGCGAGGCGAGGGTGTACGGCTTCTTCTCGACCTGGACTGTGACCGGTTTGGGCTCAGCCGGCTCGTCGTCCATGGCCGTAACGGCGATCTCAGATGTCGCGCGGCCGGCTGGGCCTGCCGCTGCGGTTCGGGTGGTTCGGGCCGGATACGAGCCCAGGATCTTCAGAACGCTCGTATTTGAGGCGAGATCGCGCATGGCAAGGTCGACGTTTGGGTCAGTCAGATTGCCCTCGACGTCCACGTAGAAGAGATATTCCCACGGCGCGTGCGGACGCGGACGGGATTCAAGCTTGGTCAAGTTAAGGTGATGGGCCGCCAGCACGTTGAGGCACTTGAGCAGCGCGCCCTCCTCGTGCCGCGTCGCAAAGATGATGGATGTCTTGCAGGGGATCCGCGCGTCAAACCGCATCGGCTCGCGGGCGACGACGACGAACCGGGTGAAATTCTCCTTCTGGTTGGCGATGTCGCGTTTGATGACCTCGAGACCGAAAATTCGGGCGGCTTCCTCGCTGGCGATTGCGGCCTGCGAAAGGTCCTGATCGTCGCGGATTTTCTGGGCGGCCATGGCTGTGTCCGTGAAGGCCTCGGCCTGGCAGTGATCCAGCGAGCGCAGGAAGTCGGTGCACTGGTCGAGTGCCTTCGGGTGAGAGTAGATGCGTCGAATGCGCGAGAGTGGGACCGGCTCAAGCGCGAGGAGGCAGTGGCGGACTTCGTGAATCGCTTCGCCAATGAGGGCAAGATTCATCCGCGCGAGCAGATCGTATGCCTCGTTGATCGAGCCGGCGGTCGTGTTTTCGATGGGAAGCATTGCGTAATCCGCAGCGCTGTCCTGCACGGCCGTGAGCATTTCGTGAAACGTCGGATAGCCGCGGTATTGGATGTCGGCGTTGCGGGTTCCGAAGTGGTGCTGGGCTGCGAGAAAGCTGTAGGCGCCCTGAGTCCCCTGGTAGGCAACGACCATGGATTGCTGCGACTGTCGCTGCGGGTTGGATTCGTCCGCAAGGTGATCCTGCTGGGTGCGAAGCGAGTGGTCGAGCACTTCGCGAAAGAGTCGCGTCACGAAGTAGGCATCGAGGCCGGCCGCGCGGGCTCGGTCGGCGAGTCGTGCGAGCAGTTCCTCCTCCCGGCGCCGATCGCGAAGCGGACCGCCGGCCACCTTGGCGCGGCCGACCTCCGCAACAATCCGCTGTCGATCGGCTAGTGCATCGACAATCCGGGCGTCGAGATCGTCCAGGCGGGCGCGAAGTTCCTGGAGTTCAGGTTCCATGGGAGGGGCACGCTGCAATCAATTGATCGAGAATCATGTCGTAGAGCCGCGAGTCATCGCGGCGCCGGCGAGAGCCGAATGAACGGATGGGTCGCTCACAGCTCGCTGCACTGGAGCGTTGGGTGAAGTCGCCGAAGAGGCGTCTGCCAGCTTTTCAAGCCCGGCGACGATCGTGTCGAGCATCGCCTCGGCCTGAGCGCGGGAGCGACTGGCAATACGGAAAGTCAGGCCGAGCTCAAGATTGCCATTGAAAATCGTCGGGCCGAGCACGAGCGGACTGACGGGTCCGGTCGGACACGCGCGGACGTAGCGTGTCACGCGCTCGCCGAGATCGGCGAAGCGGTTTTCGTCGACATAGACCGTGCTGGTGCCGCCGCAGATCGGGAAGACGCGACGATAGCTTCGCCGGTTGTGCTTGACGGCCGCCATCCACCACATCCACCGGACTGCGAAATAGCGCAGCGTCGTCTCGGCCGTCGCGCGATTGGGGTTCGCCTTGAGGATTCGAGTCTGCCTCGCAACGTCCTGAACCAGCTGCTCGATCGGAAGATCGGGTTGGTGCAAGACGGCCATGATGCTGGAAAGACAGACGCCGAAGTCCTCGGCCTGTTCGGGCAGGAGATGTTTTCGCGCGCTGACGACCGTCGCGACGGCGAGTCGGCGACGGCGGCGGCTGGTGTGTCGATCAGGCGACTGCTCAGCAATCGCCACCGACAGAGCCGTCAGCAGGGCGTCATTGACGCCGACGCCGCGGCGCCTGCAACCCGCCGCGAGACGATCGATCAGCCCGGCCGGTGCGGTGCGAATCGCGACGCCGGTGTAGTCGCCGCCGAATTCCTCGTCGGGCATCTTGTGTGCGCTGCGCATTTCACGGTGCTTCAGCGAAAGGCGGAAGTAGCCAATGATGTAATCGAGGATGCCGGCCCGGGGGCAGAGGGAGCGGTCGAGTTTGGTCAGGCGCGTGGTCAGTCTCGCGTCTTGCGCGGTCGGCGGCAGGCCGAGATAACGTCGCAAGACCGCGGCCAGCAAGCGCTCGACGCCGTGCGCGTCCGAGATTGCGTGGTGGTAGCACAGAACAACGTAGTGAGCGTCTGATTGGGTGTCGTTGAAGAGCGTCCAGCGGATCGGGTGGTGCATCTCGCCGAAGAACGGCGTGTTCATTTCTTCGGAAACGACTTCGGTCAAGCGAGCTTCGCCCGGACCGGCGGCGACTTCCATGACGCGAATGACCTGCAGCGGGCGGTATTCATAGGCCGTCCGGAGGTAGCTGAGAGCGAACTCACCCAGTTCGGCTTTCTTTGCGATCTCCCAGGCGGCGTCACGGAATGCGTCGCAATTCGCGCGGCCCTTCACACGGACGGCGTGAACGGCGTTGTAGGGGTGAAGAAGGTCCCAGCGAAGCATGGCCTGCTGGAACGAATTGAACTTGTAAGGGAATTGGCCGCCCTTCCAGCCGCGGAGAGGCGAGTCGGGGGTCGTCTCGGTTCCGTCGATGAAGGGGACATGCGTGGGCGGTTCGCTGCCCACGTTAGGGATGAAGCGTCCCGTTCGCCTGCAATAGTCGGCGTATGACTTGCCCCGGGCTTCGAGGAGATGGCGCTCCTCGTTCCGGGCTTTGAGATGCATGAGCGAAATGTGGATGACTGCGAAGAACAGCATCGTCGCGCAGGGCAGCACAACGACGGAGCAAAGCATCAGCAGGATGCTGAGAGAGTAAATCGGGTGTCGAACTCTGGCGAAAGGCCCGTCAATCAGGAGTGTGATCTTTTGCGTGGGGTCAATTCCCATGCGCCACTGGCGACCCATATGACGCCAACTCCTGATCGATAAGGCAAGGCAAGCGATCGCGACGGCGATTGCGACGAAGCGAATGACCTGGAACGTCCCGCCCGCGGCGAAGTTCGGCGGAAGCAACCAACGGTCGAACTTGGTGCCAAGGGGATTCTCATAGCCAAGGAAGATTCGCAACGGGGTGCTGAACCAGCCCACGATCACGGGCACCCAGATCAGCCACATCAGTTTCTCTCGCCGCTGGGCTGGGATCAGGACCTTTTGGACCCGGCCGGCATCAGTCCGGACTCTGACCACCATGCGCAAAACGTATGCCCAGTACGCAGTGACGATGAGTCCGAGGATGAGAGTTGGCGCGGTTTGCAGCGTCATTCTTGTCCCGCCCGATTCGGCACGAGCACTCCGAGTGGAAAAGCAGCGGACAGCGCGAAACGGATTCGGGGCGCGGCTCTAATTCTGCGGGCAGAGCTTGAAGACTTCAAGTTGAATCAGCTGGTGAAGCGTCCCGCTGGAATCGAGCGAAAAATGGTCGATACTCCCCAATTCGGGCCCAAGTGCGGCTGTGACTTCCTGGTTGATGAGAATGGTATTCGTGTTTCCGGCGGCAACGACGATTGGATTGCCCGCAAAGACGCCAGGAAGGACGTCGCCGAACGCGGTCGGGATGTAGAAATTGATGCACTTTTCGATGTTTGCGGGGACCGGGATGGGACTCGACGGATCAATCAGCACGACCAAATCGACCGAGAGGCCGCGCGTTTTCATGATCTCCGCGATCCGGAGACAGTCATCGGCACCGTAGCTGTGCCCTGTCAGCACCAGGGGGCGCGTGTCGCCGCTGCGAATTCGAGCGTCAACGATATCGTTGGCAAGTGTTTGGACGTCAGAACCACTGACCACGGCCGCGGGTACGCCCTCCGCCCGAAGCTTGTTCGCCAGGTCATATAGTCCGAGAGAGAAGACGTTTGCGAGTCCGAGGATGCAGTAGACTTCGACGTTGCATCGCAACGGATTCGGTATGGCCGGCGGGACCGTGGGGGACGGCGCCTGATCGATCGCACAGCCACTGAACGACAGGGCAAGAATGGATAGGAGCGTCGTCCCCAATCGACGAGGACGCCGGACCGCGTCGAACCGCTTCATTTCACCTCAACCTCTTTCAAACATAGCGAGGCCCGTATGATAGCCGTTTGATGCGAAGAGGAAATACCCGCAGCGCGATCCGCCGTTGGAGCGAGGAACGCGGTCGCAGATTTAGGATTGCTAAGGACTTAGCGAAGCGAAGAGGCGTCGAGGATCACCGCACTCTTAATCTTCACCGGTTGCAGTGGACGCTTGTTGGCGTCCAGCTCGACGTTGGCGATCCGTCGCAACGTGTCGAGCGATTCCGGGCCCTCGACCTGGGCGAATGCTGTGTAATGTCCGTCCAGCGCGGGCAGTCGCGTCAGCGTTATGAAGAACTGGCAACTGCCGGAATTCGGGTCGTCTCGCGTCAACGACATCCCGAGCGTGCCGGCCTCAAAGGGTGTGTCATTGAACTCAGGCGGGATGGTTTTCCCATCGGGTCGGCGTCCGGTGCCGTTACCGAGCGGGCAGCCACCGGCGATCGCAAAATCACGCTGAATTCGATGAAAGGCCTTGCCGTCGTAGAAGCGCGATCGAACCAAGTCGAGGAAGTTCCCGACCGTTTGGGGGGCTTTTTCGTAGAACAGCCGTAACATGAGCCGGCCCTGAGTGGTGTCGAGGGCGACAATTTTGTAGGTGATGACCTCAAGCGGAACGACTGCCGTCGTGACGGCACCGGCGTACGGGCTCCATTTGAGGTCGTACTTTCCGGGCTGATGCAGAACAGGATAGAGTCGCGCCAGATCGCATCTTAGTCCGACAACGCCCATGGCCTCGATCGTAATGAGTGGGACGGGGTAATCGGGTCGCTCAACCTTTCGGTCGCCCAGCGTTGAATTGCCCTCCGCAGCGATCTGAAGTGCGCGGAATCGCTCACCGGAGAAGACGTGTTCGAGGGGCAGTCCCATCCCAATCGGTTCCTCCCGATTCACGTCGGTCTGGGGCACCTGAAGGGTGACCGGCTCGAGCGTCTTGTTTCGAATCACGAATTCTGCCATCACTGGCCTGCCTGCGGCGACGTTGTTGCGATCGAGTCGGAGTTCCACGTCGATCAGACTTGGGAGCAAGTGGAGCGGTGCGGGCTCGCGCAGTACCGGCGCGGTGGTAACGGACTCCCAGTCGGTGGGCGCGGTGGTAACTGCTTCCCACTCTGCGCGTGCAGTCGTCGGCTGATAGGCCGGTGGAATGGACGAATCCTGCGCCTGAGCCAAGACGGCGCACGAAAACAGGGCGATAGTCAGCGTCATGAATTCCCTTGCCAGACTGTATCGACCTGTCGCCCATTCAACGTGCGCGACACTGACACGCTCAGGCCCCTGATCCGGCCAGCACCGTCGCAACCGTTCGACAAATGATCCGCAGATCCATGCCGATCGACCAGTGGTCGATGTAGTATAAGTCCATCCTCATCCATTCCTCGAACGGGATGCGGTGCCGCCCGTTGATCTGCCAGAGACAGGTCAGCCCTGGTCGCATCGAGAGCCGGCGACGCTGCCAACGATCGTACTGGATCACTTCCTCGGGCAACGGCGGCCGCGGGCCGACAATCGACATCTCGCCGCGCAGGACGTTGAACAACTGCGGCAACTCGTCGAGACTGAATCGCCGCATGACCGCCCCGACGCGCGTGATCCGCGGATCGGCGCGAATCTTGAACACGGGCCCGGCCGATTCGTTCAAGTGCTCGAGTTCGTTCTTGCGCGCTTCGGCATCGACGGCCATTGTGCGAAATTTCAACATCTCGAATGGCCGACCGTTCAGGCCACTGCGAATTTGCCGAAACAAGATCGGCCCCTGCCCGGATGTTCGGATGAGAATCGCGCATATCAGCATTATCGGCCCCGCCAGCACGATCCCGATAGTGGCGATGACGAGATCTAACAGCCGTTTGACGACCAGCAATTCCGGCGAATGGCGAACGGGAGCATAGCCGAGCATCGCCATGCCCAGAAAATCCTCGACTTCCGGCTTCGAGTGACACACCAATGACTCCGCGAATACGTGTGCCGTTACCCCCACTTCCTCACAAGCCCGAACTAGTGGCAGTGTCCACTCCAGTTCCGCGGCTCCGACGGCGAAGAAGACCTCGTCGATGACCTCGTCTTCAAGGATTCGGGCGAGTTGGGACTCATCGCCCAGGACGGCACCGGTACCGCCAGTCTCCGATTGCTGGGATCGAATGGCGAGGTGGCCGACGACCTCGCATCGTCCGAAGGCCGCGGCACGAAGCAACCGGCGAAGTCGAATCGCCTCGCGACCCGTCCCTACGATCAGCACGTGCCGCGGATGCGCCCGGTCGGCCAACCAGCGGCCCACTATCCCTGTTATACTTCGCGCCGCGAGGGTGGTCGCAGGCAGGATCGCCGTGAAGAGCACGATCTGCATTCGGGGAAACAGATCTCGACGGAAGAAGAGCGCGAGTCCCGCCAGGATCATGCCCAGTAGAAGCGATGCCCAGACGGCGCGGATGAATTCCGATAGCCGTTTGCGCCGGGTCGGGGCGGCGGCTGCCGGGTACCAATCGAGACGCGCGAGCACCATCGGCCAGATGATTGGAATGATTGCGAGCGTCCAGTAATGTACGATGAAGGCGCTGCCAAACCCGGGGACCTGCTCGGGCCACGCCTTACCAAGCCAGAAGCGCGTTCTAATAATGTCCGCAATGATGTAGGTCGCTACAACGGCGAGGACGTCGCCGCTCACGAGCAGCAACCGGACTTGTCGCCATGCATTCGTGATGGTCATTCTTCACCGCGTCCCCGCATCGCGTGGCACCAGACTCTACATGCTTGCGACGATCTGTCCAACCCCGCTCAGAGCGGGCTTTTCGTCATCGCAGTCGGGGCGTAGAGTAGCGGCAATGAAAGAGAAAACGAGCGATCTTGGCGAAGTGCGGCGTGGGTTCTGCGTCCGCGTGCGGTTCGTTTCCGGGCTGCTGGCCGCGGTTGCAGTGGCGGCTGGTTGTAGCCCGTCGGTCAAGTTCATGCGGACAGAATGCCTGTACCTCCCTGAGCGCGCGGGACCGGGAAGCGTCGCATTCGTCTCGACGTTTGAGGCTCGCAATCTGACGAATGAGCAGTTGGTGTACCACGTGTCATTGGAACGCAGCGGCGATCGGCCGGTCCGGGCGCCGGGAACCCAGTATCGCGACAAGGACGGGCGAGTTGCTGCAACTCGATCAGTGATCTGCCTGAGTTCGCCCCAGACGTTTGAGAATACTCGGGTCGCGATTCCGGTGGGTCAGCTAGGCGTAACACCGGAGGACAGTTTGGTAACGGCGGTGTTCGCGGTAAATCGCGCGGACGGATCAGCTTTGGCGACAGATCGGTTGCCCTTGCCCCTCGCGCGCGTCCATCGTGCGTTGGGAAGTTCATCAGCGCCTCCTCCGTCAAATCGTGGGAACCGTCCCGCTCGTCAACGTCGGCCGGCCAAGTCGTCCAAGGAGCAGGCACCGCGTCGTCCGGCACGATCTCGCCGCGAGGCGACGTCCCAGGCGAATGATGAACGGCGTGGTGAACGCCCTTTACCTGCTGATTCACGCGAGACGGAGAAATCGTCGCCTGCGGCTCTCGAATCGGCCCGGCAGGATCAGCGTCCGGACGAGCGCGCGACATCAGCTGAGAAAACATCACCCAAGCCAGCCGGTGCCCCTGGCGAGTCCATCGAGCATGTCGAGAAGACATCTCAACTCCGTTACGTGGTCAGACATGGTGATACGTTGTCGGACATTGCGAAGCAAACACTTGGGCAGGCATCCAGTTGGCCGGCGATTCTGGAGGCGAACCGCGATCAGATCAGCGCCCCAGAGGATCTCCGAGAGGGAATGGAGCTCATTATTCCCGAGGGGTCTTGATCAAGCAGAGAAAGGCCCAATCAGCATTGAAAATGCGGGATCGGGGACGAATTGGGGCAAAATGTGACCGGATACACGCGTTCATGCTTTGAACGCGAATAGTACACTATTTCGTGGATCAACCTTGGCAGATGTGGGGGCGTCCCATAAGTCGTTTCGATGGGTCGGAATTTGACGAGTTTGAATGGATTTTGGACTTGCCAATGGTGGGGGAACTGTATAATCGCCGCCGCTTGGCGGCATAGCAGGTCTGTTGCCGCAGCTTGGTCGGCTGCGCAGCGCACCAGGTAGCTGAGAATGCGATGCGCGGCCTCGGCAAGGGTTTCGGGTATTGATGCGAATGTTCGTTGTCTTAGCGGCTTTTTTCCCATGTACGCACGGGGAAGAGGTCGCTATATTACGGATGTCGCTGTCAACGCGAGACATGCAGTCAGGCTTGGCAACGATATGAAGTTCGCACCGCCGCGAGCGGAACACGCAGCGGCGATACCGTGCGACGCCAGATGATCGAGATCCGTCGCGGGCGCGCGAGACGGAATTTGCGATGTCGGCTTTCGGAATCGGGCACGAGCCCGTTGAGCAGGTTGAGTGTCAGTATTAAGAATGCGGTTATCGCGCGACGTGTTGTCGCCGGCGCGTTGCGGAGACCGGTTCGGAAGGTATGAAACCACCAGAAGGAGACCGATCGTGAAGGGCAAACTGATTCGATTAGCGACTCTTACCATGATGGCCAGTGCGGCCGCGGCGCTGTTGGGCTGCCGCAACAGCATGCCGCACTCATTTACCTG
>CAZJVS010000017.1:0-80750 GCA_964549445.1 uncultured Planctomycetaceae bacterium
AGTCTCTCACAAAAATGCGTCCCAAGATTCCGGTTGAACTGTGAGCCAAGACAGAACCAGACCCCCAACCCACCGGCCCCGAACTCCAATGGGGCCAGAATAATCGCTGGGCGTATTGTGCAAACGATCCGGTAAACGCAAGTGATCCCACCGGAAGAGCGGCAGAATTCTTCTCGCCTTTCTGGATCGCGTTTGCGATCGGCTCATACCTTGGCGCCATTGCGGCGGCGATCGCGTTAGGCGACCTCGGAAGTTGGGCGAGCTGGGGCAAGCGTATCGCGAGCATGGCCCTCTTCGCAAAACTAATACGCAATTGGCTGGCTGGCCTCATTGGGAATTGCCGTCAACTCCCGGTCCACCTCCTCGATGTCTTGAAAGGGATAGGCAAATGGAGCGCCGCCGACACAATCATGGGGATGGGCGTTGGGCTGTTGGGAGGCTACAGTTACGGTGCGGTGCATTATGCGATGTGGTCCCTATTCGAATCTGGGAGCGCTTGGGTTGGCTAAATCGCACTTCGCCTTTGGAACGTGGTGTCGGATGACACCAAAATGACCGATCGTCAGTTGAACTGCTAAAGAAGGTGTCTTCGTTTGCATTGACCAGAAGCGTCCGCTCGAGAATCGCTTTTCTGATTGCGTCAAGCCATGTATTGACGAGACGGAACGAATATGCCCAAGTTGCGTCGATTAGGATTTGGAGCGTTGGCCGAATTCGCGCTTGAGGGCCTTTTCGGCGTCATCGCAGCTTGGGTTGGGTATAAGATCGTAAACTCCCCCAGCCTTCGTGGCTGGTTTGACTATCTTCCATTCATTCTTGGTCTCGTCGTTGCATTTGCTATTATCCTGTGGCTTCGATCCTCACGGCACGCAGTTCCTAACCGATGCGCTCAATGTGGAAGCGACCTGACCGGACGTCGCATCGGGAAGTGCCGCGTCTGTGGCGCGACGCCCGCGATTGCGTCACACAGCAGAGCTCGAAGTTGTTCAAAATGTGGATACCTACTTCAAGGTAACGAATCCGGGCGATGCCCCGAGTGTGGTTGCCCAACGGTGAAGCACGCCGGGAATCGGCCGCCAGACGCAAAGATACAGCGTCGAGATGCCTCGTGAATGCGAGGGTCACCGACGGCCGTCGCATCGGAACCTGGCACTCAAATTCCCGCCAAGGCAGCGATTTCGATTACAATTTCACCGCCTACGACCACGACGGCGGAAGCGTCATCATGGAACGTCGCCACGACTCCCATCTCGCCGCCTACGCCTATGGCCCACCCGCCCTTGACGCGCCGCACGGCGCAGCCGCTCTGAAACGCGCAGCGTTTGCGGCGTGTCCAGGGTTCGGTCCCATCTCCCGAACCATCCTCGACGCCGACTCGCCTCTGTATCCAATCCTGCCCCTGCGGAATGCCAGCAGACCTTTCCTTCAGAGACATCGCGGGTGATCCCGGCCTGCCCGGACACCCGCATCGAAACCCCTGACCAGGCCGCACCGGCGGAAACTCCGCCTGCGCCCGGCAGGGCGAACGACCGTTGCCAGTGAGTTCACTCACTGGAACCCGGAGACACCGCGCGCAGGAAAGAAAATGGCGACGACCGGGACGTCAAAATCGCGACAATCCGTGTCCGGCTCTCTATCGTCTTCTATCGGCTTCTATCGTCAAAAAAAGTGCGCCGACGTTCCAAAGCCGCAGTACGCACGACCGATGACCAAAGACCGGACCACGGACCGCCACGACCCGCGTCCCGGCAAATCCCGTCCAATCCCGTCCAATCCCATCAAAAAACCATTCATGCGATCCCGTCCCACCAACCCGATGCCCCGCGACGCCCGCCCGAGCTTCCGCGCACAGCGCGAACAAGGTCCGTCGATGATGCCAATGACGTTTTCAACCATCTGCCAAGTAACGCCGAATGACGCCCTCAAAACCAAACCCGCCGAGACCCCGCATCGTTCCTTGATGTGTGCCTCCGTGCCTCTCAGGGCTCTTCAATCCTCGCTCCCCAATCTCCCTCAGCCCCCACGCCACCGCATCGATCCGCCGTGCAAAGTGCAGCACCGGCGGCACTCCCGGCAGCGAAATCCCCAGCGGCCCGCACATTGTGTTCCGCTCGATCTCACACTCCGCCTCCTGCAACGGCCACGGCACATGATGGATGTCGGCGACGTGAACCCCGCCGTCCCGCACGCCTGCGAACAGGCGGTACCGCTCGGTCAGCCAATGCTCAATCGTCCCCGGCCGCGCCGCACGCACCGGCCCGACCGGCCGATACGTGGCCGCAAACTCCGCCCCGCCGCCCCCGCGCTCCACGCGCTTCGACGAGTACTCGATCGCGTCGTCCCGCCGCTCGCACCGGATGGCCGCCCGGTGATACGGCAGGCGATAGGCAAATCGCGCAACTCGCACAGCCGTCGCGCACGACGCATCGAGACTCAGAAACCACACCCCTGCCCGTTCTCCGCACCGCACGTATGTCCGCACATTGATCTCAGGAAACGCCGACAGCCCCGGCAGCGTCGGCAGCATTCGATGCCGGATGCCCGTCATCCGAAACGGCACAATCCCGATCCACGCCTGCCCGTCGAACGTGTCAATCTCGACATCCGGCGAAACCATCCGCCGCAGCGCCGCCGCGTCGACTGGCCAGTGCGCAAAAAGCAAATCATGCCAGACCATCTCCATCCGCCACGGCAAAGGCGACAAAGGCCAGGGACGATGGTCGACCACTCGCAGGAATGCGGTATCCATGACGCCAGGGGAGCATACGCCAACCGACATTTCAGAGCTTCTGAAACTTCGATCCAGTCGCCGGCCCCCGGCATCTCACAGCCGCCGCAAATCCCCCTTGACGCCCGTGCTATCATCACACTGTTGCGTTTCGCCCCCGTCCCATTCGCCGCTGGATCCGTGCCGCCGGAGCCCCCCGGAGTCTTGCAATGAACCCGAATGACATTCTGGCAAACATCGCAGCTGCCTCCGACGATGGCGAGATTTACACCCCCATGCCCGCCGGCTACAAGCCCGGAAAGACCCGCTACGTCGCAGTCTTCGGCACCGTCATCTCCGGCCTCGGTAAGGGCATTCTCGCCAGCTCCCTCGCCAAGGTCCTGAAAGACAAGGGGCTGACGGTCGCCCCGATCAAGCTCGAGGGCTACCTGAACCTCGACTCCGGAACGCTGAACCCCTTCCGCCACGGCGAAGTCTTCGTCCTCGACGACGGAATCGAGTGCGACATGGACCTCGGCACCTACGAGCGGATGCTCGACCAGGACCTGACCCGGCTCAACTTCACCACCAGCGGCCAGATCTTCTCGCGTGTCCTCGAAAAAGAACGCAAGGGAAGCTACCTCGGCCGCGATGTCCAGATGATTCCCCACGTGACTGGCGAGGTGAAGGCCCGCCTCCGCGAACTCGCCGTCGCCACCGATGCCGACGTCGTCTTCGTCGAGATCGGCGGCACCGTCGGCGACGTCGAAAACAACTATTTCATCGAAGCGATGCGCCAGATGGCCTTCGAGGAGGGTCCCGGTTCAACTTGCTTCGTCGCCCTCACCTACGTCATCGAGCCGGCCGCCCTCGGCGAGCAGAAGAGCAAGGCCGCCCAACTCGGCATCCGTTCGCTGCTCGAATGTGGCATCCAGCCCCACATCGTCGCCTGCCGCGCCCGCAACCCGGTCAGCAAAAAGGTCCGCGAGAAGCTGGCGCTCTACTCCAGCGTCCCGATCGATCGCGTCTTCTCCATGCACGACAGCGAGTCGATCTACTTCATCCCCGAGATGCTCCGCGCCGGCGGCCTCGACACAGCCGTCATCGATATCCTGAACCTCGGCGATCGCGTCCACCCCGAGGCCGAAGCGAAGGCCGTCCAGACTTGGTCCGACTACATGAATCGCATGCGTTCGGCCGCCCGCAGCGTCACGATTGGCATCACCGGCAAATACACCTCGGTTCGCGACAGCTACGCCAGCGTCATCAAGGCCTTCGAGCACGCCGGGACTTACTGCGGCGTCCGCGTCAACATCGACTGGATCGACACCACTGAGATAACGCCCGAAAACGTCGCGTCGAAGCTCGCCCACTGCGATGCCGTGCTGACCCCGGGCGGATTCGGCGCCCGCGGCGCGGAAGGCAAGATCACCTGCATCCGCCACGCCCGCACGACCGGCCTGCCCTTCCTCGGCATCTGTTACGGCTTCCAAATGGCCGTCATCGAGTTCGCTCGCAACGTCTGCAACCTCGAGGGCGCCAATTCCACCGAGATCGACGACGAAACCCGCTATCCCGTCATCGACATCCTCCCCGAGCAGAAGCAGATCGAAGGCCTCGGCGGCAACATGCGTCTCGGCGGCCGCGACGTGCAGATCAAGCCCGGCACGCTCGCGTCCGCGCTCTTCAGCAACGCCCGCGAAGTCCGCATGCGGTTCCGCCACCGCTGGGAGGTCGAGCCGCGCTACATCGAAATGCTCGAGTCCGGCGGCCTCGTCTTCTCCGGCAAAGACCCCAACTTCCCTATCATGCAGGTGCTCGAGCTGCCCCAGTCGGTCCACCCATTCTTCGTCGCGACCCAGGCCCACGCCGAAATGACCAGCCGCCCCCTCCGCCCCGATCCGCTCTATCTCGGTCTCGTCAAAGCCGCCATCGCGAGAAAGCCCCAGCTCGCTCCCTCATCCGGTGCCCCCGCCCACACGTGGACCGCGTCAACATAGGGGCAAACATGCCGTTTACGGTCCGCGTGACGGTTGAACCGTCTTCTCGACCGGCGCAGCCGGCGGTGCCGCGTCCCCATCACGACGCCGCTTGATCTCGTGTGCCGCCTGATTGAACTGAGAAATCGCGCACAAGCCCGTCCCCATCATCGCCAGCATGAGAATCAGCAGCACCCACCGCGCGAACGTGCTCGAATCGAATCGCCGGGGCGTCCGCCGCAGATCCTTCTCCTCGCCGATGATCGCGTCGGGCCCCTTCTCCTCGATCGCCTTGACGTACGCCGGCAGCGGCGTCGGACCGTGCAGCTTGCTCAGGTGATCGATCTCCGTCACCTGGAGCCCCTCCGCGACCCGGTTCTCCAGCTTTTTCCGCAATGCCTTCGCGTCCCACGACTCGCGATCCACGTTTCGCCCCGGCAACCGCGCCGTCGCGTTCACCTCCGCCTCGATCGCCGCCTTGTTCTGGTCGCGATCCAGCCCGCGCGCCAGGTCGTGCGCCTTGAGCATGTACTGCGCAAATGCCGGATCGGTGTACAGCCGCCGCCGGAACTCGAGTGCCGGGATGCCCACCCCCGTCACCATCTCTTCCGCCGCACCGACGACCTTCTTGGTCCCACCGCCCGGAACATCGACGTACGTCACCGGCACGCTTCGATGTCGCAGCGCCTCGGCCCCGTCAAACGACAGCAACTCTTTCGCCACATCCGGCGCCATCGCGCGTTCCATGCCGACGCGCTTCGGAACTTCGATCATGACCGACCATGCCGCCTTCTTCCCATCGACGACGATCGGCCCGGCCCGCTCCGAGACATACCTTTCGAGCGGCTGCCCATGCTCACGCGAAATCTCCGCCCGGGGTGCAAGCACAAAGACCGACAGCCCCGTCCGTTCCCGCGCCAGTCCCTGCCGCGTCATGGCCGACGACCGCAGCAGTCGCCATCGCAGCAGATCGCCCTCGCTCGTCTTGAGCGCCTCGTCGAACGGCCGCGTGTGAAAGGCCATCCCCACTCGTCGCGGCGACCGCTCGTTCGGCAAGATTCGGTCCTCCTCGACCACCGACATGTTGAGGTGATGCTCCTCCGCGATTCGCTGCGCAAACGTCACGTCGATCGACCGGCCGGCCGGCGCGAGGATGACCGTAATCGTGTCACCGCGCATCGCTTCGAGTTTCTTCTCGTACCGCCCTGCCGAGAACTTGCTCGCCAGTGCGTTCACCGCCACCTGCACCCAGTCGCCGCTCGTCAGCGGACGCCCCGACCGGTCATGCCAGACACCGCCCTTGCCGGCCAGCGGGTTCAGAAGCTTGATCCGATCATCCGCCACGTGCGGCACGAAAATGCGCACCTCAGCGGCGTCCGCCTCGACTTGCTGTGCAATTTTTTCGTCAACCGGGTCCGGCGCGACGCCAAGCTCTTCAACCGGCGGGATCAGTTCGTTGACGTATGCGTACGCACTGCGCGGTGCTTTTCCTTGGTCAAAGAGAATGTAAGGCGTGACTTGATCCCCCTGGGTCAGCAGCCGCCTCAGCACGAGACTATCCCGCAGGCGCTCGTACAATACCTCAGTTCGAAAGATGACCCGGCTGACCGATCGCTTCGATTCGACCTCGCCCGACGCCTGCCAGACAAACTCGATCTCGGCCTCGCCGAAGATCTTCTCGAGCTGCAACAAGAGCTTCGGCGGAATCGGTTCTCCGCTGCGATCGTGGTAGCTGGTAGTCGGTGTGCCGGGGGACAATCCAGTCATGGACTCCACCGGAGAGCGTAGCCGATCGGCAGGCGATTTCACGCCGGCAAGTCGGACACCGAGCTGGAATGGACGATGGAGACGTCGTCGCGCCGCTTAAGGCAGTTGATACCGCCACACCGCCAACGTCGGTATCGGCGGATAGCGCAGCCGGAATCGGAAGCCGTAAAACTCCTGCAGATTCCACCCCATGCGATCGATCACTGAACGGATCATCCGGCCATACTGCGGAATCTCGGTGGTCAGCGTGTCCGGCGGACAGCCGCCCAGCGCGATCACCGGCTCCGACACATCCAGCAAACCGCGCTCTCGCCCCGCCGCCGGGTACATCGGCCCGCTCGGCAGTTGACTGTACAGCAGGATCTGCGGCGACAGCGCATACGTCAGATCGCGGTGCACGAACAGATCGTGGATGAGCACCTCAACCGGCGTGTAGAGCCGAGCGTAATGCTCGCCAATCGTGTCATCCTTTGCCCGCGTCCGCCGCACAAAATTTCGCCCGTACAGCCCGATGATGCAGGTCGCCGCCGCGGTGTTCCCAACCGGCCCTTCAACCAGCTCGTACCGTGTCACGCCGTCCCGCCCGGTCTCAATCCTGATTTCCGGCGCCGGCGTTGAGCAGAATTCTCCGAGCAGCGGCGCTTTGTTCGAGTCGTCAAACGCCGGATCGATCGCCCGAATCTCTCCGACCGGAAGCGGCGACCCGTCATCGGTCACTTTTCGCGCCGCGGCCATCGCCCACGTCGCCTCGCGCTTGAGCCGTCGAAAATCAATGAGTCCGCTCAGCCACGCCAAATCCGCCATCTCCCGATGGCTGCCCGGCGCGATCACGTTGGTACAGAGCTGCGCCCGCGCCTGAACGCCCCACGTCGCGCTATTCCCGCGAAACGAGAGCTTGCGATGCGACTCGTCGCGCTCCTGCTGCCCGTGGTCCGTTAAATTACCGAGCATCATCTCGAGCGTCTCACGATCGCCCGAGTGCACCTCCACCATTCGTTCGAAGTCGGTAATCGCGCTCCGCACCGACTGGATCAGTTCGGGCGGCGCTTCGGCCTTCGCAAACGCATCGATGAGAATGTTGAGCCCTGCCCGCCGCGGAATCAGCGGAATCGCCGCGAACGGGTTTTCCGCCCCAATCAGCCGGCACAGTTTCCATGTCAAACTCTTGTCGAGCCGAAGCTGCCGCGACACTTCTTGCGGCTTCGTCGAGTCCGCCCCGATGGCGACGAGCAGCTCCGAGAACGCCGCGCGAACGCGCTGGATCACGTCGCGGACGTGCGCCTCGAAAGGCGGAGTCGCGGCGGTCTTACGACTTGCGGTATCCTGTCGACGAGGCATCTTGAGGACCCATCGGTGCCCTGTCACCCGCTGGGGCACGATGCTTACAACTTGCTGCATCTAAATAAGTAATAACGAATCTGCGACCGAAAAGCAATTACTCCTTGAGTATTTCTGGATTTTTCTCTGGAGATGCTTGCAGAGAACTCCCCGGCTTGATATTATGGGTGTCAGCGTCGCCGCAAACCGGCGTCGGCTCGAACTCAGGAAACTCGGAGGAAAGCGAAATGAAGCGTTCACTTGGTTCACCCACCGGCGTCGGAATCCGCCACGCGTCGTCGCTTCTCGTCGTCGCGGTGCTCGCGTGCGGCGCCGCGTTCCCGACGGCCGCGACCGCTCAGATTTCGATGCAGATCATCGGCCCGGTCTTCGCCAGCGATGTCTCAGCCGACGGCTCGGTCGTTGTCGGAAACACTCAGGTCGACTACGAAACGTTCCGCTGGACTTCCGGCACCGGCATCGTCCCGCTCGGCCGTGCCACCGTCCCCGTCCTCAGCGTCGGAGCCGGCACGCCAAGTGTCTCCGCTGACGGCAATCGCGTTTCGGCGACGATTCTCGACGACTCCGGAACCCTCGCCACGCAAGGCGTCTGGACTAACGGTTCCGGCTGGCAACAGCTCGGTCCATACCCACCCGACATGGGACCCGTCGATCAGTCCAGCGGCTCGGCCTGGGCCATCTCCGGTGACGGTAATACCGTCACCGGCCTCTACTGGCGCGACGGCCAGACCGGTGGCCTCGCTCACGCCTCGCGCTGGACGCAGGCAACCGGCATCGTCGACCTCGGCAGCAACGGCGGCAGCAGCCGCTCCAGCGGCGTCAACTACGATGGCAGCGTCGCCGTGGGCTTCGAAGATCATCCCGAATTCGGCCAGCGCCGCCCGACCGTCTGGGAAAACGGCGTTCTTACCATCCTCGGCAACCCCGACGATCCCGGTGAGGCGATCAACTGCACGCCCGACGGCAACATCATCGTCGGCCAGGGCTGGAACTCCGTGGACTTCTATTCCTCTGCCGCCATCTGGACCCGCAACGGCGGAACGTGGGACCAGCAGCTCCTCGGCGTGCTCCCCGGCACCGACCCCATTTTTGGCGGTATGTCGATCGCCAGCGACGTCTCCGGGGACGGCAGCATGGTCGTCGGGCTCAACCGCCTCGACTTCTTCGGCGGCGACACCGGCATCATCTGGACCGCCGAGTCCGGCCTCATGAGCGCAGCCGACTGGCTCGCCGCCCACAACTTCGTGGTCGATCCCAATTTCTTCATCACGCAGCTCTCTGCGATTTCGCAGGATGGCTCCACGATCGTGGGTATCGGAATCGACTTGAAGACCTTCGAGTTCCAGAGCTTCCTCATCACGCTACCGGAGCCAACCACGTTGGCCCTTACCGCGCTCGGCGTGCTCGCAATTCGTCGCCGCGGCCGCATCGCCCGCTGACGTCCACCTTTACACATACGGAGAAGAAGAATGCGATCACTGCCACGTATCCTGACCTTCGCCCTGGCCCTGTTGACCGTGTCCGCAAACGCCGCCATCGTGACCGTTCAAGTCACCGGCGAAGTCGAGTTCAACCAGATCTCAAGCCAGCCGCTCTCCAGCGTGACGTCCGGCTCGCCGGCAACGCTTACCTTTCAAGTCGACTCGAATAACTACGTCGACAGCCCGAATTTCCCGACTCGCGGCTACGTAATCGATCAGTCGTCCCTGTCGCTGACCTTTCCGCAGACCTCAGTCGGCCTGCAGAACCCCTACCCCGCCGGCGAGACACCCTATTTCGTCCTGCGTAACAACGATCCGGCCGTCGACGGCTTCTTTATCGCCAACAACACCGACTTCTTCAGCGGCCTCCCCATTAACCAAGTCGGCATCTTCGGTAACTTCGTCAACGAGTACCACGTCACCTACGACGGCGGCATGCTCTCTTCGCTCAACATCCTCGACGCATTGGGCACCTACGACTACACCGATCTGCAGGTCTTCAACTGGTCGGTCGACGACGGCCCGTTCAACCCGATGCTCATCAACTTTACGCAGATGACCATCACGCCGGAGCCCGCCTCGCTTGGCCTCGTTGCGGTCGCACTGCTCGCGGCCCGTCGTCGCCGACACTGAAAAAACCGACCCCCACACGTCGCGGGACGGCGAACCTGAACCGTCGCCCCGAACGCCGATGCCGAAGCGGCCGGACCCTCCCCCCGGCCGCTTCGCTCGCGTCTACGGGTCTCTTCGCGCCGCTCACCCGCCTCACTCACTCAACCACGCCGGCGGTATCATCGGCGCCGTGAGGATTCACCGAACCTATCGGCCTCTCAAGCCCAACCCCGTCGGCACGTCGATGCCCTGGTTCCGCCCGAAATGGATGCCCAAGCCGTTCTGGCGCCGCGTCGTGCTCTGGCGAAACATCTACCTGTCGTGCGGAGTGCTCTCGGTCGTGCTGCTGATGCGATTCTTCTTCTTTCGATCCGACCCCAACCGGTACGATTTTCTCGCGATCTACTTCGTCGTCATTCTCTTTGCGTCCGCCCTATTCACTGTCACCCCCCGCATCCTCTTTCGGCGCCTCCGCGACCGGCTGCGCGAACACGACAACTCCGATTGCCTCGAATGCGGCTACTGCCTCCTTGGCCTGCCCGAAGAACACAACTGCCCCGAATGCGGAACCCCGTACCGACTCGACGAAGTCCACGCCGCCTGGACCCACTGGATCACCCACCTCCGCCTGCCCGACTCCCCCGCACCGCAACGATGATCCGGCCTCGCGCGGTATAATCCCCGCATGTTCAGTAAAGCCGTTCTCCGATCGCGCGTGACACTCGCCGCGTTGGTGGCGACGGTCCTGACCTTGAGTTGCAACACGTTTGTTCTTCCGCCGATCATCCGCTCCCGGCCCGGCACCACGACCACAATTATCCTCGTCCGTCACGCCGAGCGCGACCCGGCCGAACTCGACCCGCCGCTGAATGAAGAAGGCATGGCCCGCCGCGAAAAGCTGGCCGACGTGCTGGAACACAACGGCGTAACGGCCATCTACACCGGCGACATCCTGCGAAATCGCCAGACAATCGAGCCGCTCGTCGAACGCCTCGGCATTACGCCGACGATCTTCGGCGCACAGGACCTCATCGATACCCGCGCCCTCGCCAACCGCCTCATCAACGAATGGCTGACCTTCCATGCCGGCGACGTGGTCCTATGGGTCGGCAACACCGGCCCGATCGTCGCCGACCGCAAGGGCAACCTCGAGGAGATCTACCGCGCCCTCGGCGGCACTGGCCGGCCGCCGAATAGGTACTCAGACTTCTACGTCATCGTCGTCCCCGAAGAAGGCGACGCCCACTTCATCGAAACGACCTACGGCGGCCCCAGCAGTCAGGATTGATATTGCCTCGCGCGCCTCATCGCGCTACGGCGACAGCAGGACACTGACGAAGGGCTGAATATCCGCTCCGTTGACGAGCCGATCGCAATTCATATCCGCGCGCCGAAAATGGCAGTCCGGATGCAGTGCGCCGTAATCGTCCGGCGCTATCAGCGCCAGCGCGAATGGGCTGACATCATTGGTATCGACCGTCACATCGCAATTCAGATCGCCGCGCAGGATCGCCTGTGGCGAATTGAAAACAAAATCGTCGATCCCCTGAAGCAGGCACGTCATGTCCAGTCGTGAGATGGCCGGCTCCGGCGTGCTGAAACTCGTCAGGTTCCCGCCGCCAGCATTGAATTCGTGATGCAGCTCCACGCCGTTTTCGTCGTACCAGTACATGTCGATACCCTCGCCCGGAACCCAGCAAAGGTCCTGCCGCGTACCCGCAGAATCGGTCACTGACGGCACTCCGGTGCACGGATCGACAAACGTCGCAATGATCGCGCTCGCGTACGCATGGTTGGGCGGCGACAAGGAACAGTTGTTGCCAGACGGCCCGGGACCGCCGCCTGCCCCATCCGAAAACTCGACGCCGAATATCGACCATTGCGTCGTTAACGCATCGCCGGGCAACACCGGAGCCCCACCCGGATACTGGTCAAAATTGACGACAACCGTCGTCGCCGTAGCCGTCGTCGCCACGACGCCGAACTGCAGGAGCATGTATTTTCCGCGATGAGAACGCATTTCAGCACCTCCTCGCTGCACTCGCTCCTTGCTGCGGAGCACACGCCCGTCTACGCAAATGCCTCGATCGTCAAGCTCCCATTCGAATTGTGTGAAATATCATACCGCCAGGCGAGCTCGCCGAAATTGCCTCTTTGGACGAAAGTTGTTCTGTGCGCGAACCACATGAGACCCGTCTTTGCCGATTGCATGAGTAACTTGACAGATCACGTCCGGCGGCCCGGCAGCCAGGATTGAGCCGCGCCTTTCAATCGACATACAATCCCGACCCCACACCCAGCGTCTCGCCGCCCGACTTCACCTGCCGCATATAAATATCCTTGTGCCCATTCGGCCCGCCGTTCGGCCGCGGCCACAAGTACCCCGTCTTCCAGCCCGCCGATTCGTGCTCGATGAGATTGACCAGGTCGCGCTGCACCGGCCGCCCATCCGCGCTCTTCAAGTCCATCTGGTTCGACTTCGTCAACTCTGGATAGAACGGATCGGCCACGACGTCGCCCTTCGTGTTGATCACGAAAACCTGCGCATCACGATAGACAAACGGCCCCTTCGGATCGCGGATCAGCGTCAGCGCCTCGTTGCGATCATCCTCGATCCACGTCACGGCCATGTCGACCTGCTCCGTCACCAGCTTTCGATCAACCGCCAGTTCGTACACGCCGCTCCCGACGATGTAACACTCTCCGGCCGGTCCAGCCACGCGCAGGTTGTACGACGCCTTCCATACCGGTTCGCCGCCGCTCGGCCGCGCCCACTTGTAGAACGCCCACGCGTGGATCGAATGCTCCAGCGTCTCCTGGGTAAACTCCCCGAATCGCCGCCCCTCCGCGCCCGTCAGCTCGACCATCTGGTTTCCGACCAGCTTCGGATTCGCGCCGTGAAAGATCAGGCGACCGGTGCGGTCGTCCGAGATGAACAGGTACGTATCGTCGTGATTCCACGCGGTTCCGCGCACCCCGAAATCCGCAAATGCTTCCTGGCCGCGCTGCCGAACCTGGATTGCCGCCAACTGCACGAATTCGATCAACCCATCTGTCGTTTGCGGTGCGTTCATCGTCGGCGTGGCTGGCGTCCGGCTCAGCGGCGGTGACCAGCTTGGTCCCTTGCCGGTTTGGCAACCAACGCAAGTCGAGATCGTCACACCGAGCAGAACATTTCGAGCGAACGAAGTCTTGAAGGACATTTGTGCTCCTTTTTAGAACGGTCGGAACCGCAATGATGGTGCGCGGAGATGTCGGGTGATGCAACCGCCGGTCGCGTCAATGGAATCAGCGCCGTCCGCGCCTCGCGCTCAGGGATCGGTCGCCGCCGCCTGCGTCGTGGGATGTTCGCCCGCGTACATCGGAAGATACCGGTAGTACACCTCGAGCATCAGCGTACACAACGCGGTCTGATACACCCGCCCCGCCGCCGGCGCCCACTCGCCCTCCGGCGACCAGCTTCCCGCCACCGCCCCCTCCGTCTCCTGATGCGAAAGCAGTTCGCGCACGAGCCGCCGATTCCACTTCGGCCAGTCGCCCCCCTGCCGCTGAAACAATGCCAGCGTCGCGTAATACCAGTAGTACGTATTCGCGCCGCCGTCCCAGTCTGGCCGATTGCGCATGAGCAGCGCCGCCGCCCGATCCATGCGGGCGTCGGTCGTCGACACGCCGGTGAGCTGCAGGACAAACATCCCCTCCGCCGTCATCGACACCGTTGCCGCCCGCCCCGGCTGATACGCATACAACCCCGGCCGCGATCGCGAAGTAACCATGTCGAGCCAGCGCTGAGCCGTCTCGAACGCCGCGTCGGGGACGTCGACGCCCGCCCGTTGCGCGCTTCGCAGCGCCATGATCTGCCATCCCAGCACCGACGTATCGCCAAACTGCCCCGGCTCGTATCGCCAGCCCGCCCCGCGTCGATTCCGCGCCCCCCAGATGAACTCGGCCGCGCGTCGAACGGAATCCTCGAGCGCCGCGTCCCGCGTCATGCCGTAGGCCTCGGCCAGCGCGATCGTCGCGATCCCCTGGCTGTACATGCTCTCGTCATGCCGCAGATCACCATCCGCCTGCTGCCGCCGCCGCAGCCAGCGTAGCCCCCGCCGCACATTCTCGCGATACGGCCCGTCCTTCAGGTGCGTGTGATCGGCCCCCAGAAAACACAACACCGCCAGCCCCGTCATCGCCACGTCGGCCTGAAGCTGCGCCGCCCCGGAGCACTCGCCGCAATTCGCGTCAAATCCCGTCGAACTCCACTGTCCGCCCTTGCTCTGGTGTGCCGCCAGCCATTTTAAGGCGTTTTTCACCGCCGCCTCCGTGCGCTCGCTGCCCCCCATCTGCTTCACGAGGTCCTCGCGCTGTTCCGGCGCGCGCTGCACGTACGGATTCTCCGGTGGCTTCTCCTCCGTCGGAATCCGAATCGCCAGGCCGAGCGGATCGTTCCCGGCCGGTGCCGGCTCGCCGCCGCGCGAGATGGATGTCGAGAATCGAGCGCCCGGCATCGGCGCGTCGGTCGCATCAGGTTGGACCATACTCGCCCCCGCGGGTCCAACGAGCTCGGCGCGCGGCCCATCCAATACCGCGGCACGTGATCGCTCGACCGGGGCATGTGCTCGCGCATGTGGTGCCGTGCCTGTCGCAGCGGCGATTTCTCCGGTTCCCTCCAATTTCGTGCCCGACGACTTTGAAGCCTCTCGCGGGAGTGCCAGCTCCGGTAGTGACGCAATCCCGATTCCCGCCGGCTCCGATTCACCGCGATTGACCGAGCCGGAGCGGGACTGGCGCGTTACGGGCGCATCGTTCGACTCCGTCCGAGCAAAGCTCTCACCCGCCCGGCCGGACACCTCGGCTCTTGGACCATCCAGTTTCGCGGAACGCGTCTGCGTTACCGTTGTCGACACCCGACCATGCGGCGCCGTGCCTGAGATGGCCGCAACCTCTTTCCTGGCCTCCGCACTTGCTGGCGACGGGGCCGCTTTTTCGCCAGGTAAGGCCAGCTCCGGCAAGGCGGGAGTCGCGATGTTTCCAGTGTCTTTGGCCGTCACGGCGACGGACGCCGCGCGAACCGGCGGGGCCGTCGCCTCGGTCGGAACCGACTGCGCGGCCAGCGACACGGGCGACTCGGCCGCGCCGCGATTTTCCGGCTGCAGATCCACGCGCGTTGCCGATTGCGTTGTCGGGAACGGCAAATCCTCGATTCGCGATAACGCCTCCATTGGCACCGCCGGTGTTGGCGCTGCGGACTCAGCGACGGCGGAGGGGACGGATTGATCGGGTACGCGAACCTCGATCGCAGTCGGCGACTCAGTCGGTTCAATAGAACTCGTCGGCGCGCGAGTACGGGGCCGCGCGATCGGTGCATCTGTGACGGGCCGCTCGCGATCCGTCATGGTTGCCGTGGAGACCTCCATCCGCGGCGGCGGTGTCTCCGTCATGGCCGGCATCGCCGGCGGCTCGATCTCCGGGCGCACCGACTCGACTGCCGGCACGTCCGGTGTAGGCGACTCGATCTGCGTCAGCGCGCCGCGCACCTGGCTCGTCAGTTCATCTGTCGTTGACGCCGTCAGCGCGACCTGGATCGGCCCGCCCCGTCCGATCTCCCGCGCCAGCGTCGTCCCGACGCGCCATGCATTGAACAGCAGCATCAGCATCAGATGCAGAAACAACGACAGCACCAGACACTTGGTCAGCAGGCCCAGCTTGCGCCGCTGAAGATCGCGCAGCCCCCAGAACAGCAGGAGCATCGCAAGCAATGCCAGCAGCGCCCACATCAGGTTCGGCGCCAGCCGGCGCCACACCATCGACCAGTCGATCGCCGGCCGGAATACGACGCTGTCCCTGAAAACCTCGCGCGACGCCGTGTAGAAGAGTTGATATTCCGCCGGCGTCGATTCACCACTACCAGCCGGCGCCCGATCCGAACTGAAGTAAAGCCCGTACCCCCCGATGCTCAGTGCCGGATCGAGTTCGTTCGCCCCGGTGTTGACCTCCGCTCCGAGATTCGTCGCGACCTCGACGCGCCCGGCGCTCAACCGCGCCCGGTACAGATCAAATCCGCCGACGCCGCCCACCCGATCCGAACTGAAGTACAAAAAGTCGCCGAACGGACTCACGCACGGCGAACCCTCGTTCGCCGGAGTGTTGAGCTCCGCTAGCGGCGTCGCCGGCGCGAAACTCTCACCGTCAATCGCCGCCCGATACAGGTCATAGTCGTGATGGATCAGGTCCTCGCGCAGCGTCGCCGGCCATCGACCGACATGCGACGGACGCGACTCGTCCGGCCGCGGCCGATTCGACGAGTAATAAAGCCACTTCGCGTCCGGCGAAACCGCCGCCCCAAATTCGTTGAACTCGCTGTTGACGGCCGGCCCAAGGTTTTCAGGAAGCGACCACTTCTCTCCGTCGCGTCGCGTCAACCACAAGTCATAGCCGCCCAGCCCGCCCGGCCGATCGCTGTAGAAGTACAGCGCCTGATCGTCCGGCGCTGCGTGCGGCCCCAACTCGTCGTGTTCCGAGTTCACACCTTCCAGCGGCGTCGGTGTGGTCCATCCGTCGGGCGTGCGTCGACACGACAACAGCTCGGCGTTCTTCCCCGCCCGCCCGCGAACGAAGTAAAGCGTCAGCCCGTCGCGGCTGACGCACGGCTCGTACACATCGGCCGGAAGGTTGATCTGCTGATCGAGTCGAACCGGCGGCTGCCACAGCACCTCGCGGACGCACGCCGCGGCCGCCGGCTGCCGAATCGTCTCGCCGTCCGTCAGAAAAATCGACGTTCGCGGCCGCAACCGCCACGCAAGCGCCCCCATGACGACCAGACCGATCAGCCCGACCGCCAGCGCTGCTCGCAACCACCAGCGTTTCATCGCAAGCGCCCCGATGGTTTCGCGTCAGCGTTCCAGCACGGTGTCGAGATACGGCTCCTGCACACCCGCGCCCTTGGCGACGTCCAGTACCCGCACGATGTTGGAGTACGCCGTCGCTCGGTCGCCGCGCACCGTCACCTTCTGTTGCGGATTGCGCTTCACCGCCTCCTCAACCATCCGTCGCAGATCGCCCATCTCGATCTCGCGCCCGCCGACGACCGTCCGCCCATTCGCCGCAACGTTCACGACAATCTCGCGAAGCGCCGCGCTGATCGGCCCCGACGCCGACGCAATCGGCAGGGTCACCTTCATCTCGCGCTCGGCCTGCTGAAAGCTCCCCGCCACGAGGAAGAAAATCAGCAGGTTGAACACCGTGTCGATCATGGGCGTCATGTCGAGGCCTGTCTCGCTCTCGCCTGTGTCCGCTCGAATCCGCACGCTGCACCTCAACCAACTGACGCCACGGCCCGCAACGCTGGCTCGACCGCCGAGCGCCCGCCGTTCGCGTCGAACGGGCGTTCGGCGTACGACTCGATAAACTCCAGCGTCGTCTCGTCCATTTCGCGCACAAGCTGCTCCACGCGCGCGCACAGCCACTGATGCGCAATGATCACGGGTATCGCGACGCACAGTCCGGCCGCCGTCGTTACCATCGCCTCATAGATGCCCCCGGCGAGCAGCTCGGTCTTGCCGAGCGCGTCGCCGGAGGCCGCCACGGTCTGAAACGCCTCAATCAACCCGAGAATGGTCCCCAGCAGTCCCAGCAGCGTCGAAATGGATGCAATCGCCGCCAGCATTCGCAGGTGTTTTCGCAGCCGCGAAACTTCGCGCTGACCGGCTTCCTCGACATGCTTTTCGAGTAACTCAATCGGCTCCCCCAGTCGCCGAATCCCCACCACGAATATGCGGGCAATCGGCGTGTCGCTCGCGCGGCAATACTCCAGCGCCCGCGTGCGGTCTCCATCGCCGTTCGGCATCACCGCCTTCAGCCCCGGAACGAATCCCGCCGGGATTATTCGCGACCGCCGCAGACTGATCACCCGCTCCACAATCACCGCCAGAGCCACCAGCGATCCGATGCCGATCGGCACCATCACCGGCCCACCCTTAAGCGTCAGGTCCCAGAGCGAGAGTCTCGGCAGCACACCCGCCGCCGGCGCCGACGTCGCCTGCGCCAACACATCGAGCACTGCCAACCAAGCCATCGTCGCGCTCACGCGATCCATCCTCCCGTCATGCGACTAGCGGCCGGGCGGCCGGGCGGCCGCCAGATCCTTCAGGCGAGACTCCGCCAGCGTCGACCACCGCGTTCCCGCGTGCTTCTCGATCACCGTCTTGAACTGCGTCCGTGCCTCGGCGGTCTTTCCGATCTCTTCGAGGCAACGCCCCGCCTCGAATAGCGCCCCCGCGCTCCATTCCGGATACGCATAGAGGATGTCGACCTTCAGCAGCTCCGTCGCCGCCTCGTCGTACTTCTTCATCGCGAACAGACACTCGCCGATCTGAAACTGCGCCCGCGCCGCCGTCGGTCCCTGGTGCCGCTCGACCACCTTTCGGTAAGCATCGATCGCCCGGCGATGTTTCCCCAGGTTCTCGAGCGCCCAGCCGACGCCGAATTGCGCCTGGAACCACGCCTCGTCGCTACCAAAGCGCTCAAGCCACGCCGCGAACGCCCGCTCGCTCTCCGGCCACCGCTGCAATGCCGCCGCCGCATCGCCCAATCGCAGCAGCGCCGGCCCGCAGACATCGCTCGACGCGAACTCCTTGTCGACGCGTTCGAAATAGCCGATCGCATCGCTCTGCCGCCCCGCCCTGTAGTTGCACTCGCCGGCAAAGAAGCACGCCGACGCAAGCAGCTTGCTCTGCGGATACTCCGCCACAAACTCGCCGAACAGCCGCGCCGCGTCCGAATGATGATCGAGTTTGTATTCGCATACGGCCAGCCGATACGCAGCCTGCTCCACGACCTCGGTCGGCGGCTGAACACCCTCAACCGCGGCCCGTTCGCGCAGCCTCAAGAGCAGCTTTCGCGCCGCGTCATAGCGCCCGCCGTTCGCCTCGATCTCCGCCAGCTCGAGCAAAGACGACAGCACCAGACTTCCGCCGCCCGCATCGATATGCGCTCGGTAAGCCGCCGCGGCTTCATCGTTTCTCCCGAGCGAACGCAGACACCACGCCTTCTCGTAGCGCAACGCATCGACGATGCCCGCGTCGAGCCGCCCGGCATCCTTCAACACGCCGTCGATCTGCGACGCGACCTCGCCGCACTTGTTCTGCCGCGCCATGGCGATCATGATCTGCGCCCGCGCCGCCCCCACCCTCTCATGCTTTGCGTATTCCTTTAGAAATCGCCGCAACGCTGCCTCGGCATCCGCGTCGCGGCCCCCCGCAGCCAGCGTCTGTGCCTGCCGGAACAGTGCCTCCGCCCGTACTCCCTCATCCGTCGTTCCGGCCGCGGCCGCTTCCAGCAGCGCCTCGGCTTTCGCCGTATCACCGCGTGCCGCCACGATGGCGGCCAGATGCGTCCGCGCATACGGCGCAAATCGCGAGTCCGCGCCTCCCACCAGCACGCGCTCAAACGCCGCCTCCGCCTGCTTCGGCTTGTTCAATTCCAGCATCGCTTGCCCGCGCTCAAACTCGGCCTGAATCCGGTGTGGACTCGCCTCGAACTGCGACAGCAACCGGTCATACGCGCCGACAGCCTTTTGCCACTCGCCTTGCCGCGCCCGCGCCAGGCCCAGCATCAACAGCGCCTGGTCCGCGCCCGCGGGCGACTCCGTCGTATCGAGATACTGCTCGAACCCCTGTTCGGCCGCCGCCCACTCGCCGCGCTGAAACGCGATATCCGCCAGCACCTGGAGCGCCGACCGCAGCGACGAATCCTTGCCCGCCTCGGCCGCGACCAGCTTCAACGCGGCCCGCGCTTCGTCCAGCTTGTTCAAGCGATGCAGCGCAAGCCCAAGCCGAAACCGCGCCTTGGTCGCATTCGCATCGTCGCCGTGTCGATCGACAAACGCCCGAAACGCGTCCGCCGCTCCCTGGGTATCACCGGACAGAAACAGGTTCTCCGCCACAAGGAACTCGACGCCCGCCGCCTGCGGCCGATCGCCGTACTTGCTGAGATACAGTCGACAGGCCGCCAAGCTCTTGTCATAGTTCCCCTGCTGGTGCTCCAACTCCGCGGTCAGTTGCAACGCCGCCCCGGCCAGTTCGTGTTTATCAAAGCGCGGGGCCGACGCGGCCAGTACTTGCAGCGCTGAATCGGCCTCACCCGCCCGCCACAGCGCCACGGCCCGGTCGTACGTCATCTCGGGAAGCAACTCGCTCTTCGGAAACTGCTCAATCGCCGCCGCCAATCGCTGCGCCGCCTCCGGCGCACGCTCAAGCCGCAAACAGCACTTCGCCGCCCAATACGCCGCCGCGTCCGCGTTCGCACCGCCGGCCTTCGCCGTATTGTCAAAGTCTTTCAGCGCCTTGCGGTATTCCTTGAGTTCAAACAGCGCCCGCCCGCGCTGCATCCGCAACTCGCCCACCGCTTCGGCCGCCCCACCCTTGGCGATGAGTTCGTCCAGCATCGCAACCGCGTCGGCCGACGCCCCGCCCTCTGCCAGCACGCCCGCCAACCCGGCCCGCGCATCGGCCGCTAGCGGCGAATCTGCCCGCGAGAGCACGGCACGATAGTGCGTCGCGGCCAGCTCAGTCCGACCCAGGCGCTGCTCGCATTGCGCCAACAACAGCGTCGCCCGTTCGGCGACGGCCGCGTCGCCTCCGGCGCGGACGACCGCCTCAAACGTCTTCGCCGCGGCCGCGTCGTCCTGCTTCGCCGATTGCGCCAACCCGACGTACAGATCCATCCTCTGACGCGCCGCGCCGGTCACGCCGGGCCGCAATGATGCCTGGATCGCCTCGTCGTACCGCCCCGCCCGGTAAAGCGCCTCGACCCGACCGGACGCGGCCGCACCCGCCAGCCCGTCCGGAGGATTGCCTGCAAGCGCCCGCCCGAACGCATCCGCCGCCTCGGCATACTTCTTCTGCGCCAGCCGGCACTGCCCCAGCAGCACCTGCACCTCCGCCGCAAAATCGAATCCGCGGCGATCCGCCAGCGGCGAAAGTTCGGCCTCTGCCTCGTCAAATCGCTGCAACCGGAAGAGCGCAACCCCCAGCCCATAGCGGGCCTGCGGCGCTTTCTCGTGCGTCCCGTGTTCGGCGAGAAACTTGCGATACTCCTTGCACGCCAGTTCGTGCAACCCCCGGTTCAGCAACCCATTCGCGCTAAGGTAATCGCGAATCGTCACATCGTCGGTCGCCGGCCCGCTCGTAGTTGGTGTCTGCGCCGTTGCGCCAACGACGGCCGTCAGCATGACGCCCGCCGCAACCCACATTCGAATCGGCAATCCAACACCCACGATTGCGTCGCCTCCGACTGCTCGCGCGGACTTAGCGCAGCCGCCCGCGCGGAGTCTTCAATCCGGACCACCGAGGCCGGCCGGTTAGTTGTCCGAGTCCATCAGCGCCTTGTACCGCGCATCGTCGCGAATATTGTCGAGATCCGAATCCGACGTCATATGGTCGCGATCGGTATAGCCCGCGTCCCAGGCCTTCTTCAGCCAAGCCGTCGCGTTGTCCGCATCACCCATCCGCGAGTAGCCGCACGCGATGTTGTAGAGCGAGTCGCCCTTGCGATAACCAAGCTCCGCCGACTTCTCAAATGCCTCGATCGCCTCGTCATACTTCTCATTACTGTGCAGCGCGAAGCCGAGTTCGTACCAGGTCCCGCCGTTCGCATCCTGCTGCTTCGCCTTGTCACGCAGCGCCGACAGCTCGTCGGACTCATCATCGTCATCGTCGGCGTCGTCCACGCGAGTCTCGACCGACACGCCATCCAGCGCGTCGGCGGCCCGCTCGACGGCCGACATCTTGGCGGCGATCTCCTTCAAGGCCTTCTGGCGGGCGGCCGCCTCGGCCGACACCGCCGAGATCTGCTGCTGGATGGCCTTCAACTTCGCCAGAGTCTCCGGGCTGCTGGCCTCCTTCAGCTCGTCCGCGTGTTCACGCAGTGCGTCAAGCTTTTCGTGCAGCCCCTCAAGCTGCGTCTCAACCTGCTCCTGCATCTGTTCGAGAGCGCTGGCTCCGCCGCGCGCCGCCTCAACCTTTGACTTCATCAGCTTTTCGCGCGCTCGGCGCTCCTTGGCCGCCGGCGCCGCGCCCGGCCTCACCCGGATCGCCCGCGGCGCCGTGCCGCTCGGACCGGGCCCCGGCCGCGACGGCTCGATCAATCCAATGAACCCGCCGATCACGCCGTGCTGCCCCTCGGTCGCGTAGATTTCGATCCCGCCATCGACCGCCCGCACCCGGATGGGAACGTCCTGCCGAATCATGAGCTGAGTCAACAACTCGAGCTTGCCATCATTCAGCCGGTAAACCTTAGCAATCACTGGACCGTCCGGCGACGGCGTCCCCGCAATCGCGACGCGCGGAGCGATTGCCGCGCGAGGCGTTCGCGGAAAGGTCGGCGGCGCGGGTGGCGCAGGAGTGCCAATGGGGTTCAGCATCGACAATTGCCGGCTGAGTGCTTCAAGTTGCCGCTCCAGTCGGTCGAGCCGCGCTTCGAGATCATCGCGATCGCCGCCCGTTCGTGCCCGTGGCGCACGCGGTCCGTTCATCATGCTCGAATAAAGCGTCGACAGCACGTGCGGCAGCGGCGCCGGCGTGTGTACGCCCATGTAGGGTCGGTACGAATCGGCGGCCGGCGCAGGTGCCGGCGTCTCGTCGCACTCGGCCGTCGACTTGTGATGCTTCGCCTTCTCAGTCGGCGGGCACGAGAACACCGGCGCACCGGCGAACGCGAGCAGCGCCGGAATCACGGCCACCAGCACGCCTCCAACCGAGAGTCGCGGCTTTCCGCTTTCGGTCATGATCATGGTCAATCTCCTTGCAAATCGCCTCGCTCGCACGCTCACGACTCCGATGCCCACCGCGGGCGAAACGGAGCGACTACTTCCCACAAAATCCTGCGTCTGCAGCAGCGCCGTCGCATACGCCCGCCGCCCGCCCGGCAACAGCCACGTCACCCACGAATCGCAGCAGATCTCCGCTTCTTCGCGAATCCGTCGTCGCGCCCACCAGACGATTGGATGCCACCAGCACGCCGACACCGCCAGCGTCTCGATCAGCCGCACCCACTGGTCGCCGCGCCGCAGATGCGCCAGCTCGTGAACAAGAATCGCTCGGCGACCGGCTTCATCCAGGCGCTCCCACAACGCGCGGGGCAGGTACAACCTCGGAAATACGATGCCGGCCACCATCGGCGAAACCGCGGCATCCGTCATCCAGGCGGTCGGCCGGCGAAGCAGCTTGACCGCACGCGCCGCACCCTCGACTCGGGTAACAACCTCTCTCGGTGCGGGCGTCGCGCCGCGCATGTTCTTCCGGAAGCTTCGACCGGCTGCGAAGTAAATTATCAGGAATACGGCGCTGCCGATGCTCCAAGCGACAACCGGCGCTGGCGGCATCATGCCACGCAGCCGCACAATGCCACGAGAAGATTCGCCCCGGGCTTGTTGCCAGCCCCTCGCCGCCGCGTCGAGCAATATCCTTCCGGCGGCGACACCGGCAGTCCGAACCCGTTCGCTCAGCGTCGGAGCGGGCTTCGCCACCGCCGACGACTCAAGCTGGCGCGGTGAGTCAATGATCCGCGGCACTTCCACGGCCGCCGGCACCGCCCTCTCTGCAGGGATCGGTTGGGGTACAACGACGACGGTCGGTTCGGGTTTGTTGGCAGGAGTAGCGACTTCAAGCGTCGTCGGATGTTCGACCGGGTCGAGCCCGCGTGCGAGCAGGTGGGGCTTGTCCGGCCCGGTTCGAACATCCGTCGACGCCGGAATCAATACAGTGCTCCAGTCCACCGCCTCCAGCGCGGGGACCGATTCGATGACGGACGTCGGTGCATCCGTCGGGACTGCGACGGGTTTCCTAACCCGTCGCTCGGCCAAGCGTCGCGAAGCGCCCAACATGACCGGCATCGCGATCGGAAGGATCAGAACCGTCAGCCACAGCGAATGCCGCGTCGCCGGCCGGCACCGCCCCCACCGGCAGATCGCCCAGACCAGCGCCGCCGCCGGCACGACCGTCCAGGCGTTTCGCCAGACAGCATCCATTGCCGTCACAAGCCAGTTCGCCGCCGTCATGGGCTCAGCTCCCGGTTTCGGGTTTCTGGGTGTCCAGCCGTTCGATCAACCGTTGGAGTGCGTCAATCTCTTTGGGAGTAAGATGTTCGCTTTGGACCAGTTGCATGACCAGCGGCCCGGCCGCACCGTCGTACAACTCTTGGATTAACGACCGCAGCCGCGACCGGCTCACGCGTTCCCGCGAAAGTTTCGCACGGAAAACGTAGGCCAGGCCGGACTTATCGCTGCGGACATGCCCCTTCTGCTCGAGCCGGGTTAGAAACGTCAGGACGGTGGTATAGGCGACCCGCCGCCCGTTCTCGTGCAGCCGCCCCATCACCTGCCGCACGTTGGCCGGCCCGATCTCCCACAGGACCTTGAGCACGTCCAGCTCGGCCGATCCCAGTTCCAGCTCTTTCTCGCTCATCGAAGCCCGCGCCTCCGCTGCCTCAACTACGAATGTCGAAGCTATCCTACTACAAACGTCGGAGGATGTCAATCAGTTCGCGCCGCCATCAAAAAAAGTTTGCGTCGCATGTGAACTTCCGAAGCGAACTAAGCCTGGGAGAGCTCGGGTGCGGGCGGGACGCTTGGGGTGTGGTTATAATGTGGTTGGGGTCAGGAACGCTCCGTGCACACACTGCCTTCCTTGTTGCCGGCCAGACCGACCCGCGATGAACTCATCGGACGAATGCAGCGCGCGAGAGAGATGCTTGAGAGCTGCACGATCTGCGAATGGCGGTGTGGTATTAATCGTGTCACCGGCCAGCCGGCGCCATGCCGCCTTAACGATCAAACCTTCGTCTTCAACCAGTACTTGAGCGTGACGGAAGAAGTCGAAGTCGTTCCGACTCTGCGTATCTACTTGGCCGGCTGTAACTTCCGATGCCGATTCTGCGACACCGCTCCGACCTGCTTTGAGCCGACCGTCGGCCGTCCCCTTGACGCCTTCTACCTCAGCGACGATTTGAGCGCCGCTGCTCGCAAGGGTGCCCGCACGGTCAGTTTCCTGGGCGGGGAGCCGACTCTTCACCCTCACAGCTTGCTCAAATTTGCCGCCGCGGCGACCGAGCGCCTGCCCATGGTGGTCAACACAAATCTCTACATGACTCCCGAGACAATCAACCTACTCGACGGCGCAGTCGATCTTTACCTCGGCGACTTCAAATTCGGCAACGACCAATGCGCCAAGTCTGTGGCCGGAATCTCTCCATATGTTGAGATCATCCAAAGGAACCTGCTGGACATCGTCGGACGTACGCCAATCATCGTCCGGCATCTCCTGATGCCGGGGCACTTTAGCTGCTGCTTCAAGTCCCTCACGAGCTGGCTCTCGGACCGACTTCCCGGGACCCGGTTCGCACTGCACACCGGCTACGTACCCTGCTGGCGCGCTGAATCAGACCCCGCACTGGGTCGCCTCACGAACCGACAAGAAATCCGCGATGCAATCCAACACCTTGAAACGTTGAGACTGAACTGGAGCAGCGATGGGAACGCCTGAAAGCAAGCCGCTGGTAGCCGAGCCTGCCGCCGGGACCGCCATCTTCACGATCGGCGTCGACGGTCGACTCTATTGTCACGACGTAACCCCCGAGTTGTTGCAGGTCTTGGTCGAGATTTGTCCGGAGAATCCGAGTCTGCACGCCCGAATCGAGACGCTGGGTATGACGAATGAAGGACTGAAATGAGCGCGACACCACCAAAGGAAGCGACGCCGACCTCTCGGCCCGCACGCGACGAACTTGAACTGCTCATTCGTGCACGCTACCCCATCATTTACATCATCAGCTGGGAGGAAGGCCGAGTCGAACTCCGGTTGCGTGAGATTGCCGCAAGACGCAACAAACAACTCTATTGTTGGTCGGTAACAACCGGAATCATGAAATCGGGAGCGGTCGCAGCCGGTCCGAGGAGCAAGGATCTCGCAGATCCGATCGAGGCGCTGGACTCGGTGATCGAAAACAAAGAGCCCGCCATTTATCTTTTCAAGGACTTCCATCCTTTCATGCGGGCGCGCGACAACAACGCCGCGATCATTCGAAAACTGCGAGAGGTCGCGCGCGCCCTCAGTGACAGCTACAAAACGCTGGTCATTTGCAGCCCGCTCGTCGATATCGCCCCGGAACTCGAGAAGGACCTTACTGTCCTCGACTTCCCCCTGCCGAAGGCAGCCGACTTCGACCGTCTGCTCCAGCGAATTTGCGACGACGTCTCAGCGCACAGCAAGCTGAAATTGGCCCTGACGCCGGTGGACCGCGAAAAGCTGATCCAGGCTGCCCTTGGCCTCACTCTCCAGGAGGCCGAGAACGTCTTTGCCAAGACAATTGTCAATGACGGGAAACTCTCTGCTGATGACGTCTCTGTGGTTTTCTCCGAGAAGCAGCAGATTATCCGTAAGAGCGGCCTGCTCGAATACTATGAATCGTCGACTGCAGTTGAAGACGTTGGCGGCCTCGAACTATTGAAGGAATGGTTGCGAAAACGCTCGCTTGCGTTCTCGGACCGCGCTCGAACTTTCGGTTTGCCGGCCCCCAAAGGTGTCCTGCTCGTAGGCGTACAGGGTTGCGGTAAGAGTCTCTGCGCCAAGGCAGTCGCACGCATGTGGAACATGCCCCTGCTCCGCTTCGATATGGGGCGCATGTTCGCCAGTCTGGTCGGTTCTTCGGAGGAAAACATCCGCCGTGCCATCAGTGTCGCCGAGAGCATCGCACCGGTCGTGCTCTGGGCCGACGAAATTGACAAGGCCTTCGCCGGCTCACAGGGGTCCGCCAATACGGACGGTGGAACGACGGCCCGCGTCATGAGCACCTTTCTGACCTGGCTCAGCGAGAAGCAGAAGCCCGTATTCGTCCTCGCCACAGCGAACAATATCTCGCAACTTCCCCCCGAACTGTTGCGAAAGGGCCGGCTCGATGAGATCTTCTTCGTCGACCTCCCCAACACCGCCGAACGCGCCCAGATATTCGAGATTCACCTTCGCAAACGCGGTCGCGATCCAGCAAGAATCGACCTTCCTCAGCTGACGGCAGCCGCCGAAGGCTTCAGCGGCGCCGAGATCGAGGAAGCGATCATCAGCTCGCTGTATGACGTGTTCTATTCCGAGAAGGACCTCGAAACACCCGACATTCTCGCAAGTATCCGCCAAACCGTGCCGCTCTCGCGCACGATGGCAGAGGGCATTTCGGCCCTGCGCGCATGGGCGGAAGGAAGGGCTCGGTTTGCTTCTCGTCGGGATCAGGAGTCCGTCGGAGCCGCACGCCGCAAACTGGAGATGTGAGCAATCATCTAAACTTCAAGAGGAGTGACCATGGGTGCAATTCTTGTCCTGACGCCGCTCGTCGTGGCATCGTGGCCCGCCATCACCGCCGCAATTGCGGGGGCCGCCGCAAGCTTGGGTTTCTCCGTGGCTTCAGCCGCAACAGCTGGCGAACACCAGGTCCGAGCACCGGGCAAGCGCGTCGAAACCGAGATCGAAAACAGCGAAGTGCTTTCCGAGAATCTCGCCCGCGGCGAAAAAATTATCATTCAAAAGGGCGACATCACAATCGAGTTTGGCCAGGACGAGCGGGGCGCGTGCACCGTCTGCGTAACCGGCGAAAAGCACTCCGAGAAGGAGTTGAAGGCGATTGGTGAGGACGTTGGCGGACGCGTCGTCCAGCAGTTTGTCTATCACAAGCTCATGACGGAGCTGAAGAAGCGAAAGTACTCAATCGTCGAGGAACAGGTCCAGACGGATCAGTCCGTCCGCGTCCGCGTGCGACTCTAAGGGGAGGCTAGGAAAAATGGATCGACCCGAGTTTGCCATTACGATCAAGAAGGACGGAAGGGTTTCGGTCGAGGTGAAGGGCGTGAAGGGCAAGCGCTGCATTGAACTTGCGGATCTCATCCGGGAGATCGTCGGCCGTGAAGATCAACGAAAGCTGACGGCCGACTACTACGCTACTGAGGGCAAAGTGCGAATCGACGCGCGAGTTCAGCAAGCGCCCGGTAGCTGACGCAGAGAATCGAGGGACCTGCAATGCAGTGTCCGAGTTGCGGCTTCGAGAACATCCCCGGCATGGCGAACTGCGTTCGCTGCCATACTTTGCTCAATCTCTCCGATGTCTCCGTCGTTCCGGGGCGTGCATCCGCGCTGCACTGGAATACGCGTTTCACGCGGGCGCGTAACGCGATCCGCTCGGCGCTTTCCATCCCCCGAATCGGAAATCCACTGGCGCGCATGGCCCCACGCTGGGGGGCAGCCATACCGTGGGATGCACTCGTCCGCTCGTTCGTGCCAGGCCTTGGGCAGCTTTACGAAAAACGCCGTTGGCCTGGATGGATCCTGATGTCCGCCTGGTTCCTTTGCCTTCTCGCAGGGCTACTGACGTTTCCCGGCTGGCTGAGTGCGTGGTGCATTACGTTTGCAATCGTCACCCAGGTGGTTGCCGTCATCTCGCTGCTGCGCGGACACATGCTTGGGCGTTCGACGGTGGCTGCTGCGCTACTTGGAGTCCTGTTATTCCTCGGACTTCGGACTTTCGTCTATCAACCAATCGGCTGGCTCGCCGGGCGCTGGGCGCAGCCGTTGATTGTGCCCGATGGCCTTCTCAAGAATCCTGTTCTGCAACCCGGCGACGGTGTCCTTGTTTCAGGATCTCGTACACAGGACACGGAGTTACGTCGCGGCGACCTGGTCCTTTACGAGGTTCCCCAGGCAATCGGCTATCCGGTACAGATTGCCGTCGGACACGGAATCGATCGCATCGTCGGCATTCCCGGCGACACCGTCGAGATCAGGTCTGGACGCATTCTCGTGAACGACCAGCCACCGGCCGCCGGAGAAGTCCCGCTCGGTCCGCTCGATCGCTTTCCCGATCGAACGCTGATTCTCGAGCGGGATCAATATCTAATCCTCCCGACCCGCCTCGGCCTCGTGATGGCTCTGCCAAACAACCAAGCCGGTCTGCTTTATCGGTTGTGCGTGGTCGATCGTTCGGCCATTGCCGGTAGAATTTTCTACCGACTCAAGCCGTGGTCCCGATTCGGACCGATTGATTGAGTACTCATGCCAGGACGATTTTCCAATCTTGAGTTTGATGACAAGCGCCGATCGGAGAGTGATGAGGGCACTCGTACTCACCACGAACGCGATGCGTGGCACCATCTCGAACAGGCCAATCAGGCTCATCGCGACGGTCGCTTTGAGGAGGCTCTTCGCCTCTACACGCGATGCCTGCAGGAAGACCGCAAGCTCATTCGCGCATGGGTCGGCCAGGTCCAGATGCTGGTCAACCTCGGCGAATTTCACGAAGCCCGTGTGTGGAGCGATAAGGCGCTGGAACTCTTCCGCAATAACGGAGAATTGCTCGCCACAAAAGCTCAGGCCTGTATCCGGCTAAAGGACCGCCGCACCGCGATGGCAAGCAGCGACGGCTCCATGCAAGCGCCCGGCAGCTCTCCATGGCGTTGGATTGCTCGCGGTGACGTTTTGCTCGGCGCGCACCAAAGCCATCACGACGATTGCTTCGAGCGCGCCCTCGCCGAACCCTCTGCCGACTGGTTCGATCGAGTCATTATCGCGCGGACTTGCGCCTACTACGGCCGATTTGCGGCGGCGATTGCTTATCTCAATCGCGCCTTGGAGCTGGAGCCCGCCAACGCATACACATGGTGCGAACTCGGTTGCTGTCAGGCCGCCGTTGGACTCACAGGTGCGGCACGCCAGAGTCTGGATCGCTGCCTCGAGCTTCGACCGGACTGTGACGACGCCATCGATGCAATCAATCGAATGTCGCAGGCATCGTTCTGGCACTGGTTCAGAGCCGTGCTGAGACGCTGGAGCAATCGATGAACATCTCGGGTTTGCTGCGCAGCGGCAGAAAGCACAATGCCAGCGACATCCATGTACTCGTCGGCATGCCTCCCGTTCTGCGCATCGACGGCGAGATCGTAGTGGCGCGCGGCGAAACGATCTCCGCCGCCGAAGCACGAGCATTGGCGCTGGAATGCCTGAACGACGAGCAGAAGAGAATTCTGGAATCCACTTGGCAGTTGTGCTTTTCGACAACATTTGGCGACCACGACCGCGCTCGTATCACCATCTACATGCGAAATGGAAATCCCGAGTTGTCTATTCGCTTGAGTGAACCAATCATCCGAACGCGCGACGAGCTTCGTCTCCCGGCCATCATCGACGACCTCGTCCGCAAACCCAACGGCCTGATAATCCTCACAGGTCCTACCGGCGTCGGGAAGACCACGACGTTTCACTACATGATTGACAGAATCAATAGCGAGAGTCGCGTCAAGATTGTCACGATCGAAGACCCGGTCGAGTACACGCACGTCTGCAAAAGAGCCATCGTCGTTCAACAGGAGTTATTGACCGATGCGAAGAGCTTTCGCGACGCCTTGATTCACGTGCTGCGGCAGGACCCGGACGTCATCTGTATCGGCGAAATGCGGGAGCGCGAGACGATGTATACGGCGTTGACGGCCGCCGAGACCGGACATCTTGTGATTGCGACACTTCACACTCCGGACGCCATTCAGGCCGTTCAACGAATCGTCTCGGCCTTCCCCGAGGGCCAGCAAAGCGAAATCCGCTACATGCTTGCAAATACCATCCAGGCCGTCATTGCCCAGCAGTTGCTTCCGAGCTCAACGGGCGGTCAGCGCGTCCTCTGCTGCGAAGTACTCGTCGGGACACACAGCATTCGCCATAGCATTCGCGAAAATGCAATCCACAAGATTTATTCAGACTTGCAGGCCGGCCGGAAGTACGGAATGGTCACCATGGACCATGCGCTGCTCGAACTCTATCAGAAGGGCGAAATCGCCTACGACACGGCGCTGACCATGGCGCGCGACCCGAATACCATCAAGGAACGCGTCGCGTAGAATCGGCTTCAGTTCTCGCGCGCCCGTACGCTTCCGCCATCTCCCGCAGCCGCCTCGCGATCGCTGGCGTGAGCGCCCCCGCCGCCATGCGCCAACCCCAATTGCCGTCGGCGGTTCCGGGATAATTCATCCGCCCGCGCGAATCGAGCCCCAGCAAGTCCTGCACCGGAAACAGCGCCGTGTCGGCCACGCTCGCCAAAGCGGCCCGAATCAGCTCCCAGTGAATCTCCTGCCCGTCGCTGCCGAGATAGCGACCGATGAACGCCAGCTCCCGCGCCGCCTTCTCCCCACCACGCTTCCGCGCCCGCTTCTGAACCGACTTGTACCACCCCACGGTCGTGTCGTTGTCGTGAGTCCCCGTGTACACCGCGAACCGCCGCCCGTAGTTGTGCGGAAGGTTCGTGTTGTCCGCCGTCCCATGACCGAATCCATATTGCAGTATCTTCAAGCCCGGAAACGCGAATCGATCGCGCAGCGCGAAGACGCCCGGAGTCACCTTGCCGACGTCTTCCGCGATGATCGGCAACTCACCCATCTTCCGGATGATCGCGCCAAAGAAATCCGCATCCGGCCCCGGAATCCATTTCCCTCGCTCAGCCGTCTTATGATCGCCCGGCACGCTCCAATATCGATGAAAGCCGATGAAGTGGTCGATCCGCGCCACGTCGAACAACTCGAAGTTCGCTCGAAACCGCGCCACCCACCAGTCATACCCCCGCCGCTTCATCACATCCCATCGATAAAGCGGGTTCCCCCACAACTGCCCCGTCTTGGCGAAATGGTCCGGCGGAACGCCTCCGACCGCTGCCGCGTTTCCGTCGCGGTCGAGCTGAAACACCTCGCGATTAGCCCAAACGTCGGACGAGTCGTGCGACACATAAATCGGGATGTCGCCGATCAGTCCCACGCCGCGCTCGCGGCAGTGCGCTCGCAGCCCGTCCCACTGCCGTCGAAACTGATACTGCACGAACTCGTGAAATCGGATCTCGCGTTCCAGCCGTTTCCGCAGCCAGCCGATGGCCGCCTTCTGCCGATCCCGAATCTCAACCGGCCACTCCGTCCACGGCCGCTGCCGACACACCAGCTTCAGCGCGCAAAACAGCGCATGATCTTCCAGCCAGCGCCGCTGCGACCGCCGAAACTTCTCAAACCGCCGCCGTTCACTCGCCCGCCCCACCGCTTCCCATCTTCCAAACGCCAGCCGCAGCCGCGACTCGCGAAACTTCCCCACCGCGCCAAAGTTCACCCGATCGGCCCGCGCCCCGCGCGGCGGCCGCAACTCCGCCCCGCGCAGCAAGCCATGTTCGCCCAGTTCGTCGAGACTGATTAGATTCGGATTGCCGGCGAGTGCAGAAGGAGATTGATAAGGCGAATTGCCGCCCCCGACTGGAGCGACAGGCAGCATCTGCCACCATCGCTGACCGGCCGCGCCGAGAAAATCCGCGAACCGATACGCCGACGGGCCAAGATCTCCGCTTCCATGTCGACCGGGCAACGACGTCACGTGCAGCAACACGCCGGACGAGCGCCGCGAGAGAATATCCACCGACTTCATCAGAAATCCGACTCCGCGCCCCACGTGTGCGGGGCGTCGGATTATCTGAGTTTCGCCGCCGCTCGCAAGTCCGGATCACGCGCGACATCCCCTCAACCGCTCTGTCGCGTTTGCGACGCCTGCGCCGCGCAGCTAAACTACCGGCCAATGGCCCCCATGATTCAAGGAGAATTGACCGGCCACGCGGGCCGCTTCGGGATCGTTGTCAGCCGATATAACGAGTCTGTCACGTCGCGGCTGCTGAACGGCGCGGTCGATGCCCTCAAACGCCACGGCGTTTCCGACGACCGCATCACCACCGTCTCGGTTCCCGGTGCATGGGAGATTGGCTTGGCCGCTCAGGAGCTGCTCGCGACCCATCGCTTCGCGGCGATCATCTGCCTCGGCGCCGTCATTCGCGGCGAGACGACGCATCACGAGCACATCGGAGCCGCTGCGGCTCGCGCCATCGCAGATCTCTCGATCCGCTCCGGCGTCCCCGTCGCCTTCGGCGTGCTCACGGCCGAGTCCGATGAACAGGCCGACGAACGGGCCGGTGGCAAGCACGGCAACAAAGGCGAAGAAGCGGCCCTCGCGGCCCTGGAAATGGTCGGCCTGCTGACGAAAATTCGCGACAAGGGCCGGGAGAAGTAATCGACGGGGGTTGTTCGGCGGGTACGGCGCCATCAGCCGGCCTCGTCTCCACCCCTCACGAGTCAACGTGCATGAATCCCAGACGACAAGGACGAATCTTGGCGATGCAGGTGCTCTGTCAGTTTGACGTTCAGGGCGATCGCTTCGTCGTGGAACTCGACAGCTTCCTGTCACACGCCGACGCATCGGCGGACGCAAAGCGCTATGCCCGCGAGCTCGTCGCACAGGTCCGCGCGAAGTCTGCTGAATACGACGACCTCATTCGCAAGACTTCCGAGCACTGGGACCTCGCCCGCATCTCTATCGTCGATCGCAACATCGTTCGCGTCGGCATCTGCGAACTCTGCGAGCATCACGATGTGCCTTCTCCCGTTGCCATCAACGAGGCCGTCGACATTGCCAAGGAATTCGGCGCCGCCGAGTCCGGCGCATTCGTCAACGGCGTCCTCGACGCCGTGCGCACGGCCGGCCAGCCCGCGAGTACGTAACCCATGGGATTGTTCGACCGCTTCAAAGCCGCCCTCTCGAAGACCCGCGAAAAGGTCGTCTCGAGTTTCAAGTCCATCTTGCCGTTCGGCCGCAAGATCGACGAACAGATTCTCACTCAACTCGAAGAGACCATGCTCCGCGACGACATGGGCCCCGCCACGACCACGCGGCTGATCGACGAAGTTCGCACCGCCTGGAAGGCCGGCAAGGTAAACGAGACGCAGGAAATCATCCCCTTCCTCAAGCAGCGCGTCGTCGAGTACTGGCCGCCCGACGTCCGCGGCATCAACTTTGTCGAAGGCGGTCCGACCGTCATTCTCGTCGCCGGCATCAACGGTTCCGGCAAGACCACCAGCGTCGCAAAGCTCGCCAAGTGGCTCACCAGCCAGAAGAAAAAAGTCATCCTCGCCGCCTGCGACACGTTCCGCGCCGCCGCCGTCGAGCAACTCTCAATCTGGGCCAGCCGCTGCGGCGTCGAGATCATCAAGCACGCCCAGGGCGCCGACCCGGGTGCCGTCGCCTACGACGCCTGCGAGGCCGCCGTCTCGCGCAAGGCCGACGTCCTGCTCGTCGACACCGCCGGCCGCCTCCACACGCAGGACAACCTCATGCGCGAGCTTTCAAAAATCGAGCGCGTCGTCGCCAAGAAAATCCCCACCGCGCCGCACGAAGTCCTGCTCGTACTCGACGCCACCATCGGCCAGAACGCCATCAATCAGGCGAAGGTCTTCAGCCAGCACGTCAAGGTGACCGGCATCATCCTCGCCAAGCTCGACGGCTCTGCGAAGGGCGGCATCGTCGTCGGCATCCGCGATCAGATAAATGTCCCCGTCAAATTCGTCGGCCTCGGCGAAACGGTCGACGACATGGAGCCCTTCGACCCGTCAACCTTCGTCGAGGCATTGTTCAGTGAGTAGCGTCAACCCACGATTACTGTTCGCCACGTCCATGATCGCCATTGGTCTGGCGAGCGGTTGCGGCCCGCAAGCCGAGTACCAGGTCGCGATGAACGCCCCCTGGTGCGACGAGTACACCGCCCCCTCGCGCCCGGCTGGCGATGCGTCGCTGCTCCTGCCGCCGACGATCGTTCAGTGGCATTCCCGCCTCGACGCGCAGGCCCTCAGCAACGAGGCCCGCGCCAAGGCCGCCGGCCGCAACGCCGTCTACGTCTACACCCGCCGCACGCTCGCGGCCCATACGGGAGGCGGCGCGGGTCCCGAGCGAATCTGGATCGTCGAGGCCCGCCTCGGCAAGCGTTACCTGCCGCGCGGCAACGCCGGCTGGTCCGGCCCAAGCGGAACGATGCCGCTTCGCGCCGCGGCCGACGCATACTCCCGCGAATTAGGCGTCCCAATCCAGATCAACAGTTACGTCGACGCCAACATGTCAGTTTCCGCTCCCGGCGGCATTCGCGACCCGCGTGACTCCTTCGTGCGGATGCTCGTCGAACGAAATCTCTTCGTCGCTGAATGGGAGTTCCTCCCCCTGACGGTCCGCTCGTACGAATGCTCCAGCAAGTCCGCCTTCCTCGATGCCGTTACCGCCGTGGCGGACGAACTTCAAAGCCGTCCCGCGCCGGCGTCGATCACGGTCGTCCCGGCCGCCACCTGGTACGCCGCCGCAACCAAGGCGCAGGAAGACGTCATCGAATCCCTGACCAAGCGTCTCGAGGGCAACGGCCTGGCCGGAAAACTCCGCACGACGATTGCCCTGCCGACTCCTTCCATGCTCTCTGACGACCAACGCGTCGCACTGCGACAGGCCGCTTTCGCCATGGCCGCGCAGGTCGCCCCCGGCTCGGAGGCCACCCATTGACCGCGGCCGAGCCGCAGCCGCTCCAATGCGCCGCATGCGGCCTCGCCCTCTCCGACGATACGCCTGCAATCTGCCCCGCCTGTGGCGCCGACCTCGCCGCCCCCAACTCCGTCATGCTGCACGCGACCGCCGGCCGCGGCACGCGCCTGATCGCATGGCTCGCACTCGCCTCGCTCGCGGCGATTCTACTCGCGGCCATGTGGCTGCTGTTTCGACACCCCGCCCGTCCGTGACCGAATGGCCAAATTCGCGTAGAATTATCCGCGGCGCGAAATCAATACCTCTAATGACGGCAACGGTTGGCCATTAGCAGCCGTTGATTCTGGCAGCCCTGCGGAGTCTGAATGCGAGTCAAAGGCACCAACCGACGCGATATCTCCTCAAAGCACAAGGGCGACAACTTCCTCTTTTTGCGCCGCCTCTGGAAATACGTCCGCCCCCAGAAACGCACCCTGACGATCGCCATCATCAGCATCGTCATCATGGCGATCAGCTATTCCGCCGGCATCTCGTCCATCGTCCCCATCCTCCAGGTCATGATTGAAAAAGAGTCGATCCCCGCCTGGGTCAATCGCAGCATCGCCGAGCACCGCCTCGACGCCAAGCTCGCCGTCTTCGATCGCCTCGATAGCCGATCCGCCGGCCGACTCGACGAATTTGACCACTCCGCGATGGTTCTCTCGCGTCCGAAGCCGGGATCGCCCCTGCGCGATATCGCCTTCGACCACGACCTGATCGTCGCCGTCGACGGCCACCGCAAGTTCGCCCCCGAACTCTTCAAGGACCTGGCCGCCCTCCCGCAGGACGCCTCCGTCAACCTCACCATCCTCTCCGCCGAGTCGCTCACCCAGACCAGCCGCAACATCGCTCTTCGACCCACCGAGTTTCACTGGCGCCTCGGCCATGAAGCCGCCCGTCTCCTGCCCAGCGGCACCTCCCGCTCCGACCTGCTCCGCACCCTCATCTACATCCTCGGCGTCATGGTCGCCGTCTCGCTCGTGCAAAACGCGGCCCGCGCCGTCGGCGAATACCTCGTCGGCGTCGTCGCCGCCCGCACCCTCGTTAGCGTCCGCCGCGACATGTACCGCAAGGTCCTCCGCCTGCCGCTCTCTTTCTTCTCGCAGCACGGCACCAGCGACATCATGAGCCGCTTCACCCAGGACAGCCAGGACATTTACCGCGGCCTCACCTTCGTCTTCGCCCAGACCATCCGCGAGCCGCTCAAGTCGCTCGGCGTCTTCACCTTCGCCCTCTGGTACGCCCCCCGCGTCACGCTCTTCGCGATCATCGTCGCCCCCGGCGCGGTCATTCTCATCCGCTACTTCGGCAAGATGGTCCGCCGCGCCAATCGCAAGCTCTTGCAGGGTTTTGCCCGCATGTTGGGCGGCCTCGAAGGCGCACTCGTCGGCATCCGAGTCGTCAAGGGCTACAACATGGAGCGCTTCGAACGCCGCCACCTCTTCGGCGTCGACTGGTCCATGCTCCGCCAGCAACTCAAGATCGAACTCGTCGAAGCCATCACCAGCCCCGCCTTCGAGTTCCTCGGCATCCTCGTCGGCGCGGTTGCCACCGTCTGGTTCTACAGCCAGATGCTCGACGGCCGCATGACGCCCCCCGGATTCATGGCGATGGTCGTCTGCCTCATCGCCATCTTCGACCCGCTTCGCAAAATGTCGAACCTCTACACACGCCTCCAGCGCGCCAACGCCGCCGCAGAGCGCGTCTTTGAAGTCATTGACCTGCCCGTAGAAGAAGTCTCTCGCCCCGGCGGCTGGCCCAATCTCCCCACGCTCCAACGCGAAATCGTCTTCGACGACGTCACTTTCACCTACCCCGGTGCCGAGCGCCCCGCCGTCCGCGAGTTTTCCCTGCGCGTCAAGAAGGGCGAACGCGTTGCGATCGTCGGCCCCAACGGCTCCGGCAAGACCACCCTCCTCGCCATCCTCACCCGCTTCTTCGAGCCGCAGTCCGGCCGCATCCTCTTCGACGGCCGGCCCGTGTCCGAGTGCTCGCTCCAGTCGCTTCGGCGCCAGATCAGTCTTGTCACGCAGGAAACCATCATCTTCGCCGGCAACGCCCGCGAGAACATCGCCTACGGCGACGAGCGACTGATGCGCCAGATGGTCCTCCAGGCCCGTCATCCTCAACGCGTCTACCCCGCCATCTCCGGAATGGAGCGCGTCGAACAAGCCGCCCGCGCTGCATACGCCGACGAGTTCATCCGCCAGATGCCGAAGGGCTACGACACCCCGATCGGCGAGCATGGCGCAACCCTCTCCGGCGGCCAGCGCCAGCGCATCGCCATTGCCCGCGCTATCTTGCGAAATGCCCCCATCCTCGTCTTCGACGAAGCCACCAGCCAGATCGACGCCGACAGCGAAGCCAAGATTCACCGCGCCGTCGAAGATTTCCTCGCCGACCGCACCGGCTTCATCATTGCCCACCGCTTCAGCACCATCATGAAAGCCGACCGCATCGTCGTCATGGACGCCGGCCGCATCGTCGACGAAGGCACGCACGACGAGTTGCTCGGCCGATGCAAGCTTTACAAGACGCTCTTCGAAACCCAGCTCATCGATCGTCCGCTCGAACGCGAGCCGGCCCGGCCGTCGAAGGACCCCGTCCCGGCTGGCGGGAGTTAGCTCAGCCGCGAGTGACCGCCCATGACCGGCACGCTCCGCTACAAAAGCTCGCTGCACGCCGCCGCCCGCACCGGCGATTTCGTTTTTAACCAACTGATCCCCTACATCGGCAACAAGCGCAAATTGCTCGATCTCATCGCCGACGCCGTCGCCGCCACGAATCCGCATCCCGGCGACACCTTCCTCGATCTCTTCGCCGGCAGCGGCGTCGTCTCCCGCTTCGCAAAAAAGCAGGGCTTCACCGTGATCGCCAACGACTGGGAACCGCACACTCGCCCCATCAACGCCTGCTACATCGCCTGCAATCGCCCGCCCGCGTTCGAGCGATTTGACGGTTACGAAAACGCAATCGCAAAATTGAACGCACTGCCGCCCCGCATCGATTGGGTCACAACCAACCTCGCCCCCCGCGACGACGCTCACGTCGACATCGCGACCGAACGCATGTTCTACATGCGCAAGAACGCCATGCGCATCGACGCCATCCGCTGCCACCTCGCCGACTGGCACGCCGCCGGCCTCATCGAGGATCACGAGGCCGCCTGCCTCCTCGCCCCACTGATCTACCAGGCCTGCTATCGCAGCAACACCAGTGGCGTCTTCAAGGGTTTCCACCGCGGCTGGGGCGGCCAGACCCGCACCGCCCTCCACCGCATCGCCACCGACCTGCGCCTCGCCCCGGCCGTCTTCCACGACAACGCCCGCGAGAATCAAGTCCTCTGCGACGACGCCGCCGCGGTTGCTCGCACGCTCTCGTCAGATCGCGTTCACATCGCCTACATCGACCCGCCCTACAACCAGCACCCCTACGCCAGCAATTACCACGTCCTGACCAGCATCGCCCTCTGGGACCGCCCACAACTCCCGCCGCCCAGCACGCGCGGCACAAAGTCCGCCATCCGCACCGACTGGCGCACTACCCGCCGCAGCGCCTACAACCACCGCGACCAGGCCCTGAACGCCTATCGCGACCTCGTCGCGTCCCTCAACGCCCGCTTCATCCTCACCAGCTACAGCACCGACGGCACGATCGCCCTTGACGGCCTGCTCGCCGCCAACATCGAACGCGGGCAAGTCGCCGTCTTCGCCCGCCCCTACAAGCGCTACCGCGTCAGCTCCCAACGCTACTCGCCGCGCCCGACGACAATCGAGTATGTCGTCTCCGTCGACACCGCCAGCCGCAACACCGTGTCGCTTGAGCAATTGCAAGCGCAGATTGAAAGGCCCACGCTGGAACCAATACCCCCCAGCATCGTCTAACATCTTCCGGACCGAGCTCGCCGACCTGCAGGAGACTCGTCATGTTGCGACAGATAATTGCGATCGTAGTCGTCGGAGCGGTAGCGATGACTGCATACCTGGCTGCAAGCCCGAAATTGCCGGACATCGAGCGATCCAGCAAGTCTCGCATCGCGAACCCGCAGGTCCCGCCGTCCGATCTTTCATCGCTGGCTGACGCCCACCGCGATTTCTCCCTGAAGCTCTACCAGCAGGTGCGCGGCGCCAACGGAAACCTCCTCTTCTCGCCCTACAGCATCGCCGCTGCCCTCTCGATGACAATGGCCGGCGCAAAGGGCGAAACCGCGAAGCAGATGATGGCCGCGATGTCGTTGACGCTGCCGGACGCACGCGTCAACGCCGCCATGAATGCCATGGGTAATCGCCTGGCCCGCGCGATGCAGGGCGACGACCGTCAAAAAGACGAGCAGGGCAAGCTCTCGATCGCCAACGGCATCTGGCTCCAATCCGGCGAAAAGATTCTCCCGGCCTACCTCGACTGTCTCGGGGAGAATTACGGCGCGGGCGTCGGAATGTTGGACTTCGCCCGCCAGCCCGAGGCCGCCAGCAAGACAATCAACGCTTGGGTCAGTCACGAAACCGAAGGACGGATCCCCGATCTCGTATCGCCGGACGTCATTCAGCGCGCCGTCCTCGTCCTGACCAACGCGATTTACTTCAAGGGCTTCTGGTCCGTCCCGTTCGAGAAAGGCGCGACGACTGACGCCGACTTCCACTTGCTCGATGGAAAAACGATCAAAGCGCCGACCATGCATCAGCGCGAGACGCTCCCCTACGCGAAGATTGACGATCTCGAAATCGTCGAGCTGCCATATCGTGGCGGCTCCCTCGCGATGCGGATCCTGGTTCCCGCCGCCGGCAAGTTCGCCGCCGTCGAATCATCCCTCGACGCAGCCCGCCTGAAAGCCGCCGCCGCGGCTCTGGCCGAACGGCCGATCGCCCTCGGCCTTCCGAAATTCACGTTCACGGCGTCACTCGCGTTGAACGAAACGCTTGCAGCCCTGGGCATGCCGATCGCCTTCTCGGGCAAGGCTGATTTCTCCGGCATCAACGGCGAGCGCGACCTCGTCATCAGCGACGTGATTCACAAGGCCTTCGTCGCCGTCGACGAGAAAGGTACCGAAGCCGCCGCCGCGACCGCCGTCGCCATGGCGCGAACATCAATGATGCCGCAACTGACGACTCTGATCATCGATCGACCGTTCATCTTCTCAATTGTCGAAAGGGAAACGGGCGAGATTCTTTTTCTGGGCCGCGTCCTCGATCCGACCGCAAAGTAGTCGACGGCCGTTGTCAGGACTCGCTAGATATTATCCTCATCCGACTCGAGCGTTTCCTTCCACGTCGCCAGGTTTTCGAGGTACACGCTCGTCCCCCGCGCCACGCACGACAGCGGATCATCGACCACCTTCACCGGCAGCCCCGTCGCCTCCGCCAGAATGTGATCCAGCCCTCGCAATAATGCCCCGCCCCCCGCCAGATGAATCCCGTTCTCGACCAGGTCCGCCGACAGTTCCGGCTCCGCACGCTCCAGCGTCCGCGTCACCGCCTCGACAATCTGGCTCACCGGCTCGCGCAGCGCCTCGCGAATCTCCTGCGACGTCACCACGGTCTTTCGCGGCAGCCCACTGATCATGTCTCGCCCGCGCACTTCGCGTGAAAACTCCTCGCTCAGCGTCCCGGCCGACCCGATTTCAATCTTGAGCTGCTCGGCCGTCAGCGGCCCGACGTGCATGTTGTACGTCCGCTTCATGTAAGCGACGATCGCCTCGTCCATGTCGTCGCCCGCCACGCGCAGCGACTCGCTCACGGAAATGTCCGCCAGCGACATGATTGCCACTTCGGTCGTCCCGCCGCCGATATCGACAATCATGCTCGCCGTCGCCTCGGCGATCGGCAGCCCCGCCCCGATGCCCGCCGCCATCGGCTCCTCGACAAGATACACGCGCCGTGCCCCGGCCCGCTCGGCCGACCCATACACCGCGCGCTTCTCCACCGCCGTAATGCCCGACGGCACCGCGATGACCACGCGCGGCCGGACGAATCGCCGCCCGCCCTGAACCTTGCGGATGAAATACCCCAGCATCGCCTCAGTGATGTCGAAGTCAGCGATGACGCCGTCCTTCAACGGCCGTATCGCGGTGATCGAACCCGGCGTCTTGCCCAGCATTTCCTTGGCGACCAGCCCCACCGCGTTGCCATTCTGCAAAACGCGATTCGTCCCCTTCTTCACCGCCACGACCGACGGCTCATTCAGGACGATCCCCTCCCCCTTCACGCACACCAGCGTGTTGCACGTGCCGAGGTCGATGCCCATGTCAACGGCGAACAGGCCGCGCAGTGAATCAAACAGCAAGGCTCTTCCTCGGTGCGGTGCTCCGCGGACGCTCCCTCGCGCGACCCACCCGCGTGCGTGGACCTGACGAGCGCGCGGGATCGTACTCGTTTTTCATCAAAACGTCACGGCCGGGATTCGCCGGGTCCGCGTGCTGTGAAATGATTTACGAGCGTGCGACCGACGGGTTCAACCGCCGGCCGGAGGAAAGACCGTTCCGTACAGGTCGAGCAGCCGGTAGATAATGAATGCCACCGCGCCGACAAGGAACGTCCCGGCAACGATCAACAGAACGGTATAGATGTCGTTCTGCGGTCGACGTCGGACCTGTGATCCGGGTGGTGTGGGGGGTGTTGCCATAGGGTTACGGCCTCATGGCCAGGCTGGCCTCGTCAGTCGCCTGATCGCCACGCTGGATCTCGCCGGTTGTCTGCGAAAGCGTCCCGGCCGCCTCGGTCGCCTCAACGCGGGTGATCTCGAGGGTGCCGACATACTTCGAATTCGCCCCATTTCCGCGATAGACCACAAATCGCATGCCGGGCGCGACGCCATCCGCCGCCCCGACGCTGACCCCGGCCACGTTGCCCCGCACCGTCGTGATCGTTCCTCGAATCGGGGCTGTCACGGCGCCCGACGGCTGTACCGACGGCTGGAATGCCTCCACCACCGCCGAGGGCCCGCCCGTCGCCGGCGCCGCCGATGCGCCCGCCCCGGACGGTGTCCGATAGGCCGACGAATCCCCGCCGCCAAGCTGCTGCTGCAGGGCTCGGACTTGGGTATTCGCCATGGCGAGCGCCGTCGTCAGCTCCTTGACACGGTCGTTCAGATCGATGTTCCGCCGCTCCAACTCCGCGTTCCGCGTCGAGAGCTTGCGGTTGAACTCCTGCTCCCGGTTGAACTGCGAACCGACCAGACTGAGCTGTTCATTCAGTCCGGTCAGGTTGGACGTCATGGCCGCACTCTGATTCTGCGCCTGGCCCAACTCGACCGACTTCGCATCCAGGTCCTGCTTCACCTGCAACACGTCCGTCTGCAGCTTCTGAAGGTCTGCCGACATCTTCCGGATCTTGTCCAGATCCTGCTCGTGCGTCAGTTTCGCCTGGATGACCGCAGTCCGCTCCGCGGCCTGTGCCGCCAAAGCTGCCGCCTTCCAGTCCTCGGCCGACTTCTTCCAGCTCTGGCCCATGCTGTTGGCGGCGATGGAAAGCGTGGAGAGCGCGATCGACAGAATTGCAACGACGATCAAAAAGACCTTGGTCAGGATGCTCACGCGAATTCTCCTGGCATCAGACCCGAGTCAGGCGGGACGCCGAACCGCGAGTTCGCGGGCGGCCGATCACTTGAAACTTCGAGCCTTAATTCCCAAGCCCCGTCGGACCTTGCAGTCTGTAGGCGGTCCGAGGCAGGATCGCTGGTTGGCACGCGGGCACCGCCCGCATGGATTGACTGAGCGAAGTATGCCAAAAGGCACCCTTAACTTCAAGCAAATTCTGCGCCTGCGTCGCGAGGCGTCGCCGTCGTGTCCGACCGGCGCTCTGCTTTATCGGCCGCGCTTCACAGCCGATTCAACAAACTTCGATCCTGCGGTGCCCTCGACGTATCTTAGCTCGCGTCGAATTCGCGCGGCCGCGCGACATTTGTCCTGCCTCTTCTGATTTCGACTCCGGCTTCTTGACATAACTACCATGTTCTAACTACACTTACGGCCGATCGACGACGCCGACCGATTTTGTCGCGTCGTCACCCGGCCCACCGTACGTTCGGCCGCCCCCATGGCCGATATATCGCGGAAGCGGTTACCCACCCGCCTCAGGAGCTGTCTCTATGACTCTCAAGTCCCTCGTCGCATCGATCGTTTTCGTCGCGGCTGCATCCGCGACGCACGCCGCCGACCTCATCGATCGACAGCTCTTCGATCAGCTCGACTTGCAGCTCTACTGGCAGGCCCAGGCGCCGCTTGAATCTGGCGACCTCGTTCGCCGCGTCGTCGCACTCGATGACAACATCTATTTGATGACCGAATCAAACCGCGCCATCGCAATTCATGCGCCCACCGGCATCGTACGCTGGTCGCGCGAAATCGCCCCGCCCGGCCAGACCGTCCGCGGACCGACCCACTCGAAAACCTACGCCGTCTTCACCACGATCACGAGCGTACGGCTCTTCGACCGCCGCTCCGGTCTTCTCGCGGGCGAGCCGCGCAAGGTCCGCGGCTACATCATCGAAGTCCGCGGCGATAACTGCGATCTCAACGTCGGCGATCTGCACGGCGTAGCCCCCGGCGACGTCCTTGATGTCTTCCGCGGCGACCTCGCCGGCACCGGGGCGAAGCCCATCGCACGGATCAAGCTCACGGCCGTCCGCGACCGCGACAGCACCGGCCGGTTCGTCGAGGTCCAGCAAACCAGTCCGCCCCGCGCCGGCGATCACATCGCCGCCGACTTGCGGCTTCCCATCGAAGAGCTGAGCGTCCCCTACTCGCCCAGCTCGGCGGCCGTCAGCGACGGCGAGAACGTCTACTTCGGCGCCGCCAATCAGCGCTTCTACGCCCTCAGCATCCGCTACGGCTACCGCATGTGGGAGCTGATGACGCCCCGCACGGTCACCGCCACCCCAGTGCTCGATGGCGACGACCTCTACATCGCCGGCCGCGATGGATCCATCAACAAGATCGCCGCCAAGGAACGCTCGCGTGTCTGGCCGGCCGCTTTCCGCACCGAAGGTCCGATCTTCGCCACGCCGACCGCCACAAAGGACCGCGTCTACGTCGCGAGCACCGACCGTTCCATCTACGCCCTCGACGCCCGCACCGGCAACCGCCGCTGGCGCGAGCGATTTGACGTCGAACTCCTCGATTCCCCCGTCGCCAGCGGCGATCTCGTCTATCAATACGTCCCGCGCGCCGGCGTTGTCGCCCTGTCCATCGAGGACGGCGCCGAGCGCTGGCGGACGAGTACCGGCTTGCGCATGCTCACCCAGATCGGCGAATTCGCTTACGTGCACGCCGGCGTCCGCGAAGACAACAGCGAGGCCTCCATCGCCACCGCCGTCACGCGACACGATGTCGCCACCGGTGAGCCGCGCGGCCTGATCGACATGTCCAGCATTCCGTTCGTCACCGCTACGGCCAAACCCGCTGCGATCTTTTGCGTCGATCGACTCGGCCGCGTCCTCTGCGCCCGCTCCGCAAGCGAGCCCCACCTCAAACCCGCCGAGCTGGCCGACGCTCTGCGCAGCGATGCCGCGGCCGCCGCTATTGCCGACGTCGATAAGCGGCTGGCCGCCGAGCGAAAGGCAAAGCTCCAGCAGGCCGCCCGCCGCGCCGGCATCGACCCGTTCGCCAGCCGCAGCACCACGCCTCCGGCGGCCGGACCTGGGCTCGTGCCTCCAACCCCCACCAGCGGCCCCGCCGCAAGGCCGGCCACAACCGGAACTGCCGGTCAACCCGAAACCACCGAACCCGCCGAGGGCGATGCCGAAAAACCGGCCGCCGATGAGCCCGCCGGTGAAGAGGGTGAATCCGGCGACAAGCCGGAGGCCGACGAAGGCGGCGACAAGGAAAAACCGGCCGCCGAAGAAGGCAGCGACGAGAAGCCCGCCGACGAAGGCGACGAGTCCAAGCCGGACGACGAGAAACCGTCCGACGACGACAAGCCCGCCGACGACGGCCGCTGACCGCCAGCTGTTCGCACCCGGGCCATTCCCGCTATAGTCTCGCGCGATGGCCGATCGCAAGATCAAACGCGCGCTGATCGCAGTCTACAACAAGACCGGCATCGTCGAGTTCGCGCGCACGATGGTCGATGAGTTCGGAATCGAGATTATCTCAACCGGCGGCACCGCCAAGACGCTCAAAGACGCCGGCATCCCCGTCACGCTCGTCGAGCAGGTCACCGGCTTCCCCGAAATGCTCGACGGCCGCGTCAAAACGCTCCACCCCAAGATCCACGCCGCCATCCTCGCCGACCGCGACAACCCCGAGCACATGCGCCAACTCGCCGAACACAAGATCGACCCGATCGACATGGTCGTCGTCAACCTCTACCCCTTTGAAAAAACAGTCGCCGACCCCAACTGCAAATTCGAAGAAGCGATCGAAATGATCGACATCGGCGGCCCATGCCTACTCCGCGCGGCGGCAAAGAATCACAAACACGTCGTCGTGGTCCGATCACCCAGCGACTATGGCAGCATTCTTCGGCAGCTTCGTGGAGATACGACAATTCGATCGCTGGAATCCGAGAAAAGAGATGCCGCCTTCTTCGCATTCTCGACAACGGCGGAGTACGACGCGGCAGTCTGGGAATGGCTGGGGGAATGCCGAGTCGGTAGCAAACCGACTTACTTCGCCAAATGGTATTTCAGGGAAGCGGCGCTACGGTATGGCGAGAATCCGCATCAAGATGCCAGCGTTCTTTCGTACTGGAATGATGGGATCTGGCCAAACCTCATTCAGAGCATTGTCCCATCTGACCGCCCGGGCGATTATCAGGACCATGAGAAGTTCTCGCTTAACAACTATGTCGACGCCGACGCAGCGTTCAGCCTCTGCGCGGACGTAGCACGCGGGCTGGCGGAGACACCGACGTGTGTCTTCGTGAAGCACACCAATGCCTGTGGTGTAGGACTCCATTCGAGTCCGATTGAGGCATACCGCCGTGCATATTCCGGCGACCCCAATGCCGCGATGGGCGGAATTCTGGCTGTCAATTTCGCGGTCGACGCCGTCTTTGCATCGACCGTCATGACGACATTCGATCGATTCGGAAAGGAACTCGGAGCCGGGGGGTTTTTTCTCGAAGTGTTCTTAGCACCATCATTTGATGAATTGGCCTTGAAGAATATTCGAGAACTCAAGAAGTGGGGTGAGGGAGTGCGGCTCCTTGCGGTCGACGCCATGACAAGCGAGCCCGATGATCACGTACTTCAATATCGATCGATCACGGGCGGCATCTTGGAGCAATCCCACGACCTTCTCGCCCTCAACGAAGACCAGTGGAAAGTTGTCACCAGGCGCCAACCCACCGACGCCGAACTCGCCGACCTCCGCCTCGCCTGGCTCATCGCCAAGCACACCAAGTCCAACGCCATCTCCATCTGCAAGGACAGCATGCTCATCGGCAACGGCGCCGGCCAGATGAGCCGCGTCATGAGTTGCCGGCTCGCCACCTGGCTCGCGAAGGAAAACGGCCACGCCGACAAGCTCCCCGGCTCCGCCGCTGCCTCCGACGCCTTCTTCCCCTTCCGCGACGGACCCGACCTGCTCATCGCTGCGGGAGTTTCCGCAATCATCCAGCCCGGCGGCTCCAAGCGCGACGCCGAAACCATCGCCGCATGCGACGAAAAGGGCGTCGCCATGATCTTTACCGGCACCCGCCATTTCAAACACTGAGTGGCACGCTAAGTGCTGGGCATCCCGGTAGTGAGAGCGCCCGCGCGAACCGCGCAGGCGCATTCCGCCGCGCGCCCCAACGGTGGGCAGAAAGCGGGGTTCGGCCATGAAGCCCCTTCGCGAACGCGTCGAAGATCACGTCCGAGCGACGATCTGCCGCGCTTGCATATACGAGAAAGCCGATGGTGGCTGCAACCTCGAACGAATGCCCTGCCCGATCCTGAGCCGGGTCGACAAGATCATCGAGGTCGTCAAGTCGATCGACAGCAACCTCATGGCTCCCTACGTCCGGAAGCTCCGCGAGGTCGTTTGCAGCGAGTGCGGCATGCAGGACAAGGAGGGCCGCTGCGAAATGCGAATCCACTCCGACTGCACCCTCGACAACTACTTCGTCCTGCTCGTCGATCTGGTCGATCAGGAGCTCGCCCGCGAGCGGGCCGCGGCCGGTCCGCCGCCGGCATAAGCATCACTCGGTCAACACCCCCGTCGCCCACGTGCTCGGATCGCACCACCAGTTCAACTCATCCCCCACCGTCAGCGGCTGCTTCCCCAGTTCCCGATCCTCGATCGTATAGAAAAACCCGATCCGCGAATGCTCGATCGGGTCGTACCCCACCAGCACGTTCGCCGGAATCAGCGCCTCGATCGAATAGCCCCTCGCCATGACCTCCGACGCCACCGGAATCGCCCCCGCCTTCGGCAGCGGCGCATCGGCCTTCGCCCGCGCGACAAACGCCCCGCCCGCCGCCGCCTGCTTCCCGCCCGGCCCGCCTCCCGCCGGCAGGAAGTAGAAATGCTGGCAATAGCGCGTCGCACGGCGGATGTCGCGCGTATCGCGCATGTCCGTCATGACCCGCACGTGATCGCTATGCCGAAACTGCACCGGATCACCCTTCGGCGGCTGGCGCTTCCCGCTCACCCGCGCCGCCACCAGCAGCCCGTCCGCATGCCACGCCGCAAACACCTCCCCAAACCCCGGCTGCCCGTCGAGCCGATGAAGCTCCGGCAGCCGATAGCGTTCGTCCCACTTGCCAAGCTTGCCGTTGATATCAATCGGCCCCGCCCACTTGTGAATGGGGAATTCGAATCGAAACAGAAACCGGTTGGGAATGAGTTGGCTCATGGACCACGACGCCGTCGAGCGCGGGGAATGTTAGTCGTGCCGCAGCGCTTCAATCGGATTCAGCGCCGCCGCCCGCTTCGCCGGCAGCCAGCCGAACAGCACGCCGATCCCCGCCGAAAACGCGAACGACCCCGAAAGCAGCCACCACGGCATCTCGACCGTCCATCCAAACCCGCCCGCGATCACGTGCGAGTTGAAAATGCCAAGCCCGATCCCCATCAATCCGCCGAGCGCCGAAATGACGCCCGCTTCAATCAGAAACTGCCGGTTGATCGCCCCCTGTGTCGCCCCGATCGCCATCCGGATGCCGATCTCGCGCGTCCGCTCCGTAACGGCCACGAGCATGATGTTCATGATGCCAATGCCGCCGACCACGAGACTCACGCCCGCAATGCTCACCATCAGCAGGGTCATGATGTTCGACGTCTTCCGCGCCAGCTCAATCTTCTCCTTGAGCGTCACGACCTCAAAGTCGTCCTCCTCGCTCTCGTTCAGATGATGCCGCTGCCGCAGCAGCGCCCGGATCTGATCGACCGCCTCCTCGACGAGATCATCCGACCGCGCCGAGCAGATCATTCCCGCCGGCCGGTCCACCCCCATCATCTGCCGCAGCAGCACATTCAGCGGCACGATGATCGTGTTATCCTCGTCCTGGCCGAGCGGGTTGAAACCCTTCGACGACAGCACGCCGACAACCTTCAGCGGAACATTCAACACGCGCACCGTCTCATTGATCGGATCGGCCGCCCCGAACAGTTCGCGCTTCGCCGTGTGGCCGATCAGGCACACCTTGTTGGACATGGCGATGTCGCGCGGCTCGAGGTCCCGCCCGGACTCGACGTCCCACGTTCGGATGGCGGTGTAGTTCATCCCGACGCCGGTGATCGGCGTCTTCCAGTTCGCGACGTTCGTTACGGCTTGGAAGTCAAAGCGATGCAGCGCACACGTCATCGTGACAGCGCCGCATTCCTCCTCGACCGCCGCGGCGTCTGCCTCGGTGAGGTTGGTATAGAGACTGCCTCCGCCGCCCGACCGCGGCCCCAGCTTCGTCGACGGATTCCCTTTCACGATGATCATGTTCTTGCCCTGCCGGGCAATGTCGTGCTCGATGCTGCTCTTCGCCGCCTGCACAACGCTCACGGTGACGATCACCGCCGCCACGCCGATGATGATGCCCAGCGCGGTCAGCAGACTGCGCGTCTTGTGACGACGCAGCTCCCGCATGGAAATCCGAAAGCACTCGATCCAGAGTGAAAACATGGCTCAGCTATACCGCCTGCAACGCCCGGACGTTGGGTACGGGTGGCCCGCCGCACCGCGGCGTCGCCTGGTCGGCCACCACTTCGCCGTCCCGCAATACGATGACCCGCTCGGCGAACGACGCGACGCCCGGATCGTGCGTCACGAGAATGACCGTCATTTTCTCGTCCGCGTGCAGTTGCCGCACGATCTCCATGATTTCCTGACTCGTATGCGTGTCGAGGTTACCCGTCGGCTCGTCCGCCAGCAGCACCCGCGGCGTATTGACCAGCGCCCGCGCGATCGCCACGCGCTGTTGCTGACCGCCCGAGAGCTGCCAGGGCATGTGCTCCATCCGGTCGCCCAGGCCCACGCGCTCCAGCGCCTTGGCGGCGGCCGGCGCTCGCTGCTTCATCGGCCGTCCCGAATAGACCATCGGCAGCGCCACATTCTCCAGAGCCGTGCTCCGATGCAGCAGATTGAAGTTCTGAAAGATGAATCCGATGTGTGAATTCCGCAGCCGGGCCAGCTCATCGCGGTCGAGCGTCTCGGTCGCCCGACCATCCAGCCGGAACGACCCGTCGGTCGGCACGTCGAGGCACCCGAGGATGTTGAGCAGCGTGCTCTTGCCGGACCCGCTGGCCCCCATGATCGCGACGTAATGCCCCGTATCCATCGTCACGTTCAACCCGCGCAGCGCATGCACGCGGTTGAAGCCGGAATCGTAAATCTTGTGAAGGTTGATGAGTTCGATCATCTCAGGTGGCCGATCACAGCGAGCGGTTGCCCGGTGCGGTGTTCTGCAGCGCTTCCTTCAGATTGAATCCCTGCGTAACTGCCTGGGCCGAAATGACGCATGTCTGGTCCGCGCTCGCCCCCGCCAGTACTTCCGTCTCGCGGTTATCCGTAATGCCAAGGATCACGGGCACCGGTCGCCAGTTCCGACCGTCAAATGACCACAGGATCGCTTTCGTCCGCGGCAGCGCGTTTGCGGATGTGGAACCGCCCGGCGTCGTCGTCGGCGACGTCGACGCTGCCGGCGCATCACCCGCCACCTCCGGCCACTTCAGGTCCCCCGTCAGCGCCGTAAACTGCTCCGGCGTGAGCGGCGGCTTGAAACGCAGCGCCGCATTCGAAACCTTGACCACATCGTCGCGGCTCGCGACCGAAACCACCACGTTCGCCGTCATGCCCGGCTTCAGCAGCAGAGATCGATTATCCACTTCGATGACGACCACGTACGAAACAACCCCCTGAATCGTGGACGGGTTGTTCCGAACCTGCACGACCTCGCCTTTGAATCGCCGATCCGGATACGCATCGACCGAAAATTCGGCCGCCTGGCCCTGCCGAACCCGACCGATATCCGACTCGCTGACGTTTGCGTTGACCTGCATTCGATCGAGATTGGGCGCCATCACGAACACGACAGGCGACATCATCACGGCGGCAATCGTTTGCCCGATATCCACCAGCCGCGATAGCACGATGCCATCCATCGGTGCATAGATCACCGATCGGTCGAGCTTGGTCTGGGCAAGATCACGCGTCGCCTCGGCCTGGCTGACCGTCGCCTTCGCTGCGTCGAGTCGGGCGATAGCGGCCTCCAGAAACTCTTTCCCGACAGCCACTTCCTCAGAGTTCGCGGCCTTGCGTTCCGCCAGACGCTGGACCTTCTCGTACTGCCGCTTGAACTTCGCCACTTCAACCGTCGCGGCCGATTCCTGGGCCTTCGCCGATTTCAGACTCGCACTGGCCTGCGCCAGTTCGGCCTCGAACAGTTCCGGCCGAAGCCGCGCCAGGATCTGCCCCTTCTTAACCTGAGTGTTGAAGTCGGCGTTTAGCTCGCCGACCGTCCCCGACACTTCGCAGCCGACGTTGACGCTGATGAGCGGCGAGACCGTTCCCGTCGTCTCCACGGTCATCTGCAGGGGTCCGCGGGAAAGCTGTGTGGACTTGACTTGGTAGCTGTCGCCACCCCTGAAGTATCGCGACGCGCCCCACCCGCCGACTCCGATGCAAACAACGATCAAAAGAATGAAAAATCGACGCATGAAACTCCTACCATTGCGAGATCATCGATAAGAAACGATGCCGGCGGCGGGGTACGAACGATCGGCCGCAGGGCAGGAAATGTTAGCCGCTTTCAGACCGCTTGGATAGCCGGCCGGGGTGGATTCAGGTGCGGCCGTTGCCGCTACCAGGCGTCTGATTCGCAACGCCGCGCGGGGGCTTGGGCTGCTGCGTCTTGGGTCGCATCGTGCCACCGGACATGAGCTTGGGGGCGATTTCATACTGCATCATCGCCTCCGACGTCGCATCCGTATGGCCGCCAACCCAGCCATATTTCTCATACTTCGGCGACCACGGAATGTTGACAATCCGCCCGCTCATCGCCGCCCGGCCTCGGAGCCCGCTCAGTCCGGCCGAATCGTCGAAAGTCCCGTCGATCGTCCCGATCGCCCTCACCGGTCCCGAGAGTACCGGGTCGCTCGCCGAGTAAAAGACGTAAATCTTGCCCTTCATGTTGTTCAGCGCCCGCGTCGCATCGTATCGGCTGGACAAACTCGACCCGAGCATGATGTAATTGTTGACCTTGTACGGCGGCTTCACGTTCTCGATCGCCCACATCCCCACGCCGGTCCCCGCCGACAGGGCGATGACGTTCGCATCCGCCCCGGGATGATTCTTCAGGTAATCGGTGATGATGTCGCCAAGCCGATCCCCCGCGCCCTTCGCCACGAACCGCAGCGTCTGGTCGAGCGCCGGGTTCATCGTCAGCGACCAGTGATAGTTCTCGACTTTGCCCGGATACCCGCCTTTTTCGAGACCCACTACGCTCTCGACGACGCCGAAGCCCCAGTTCCCCGCCCCATCGATATACCACGTCTTCCCGTACTGCTCCTTCGGATCGGCGCAGCCGGATGTCAGAATGGCCGTCGTCGCAGTCAACACTACCCAAGCGATCCGTGCGATCATGGTGCGTTCTCGCCTTGCCTACCTACCGGCGGGTGAGCCGGCCGCGATCATCTCTGGTCGCCGGACCATACCCGATGGAGTTGGAATCGCCGCTAATCTTTATTTCCGACTGCGGCCGTGTCAATTGCCTTCAGCCCGTCGTAATCGAGCAGCTCATACAGCGCCGCCCGAGTCTGCATCCGGTCAAGCCAATCCCGCTGGTGCCCTGCTTTGTGCAGGTCTGCCAGCATCGAAGAAATCGCCCCAAACGCCACTCGCAACGCCGTTTGCGGGAAAATAATCATCCGATATCCCATGGCCCCCAGCTCGCCGACCGTCAGCAGCGGCGTCTTTCCAAACTCGGTCATGTTCGCGAGCAGAATTGGAAGTCCGCCGGCGCCCGTTTTTCCGTACCCCCGCATGGCCGTCGCGAATCGCCCGAGTTCGTCCGCCGTCTGCATCGCCTCGGGGAATATCCCGTCCGCCCCGGCGTCGAGATAGCGCTTCGCCCGATCGACTGCCTTCTCAAACCCCTCTGTCGCCCGCGCGTCGGTCCGCGCGATAATCACGAACGACGGATCTCGCCGCGCCGCGACCGCCGCACGCAGCTTCTGGTCCATCGCTTCGACCGGCACAACTTCCTTGCCGTCGAGGTGCCCGCACTTCTTCGGAAGTACCTGGTCCTCGAGGTGAATCCCCGCCAGTCCCGCCTGCTCGAACTCCATCACGCTCCGCGCGGCGTTCACGGCCTCGCCGAACCCCGTGTCCGCGTCCGAAAGCACCGGCACCTTCACCGCGTTGCAGATCGCCCGTGCGTGCGCCGCCGCCTCCGATAGCGTCACCATCCCCACGTCAGGTAAGCCGTAAACAGCGTTCGAAAGCCCTGCCCCCGAGATATAGACCGCCCCGAAGCCCGCACGCTCGATGGCCCGCGCACACAACGCGTTGAATGCCCCGGGCATGGCCACAGGTCCGGCCGCAATCAACTCGCGCAGCTTGGCGCCGGGGCGCTCGATCATCCCCGCAAGTTTACAGCGCGCACGACCGAGTCGCGAGCGCCGCCCCCTCCGCCGGCTCGCCGCCTACGAGAAGTTCTGATACGGCCAGAACGGATTTAGCTTCACGAAGCTCAGCAGAAAATCGTAGATGCCCAAACAGATGTTCTGCGCCGTGGGAATCCCAAGTCCAATCTGGGCAAGGAACGCGTTGACCGTATCCAGATAGACCTGGTAGTTGTTCGCCCAAGTCTGGCAGGCGCTCAGAACGTCTTCGGGACGCTGAAAGAAAATCATCGGACGGCTCCGAACGAGGTCGATGGCGGCGAGTCTCTGATTAATCGACTATTTCAGGACCCGGGTTGAGCCCGAAGACATGCGAGGACGGCCGGCCCCGAAGGAACCGGCCTGACTGACCCCAGCGGGAATCGAACCCGCGTTGTCGGATCGAAAATCCGATGTCCTAACCACTAGACGATGGGGCCGATATCAAACCGCAGTATAGTCGCACCGTCGGCAGGCCTCAAGAAGCCGTACGCATCGCCAGACGCACTTCCTGCCTCACTTCTTCCCATGACATTGTTTGTATTTCTTGCCGCTGCCGCACGGGGAGTAGTCGTTACGGCCGACGCGTCGTTGTTCGCGGCGAGGAGCGTTCGCTTAGGGCCCACAACCGATGCAAACGCCATAGCACTCACCCCAAGAACAGTACTCCGTCCCCTGGCATGCGTGCCCGCAGCTTCCGCAGTTAAGGGCGTCCCAGTTGAAGTCAGTTCCGGGGGGACACCCTGACGCCAGCAACGCGGCCGCAAACGCCTGCGTGTCCAGACCGTTGACCCGCGCATCCGCGTTCATGTCGGCGCGGTTGATGTCGCAGCCGCCGAAGCTACCGGTCCCTAGCAGGGCCTGAACGAAGAGCGGGATGTCGGCGGTGTTGACCGCCCCGTCGCAATTCATATCGCCGCGCTGCGCCATCGACGGCGATGCCGCACCGCACACCAGAGTGGTTGCGATCGCGAAAACGATGATTCTGGCATTTCCCGGATTCGGATGCATCACAATATCCCTTCACGCGGTCGGCAACCGCGCCGAGCCGAGCTAATTGCCGTCCCGGCAAATGCCTCCGCTGCACGTCACGGTGCAAATGATGCCGCAGCCGCCGCAATTACTCGGGTCAAACATCAGGTTCGTGCAGACTCCACCACACAGCGTGAGCCCAACCGGACAAGCCGGCACAAGCAACGCTTCCACGAACGGCTGCGCATCGCGACCGTCAATCACGCCATCTGCATTGATGTCGGCCCGGCTGACGTCGCAGCCGCCGAACTCGCCGGGATTAACGAGCGCCTGGACGAAGTCGGGTACGTCGGCTGAGTTGATCGCGCCGTCGCAGTTCATGTCGCCGGGCAGCGCCATTGCCGTCGAAGTTAGCAGGGCGACCGAGATCAGGGCAGCGATGAATCCAACGCTCAATGCTGAACAGCAATGCGGACCGGCCAACCTCGCTCGCAGTCGTCTACTCATGCTTCTTCCTCTCACGCACCGGGCCTTTGGTTTGCACCAATGGAACGATTCCGGAATGGCGGACCTGATGTCGCCTCGTTGGCGGCCACGCCGTATGAATCGAAGATTCTGGGATCGCGCTCCACGCCATGATTTGCCGCCCAGGGCGGCTCGCGCTCATGGTTCACAACCGACGCAGGAACTTTCGCACGAACCAAAGGAACAGTGTTCTGTCGGCGCGCATATGTGCTGACAGTCTCCGCAGTTGCCGGCATCCCACCACGTATCTATGCAAACCCCGCCGCACAGCGAGAAACCGTCGGGGCACGTTGGCGCTATCAGCGCGACGGCGAACGCCTGCGTATCCAGTCCGTTGATCAACGTGTCTGCATTCATGTCGGCGCGGTTGATGTCGCAACCTCCGAAGCTGCCGGTCGCCAGCTGGGCTTGAACGAACAGCGGGACGTCGGCTGCGCTGACCGTGCCGTCGCAGTTCATATCGCCGGGCACCGCGAGGGTCGTTGAGGGCAGCAGCGAGAGGGAGATCAGGACCGCGATGCACGCATAGATCGATGCTGGAAATCGATGTGGGTTGGGAGCGTGAGGTTCTGAGAGTCTCTCCATGACAGCTTCCTCCAAGACAGCTCCCTCATTCGACCAACTTGCCTCCCGAATGATTGCGACGGCCAGCAGACACAAGCCGAACACGGCCAGCGCCACCGCCGCGACCTCCATCATCCCCACAGACGCAATCACGGATTCCATCAGCAACTGTGTCGATTCGATGCTCATGATTCACTCCGATCTGCATTCCTGCGTCTGGGAAGCAATCGGCGGCGGCCTGCGTGTCGGCCGGCCGTTGATCAATGCGCATTTGGCATCCAGGCTGTCTCACAGCACGCCCGAATCATCGCAAGCGGCGTTGATAACAACAGATAGGATCTTGGGCTGCGTGGCGAGATCGTACCCGGCGATCAATTCGCCGCCTCGGCGCGGTTAGCGACGATTGGGCACGTCAGGGCCTGCTGTCGGTCGGTGCTGAATGACTCGTCGGCGTGGTGGTCGGAGTCCTGACTTGCGTGCCGACAGGTGGGGAAAACCGGATGGTCCAATCACACGCCTTGATGTCGTAACCCTTACCGGGGTGTGCCCGATCCAGCGCGGTATACAACTCGACGAAGCAATCGGGCAATAATCTGTAGAGCCACACGCTCTGCTCACAGTGGCTCGCGGCCGCCAGGAGTTCCGTCTCCGCTTCATGCAGCTGGCCTAATCGTGTCAAGATGGCGCCCAACTGCGCGTGAGAGCCGAACACGAGCCAGAAGTCCTCTCTCGCATTCATTTGACGCAGGACACCCAACGCTTCGCGAGTAAAGATATCCGCATCGACCCATTTCCCCTCTTCGAGCAGCACGCTCCCAAGTAACTGGAGAACACGGGCAAAGAACTCACCATCGAAAGGAACGTTTCCCCGGTACATCTGGACGGACTCGCGCAGTGAGAACTCGGCTTCCGGCAATTGACGCTCGTTTAGTCTGGCCACTCCAACGTCGCGCAGCACCCTCGCGAGCCGTGCTTGACTCGCGGGGAGATGTCCTCGGTAGATTTCTATGGCCTCTCGGTACAACTGATAACCTTCGTCCGGCTTGCGCATTTCGACGGGCCGGCGCTCGTCGAACAGCACATGCGCGAGCATGCTCCGATACCAGGCTGCCTCAAGCGGATCGGATGTCGCCGGATCACGAATTGCCTCGCGAAGGAGTGTTTCGGCGTCGACAAGATCGGCGATCTTGTCCTCTGCGGAGAGCACGATGGCCAGGTTGTGAATTGCCGACGCGTGCTGACGCTGGGCTTCACTGCGCTGCTGTTCGGCGATGGCCCTCTGTCGCGATTGACCGATCAGCCCGATTGTCGTGCCGATAACTCCGGCAATCAGTACGAGCACTAACGCGGTGCCTGCCAGGACTGGCCCTCGGTTCCGCCGGACAAACTTCCTTAGTTGATACCCGCGCGATGGTTTGCCTGCCGTGACCGGCTCGTCGGCGAGATGGTGCAAGACATCCGTTGCCAGCGCCGCCGCGGATTCGTAGCGCCGTGTCCGGTCCTTTTCCAGGCATTTCATGACGATCCAGTCCAGTTCGCCGCGGACCAGCGACAGCAACCGGCGTGGCTCGATTTGTCGGTTTGCCGCGATCGATGCAATCGATCGCCCACCCATCGTCGCGTCATTTCCGGCGAGCCGCGATCGCTTCGTGGCTTCCTCCAGGCGCGTGCTCGGCTTGGGTGGCTCGACCTCGCGAATGATCCGTTGGATCTCACCGTACGCCGCCGACTGAAGCCTCTTGGAATCGAACGGCGTCGTTCCCGTCAGCAGTTCATAGAGAAGCACGCCCAGGCTGTAGATGTCGCTGCGCGTATCAATGTCCAGATCCGACTGGCCGGCTTGCTCCGGACTCATGTATGCCGGTGTGCCGATCATCTGACGCGACTCGGTGAACACCGTTTTCTCAGTTAGCTTCGAATTCGTCGCCTTTGCGATGCCGAAGTCGATGACCTTCACCACAGGGCGTTCGTCATGCCGCGACACCAATACATTCGTCGGTTTGATATCCCGGTGGACGATTCCCTTTTGGTGAGCGTGCTGAACCGCGTGACAGACCGTCGCGAACAACTGTAGCCGTTCATCCGGCGCGAGATGGTTTTCGTCGCAGTAAGTCGTAATCGGAACGCCCTTGACCGGCTCCATGACGAAGTAGGGTCGGCCGGTTTCGGTCGCGCCGGCATCGAAGACCTTGGCAATGTTGGGATGCTCCATCATTGCAAGGGCCTTCCGCTCAGCCTCGAAACGCGCGACGACTTGCTTGGTGTCCATCCCCAGTTTAATGATTTTCAGCGCCACGCGGCGGTGGATCGGGTGCTCCTGTTCGGCCATAAAGACGACGCCGAAGCCGCCTTCGCCGATCTGTTCAAGGAGTTTGTATCGACCTATCTTCGAGCCGGGGACCTCGCGTAGCGTGGCGCCGGAATCAAATGTCGGATCTGCGTCGGGCGGGGCCATAAAGCTTCCAGCGTTCTCGTGAGCGGCGAGAAGTCTTTCGATGCGCTGCCGAAGCTCGGAGTCGCTGCCGCAGGCTTGAACCAAGAAGGCGGCGCGCTCGGCGCGAGTGGATTTGGCCAATGCGCCGTTGAAGATGGCCTGCAACTGAGCCAGTTCAACTGGCATGGTCGTTGCCCCTCTTGACCTTCGGGATCACCGCGACAGCAATCACACATGCGAATTCGCAGGGTGATTCGTCTCACAGGTGGCGCACAAATCGTGCGGGGCGTCAGTGCGCGGACGGATCGGTTCCGTTCTTGCGCGTTCCGCCGCCGGTAATCGCATCGTGCAGCCAGGCCCGTGCGAACGCCCATTGGCGGTAGGCGGTGGCGCGGGAAATGCCCAACGTGGCAGCGGCCTCGTCGAGACTCAGCCCGGCGAAGAACGAGAGCTTGACCAGTTCGGCCAAGGCCGGGTCCTCATTCGCGAATCGGTCCAGCGCGTCGTTCAACGCAAGGATATCGTCGACATCGTCACACGGGGAGGCAATCTCGGGCAGCTCGTCGTCCACCTCGATGCGGCGGCGGTCTCCGCCATGTTTCAGGGCCTTTTTGCTGCGGGCGTGCTCGATGAGAATTCGGCGCATGGCCTCGGCTGCCGAAGCGAAGAAATGCCCGCGGCTGTCCCAGCGAATCGATTCGTTGCCCACCAGTCGAACGTACGCTTCGTGCACGAGCGCCGTTGCCTGCAGCGTATGGTGGGCACGCTCCTGCGACATCTGCGATCGGGCAAGCCGACGCAGCTCCTGATAGACCAATGGCAACAGTTCCGCGGAAGCGTGCGGATCACCCTTCTGGATCGCATCGAGCGCGCGTGTGACATCAGACATGCGACCTGCGATGATAGCACGCCGGACGTCACTTCCGAGCGGAAATTCGCGAGACACGGGGCGGCGCCTGACCATCGGGAGCCGATGCCTGCCGGCCATTCAGCCCCTGTCAAACGAACTCGCTGGTCACTTCTTCCCGTGGCACTGCTTGTACTTCTTCCCGCTCCCGCACGGGCACGGGTCGTTCCGCCCCACCCGCGGCTGCTCCCGCCGAATCGTCTCGACCTTCGGCGGCTCGTCCTTCGACTGTGCCTGCATCGCCGCATTGCGGTCGGTGTTCGCCTGACCGCTGAATCCCAGGTTCGTCGACTCCGCGTGCTGTGCCGCACGGATCGTGTACGCACTCCGCGCATGGAAATCGTCATACAGCCGCACGCGGAAGATGATCCCGGTCACTTTCTCCTGGATGTTCTCCATCATCTCCTGGAACATCTTGAACCCCTCGCGCTTGTACGCGATCTTGGGGTCCTGCTCCGCGAAGCTCCGCAGTCCGATGGCCTCCTTCAGAAGGTCCATCGCGTGCATGTGATCCTTCCACGCCTGGTCGTAGATCTGTAGCAGCACGTACCGTTCGAGCATCGTCAGCTCGTAGCGCATCAGCGCCCGGGCGCTCTTCAGCAGCGCGCCGCGCAGCGGCTTGCCATCCGAGAAGAGCTGTTCGCTGTAACACGGCCCCAGCCGCGTCTGCGCCCATGCCCGGACATCCTGGCCCGACTGAATCGCCTGATCGACCTCCGTCTCCAGCTTCCCGTTCGAGAGATACTCCCGATTCAGCTCGAGCAGCGTGTCCGCCAGGTCCTTCACCGGCTTCCCGCGGATCTGCTCGACCGTCCAGCCGACGTTGAACTTGAAGTTCACCCACTTCACCAGCGCATCGGCCGCGTATGCATTCTCGCCCTGCGCCTGGCCGAGCGTGCGCTCCAGCGCCCATTCCACCGGATAGGTCGCCTCCCGCCGGTGGTATTCCGTCCGCACCCGCTCGCGGAGGATGCCGGGCAAGTCCGCCTCCGACGCCGCCTCCAGTTCCGTTGCGTTGAACTCAATCCCGAACTTCTGCCGTGCCCATTCAACCAGCGAGTCGCGCCGGAATCCCGGCGTCTGGAATTGTTGCAGCGGCGTCAGATCGATCCCCTCGATCCTCTTCTCAGCCGCCTCCAGTAAGTACGCCTCGACTTCCTCGGGCGACATCTTCTTGAGTTGGTTCTGCGAAACCGTCCCGCCAAACCGCGCGGCCGCCCACGTCGCCAGCCCCCGAATGTCCCACTGGTCCGACGGCACATCGGCGTCCATGTACTCGCCGACCTGCATCGAAATGTTCGTCCGCGTCTCGTCGATCGCCGCCTGCCGAACGTCGCGCTCCAGCGATTCCCAGTCGCGATCCACCAGGTTCTTCGGATCGATCTGGCATTCGAGCTTCGTGCGAATCCAGTCCGCCATGCACTGCGCCGGATACTCCGGCGCAAGATACTTCCGGCAGGCCGTATCAATGCTCTGATCGATCATCTTTGAAATGATCTCGATCAGTTGTTCGCTCCGGCCGGGCAGCGTCGATTCCAGGATCGTCTGCCGCTGCCGGTAAAACACCTGCCGCTGGTGGTCCATCACCTCGTCGTACTCGAGCAGGTGCTTTCGAATCGAAAAGTTCCGCTCCTCGACTTTCTTCTGCGCCCGCTCGATGCCCTTCGAGATGCTCTTCGCCTCGATCGACATCCCCTCTTCAAATCCCATCCGCTCCAGCATCTTGAGCGTCCATTCGCCCATGAACAGCCGTAGCAGGTCATCGCCCAGCGACAGGAAAAATCGGCTCGACCCCGGATCGCCCTGCCGCCCCGACCGCCCGCGGAGCTGGTTGTCGATCCGTCGCGACTCGTGCCGCTCCGTTCCCACGATGTGTAAACCACACGGCACGCTGATCGGACACACCTTCCGCCCCAATTCCGGAAAACGCGGGTCCAGCTTCGGCTTCCAGCAATGCGCGCAGCGCGTCCGGGCGTCGTAGTCCGGACAGTGAATGCAGCACTTCGTCCCAATGACGCCCGCTTCGCGCCACTTCCACCGCCCGCTCGTATCACCCGCCGGCGGCCCGAGATCGCCCACGCACTTCGGAAAGACGACCCCCTTTCCGAGCTTGATGTCCGTCCCGCGACCCGCCATGTTCGTCGCAATCGTCACGTTGCCGATCGGATGCTCAAACCGCACTCGCGACGGCTCGTCCTTGCCGGGCGTGTGCGTATGGCCGGCCTTCGTCACGATCTCCGCCTCGCGCGCATGCTGCTTCGCGTTCAGCACCTCGTGCCCGATCCCGTGCTTCCGCGTCAGCGCCATCGACAGCTTCTCGGAATTCTCGACACTGATCGTGCCTACCAGCACCGGCCGCCCATGGCTAAGGTCGCCAATCGCCTCGTCAAATGCCGGCGCCAATCCTTCCGCCGACCCATCGCCGCCGTTGAACACCGTCAACGCGTTCTCGATCGCCTTCGTGTCCTTACCCTGCTCCGCCACGACCGGCTTGAGCTGCTTCAACGCGGCTTCCATGACGAACGGATCGGTTGACCGCCCCCGCGAATGAATGTCGTGTATCTCCTCGACGATCGCGTTGTACTTATCCTCAACTGTCTTGTAGATCCGATCGTTATGATCCGCCCGGTTCACCGGCCGGTTGGTCGGAATCGCCACAACGTCCAGCTTGTAAATCTTCATGAACTCGTCCGCCTCGGTCATGGCCGTTCCGGTCATGCCCGCGATGCGGTCATACAGCTTGAAGTAGTTCTGCAGCGTGATCGTCGCCAGCGTCTGCGTCTCTTCTTTGACGCGCACCCCTTCCTTCGCCTCCACCGCCTGGTGCAATCCGTCCGACCACTGCCGCCCGTACATCAGTCGCCCGGTGAACTCATCGACGATGATGACCTCGCCATCCTTCACGACGTAGTCGACGTCCTTCTCATACACCACGTGCCCGCGCACCGCATTCTCGATCAGATGCGGCCACTCCATGTTCGCCCCGACATACAGCGACCCCACGCCCAGCTGGTCCTGTGCCACGCCGATGCCGTCGTGAGTCAGGTGCACGCTCTTCCGCTCGCGTGCCACGATGAAATACTGCACGTGCTCGATCGTCGCGGCCTCGTCCTCCGTCAACCACAGCGGATCGGCCTTGAACTTCTTCATGGCCCCCTCGAACTTCGGCTGGCTCGACAAATGCTCCGGCGGCTTGTCGCCCCAACCGCGAATCCGCTGCGCTGTCTCGTTGCTCGCTGCCGTCTGCCGCTGAATGACGACCCGCGCCACCTGGTCCGCCGTGCGATACCGCGTGACGTCGTCGTCCGCCGGCCCCGAGATAATCAGCGGCGTCCGCGCCTCGTCGATCAGAATGCTGTCCACTTCATCGACAATCGCGAAGTTCAGCGGCCCCTGGCACTGATCCTCGAGGTTCACCTTCATGTTGTCGCGCAGGTAATCGAAGCCGAACTCGTTGTTCGTGCCGTAGGTGACATTGCAGGCATACGCCTTGCGCCGAATCCCCTCGTGCCCGCCCGGATCAACCTGCGACTGGATGAACCCGACCGTATACCCCAGCAACTCGAAAATCGGCTGCGCAAACTTCGCGTCGCGCTGCACGAGATAATCGTTCACCGTAACGACGTGAACTTTCTTCCCTTGCAACACCTTCAGAAACGTGGGCAGGTAACAGACGATGGTCTTTCCCTCGCCCGTTTTCATTTCCGCGACCTTGCCCTCATACAGCACCTGCCCGCCGATCACCTGGCAGTCGAAATGCCGGTGATCCTTCGCCCGCCGCGACGCCTCGCGAATAAGCGCGAACGCCTCCGGCAACGCCGCCTCCACCGCCTCGCCAACGGCCAGCCGCTGCGTCAGCTTCGCCGCCCGCTCGCGCAGATCGGCGCTCAACTCGACCCGGATCGCCTGCAACTGCGTCGCCCGCTCCTCCTCCGGCAGGTCGGCCGCCACGGCCGCCGCCCGCGGCCCAAACTCCGCGTCGTAACGCCCGCGAATGTCCGGTTCGAGCGACGTCACAAAGTCCGCCTGACGCCCGTACCGCTTCAGCAGCCGGTCATTGCGGGAACCAAAGACCTTGCGAAACAGGTAACCAACGAGTTCGAGTGGATTGATCATGGGGATAGCTTCAAAAAGGCGACCGTATGCGGAATTCGAATCAGTCAGAACGAAAAAGTGACCGGTACAGGAGAAAGTTAAGTTTGGCGTCTCGGCCGCTTACGGGCCGCAGCGTCCGCCGCGTCGGAATGACCCGACAAACCGCCGGCGCGACATTGCATCGACGCCGTTCAATCGAACAAACCCGGCCCGACGCTCCGCAAGCCGCGTCGCAACGAGCGGCCGTCCGCAGCGCAGTGCCGCCACCATCGCCACCAGCCCGCCGGACAGCGCCGACAGGACCGTCGCAACCTCGACCGTGCGGTGCAAACTCCGACAAAAGACGCCCTGACGTGTAGCATCGATCCGTGCAGCCCCATCGCTGAACGCCGCCGCGACCGTCACCCCCGCCACCAGCAGCGCCAATGCCGGCGCACACCCGCGACGCCCGCCGGGGCTCATTGTCGAACTCGTTCTATCGACTGCGTTAGGCACGACAGGAGTCTATCGGCCGTGATACGATCCGACAACAAACAACACCACAGAAGGAGCTTTCACCATGTCATCCCCCACGCCGCCCCTCCCCCCGCTCACCGTCCACGAATCCGCCGGCCGCCAGCGTGTCTCATCCAGCGCGCCCTGGGAAGCCAAGGTCGGCTACAGCCGCGCCGTCCGCGTCGGCAGTCAGATCTTCGTCACCGGCACAGTCGGCCGCTTCCCCGACGGCCGCTACCCGCCCGCCGCCGCCGACCAGGCCCGCCAGGCCCTGCGCATCATCGAGGCCTCGCTCATCGCGCTTGGCGCCAAGCTCACTGACGTCGTCCGCACCCGCATCTTCGTCACCGACATCTCGAAGTGGCAGCAGATCGGCGCCGCCCACGCCGAGTTCTTCGCCGCCATCCGCCCCGCCACCACCATGGTCCAGGTCGCCAAGCTCATCGACGACGAAGCGATCATCGAAATCGAGGCCGACGCCGTCATTGTGCCTTAGCCCCGCTCACTTCCGCTCAACCAGCTTCATTCCACATTTCGGACAAACCCCCGCCAGATCCGACAGCACCTCCGGATGCATCGGACACGTATACATCACATGCTCGCGTGCCGTCCGCGCCGTCGCCCCGACGTCAATCCCATCCGTCCTCAAATCCGCCGCGCTCGCCACATCAGCAACCGTCCCCTTCGGATTGTCGTACCACCCCGGATCCTCATAACTCGTAATCCCCTCGCGAACTTTCAGAATCGTAAACATACCGCCCATCGTGATCACGCCGAACTGCCCCTGCCCGCCGAGCATCGGAATGCTGTTCTTCGGAACCGGCATCTTCATGTCGCTCATCGCCCCCATCCCGTCCTGCCCCATCGACATGTAATGCGGAAGCAAGCTCCGCACCTGCCGATCCACCGCCTCCGTCTTCACCCCGATCATGTTGGGCATCCCGTGCCCCATCTGGTTCATCACGTGGTGCGTCATGTGGCAGTGCATCGCCCAGTCCCCCGGCGCATCGGCTGTGAACTCAACCGTCTTCGTACTGCCCGTCGGCACGAGCACTGTCGTCTCCACCTGCCACGCCGACTCCGGTATTTGCCCGCCGTCCGTCTCCGTCAGATGAAATCGGTAACCATGCAGGTGAATCGGATGATGATCCATCGCGCTGAGGTTTCCGAACCGCAGCCGCACCCGATCCCCCCGCTTCACGACCAGCGGCGCCGTCCCCGGAAACGCCCGCGCATTCATCGTCAAGACATTGAAGTCCCCCATCTCCGACGGATTCGGCCGCGACGTCCCCGGAACGATGCTCCACTCGCCCAGCATGATCGCGAAGTCCCGATCCGGCGGCGGCCGTGCCGGCCGGCGCGGATGCACAACGATCATCCCCATCAGGCCGAGCGCCATCTGCGTCATCTCATCGTGATGAGGGTGGTACATGTAAGTGCCGTGCTGGTGCAGCGTGAACTCGTACTTGAACGTTTCACCGGGATCGATCGGCCGTTGGTTCAGCCCGGCCACCCCGTCCATCCCGTTCGGCAGAAAGATGCCGTGCCAGTGCACGCTCGTCGGCTCCGGCAGCCGGTTCGTCACGTAAATGCGTAGCTGGTCCCCCTCGACCGCTTCGATCGTCGGCCCATGCACACGGCCGTTGTACCCCCAGCACTGCCCGACCAACCCTGGCGCAAACTCGTGCAGCACCGGCTCCGCGATCAGGTGAAACACCTTCACCCCGCCGACGTCGCGCCATGGCAGCGCAATCCCGTTCGGCGTCACGACCGGCCGATAGCCCCCGTCACCCGTCGGCTGGCCCGCCGATTCAGCTTGCTGCGCCTGAGACGCCGCCGCGGCGCTCGCCCGCAACGCGCTGCCCGCCAGCGCTGCCGCCCCGGACACCAGAACCGTCCGCCGACTCGGTCGAAACTCTGACATCAGCCACCTCCATGCGCCTGTGCGACGGACTCCGCAGGCCGCGTAGTCGGCATCGTCCCGTCCGCCGCCAGCCGCCCGCCGATCGTCCGCTCAACCTCGCTCCGCGCCACCCAGTAGTCGCGCCGCGCCTCGATCGACTGCCGCCCCGCCTCGATCTCCTGCTGCTTCGCCATGATCAGTTGGAAAGCGCTCGCGAACATGCCGTTGTATCGCCGCTGCGTCTCCTCGGTAATCTCATGTCGCAGCGGCACGATTGTCCGCGTGCACCGCTCCGACCGGCTCCGCGCCGCCAGCATCTTCGCCGCCGCCGCCCGCGTCCGAGCCCGAACTCGGGCGTCGATCGCCCGATACCGCTGCTGTGCCGCCCGCAGCTCCGCGGCCGCACGCATCGCCGCCGCGCTGCCCGGATCGAAAATCGGAATCGGAAGCGAGAATGTCGGCCCGTATCCCCACGTCCCGCCCGGATTCGCCTGTGTCGTGAAGCCCCCATTCGCATCGCCAAACACCGCCGCTGGCCGCGCCAATTCGGCCCGCGCCGCCGCCGATTCCACCGCCCGCCGCGCCGCCTCCATCTCGAGACTCTGCTCGACTGCCCGTGCTTCGAGTCCGTCGACCCGCGCCTCGGCCGCCGGCAACTCCGGCAACCGGCCAGCCGCCTTCCAGCCCGTATCGGCCCCCGCCAGCCCCATCAGCTCGTTGACTCGCTCGCGCGCCTCGATCGCCGCTGCCTCACTCGCCGTCACTTCAAGCTCTGCCTGCTCGAAAAACGCCCGCTCGCTGCTCAGGTCAAGGTCGGTCATGTTCCCCGCGGCATGAATTTGCTTCGCCAGTTCCCACGATGATTCCGTGGCCGACGCGATCGTCCGCCGCATCTCCAGCGTCTGCTCCGCCGCCTGGTAACGGTAGAACGCGCAGCAGACATCCGTGGTCATGTCGATGACCGCCCCGCACACCCGCGCCTTGCTCGCCTCAAACGTCGCCGCCGCCGCCCGCTTCTTCAACGGAACCAGAAAGATGTCGATGAAGTTCTGCGTCAGACTCAGCTCAAAGTTCCCGCCATCCCCGAAGAACCACAATTCCCCCACGAACGCCGGATTTCGCAGCAATCCCGCCTGAACGAGGTCGGCCTGCGCGACCCCCAGTTCCTCGTACTTCGCCTGCATGTCGCGGTTGTTCAGCAGCGCGATCTGCGCCGCGCGCTCGGCGTCCAGCTCGTGCTGCAGCAGCCCGCGAACCGCCGCGTCGGCCTCCGCGTCTTCAGCCGACCCGCGGTTCCACACCACCCGCTGCCCCGTCCGTTCGAGCACCTGCTTCTGAACCGCGTCAAACCCATTGCCGCCCCGCCCCCCGCTGCACCCGCCCGCCGCTAAACAGATCGCGGCGCACGCCGAACACGGCAGAGCGAGGTTCAATCGCGGCAAACAGATAGTTATTGAGAAGTGGCGGATGACGAATCGAGTCACATTCGCTGTCGTCATAGATCGGGCGTTGTTGTCCCCGATCCGACCCCGGCTTGCAATCCACATTCCGGGCACCGCTCCGGCGATGCCCGCAAGTCATATCCAAGTCAATCCTTCTCCGAGTCCAGCACCCGCTGATGCTCATTCAATTGCTTTCGATCATTAGTGCACCCCGGCCCCGCTACGACGATCAACGCGACCACCATCGCCGCCACCCAAACCGACCAGCGCCGCCCAGCTACCATAGACTCGCCTCCGAGTTGCCGCGTCCCCGCGCGCATTCTATCCACTCCCGCAACTTGTGACCGCCACTTCCTTCCGCCAGAATCCGCCCTCGTCAAGGCCGACACAGGAACCCACGGTGTCCACCCCCGCCGCCATCCCCCTCAAGCGCCCCAGCGGAAAGTACGTTTACCTCCTCACCGCCCTGCTGCTGCTCTTCATCGCCTCCCCCCTCGCCGAAGACTACGGTGTCGGTTACGCCGTCCTCGACGTCGCCAGCACCGTCATCCTCCTCGCCACGATTTACGCGATCAGCCGCGAGCGACGCCCCCTCTACTTCGCCCTCCCGCTCGCCGCCGTCACGCTCCTCGCCAACTGGATCGGCTACGCCTACCACGACCGCCGCATCTACATCGTCGCCGCCGCCGCCTACTCCATTTTCTTCATGTTCGCCGCCGGCCTGATCATCCGCGGCATCCTCCGGGAAAAGCGCGTCACCTGGGACGTCGTCCTCGGTGGCGCATCCGGCTATCTGCTCATCGGCCTCACCTGGGCCAACCTCTACACCCTGATCGGCCTCATCCACCCCAATGCCTTCGCCGGCATCCACGCATCGACGACGCAACCCGCAATCACCCCCGCCGCCTTCGACCGCGACACCGACCTCATCTACTTCAGCTTCACCACCCTCACCACCCTCGGCTACGGCGACGTCATGCCCGTCGCCCACCTCGCGCGACACATGGCGGCCCTCGAGGGCATCCTCGGCCAGTTCTACCTCGCCGTCTTCGTCGCCCGCCTCGTCGGCCTCCACATCATGCACTCATCCAGAGGATCCGACTGAAGTAGCGGCCGGCGCCCCCGCCGGCCGACGAACACTCGGTGCGTTCCGTTCAGCTCCTTCCGAGTCGGTATTCAATCCCCTCGTCAACCGCCCCCGAGATAACCCTTGATCTTCGCCTCAATCTCGTCCCGCACCCGCCGACACACTGTCAGCTTCGCCTCACTATCCCCGGCCGCCTTGGGCGGATCATCAAACGGCCAGTGCAGGTGTTTCGCCGCATTCCGGAAACTCGGGCACTCCCGTTCTGCGTTGTCGCAAACCATAATCACCAGATCGAACCGCCGATCCAGAAACGCCTCCGGCCCCTTCGGCCGATACCCGCTGATGTCGATCCCCTTATCCGCCATCGCCTTCACCGCGAGCGGATAAACCTCCGACTTCGGCTTCGTCCCGGCGCTCAAGACCTCCCACTCCGCCCCGCCAAGCTTCTTCCAGAACGCCTCCGCCATCTGCGACCGGCACGAGTTCCCGGTGCACAGGATGATCACGCTCTTCTTCTGCTGAGTTCCTTTCATCGGCGAAGACTCCGCCGGCTTGCATCCGCTTCCAATCGCGCCAACCGCGGCCGCAATGGCGAAAACCACTCCCGCACGTGCGTCAATCACAACCGCCTCCCGCCGACTCACGCCGCCTTGACCGCGAGCACGCGCACGCTCGCCGCGAAGTCATTGACGTTGTATCGCTTCAACAGCTCCCCGAGCCGATCGTGCAGTCGTTCCGAACCCGCCACCGGCAACGTCTCCGACTCCACCCGCGGCGCCGAGCAGCATCCGCTCTGGTTCTCAACCTTCGTGTATGCGTTCAGGTCGTTTCCGGAGTCGACGACGGCAACCGAACCGAAGCCCGCCTCGGACAGCGCGGTCTTGTAGTCCTCAATCAAAATCGCCCCGGCAATGCATCCGACGTAAGCCATCACGTCCGCCGCCAACTCGCCGGGCAGCGGACGCTTCAACGCAATGTCGCTGATCGCCACCCGCCCGCCCGGCCTGAGCACGCGCTGAATCTCCCGCAAAACCGCCCGCTTGTCCGGCGCAAGATTGATCACGCAGTTCGAGATCACCACATCGACCGAATCGTCGGCCAGCGGCAGCCGATCGATCGATGCCAGATAAAATTCGACGTTGGTAATGGATTGGCCGCCAACCCCTCGCGCCGCGCTCGCCCGCGCCCGCTCGATCATCTCCGGCGTCATGTCGATCCCGATCGCCTTCCCCGCGGGCCCCACCTTCGCAGCCGCCAGAAACACATCAAGTCCTCCGCCGCACCCGAGATCGACAACGACCTCCCCGGGACGCAAGTTCGCCGTCGCGATCGGGTTCCCGCACGAAAGCCCCATGTTCGCCTCTGCCGGGATCGACTCCAGCTCCGCCGCCGTGTATCCAAACGCCTCCGCGACGGCCCGCACGCCCGCATGGTCGTTCGACAGCCCCGATCCGGCCACCGCCGCATACTTGTCGCGAACCGCATTTATGATCGAGTTCATCACACAACTCCCTGGATGCCTCTCTACACCGCCGCTCGACTCGTCCGCCGCGGCCGCGGACAGCACGACTCCCCCTCCCGCTGCATGCAACACAATTTCTCTGGATCGATCGCGAGTATCGTCCTCAGCCGACGCCGGTCCTCCGCGACTCTCGCATCGCCCTCCAACGACCCGCGCAGCCACCCCAGCGCCCGCCGCACCACCGGCCCGCCCTCGTTTTCCGCCAGTCGATAGTGCATCCACCGCCCCTCCTTGCGACTCTCGATCAAACCTGCCGCCCTCAGCAGAGTCAGGTGCTTCGAAACCGTCGACGGCGCCAGCTCCAGCAACGCGATGATCTGGCAAACGCACAGCTCGCCACCCCCCAGGCACGCGAGGATCCGCACTCGGCTTTCGTCAGCCAGAGCATTCGTAATCGCCAGAAACTCCCGCACTTTTATCTCCTATATTTCGCCATATAACGAAATATAGAGTTCCCCACCCACGTCGTCAAGCAAACAAAGAAGGCCCGCGGCCGGTGCTCGACCGCGGGCCTCAACGGCTCCCTTCCCCTCTCCATCGCCGGAAACCGTCGCTCCGTCCCCTACGGGCAGCTGGCAGGACTGCCCGAATTCAACAGACAGCAGAGTAGAATCGGTGTGTCACTACGGCTAACCGGCGAGCCACGCGCTTCCGGATCGGTCGTAAGGGCTCGCCGCATGCCGGAACCGCGCCGCGACCACCACGACATGGCACGCATCCTAGACCTGCTTCGTTAGGACCCGATGTCCGCGGCGTCAGTTTCCGGTGAAAATTTCGTTAAGCCTCCATGCGCGGTTCCTGCCGATTTCTCGCAGTTTTTGCGCGGTGTCACGCGCCGTAACGGCGAATTGACATGCCGCCCCCGAATGCCGATACTTCAATGTGAATAAGACAACCCCATGCGTGTCGGTGCGACGGGGACGGGTAGTTGCCTCACCAGCCGCCGTTCGGAACAGCCGAATGCGACGGCCAGCCCCCGACACGCGGGAACGTAACCTCACGAATTGCCCCGACGGGTTCAGTCCCAACTAACAGGAGTTTCCTATGGCCGGCGCACGGCCCCAGCAGCGTGCCAGCGGGATCACGGGCGTTCACGTCTGGTTGATCGTCTTTGTCTGCCTCTTCCTCGCCAGCACGACCTTCCTCGTGCTCATGTTCACCAACCAGGAACAGCTCCGGCAGGAAGTCACGACCGCGCAGAACAAGCTGAAGTCGGCCCTCGGCCCCGACGCCGGCGTCCCCGCCATCACGGCCATGCAGAGCCAGGCCGCCTCGGCGAACAAGTCGCTGGCCAAGCTCATGTACGAGACGCTTCGCGCCATGTCGACCCGCCTGACGGGCGTCGCCGACGACAACACCCAGACGGTCGAAACCAAGTGGAATGCCATCGTCGATGACATTGCCTCCGGCGGTAAGGTCCCCAACGCCGAACAGATCGGACGCTCGACCGGCGCGATCCCCGCCCTGCAGGTGATGTACGAGTGGTTTGTAGCCGAGAACCAGGCCAAGACCGCCTCCGCCGCCGCCCTCGACGAGACCAACAAACGTCTCGAAGAAGCCCAGGCCCGCAACAAAGAACTGGAAGAGGACTTCAAGACCAAGCTCGACGAACTCGACAAGAAAGTCGCCCGCATCTCCGCCGACAAGGACGACTTCAACAAGACCAAGACCGCCGAAATCGACGACTTGGGCAAGAATATCTCCGCCAAAAAGGACGAGCTGACCAAGCTCGCCGCCGACATGCGCAGTCAGTCCGAAGCCCATCAGGCCGCCATGGGCAAGTACGAGCAAACCATGGCCCAGCAATCCGAATTGCTCGCCGCCTACCGCTCGCCCGGCCCCGAGGGCACGAACGAACTCGACACGGCCCGCAAGCCCGTCGGCAGGATTCTTCGTGCCCGACCCGGCGACCCCATCGTCCACATCGACCTCGGCAAGGTCGACGGCGTCAAGCTCGGCATGCCTTTCGCCGTCTATTCCTATGAGAAGCCCGTCCCGCCCGACGGCCACGGCAAGGCCACCCTCGAAGTCGTCGGAGTCGGCGCCCACACCGCCGAGTGTCGCATCGTCACGCCCCCGCCGGCCGACGAGCCCATCCTCGAAGACGACCTTGTCGGCAACATCCTTCTCAGCCGGATGAAATCCAAGCGTCCGCGCTTCGTCATCATCGGCGACTTCGACTCCGACTACGACGGTGCGTCCGATCCGGCCGCCTACGACAAGATCGTCGCCTTCGTGAAGCGCTTCGGCGGCGATGTGGTCGAAGATGTCGACGCAACCACCGACTACGTGATTCGCGGTCGCCGGCCCGATGCAGGTCCGGCCCCCGCCGGCGGCGCCAGGGATCAGACCGCCGCGACCAAGACCCGTCGCGCCGCAAAGGACGCCGTCTTCTACGACCGCTCCATCCGCCACGGCCAGGCCCTGGGCATTCCGCGTCTCTCCCAGGATCAGTTCTTCAACTTCGTCGGCATCGAACTCGGCCGCGGTACCAGCCAGCGTCTCGAGCCGTAGAGCTTCCCCCGACGCCTACTTCCCGATGCAGAATCGCGCGAAGATCCGCCCCAGCAATTCATCCGGCACAAGCTCCCCCACCAGCAGCCCGAGCTGCCCCGACGCCTCGTGAAGCTCCAGAGCGATCAACTCCGCCACCTCGATGATCGCATTCTCTACCCGCGCCAGGTCTTTCGCCCGCTCGATCGCGGCGATCGCGCCGCTGAGCCCTTCGCGTTGCTCCGCCGCCAGCGCAAGCTGACCCTCGCGCGCGTCGGTCGTCCGTCGTCCGAGTCGCTCCTCGATCGCCGCTCGCAGTGCCTCGCAACCGAATCCCGTCCGCGCGCTGACTGCCGCCGCCGCCCGGCCTGACCCGCTGCGAAACAATTCCATCCACTCTGACAACGTCCCCACATCGATCAAGTCCACTTTGTTCAACACGAACAGGCAACCGCGATCGGAGTCCTCTTGAATCTCAATCGGGCCGCTCGCATCAACGACCCGCAATACGAGGTCGGCCGTCTCCGCTGCGCGCCGCGCCGCCCGCTGCGCCGCCGCGTCCAATTCGTCGTCAGCCACGTCATGCCCCGCCACGTCCAGAAGCAGCGCCTCCCCCGTCGCCAGCGAAATCGGGGCCGCCAGGCAGTCGCGCGTCGTCCCCGCGACGGGCGAGCAAATCGCCCGATCCAGCCCCGTCAGTCGATTCAGCAGCGAACTCTTCCCGGCATTCGGAGCGCCGCTCAGCAAAACGCGCGGCAACTCGCCGAACCGCTCGGCCGAAGCCCCCGCAGCCAGCGTCGCCGTCAGCCGTTCCGAAGTACCGCCGAGTCGTGCCCGCAATTCCGCCGCCGTGATGAATTCGATCGGCTCATCCGCGAAGTCGAGCGACCCCTCCACCAGCGCCAACAGCTCGCCCAGCTCTTCGCGCGTCGTCCGCGCCAGATCGGACAGGTCTCCCTCGAGCATCCGCCGTGCGGCGTGCAATTGTGCGTCCGATTGGGCTGCGATCGTCGCGCTGACGCCCTGCGCTGTGGACAGATCCAATCCACCAGCCACAAAGGCACGCGCGGTAAACTCGCCCGCCTCCGCGCGCCGGGCCCCACCTGCCACGAGCCGATCAAGCAGCAGCGTCAACACCCCCGGTGCGCCCATCAGGTGCAGCTCGACGAGATCGTCTCGGGTGTAACTCTCCGGCTTGCGAAATACGAAGGCCGCCGCCGGCAGCCGCGTGCCCGCAACTTCAACGGTTCCGCCGATGCGCGTCCGCGCCGTCAGACCGCGCGCGTCCGGCGTGAAGACCTCCTCCGCCAGTTCAATCGCCCGCGGTCCCGACAGACGCAAAATCCCGCGCGCAGCCCCCCCCGGCGGCGAACTCACGGCCACAATTGTGTCGCCAATATCAAACATTCGCCGTTGCAGAATAGCACAACGGCCTTCGCGTAGCGGCCGGTGCCCTCGTCGGCCGCCCCCCTGCGTGCATCAGCGCGGCTAGTTCGTCTCGAACTCGACCTGCGCGTTCTCGCTCTTATCCGCCTTCACCGTCAGCACCAGCTTGTACTTCATCCCGGGCTTGAGCGTCACACCGCTCACTTCCTGGTTCGTCAAATTCATCACGCGGAATCCCGACCCAGGATTCCCAAGGTCGTACACCGTGTCCGGCTTCATCTGCGATTCAGGGTCCGTGTTCTTCGCAACAATCGTGAACTCCGGCTGGTGCGAGTAGTCCGCATTGAACCCCTGGAAGATGCTCACCGTCACCATCGTGATCCGCCCCAGCTTGTCCGGCTTGGTGATTTCGAACTTGAGCTTCGGCGTCTCGCTGACCTGCTCCTTGACCTTCCACTCCGAATAACCCGAGTACGCCTTCTTCAACGTGTTCTGCTCGGCATCGTGCCCGTCCAGCTCGATCCGAAGGTAGGTCGAGTCCTTGGCAAGGTTCATCCCGATGTTCGCGCCCTGCATCCCCAGCCCGTAGTCCGAGCACCCCGCAGCAAACGCCGCCAGAATCAAACCGCCGCAAACCACGCGACCGCGCATGAACTTCTCCTTCAATCCGGTATCAATTGAACCGCAGCCGTTACGCCGGCCGCTTCTCCATAATGAAAGCGTCATAGATGAACGCCGCCAGCACCGCCCCGACGCACGGCCCGATCCAATAGACCGGCTGCTGCTGCCAGAACGTCGAGAGGTTTCCGCCGAACGCCGCCACAATTCCCGGTCCGAACGTCCGCGACGGGTTCATCGCCCCGCCCGTCAGCGGCCCGCCCAGAAGGATGTCGCACGCGATCGTCAACCCGATCGCGAATCCGCCCAGCTTCGGCGCACGCGGATCAACCGCCGTCCCAAAAATTGCAAACACCAGCAGGAACGTCAGAAACGCTTCGATCAAAATCGCCTTCGCCATCGACAGCTCGGCCGGGTTGTAATTCGGCGTGCCCAGATTGCACGCCGCCGCAACCATCGCGCCGCTGCCCGTCTTCATCCCGCTGAAGATGAACGCCACCAGCAATCCGGCTACCGTCGCCCCGATGCACTGCGACACGATGTAGGAGATCGCCGTCCCGCCCTTCACTCGGCCCGTTACCAGCATTGCCACCGTTACGGCCGGGTTGATATGCCCGCCTGAAATATTCATCGCCGCCGAAACCGCAATCGACAGTATCAACCCATGCGCAATCGCGATCCCAAGCAGCCCCGGCCCGCCCGCCCCCATCTTCGCGTCCATGCAGATCACGCCCGCCCCGATAAAACTCAGCGCGAACGCTCCAACTCCTTCCGCCACGCACGCCGCGGTGCCCTTCGACATGACGCGCTTTCCTTTCTCGGGCGATAGGCCGATGCTGCCCGATTCACAGACGGGATGACTCTTGCATCAGCAGCCGTTGCTGCCGAAGCCGCCAAAACCGACCGGAAAACTAGATTCACCCCGCGTTGCTGTCAAGCCGCCGCGCCGAGTCGTGGCACGCGCCCAATCGCGACGACTATACTCCCGCACGGTCCGGCGAATCGTTGCACGATCGCCGTCCGTCGCCTCGGTCCGGAGGCGCGCGCGGTTTGGAAGTCAACTCATTCTCGTTTCGAGGGAAGAATCATGATCAACCAAAATATCGGCGCGAAGCGCGCCACCATCGTCCTCATCTCCACGGTCGGCCTCTCCTGGCTCGTCGCCTCGGCCGACCAGCCCAGCAGCTACGCCCCCGTCGACATCAAACAGGACATCGAAACCACCATCCAGAAAATGTCAGCCGCCAAGGCCGACATCATGAAGCGCCAGATGGACCTGCTCAACGAGCGCTACGACCTCTCCGACAAACCCGCCAACGGCGTCAAGATGAGCCGCGGCAAAGCCGTCCAGGCCGGTCCCCGCGCCAAGCTCGCCGAGGGCCTCACCTGGGACAAGCTCGGCGGCATGTCCCCCGAGGAGATCCTCGACAAGAGCGCATTCCCCAAGGGCTTCATGCCCCTCCCGCATCCCAACCACTCCGAAGGCGGGATGGTCTTCAGCAAGGAAATGATCGACGAAATCAAGAAGCAGGAAAACCGCGAACTCACCCGCTTCGACCTCGACTTCGACATTCCCACGCACTTCCTCCCCGAGCTGCCGCCCGCCATCTTCCTCACCACCCGCAAAGACCTCGGCGACGTCTCGAAAGGTCAGGTCGTCACCATCAACAACTACTACAAGCTCTTCAACGGCATCCTCAACCCCAAGCAGATTGAAGGCCTCCGCCTCCTCGTCACGCCCTTCCCGCAGCAGCAGTTCAACCAGACCGAAGACCGCCGAACTATCGACCCCAGCCGCGGCGTCACCTGCTTCGACTGCCACGTGAACGGCCACACCAACGGCGCAACCCACCTCGTCGGCGACATCCGCCCCCAGGAGTTCCGCCACCGCATTGAGGCCCCCTCGCTCCGCGGCGTCAACATCCAGCGTCTCTTCGGTTCGCAACGCGCACTAAAATCGGTTGAAGACTTCACCGAGTTCGAGCAGCGGGCCGCCTACTTCGACGGCGACCCCGTCATTGCCACAAAGAAGGGCGTCAACATCCTCGAGCGCGGCAGCCAGGTCCACTTCATGGCCGAGTTCCAGGAAATCCTCGACTTCCCGCCGGCCCCCAAACTCGGCATCGACGGCAAGCTCAATCCGAAGAAAGCGACCGACGCCGAAAAGCGCGGCCAGGAACTCTTCTTCGGCAAGGCCAACTGCGTGAGCTGCCACCCCGCCCCCTACTACACCGACAATCTCATGCACGACCTGCAGACCGAGCGATTCTACAAGCCCCAGATGATCAACGGCGAGATGGCGGTCGGCGACGGAGCCATCAAGACCTTCCCCCTCCGCGGCATCAAAGACTCGCCGCCCTACCTCCACGACGGCCGCCTGCTGACGCTGGAAGACACCGTCGAATTCTTCAACCTGATACAGGAGTTGAAGCTCACCGCTGAAGAAAAGAAGGACTTGGTCGCCTTCATGCAAGCCCTCTAACGCCGGCGCTCCGGACAGAAAAGAAAAAAGGCCCGCAGCCACCCGGCCGCGGGCCTCTTCATTCTGTTATGAATACTTGTCGCCTAGATCCCGTTCGCCGAGTGACAGTTCAAGCACACATTCGGATTCGTTTTGTAATCCTGCGGATGCGTATCCGGCAGCGGATAGATCGGATCTTCCCCCACATGACACAACACGCACGCCTCGACCGGCTGCGAATGTGCATCCGTCCGCGCCGCACTCGCATACGTCCGGAAGAATCCGTTCATCCCCTTCCCGCTGACGGTCCCGGCCTCCTGGTTCACCCGTCCGCTGAAGCCCTTGTCGCCGTCAACCCCGTACACGGCCACCTCGCCCGTCGGCGAATACGCGCCATCCGAATAGAACAAGATCGGAAACTGAACCTGCTTGCCGCCGTTCTTCGGCTTGAATAACACCCGCCAGTCGCCGCACCCGCAACTCGCCAGCAGGAACACGCCGTTATCCGTCTTGGACTCCGGCGAGCACTGCAGCGTCCCGAAGAACGGCTGCAGGTTGCTGATCCCGCCGATGACAACGTCCGTCTCGGCCGGCGCAACGATAAACGGCGCGAACAAATCGTTCCCGCACCCCATCATGAAAATCAGTCCGACAAACGCCGTTCGCTTTAATGCGTGCAGCTTTTTTCCCGTCATTCGATCCGTCGCTCTCCGTTGTGCGAGACCATCCATTCTATGCTTCACCAATCCCCAAAACAAAATCAGCCCCATCGATGGAAGTCAAGCCGCGTAAGCATGTTACAATCGCCGCCATGATCAAACGACGCCTCCCCATCGCATTGTTCCCTCTCGCCGTCCTCCTCCTAGCCGGCTGCGCCAAGCCAATCGCACCCGGCGCCCACTTCACTTCGCGCCAGCAGCGCGACGACGAACTCCGTCGCATCACCGAAACCCGCTCCTTCATGCTCGGACGCCCCAACGCCATCAAGATCACCCCCGACGGCGCCACGGTCCTCTTCCTGCGCTCCGGCCCGCGTGACCGCGTGCAAAACCTCTACGCCTTCGACGTCGCCACCGGCCAGACCCGCGAACTCCTCACCGCCGCCAAGCTCCTCGGCGGCGCATCGGAGAATCTTACCGTCGAAGAGAAAGCCCGCCGCGAACGCCAGCGCATCACCGCTCAGGGCTTCGCCGGCTACGAGCTCTCCGACGACGGCAAGCTCATCCTAATCGCCCTCTCAGGCAAGCTCTACGTCTTCGAACGCGACGGCGAAAAAATCCACGAGCTCTCGATCGTCCCCGGCGCCCTCGATCCCCACTTCTCCCCCGACGCCCGCTGGGTCTCCTTCGTCGCCGACAACGACCTCCATCGCACCGACTGGCGCACCGGCCAGTCCGAGCGCCTCACCACCGGCGGCACCGCCGACACCCCCAACGCCCTCGCCGAGTTCGTCGCCCAGGAAGAACTCGATCGCTCGCGCGGCTACTGGTGGTCACCCGACTCATCGACTCTTCTCGTCCAGCACTCCGACCTCCGCGACGTCGAAACCCTCTACATCGCCGACCCCGCCAAGCCCTACGTCCCGCCCCAGTCCTGGCGCTATCCCCGCGCCGGCGCCAACAATGCAAAGGTCTCGCTCAACATCCTCCGCCCCGACAACCCCGCCGTCCCCGTCAAGTGGGACGCCGACAAGTACCCATACCTCGCTGTCGCCGCCTGGCCGAAGAACGCCCCGCCCACCATCATCGTTCTCTCGCGCGACCAGAAAGACGAGCTTCTGCTGAAAATCGACCCCGCCACCGGCGCCACCACCGAACTCGTCCGCGAACACGACGACACCTGGGTCAATCGCCAGTCCAGCATCTTGTGGCTCGACTCCGGCAACGGCTTCCTCTGGATCACCGAAAAAGACGGCGAGCAACGGCTCTGGCTCCACGACGCCAACGGCAAGCCCCTCCGCGCCCTCAACGACAACTCCTTCCGACTCAACGACGTCCTCCACGTCGACGAACCGCGCGGCCTCGTCTACGTCTCCGGCTGCACCGACCCCACCACCAAAGACGTCTGGACCCTCCACCTCGATCGCCTCGAAGTCGACCGCCCCAGGCCCAAAGGCGGCTACGACGAAAAGCTCGCCGCCCAGACGTCAATAAACATTGCCAAGGACCACAACACCGCCATCGTCTCCGTCAGCGGCCCGCGCGCCATGCCCGCCAAAATCGTCTGCCGCCTCGACGGCTCGCTGCCCCCTCGCCCGCTCCCGTCCGTCGCCGAAACGCCTCCCTTCGTCCCCAACGTCGAATACCTCCGCGTCGGCCCGAAAAACGAGTTCGACGCCTCCATCGTCCGCCCGCGCAACTTCACCCCCGGCCGCAAATACCCCGTCATCCTCTACGTCTACGGCGGCCCCAGCGAAGGCGTCGTCTTCAAGGACGCCCGCCCATTCTTCCTCCAGCAGTGGTACGCCGACCAGGGCTTCATCGTCCTTTCCACCGACAACCGCGGCATCCAGAACCGCGGCCGCGCCTGGGAGCGCGCCGTCTACGGCAACTTCGCCGGCGTCCCGCTCGACGACCAGGTCACCGCCCTCAAAGCCCTCGGCAACAAGTACCCCGAACTCGATCTCAACCGCGTCGGCATCACCGGCTGGTCCTTCGGCGGCTACCTCTCCGCCCTCGCCACCATGCACCGCGGAGATGTCTTCGCCGCCGGCGCCGCCGGAGCACCCGTCGCCGACTGGACCGACTACGACACCTGCTACACCGAGCGCTACCTCAACACACCCCAGGCCAACCCCGACGGCTACAAGAAAAGCTCACTCCTCACCTACGCCCCCGAGCTTCACCGCCCCCTCCTCATCCACCACGGCACCGCCGACGACAACGTCTACTTCGGCAACTCCCTCCGCCTCACCGACGCCCTCAACCGCAACAGCAAACCCTTCGAGTTCGTCCCCCTCGCAAACGTAACCCACCTCCTCCCCGACCCCACCACCCGCTTCCTCGTCGAATGCCGCATCGCGGAATTCTTCAACCAGCAGTTGCAGAAACCCCCCAACAATCAATGACGGGTGTTAACATGCGGCTGAGAAACATCTTTGTCGGAGCCATACTCATCATCGCCTTACTCTGGGTCGCAGTCGCGTCGGTCGGTTTCTTTTCCGCAAGCACAAAGTCCGCGTCAGAAACCACTCGCGCGCAAAACGCAGCAAACGCAGCCCGCCCCCCAACTCCGCCGCCACGTTCCGCACCCTGATCGGTGGGTCGTCCGCACCGCAATCCCACTACACAATGCCGACAATCGTTTGGGATTCACCGCCGATCGGAGTACAATGCCACGGACCTCCGGGCGCCTCGCAAACTCGATCGACACTGGACTGGCCGCGCTGAGGGTTATCGAATGACTTCGTCACTCACGTCCGTATCGCAGGGTCGCCCTAATCGCGCGCTGCGCAACTTGGCCGCCATCGTCGTTCTCATGTTCGCCGCCCCCGGCTGCGACATCGGCCTCTTCACGCAGTCCACCCGCCTCGATGTCGCCTTCGATCGAACCGGCTCCATCCAGAGCGATGGCTACTACGTCCCAATGTCGACAAACAAAACCGTCTCGCTGGGCGACACGGGCGGCGATATCGCGGAACGAAGTATCGTCAGCGTCACACTCGGCGCGATTCCCCCGGGCGCCAACGTCACCAAAGTCGTACTCCGCCTCATCAAGGAAACCCCGTTCGGCAACCCCTACGACGACTTTGGCTCAATCTCCGTCGACCACGTCGACGTCGTCGCCGGCATCGCCGCCGCTCAGTTCACCGGCAGCACGCTCGACGCCGCCATCGCCACCATCGCCCAGGACACGACAACCCAGACAGTCGATCTCGACGTCACTAGCTTCGTCAAGGCCGACATCGCCGCCGGCCGGCCCATCGCATCCTTCCGCCTCCAATTCAGCGCCGCCCCCTCCAACGACTCCTCCTCCGACCGCGTCTTCTTCAGCGCCGACCCCAACGACCCCGCGCTGCAACCCTTCGCCACCGCCACATTTTTCCCTTGACTCCGAAGTCGATCCCCCCGCCCTTATCAATGTTTCTTCCAACAAAACCGCCCCGCCAACTCCCTCTCCCCGGGGAGGGGGCTGGGGTGAGGGCAACCTCCCCTCTCGCCATGGGAGAGGGCTAGGGTGAGGGCCGTCGGCGCAGCCGACTCCTCCTCCGCAAACTTCCCCCTTTAGCAAAGGGGGACAACGGGGGGTCTTCCCCAGCTGTTGACTGCGGACGTGATGATTTTCGACTGTCCGCCAGTCGGTCGTCCGCGCATCTCTCCAATGACAGATGACAAATAACCAATAACCAATGACAAACGGCCTCGGACTCTCGATCCCCCCGCCTTTATCAATGTTTTTCCCAACAATCTGCCCACTTCGCAAAATTCCCGCCCGCCCCCGCTGGAATCCCCGCCCCGCATTCCCTTATTCTTCATCCAACGCACTCGGAACAACGCCTATGCCCGAACCCACCATCATCTGCCCCAACTGC